>JAYZDF010000034.1:0-59764 GCA_036337945.1 Myxococcota bacterium
ATAGAGCCACCAGCAAAACGAGCTTGATAGCCAACCTTGGGTCCAAGAAGCCAACGAAGAAACTGATTCTTTAGGCCTTTGTTTGGAATCTCTCCCTCCAGATTCCACTCAAACACATGATCATTCGTGTCTTCGACTTCAAAATCAAATTCGACATCTAAATTGTGAACCGCGGAAAAATGCTGAAGATCAATTCCATTAGCCATCATCACATGATGATGAGCGTATAAAACCGCCTCCTTCAGGTGAGTAGCCGTGAGACGCTTTTCAGAGGACACAAATCCTGGCGGGTTAGGAACGGAATAAGGAGCCTCAGCTGCGGAATAAACCCAGATGAAACCAAATTTTTCTTCCACCGGATAACTATTTGCTTTCACTCCTTTCGGAACTTCAGATTGGCAAGGAACTTCCTTGAGTTGACCTTTTCCGCAAAATTTCCACTGGTGAAAGTAACACTGAATCTCATTGTTGATTACGCGCCCATTTCCAAGATCCGCGCCCATATGAGGGCAGAAAGCGTCAAGGGCGCGGACGGAACCATCATCACCACGGAAAAGAACAATTCGCTGCTTGAATATGAGAAATGATTTAGCCTGACCCGTTTTGAGTTCGTCGCAAGCGGTGATTGGATACCAGCCCTCAGTAAGAACGTCCGGATTATTAAAGACGCGATGTTTTACAAGAGGCTGCGTCGCGAGATTCTCGCGACGAGTGTGATCATCCTTGGATGCTTTCACCACGCCTTTGAACATTCAGACTTCCAGAGATTCGAGTAAACGAAAGCTATAACTCGAGGTTGAATCCAATACCAATATTCCAATCATCCACAGGTTGCGGCTGACCATCGGCATTGCGGTCCCAAACGCGCAAGAAACGGGCATTCAAGGTGAAGATAGCATAAAGAGGAATCTTTGCTTCAGCTATCAATGCGGAGCGTTCATCAAGGACGACCAAATCAGACAGACCTTCGACATTTACGCGATAATAGAAACCATTTAGCTGAATGAACTCGAGCGCAGGCACATTTATAGTGAGACGTAAAATGCCATCGTTTTCTCCACCGTCGTAGTCAATGTACTCACCGCCAACAAAAATAAAATTCGGCAAACCAGCAGTTACGTCAAAGAAGATGCCATTTCTTGCTGAACCGGGATCTTCTGCAAGTAACCGGAGCTTAGGCGTGGCAGAATCTGAAGACAGCGAAGATAAGCGTTCTATCTCATAAGCGGTGTCAAAGTACGGTCCTACATAGTCGTTCGCAACGCGTCGATATTCGGTTCGCATGTCGACGATAAGGTTATCGACGACTACGGGAAGATTTGCTCTCCACAAAACGCCGGCATGAAAACCCCATCCATTTTCAACAACGTTTAAGACATTGAAGTCCATATAAGGTTCAATGCTGAGATATTTACTCCGAAGCACCTCTAAGCCAACATCAACACCTGTCACATAGAGTGAACGGTCTGCGCTTGCTGCGGCTGGAGTCACGATTTCTCCGTCGGCATCGAGTTCTGCCGGTTTGACTTCATACGGCGCTCTTGGGTCACTCACCAAAGAGAATCCCATGACTAATCGATCCCAAATAGCACCATCACCTAAAATCAGTTCTAGAGGACGAACCGTAAATCGAGCTGCCGCAATAATCGGGTCTTCTAAGCGCGCAGCATCACCAACCGCGATTTCACCGCCAAACGCGCCTATATTGACAGCGACGTTTGCACCCATTCTGAAGGTGTCAATATCGAGACCATTCGTGTAGCGGTTAACAATGGTTCCATGGCCAAGTGTTAGGGAGGAGAGCTCACCGACTCGAACGTAGTAGGGACCTTTTTTGTCTCGCTGACCAATATAGGCATAACGGATGACCTTGAAAAAGTCCGATAATTCGTCCCAATCTTCTTTTCGGATCAGCCCGCCAATGTCGCCTTGGTTTTCAGGGTCAGCGTCGTAAAGCCGAAATCGTACGGGAACATTGAATCCGAGTCCCCAATTATCGCGGTCAAAGTTGAGGCGAAGATTCAGGGTGGCGAATATATCCTCACCAAGCTGACCAAACATCAGCGCGCCGCCTAAACTATCAGGAGGGAGCGCGACGGAACTTTGACTCGCGGCTTGAAGTGCCTGGTCACCGCTCACCTGCGCATGAGTTTCAGACGGAGCCATAGTCACGGCAGCCAATGAAACAATGGTAAGGGTGGATAAGGCTTTTGAAAGGAGATTCTTGTATTGCTTAGACCTTTTCATGCTTTTGTATACTGTCTAACGTATCGAGGTGGGTTCGCAAGTAAATGACCGCTCTCACACCTCCGTGCTTTGACGCTCCGCGTCAAAGCACTTGTGACGGCGCTCATATTATTCCTTTGCTTGGCCTATCGCTTGGGTTTCGCTAAGGTATCTGCATGGCACAAGTGCACTTCGTGAAGAAAATGTTTCAAGGTTTCGGTGTCGTAGCATGTCTGTGCATGGCGGGAGTGGGTGCGGCCGAAAAAACGGACTTTCAAAAGCGATGGAAGTCACTGGTAACCAAGAAGAATTCCGGTCACATGAATATCGTCATGACCGCAAATGACGACCCGAACGTTCTCCCTGGAAAAAAGGCCGGCGGCTACACCGTTGTTTCAACGACTCGCAGCGGCTTTCTTCCCCCACCATCTATATTGGCCCCTGAGGATGTATCCGCGGTGGTCAGCTCAAAACACATCGACATTCGTAAGTGCTACAAAAAACAACTTAAGGAAAATGCAGAATGGTCCGACCGACTTATTTTGGATATTGCTATCAACAAGTCTGGCCGCGTCGGAGAAGTTGATGTTTCCCCTGGACGGGTCAAACGAGATATTATGGGTCGATGTCTGATTCGCTCGGTTGCAAAATGGCGATTCCCGGAGTTCACGGGAACGCTTGATGGCGGAATTCAACAAGATGTTATGAACGCGAGCATCCCTTTTTCATTTGGAACTCGGTGAAGAAACAAGTTTAACCCGACACTATTGACGAATTGGGTGCATCCGGCCGCGCCGGTGATTGCGGTTTCAGAGGTAACCTCACATTACGGTCTGATTCGCGGCCACCTAAATATTCTATAAAGCTGCGTGGGTGATTAAGCGTCTTGAAGCGTTGAATCTTGCGCCCTCCAAGAACTGCCGTCAAACCTTCTTCCATCAACCCTTCAATTTTAGGTTCAATTGTTTCGACTACGAGAGAATCCTCCGTAAAACTCAAAATTCTCGCGCCATGAGGAAATGCAGATAGCGAAGGCGTTAGTATATGGTAAAAACCATTTTCGGCTTGGCCAGCCGATATGAAGCCAATGTGACTCGCATGATGGTGTCCACATAAATAGGCTCTGACTTTCTGGTTCGAAGCGAGCAAGGCACATACCGTGTCTCGGTTTTGCACAAGATATTCTCGCTCCCAGGTTTCAAATTGGGCAGGTGCCCAGGTTTCGGCCAATAGATGATGTCCAAAAACGACAATATGTTTCTCGGAAGCATTCGCCAATTCGGTTTCAAGAAACTGAAGAGTCGGTCCATCGACCAAGCCGCCATGATGACCCACAATGGTTGTGTTAATCGCGATGACTCGAACATCTCCAAAAGCCTCAGAAAATGACGTCTGTCCGGGACGGATACCGTGTCCTTCAACTGCTTTGAGAAAATCTTCTTGGGTGAGCGTGTCTGGGCTTTGCTCTGACTTCTTTTTGGCTTCGTGATTTCCAAGAATACATCGCCAATTTTTAGTCGAGCGTACCGTCTCAAGGAAAAGATCTAAGTCAGCCTGACCGCCTTCCCGATTATCAATATTGTCGCCACCAAAGATGGTAAGGTCAGCCTTTGACTGATTAATCTGTTCAAGCACGTCCGACAAAATCTCGGAAGCTCGGTCCTTGAGCACCGCAGTCCTGCGTCCAAACGCGGAGATATGTACGTCAGTAATATGAGCAATCCGCACCGAAGATCCCGCTGCAGTCGGCCTAACTTTGTCAGTTATTTGCGAACTCCTTTGATTTTGTGGGCCTTTCCCCATGAGCTGCTCCTACTTCTGCTCTTACACACCAGAAATACAGCTTCGTAAGCTACTATTTCCCTAGAAGAGATCGCAAGTTGTTGCCCCAATTCTCCTCAGCAGGTACACAAATAGCGCGGGGATTCCCGTAACATTCTGAGTTTGAGAGAAATAATGACTCCAAAAGTTAATACGCCAGCTATACGCATCCGAGACCCTATTCACGGAACTTTGCACCTCACCAGAGCGGAGATTAGTCTGATAGACGCCCCCGCCTATCAACGACTAAGAATGATAAAGCAACTAGGGCTCGCGGATCTCGCGTTTCCGGGCGCGACCCACACTCGGTATGCACACGGACTTGGCACTATGAACAACGCTACGCGTATGTTCGATCAAATGAGCCGATTCTACGACCTGCAGGCCGATGACAAAGAGCGATTGCGAACAACGGTCCGGCTCGCGGCTCTATTTCATGATCTCGGGCACGCTCCGCTTTCGCACACCACGGAAGCATTTATGCCCCCAGTCGAACAGTTAGAATTAGGTCGTTGGCAAGAAGGCGAAGATGGTACTCGTGCTTCTCATGAAGATTACACGCTAAAATTCCTCACCGGCTCAGAACTCACTCAAAGAATTCAAGAGCGAATTACACCTGACTTTGGTGTTACTCCGGATGATATTGCCTCTTTAGTAGCAGGACGCACTGCCTCTCCCGAAGACCGTCAACGGTTTATTGTATCGGGTCTCGATTGGCTTCCCGTTTTGCGTCAGTGCGTTAGCTCCGAGCTCGATGCAGACCGCATGGATTACTTACTGCGCGATAGCTATTACGCTGGCGTTCCATACGGACGTTATGACCTCGAATGGTTACTAGAAAATCTTACTCCAGTTGAAATCGGGGACCGAATTCACTTGGGCTTAGATGCAAGGGCTAGCTTTAGCTTCGAAGATTTTCTACTGAGCCGATACCACATGTTCACTTCGGTGTATTTGCACCAAATCCCAATTAGCTACGAAGCAATGTTGCGCAAATTTCAAGCAGAAGAGGAAGGTTCGCTCATCGTACCCTCTGATATCGAATCCTATTTACGCTGTGACGATGTGTGGCTTTGGAACGCTCTTCGAGAAAGTAAGAGCGAATGGGCTCGAAGAATTGTCGACAGAAGCGCTTACCGTATGCTGGCGGAAGTGAAGATTTTTCAAGACCATGGTCAAGTTGAACAAGTCTCCCATGATATTGATCTCGAGGACTTAAAGGCGGATTTAGATGAGGCTGGTATCGACTCCATCATTCACGGTGCAAAGGGACAACTCTCGAAGTACTACCGAATATCGAACCGACCGCAGCCCGCAGATAGCCTGGATCCAAGCATGTACATCGTAGACGGTCAGCAAACGATTCCTATCGAAGACTACTCTCCCGTGTTTCGGCGATATGCGGGCGCGGTAAATATCAAGCGTATCTATATTGACCCAACCAAGCACAGTGAAGCGAAGAAGATTTTGAATTCCTAGGACACACAGTTCTACGGCGCTGAAACCTCTCCCGGATAAGTCCTACTTCGAACACTTCCATTGCCAAGCGAACCAAACGCATTGTCTCCCCAACAAATAATCTGACCGGAATCGGCTAGAGAGCAGACATGCTCTCCCCCTACTGCAGTTGTGCGAACTAAGGTTCCGGCGCTAACCTTCGATGGAGCGAGAACACTTGCTCCGACTGAACCATTACCGGCTTGTCCCAGTTGATTATCTCCCCAACAATAGACCTCACCATCATTGTTGGTTGCGCACGTTTGAGAACCACCAGCATCAATTTGAGCGAGGTCACTTAGTCCGAGGACAGTAATTGGTGACGGCTGGTCTATCGTCGATGAAATCCCAAGTTCCCCAAAATTATTGGCTCCCCAGCAATCCATGGAGCCAAAGTTGGAGAGAAGACAACTGTGGCGGTCTCCCAAGCGAATATCTGCTGCATCTTGGCGCACGTAGGCAGGAAACGCCCGAAAATTAAAGCTGCCATTACCGAGCTGTCCTCGGTCGTTTTGCCCCCAGCAATACACTTCATCTCTTTGTGTACGAGCACAAGAATGTTCGTCGCCTAACGAGATTTGAATCACGTCGCTTAATCCTGTCACCAGACTCGGGAGAGTCGTGCCGACCAAAGTACCATTGCCGAGCTGTCCCCAGTCGTTTGCGCCCCAACAATATACGTCTCCACTTTGAATCACCGCGCATGAATGCTTACCGCCAGCCGCAACATCAATTACGCCGCTTATACCTGAAACGGTCTGCGGTCTAATCTGTGAAGCAAAGTTTCCGGTCCCTAGCTGTCCTGATGTGTTGATTCCCCAACATTGAACGACACCTGTTTGAAGTCGCGCACACGCGTGAGAAGTGCCTGCAGAAACTTGTTCTGCACTGCTTATTCCATTCACTGCAGTCGGAGTCAAAGCGTTCGTTACGGTCCCATTTCCTAGTTGTCCAAAATTGTTCGTGCCCCAGCAATAGATTTCTCCCTGCCCACGCAGAGCGCAGGTGTACCGTAAGCCAGAAGAAAGCTGAACGGGATCATCGCATCCACCGGAACTCAAGCATTTCCAAGCGCACCTAGAGCCATCACTGCATTGACATTGACTTGCGACACAAGTTGCATTTTGAGCGCAACGTTGATCACAAGCGCCGCAGTTTTGAGGATCATTTGTGAAGTCTATACGCTGACCCGCACATATCGCTGGTGGGAGCGCGAAGGTCGGCGAAGAGCGGCCCTCAATAATCTGAGTGAAAACCGCTGAATTCCGAGAATTTGTTGTTCCGTCCCCAAGTTGCCCATAAGCGTTATTTCCCCAGCAAAGGATCTGTCCCGAAAGAAGAACAGAACAACTCGAGGTAGCTCCTGCTGAAAGATTCACGGAATCCACCAAACCAGCTACAAGGGTAGGCATCGTCCTTTGGGTCAAAGTACCGTCTCCTAATTGTCCATCTGAGTTATTTCCCCAGCATTCAGCCTGTCCATTCGTTCCCAAAGCACAGGTATGTACGTCACCAGCGCTTAGTTGCTGAATAGTATTACTGGTCGATATTTCGACGGGTGTTCGTTTCTGAGTGAGTGTTTGATCACCAAGCTGTCCAAACCCATTCGCGCCCCAACACTGAACCGTTCCGTTATTGAGAACAGCGCAGGAATGACGGGTTCCTGCAGTCATTGACGTGGCGCTCGCGAGACCAACGACGCCGTTGGCTATATTACGTGAAGTCGTTGAACCATCGCCAAGTTGACCTGCATCATTTCGGCCCCAACACTGAACCGTTCCGTTATTGAGAACCGCACATGCATGATAACCTCCCGCGCTCAGCGAAGTGACCGAGCTAAGATTTGTCACAGAATCTGGCGTGAGTTGATTTGTATTATTGCCGTTACCTAATTGACCATCCGAATTGCGACCCCAGCACAAAATGTCTGAGCTTTGCCTGACAACGCACGAAAACTCCGCTCCTAATGCAAGCTCACGAGCATCGGAGATACCGGGCACACTGGTTGGCCTCGGTTTCGCGAAATTTGTGCCATCACCAACCTGACCGTAAAAATTCCAGCCCCAACACATCACTTCGCCGGAACTTCGACGTGCACAAGTGTGGTAAAGGCCAGCCGCGATCTCAACGGCATCGGTAATGTCGACGACCTGTACGGGAGTTAGACTATCAAGATAATTCCCGCGACCCAGCTCTCCATATAGATTTTGCCCCCAACAGAAAACCAGACCACTAGACTGCAAAGCGCAAACATGGGTTTGTCCTTGAACCACCTGTGTTATGTTTTCAAGGTTCTCGACATATCGATACTGATTGGGAATTATATCAAATTCATTGGTGCCCTCGCCAATTTGACCATCTTCGTTTGCGCCCCAACATTGGACATTATTTGAATCATCGACCACACAGGTATGGTTATGACCTAGGTCTAGGTCTGTCGCATTTACAGACACAGCATGAACGCGAGCATTTGTCTGAGCAGTCCCGAGCTGACCGTACGTGTTGTTCCCCCAACAGACCACCTCTTGATTTGAAGTCACAGCGCAGGAATGGTCTTGACCCATAGACAGCGAAACTGCTTCGGTCGTAAGGTTTGCGAGTGTGCGAACATACCGAGTCACGGTCGTACCATCTCCGAGCTGTTGCTCTCTATTGTCACCCCAACAAATAACCTGCCCGCTAGATTGTCGAGCACAGTTATGATTTGAGCCAGAAGCTACTTCATCGATATTAACGGCTCCGATGACGATGGTTGGCTGAGAATTTGAAATATTTGAACCATTTCCCAATTGCCCTCGGTCGTTAGCTCCCCAACAGTTCACAAGTCCTTGATTCATTCGTGCGCACGTGTGCGCTTGGCCCGCCGAGATTTGATTCGCCGGGCCAAGGTTCGTGACTAAATTCGGCGAGCCACTATTTTGGTTACCAGCAACGCCGAGTTGGCCAAAAGCGTTCCATCCCCAGCATTCGACCGTGCCGTTTGAAAGAACAACACACATATGGGCGTCACCGGCTGCCATATCACTGAGCCCTACGAACGAAGCGACCTGAACCGGTGAAACAGCAAACGCGTTCGTTGACGTGCCAATTTGCTGATAAGTGTTATCGCCCCAGCAATAAATGGATCCGTCCGTTCGTGATGCACAGGTGAAATAAGCCCCCGTCGCGAGTGCCGTAACATTTGATAGACCTTCAACTCGGGTTGGTTCGTTTTGGTTACGGGTGTTACCAAGACCTAATTGCCCAAACCGATTATCACCCCAACAATAAACAGAACCATTTTGCGTACGAGCACACGAATGAGCGCGGCCCGCGACAACATCAATAGGGTCATCGCATCCCGAGTTTAGGCAGTTCCACGCACATTCATCTCCACTGGCTGCACAACGGCACTCGCCTGAGTTACAAATAGAACTGACAGGACAGGTTTTTCCGCAGACTCCACAATGATTTAAGTCACGGTCCAAGTCTACGCACTGACCGTCACATATAACCGCGTTTGCGCCAGGACAGCGGCACTCACCATTAGTGCAAACCGCACCCGCTGGGCACTCTTTTCCGCAAGAGCCGCAGTGTAATATGTCATTACTCAAATCAACACAGTTTCCATCACAGGCGGCTGGGACAGAAGATGTGGAAGCACAGATTAGCGCAAATTCTGCACTGATCGTTCGCGTCCCAGTCAGAGTAAAGGAGCAAACGTTTTGATTTACGCAATTCTCGCCTTGCCATTGAGTGAGTTCAAATAAAGGCTCGGGTTCAGCCAGAAGCTCAATCACTGTCCCGGCATTGAAGACTTCGCTGCAGTCAGTCCCACAATCAATGCCCGAAGGACTCGACGTCACCCGACCACCTTCTGTCACTGCGACATCAAGTGAGTGTTGAATCGGTTCAAACCGCGCGACAACTGTTCTATCCTGATCCATATTGATCACGCAGTCTTCCGTACCAACGCATTGATTATCTACCCAGCCACTGAAGTACGAGTATTGGTCGGGTTCTGCGGACAAAGTCACCAACACATCTGGTCGATACGAAGCGAAGCAATTATTCCCGCAGTCAATCCCGCTAGGGTTTGATTGAATACGACCATTACCTATTTTCGTAATCGATAAATCCCATCGAAATTCCGCGAATTCGGCAATCACATTCAACGTAGACGTTACTGTCAGGGCACATGACGGCAATCGATCGCAGGAAGGCGCTCCTCGCCAGCGGATAAATTCGTAATCAGGGCGAGCAATCGCTTCTAAGGTGAGCTCTGTTCCAAATGGATAATCGTAAGAGCATGCTCCGGTGCTATTCTCGTCGCAGTCAATTCCCGTGGGTTGCGAGACCACTTTTCCAAGACCGCCCGTTACACTGACACTTAGGTTCAGGGCGTCGGCTTGAAATTGTGCGGTCACAGTTTTATTATCATCCATCACCAGATCACAGGTTGTGGATGTTCCGGTGCATCCATTGTCCCAGGCGATAAACCGATGACCTGGACTTGCTTCAGCAAGGAGCTGCAACGGCGTTCCATAATTGAACGAACTTCTACAGACTCCGCCCGAGCGAGCGCAGTCAATGTCTCCGGGTTGACTGCGCACTCGCCCGCCTCGTGGACGGGTTACCTCTAAGGAACGAGAAGTGATCACGAAGCTCGCTTTACAGCTGATGGGATTTTTCTCGATAGGTACTTCAATGACTGGTGTGGACGTTGGGACATTTGTACACCCGGTCCAAACCGAAAAATTATGACCAGGGTCAGCGACGGCAGTGAGAGTAACGGTGGTTCCCTCAGAAAAATCATATTCACACGCTTTTCCGCAATCAATCCCTTCTGGTTCAGAGGTCACTACGCCTCCCCCCTCAACCTCGGTTCGAAGAAGAGTACCTAACTTTCGAAACGAAGCGCGTACAGTTACATCTTCAGAGACCGAAAATCGACATGATTTGCTTGAAGCGTTACAAGGTCCGGTCCACCCCAAAAACCTCGCGCCAGGATTAGGTTGAGCCTCGAAAACCAATTCAGTTCCGACTTCTACTCGCGTCGTGCATGGCAGCTCGCAATCAATAATACGAGCCACATCATTGATAGTTCCGGGGCCTTCAATATCGAGGGAGACCGAAAACAGTACAGCTTGGTTTTGTTGCACGGCGTCCTGACAAGCAGTGATCATCAAAGCCGCAAAGATGAAAAAGAGACGCAATTTGAAGTTCGTCATGGGCTTCGGCACAATAATCTTGATTCGGTGAAAATTCACCCACGAAGATGAGAAACCTCGGATGGTAGCTTAGCAAGCTAATCCGCCTGTTAGGGGGGCAATACCTGTCCAGAGCGAAAAATAGCTCAAAATTCGTGACGTTTCAGTCAAAAAAGACGGCAGAACTTGTATTCGCGGTCACTTATGCTTGGCATCTTGAGTCGAGTCACCTAGCAAAATTTAGACATGGCAATTACAATCATTGGCGAATCAAAGGCTGCTGGTGCCGATGTTCTCAGTTTCCCTGAGCACAACCTACCAGCACCAGAAACAGCGCCCGTTTTACAGGAAATCTGGAGCACAGATGAAATCTCTAAGCTCTTACGTCACGAGCACCCGATGATTCGGACGTTTGCTCTGCGGAAAATTGCAGACACAAAGAAAGATGACCTATTTCCTGCCCTCATTGAGCGAATAGAAGACCCTGATCCAGCGGTGGCACGAACCGCCATTGAAATTGTGGGGGAGCTAAACCTCAAAGACGCCATCGAAAACCTCACAAAGATCTTTTCGAGTAGCACGGGAGAATTGGCCGCGGATGCGGCTGTTGCTTTGGGTAGAATCGAGCCGCAGATTCTTGCGGACCTCGTTCGTAAACGTGGACGGCTGGACGATTATGCATACGCCATTACGACCATGCAGCTCGCTCGAGTGGAAACCGAGGATGCCCGCGCCTACCTGAAAAAAGCTATGGACCGAGCAGGTGCGCTAAGCACAGGACGGCGAGTCGCTCTTTATACCGCAGGTCTGATGTCTGGCGATACAGCACTCATCAAACGAGTTTTAGCAAATGCCATGGCTGATTCAAGAACGGAGCCAAAAGAAGGAGAACCAGATTCCGCTGCACGACTCGCTGTTGGCGCGGCAGCAGGTCTCCCCGCATCTATGTCGAGAATTTCGGCCGGCGAGGCACTGCTCAAAAGTATCGCACCTGAAAGCGATGACCGCATTCAAGACGACGCTCAAAAAGTGTTTGTCGCTTCGCTTAGAAATAATGAACCCGTCAAAGCTATACAAGGACTCGCGCCCCTAACCGTCCACGGCGTATCCGAAATGGCTCGCCCCGAACTTCAATCTGCTGGAAGAAGATGTCGTGCGCTACTCGACATACTTATCGAACAAGCCCCAAAAATGACGGGTTTTTCGCCTGAAGCACTTGCAGTTTTTGCTGCAGCAGCCCTGGACTCTGCGGCCGTGGTTCACTCAAGTCAAAATAATCCGGCGGAAGCACCTGCTTTGATCGCGCTGGGCAAAGTTTTCGAAATAGAACCAAATGTATTTATCGAAAGTTCAAGCGAAGAGCTTCGCGACCTATTTTCAACCCAAACCTCCAGAGATGTAAGGCAAACTTGTAAGATTCTAGCTGTTAATCCAATCGAGGAAGATCTTGCTTTAGATAAAATCGTTACGGCTTTGGTTACAGCAGAAAACGGAACTGCGGTGATTGATGCCGCGGCAGAAGCCCAAACAGAGCACCTGGGACGAGCACTCTTAAGAGTCGCTCGTTCACAGAGAGAGCATGCAGAGACCATTGCTCTTGAAGCTTTGCAGCGGAGACCTCTTGAAGAACATGTGGCAACACTTGCTTTGATTATTGCTGCAGAGCTTGGAACCAAGCGTCTATCTCTTGCTATCGGCCGCAGGTTTTTAGAATTGCGCAAAATCGATCGCATGAGATTTGCAAATGCAATCATAAAGCTTGGTGACCTAGATCTCATCGAAATGGTGAAAGCTCGCGCATATGCAGACGAACCAGAAGAAGCCGCGTGGGTATTGTTGAGCTTGCTTGGTAATCACTCGATTGAAAATGAACTCGCAGAAGCGACTGCGCGGGTGAAAAAACGAGAAGAACTAAGAGACGATTATCGTCTTGCACTCCCTTTACAATGCGAAAACTGCGGAGAACTTCTCACCTATCGCATGTTCTCGGTGTTTATTGATCCGCAAGCCACCGATCGTCACGGAGACCCCGCGTTTGTGGGTGACACACGCTGTAAGGCATGTGGAGTCGAAGATAAACTAAAGGCGACCGATATCGCTGCACGTATAATGACGGAGAGCATGATGAGCGCACTTGCCAACTTTGAACAAGGCAAGGTGTCAGAGGCACCTCCACGAGTAGTACCACGTCGAACGCGTTATAACGGCAAAGATATGAGCGTCGCAGACGCCGCACGACAAGCAGACAAAGATGTCATCGAATCACCCGAATCAATTCGCGCGCACCTGAGACGTGCACGAATTCGGCTGCTGCTTCGACGATATAATACGATAGAGGATGCTGGTCGAGCGAAGGAAATTGATCCGAGGTCTGCCGAAGCTATGTACGTGATGGCCGGTGCACTCGCACAAAAAGGAGACTTGGACGAAGCGGTCCGAGAGCTTGTGGAAGCACGAGATATTCTTCTGGCAGAGGAAAATCCGAGACTTTATGAAGAAACAAAAGAAGTTCTTCTGCGTGAAGCGGATAATAGCCTTCTTCAACTCGAAAATCTCGGAGCCAAAATTCCTGAAGAGCTCGACCTATCAAAAGCCCGAAAAGAAGAAGAAGAACGCATAGAAGCGTTTCGTCGGAGACAGGCCGGTATCGAAACCTCATCGAACAAATAGAACAACGTTTTCGGCTCAGAAATGCTCAAGACCAAGCGTAATGACTCCTGCCATTGTGGAAGCGGCAAAAAGTTTCGAAAACATCATGCTCAACACAAGGAATAAGTGCGCGAGCAGTTCGTTATAAGTCCCATCGTTCTCCACCAAGACGAAAAGAAATCCCCAGGGAAGCACCTAAGGTTATTCGGCTGATTCCTTGGAAATCGGTTCTGGGGGAGATGTCTACCCACGAAAGATCCAGCTCTACAAACCAACCGCGACCTGTGTTTAACCATGTTTGTGCGTATCCCGCAGCGACGCCCGAGTATATGCCAGCACCACACTCTTGCGTTCCGAAACCGCCGCGTAGACGCCCGTACACGAGTGTTTCAATTTTATTGTCATCTACTTCGCGTTTTCGAAGGCTCGCACCCAAGCCAAAAACGGATTCGCCACCAGATGAAGCCGGTCCTGTCGCATTCGTTCGGTACAGAGTAAAAGGCGCGTAGGTATCAAAGGCCAACCACGGAAGAACTTCGAACTCGAGAACCGGAAGAAGACCAAGTCGAGTACCCTCACCAAACGTAAACTCCGCCGAATCATCGACGACAACGGGAGTAATTTGACCGGCTAAACCGAGATTGAAACGAATCGCCTCGGCCTCACCTGCAAAAAAGAGGCAGCCAAACCCAGCAACTAACGCGACACGCTTCATATACTCATTCGAGTACGACGCTCCAGCAAAAGCGTCAAGTGCAAGCCTGGCTACGCTCTTGAAGGTTTATTCTGAGGCACTAGGTATTGAAGTATTTATTTGCCATATGGTTAGGCTCGATCGCTTTTTGCCCACCTTTTTGTTCTTTGACCGCTGCAAGTTTTTCGAGAGCATCGGCTATTTTCTGCAAAATCGCGCCAATATCGCCGCCATTTTTCCCCGCTGCTTTACGGACATCTTTTGGATCTGCTTTATCTTTCTTTCCAATTCCACCAAGGACCTTTTCAAGAATACCCCCGAATAGTCCTCCTGGACCGCCCTCGCCGCCCTTACCTAGAGCTCCACCAATTACCTTTGACGCGATACCGCCTACGATTCCACCTAACATTTTACTTTGCTTTCCTTCTTAGTCGCTGCATTCGCGACATATTCAAATTTTTCCCGAGAAGCTGAGACAGATCAGAACGGACCTCATTTTGCCGTCCTGGTTGGTTTTTGAGTTGAGGAGCTGAAGTTATTCGATCCGTGCAAATAAAGTTCTGCGAACCGACTTTGTAAATTCTATCCCAGCTCGGCACAAGCTCCACCGCGTCATTAATTGGACTGGCGATTTCCTGCACCTCTGCCTTTATCTCAGATTCGATATCTTCTAGCGCCGCATCAAGCTCAGAAAGTAGTTGCTCCTGAGGGTCCATGACCGCTTCTTGTGACAACTGACCACCGTCTTCCAGAAGCGCCATGAGTTCTGCCTCAAGGCTACTGGAAGGGTTATCCTCAGTCGCCGAACCGGTCCAATCGAACTCTTGATCGACATAATCGAGGATGTCTCGCTTATCGTGACTCACAACGGTCATAAGTAGAGCAGAAAGCGTGCCAAATATAAGCTTCAGTCATTTCAACAATCTACAATGATTTCGATCAGATAGGCAGACAGGCATGCACTAAAAAAGGGGCATGCCACATGTGGGTATGCCCAAGGACACGTAGCACTCTTTGAGATGTAAAAAGGCAGATGACGACTTCACATCACGTGCGCTAAGCGACTGTTCTATGTTGAGAGTCAGCAGCTTTCTTCCACTCATTTTGGCATTTTGTTGGGCTTGCGATGACGATGCATCAAGCAAGGCCGAAAAGGCTTGCAACCGCTTAGACCAAGCCTGGAGCCTCCCCAAGCCGGCCCCAAACTGCTCGAAACGTTCCACGCCACGGGATTTGTCTGCAAAGAACAAACTATCGGTCGCCGTGTATCACTTTAATGTCCAATACGTGGCCGGTGGAGTTCGCGGATTTCCTGATGGTGAAATCATCCCGCAATACGACTTAGACGAAAAACAAACGGAGGACCGAATCGTCACCGAAGGCTTAGAGCCAGTCTTAGATCTATATCTCGCAAATCCAACGTTTCATGCAGATATTGAACTCCAAGCCTACATGGTCGAGATCATTCAAGAGCGCCACCCCGAAGTGCTAAAAAAAATGTTGCAACTCGCGGACTCTGGGCAGGTTGATTTCGATAGCTTCCACTATTCTGACCAACTTTATGTTGCCTACCCACGCTTAGATATGGAGAGGTCCCTCGATTTAACCGAGCAAGTTTTCGAAAGTGCCTGTCTTCCTCTTGGGCTTTCTATCTTCACTCAGGAAGGACAGTACGCGCCGGGACAACTCTCATTGGCCAAAGCGCGTGGCTATCCTGTTTCAATTCTTCCGAAAAACCTTTTCGTTCATCAATATGGAGAACAAGGACTTAAGGACGGGATCCTGTTTCAGGATCCAGACATAAGTGAACACACGGTACTCATCGGGGGGCGCAGCTTCACTTATGAAGACATCAACGGGAAACCTTTCGAGCTGCGGTGGAGATTTATGGACGATGGTGAGATTGCCTTTTCTAAGGATGAACTCAATCCCTACTTTGGACTCGATTACGTACTAGACCCAGAACTCATCGCTCGTCACGCCGAAGAGCTAAAGCAACTTGAGTCCGAAGGATACGTCTTCGCCACCGTGGCTGAAGCAGTCAAAGCGATGAAAGCCCAAGGTGTTCCTACGCGAGCACTGCCTAATCTCTTAGACGGCACCTGGCAGCCAAAAAATACGCAAAACGTGTATCGATGGATGGGAGGTCCAGGCGTATTAAGACCTCAGGAAAATGACGGCGAGGTTCTCGCCGCGCTCTGGAGAGCAAGAACCCGCATTGCCCAAGCTGAGTCAGTGATAAGTGACCCATCAAAGCTCACTGCTGCATGGAGAGAAATATTACTGGGACAAGTCAGTGACTCCACAGGTTGGAACCCGTTCGCGGGCGAAATAAGTTATAGCTTTGAGCACGCAAACCTCGCCGAAGATCTGGTCAGTGATGCCTTCACTTGCTTAGGTGAAGAAGAGCCAGAGATGACACCTTGGACCTGCACGAAAGGCGATGAAGTCAATTTTGAAGATTTGGGTGTGACTTTCATAAGCGATAATTCTGATGATCCCGCATTAAACGGGCGCTTTACGGCCGTGGCTCACCGATGTCTCAATAATGACAAAGTTCATGTCCTTGAAGTAACAGGCTCAAAAACAACAGACCAAGAGCTCATTTTATTCGACGACCCACCCGAACTCGCAAAAGAACGAGATATTCAAGTTGGATTCACAAGGACTTCTAGCATTCATCGCTGGGTGATGGCGCTGGAAGACGAATTTAGAACCGTAGACACGTCCGCGATGGTCTTCGACTGGACAGGAGTTCCATTGCCCTACGGAGTGATTTCACTGAGCGATAAAGACTTTGTCGTTCAAGACAACGCGAGCGGTCGTACTGCGGTCTTATTCACCAACAAAGGTCAACATACAGACAAACTACGTTTTTATGACAAAACTGTTTCACGCAAAAGTGATGTACTTCGGCGTTGGTATATTCTCACGGACATCTCAGACGAGCGCGCGCTACAATTAGCTCGCGATATCAACTTGCCCTAAACTAACGAGACCAGCCGGTCTTTTTTCGTTTTAATAAGTGTTTTGGAGTTCCCCAGAATACTTCCCCTCTCTTTTTACCGATACCTGCCATTGTTTTCGCATCATAGAATTCTGGTTTATTTTGGGCTGCGCTCATTCTGTAATTCTTGAAGTATAAGTTATCGTCTGCGACAAATTCCTCAGGGAAGTCGGCATCAATCACCGTCATCGTCATATTCTTCAACATCTCGATGGTGTTTTCATAAATCTTATCTGACTGCTCCGAGACTACACGCTGATGTTGTTTATCAATTTCTTTTCCTCGAAGTCCTAGCTCTTCAGAAATATTGAGGAGCTTCTTTTCTAATTTTTCATGTTCGTGAATCAACTTTCCATCGTACACAGAGCGTAGGTCAGAAGCGATAACCTCACGGGCAATGCCTAGAAAAGGATCAGAATCCCGACGAGCGCGAAGCTGCTCTATATGGTGTTTTTTCACTTCTCGCACGGTTCCGTCCATGACACGAACAGGGAGACTCTCTGTCAGGTTGCGGACCAAATCCTTCCCGCTCACCTGGCGAACAACACTGGATTTTGGCAAACCACGTAATCGCTTTGGCTTATTGGTGAGTAAATATATAATGTTTCGGCGCTCACCAGGATTGAAAGCCGAAAGTCGCATGGGAATCACAAGCTTCTTACTCTTGAACCGAAAGCCCATTGCCTGAACCGCACCATCAAAACCTGTACCTGGCGATGAGGAATTAATCTTTCGCATGCCGGGTTGCGGTTTCACGCTAATTTTTGCGCCAATTTTTGCTTTGACAGCAACAAAGCACCAGCCATCTTTGACGTAGTCGTTCGTAACGTCATCCATGCCCTCCGGATAGCGAAACTTCTGCTCGTCCATCCACCCCTTTAGAGCCCGTGCGCTTCCGGCTTCAAGAACCGCAACCTCATACATGCCTAGAGCCTCTCGACTAATGACCTTAACTTCGTCTTCCGCCAACTCCACTGATTTGCGGGCTACCGCACCCAACATGGCACCGCCGCCTTTGCTACGCAGTCCTCGAGGTCTGAAGCGTGGCTTTATCCATAATGGGATTTCTGGAGGGTCAATCACGTTTTGGATATGAGCAAAGGTGTCATCTGGTACTTTCCGAATAGCTGGCGGCGACGGAAAGGGTATCAACATGCCGAATTGTTCGATCTTACCCGAGAAGCCAGGACGCAGAACCATCGTTTCGATTCCGTCACTATAAGCGACATACGTTTTTTGCGGGCCAATTCTTTTGATCGGTGTATCACTCGGATTCGTCCAAGCCGGAGGGACCATGCCGCAGGGGTCTGCAAAAGCGGGCCCCGTCGTAGGC
The DNA here is from genome assembly GCA_036337945.1 of Myxococcota bacterium. GTDB lineage: Bacteria > Myxococcota > Kuafuiibacteriia > Kuafuiibacteriales > Kuafuiibacteriaceae > JAYZDF01. The sequence continues at coordinate 18,417 of JAYZDF010000034.1, forward strand.
ATCATTATCCCAACCAGAGTTGCTGCAAATAGCATTGATTTATACATCGTTTTCATCCTTCAATCGCACTCGATAATCCAACCGAACTCGTTCATTCCAATCACCATTACTTGTAAAGAAATGGTCTAATACTTCCCATCTTCGATCATCACCTTGCACCGTGAACCACGGGCCGGCCGCAAAGTATGCGGCCTCAATTCATAGGCGGGCCCATAGGTGTTTGACTCCGACACGCATCACCGTTCCGCTAATTTCAAACGGCAACCGCTCTCCTCGAGCTGGAACATTGAGGTGAACTTTTTCACCGATTTTAACCTCAGCAGGTTCAAGGTGAGCGACAACTTCGCCGCGATCATTGACTAATCGCGCTTCTACAATTGCGACTTGTTTCGACAACTGGTTTTGGAGATTCTTACGATGCTCGTCATCCAACGGAGTGTTTGCGTATTCGGTAAGATAATCTCTAACTTGTTCGCCGTGATACAAAAGCGTTTCTAAAGCAATAGATGCACTTTCGACATCGCTGTCTTGGTAAGCTTGAATCCAGCCGACAAGCTCGTCTGGTTCAAGTGGTCCGTCTCCATGTTTCGCCACAGCACAACCAGTCTTACATGGCGCCGCAAACGAAGATGCCGAAAGACAGAGCAGTGCAATCAACATTAAAATTCGCATTAGAGCTCCTCCAAAAGTAGGAAATAATCCGATGGTCGGTAACCACGAACTCGAACTCCAGCTCGCCGATGAAGAGATACGCTCCGTAAATTGTTCATCAATTGACGGGACTGCCCCTTTAGCCCTTGCCCTTCAGTGTACTGAAGCCACTGAATCAAATTGAACATCAGCTTACGCGCGGACTCTCGTGGCCATCGAATTCCTGGAACAAACAAGCCTCCGCCTTTCCAAAAGACACCTTCTCGACCTCGTTTTGTAGTGTATCGATACATTTCAGCCAGCTGAGGTGCGATTTCACTTATTCCTTTCTCTTTCGCTATCGATCCCAGGTAAGACGCTGCCATTCGCCTCACACGATTATTTTCTGAGCTAAACATTACACGAGCGAGCTCTTTCATCGGCTGTCTTAGAATCGCGGGAGCAATGGCTGAGGATATTTGTGGATTAGAAACAGCCAGCTTCAAAATAGACTCTACGTTTTCCGATTCCAACTGACCGCTCGACTCTAAAAGCTCTTGAGCACGTTTGCCCCAGGGTTGGTTCAGTGAAGGAGTTTGCCGAGTGTATCTAACAAGCTCCTGAAGTTCGCTAAGAGTAGTTGCGATTTCAATTCGTGCCGCGCGAGACCACGTTCGAATAAGTTCAGGAAGTGAGGAGTCCGTTGACCATGATTCGAGATATTTTTTCGATTTTGGACCCGCAATCCTCCCAGTGGCAACAACGGCCCAGCCTCGCGAAACAAGGGGTGCATCCGAAACCACAAGCGCCTCCAGGTGCGGGAGCATTTTCGTACCGTTCTCAATGATTTCGAGAGCAACCTTTGGGGCTTTGTCGACATCTAAGAGTTGGTTTACTAGACGTTTTTGAGACCGTTTGTCCGCGTATGCATTGGCGATTGGAATAGCGCAGAGCAGCCCTATAACCAGTATCGTCCGGGTTTTTTGTCCGTTCATAGTGTTACAAACGTACCAGTTTTCGTGAAGATCTAAATGTCTGCTACAAAATTATTTGTCTGAATACTGTGATCGCGCGCACTGAATACGACACGACGAATCCTATAGACCGACGCGAGCACGAAAATCTTGAACTAATGATTCCAGGATTTTATCCCCTGTCTGTTTGACTGCCTGTTCTGTAGAATTCTCACCGATTTCTAAGTTCACTTCGAGATAAAGCTTTATTTTTGGCTCAGTACCACTTGGACGAATGGCCGCTCTCCCACCATCAAACTCATATATGAGTGCGTTCGTCACGGGGGTGTCAGGCGTACTCACTGGTTCCGCACCTCGCTTTGTCTTCGTTTGAGCAACCAGATCCCACGTGCTCGTAACCATGTGGCCAGCAAGTTCATCAAGTCCTTCGGCGCGCAAAGTGGTCATGATCGAAGCAATCTTTTCAGCACCCTCTTGACCAGATAGCGTGGCGCTAAATTGTCGAGTCATGAAGTATCCAAATTCTCGTCTAATCTCAGAAAGACGGTCGAGAACCGTCTTATTCTCAGCCTTACACATTTCAGCAATTTCTGAAAAAATTAGAGCCGCAGACACTCCGTCCTTGTCTCGTACTAAAGGCCCAACACTAAAACCAATGGCTTCCTCAAAACCAAACACGAAGTTCGCGCCGGTTTTTTCGGCTTCGAGAGCATTATTCGCAATCCACTTAAAGCCAGTGAGTGTTTCTTTATATTGAACTCCTAGCCGCTGGGCGATATGGCCCAGCTGCGTTGATGATACGACTGTTGTCATGACTAAGCGGTTTTGACCGCCCTCAGGTCGTGTCGTCAAAAGATGATGACCCATAATTAATCCCATCTCGTTACCAGAAAGTGCGACAGCATTTCGATCAGCGTCAAAAATAACCGCTGCCAGGCGATCGGCGTCTGGGTCATTAGCTAAAATGATGTCGGCCTGCACTTCTTCAGCCATCTTCATAGCAAGGTCGAGTGCTCCATCTTCTTCAGGGTTAGGAAATTCAACAGTCGGAAAATCTGGGTCAGGTGTGCATTGTTCGTCGACCAAACTCAATGAAGCGTAGCCGGCGTCCTTCAAAACTCTAGAGACTAATTCCGTGCCCACGCCATGCATAGCGGAATAGACAATTCGAAGATTTTTTTTGGGAGCAGAGAGATGACTAAGTTCTAAGACTTTCTTCACATACTCATCTGCGAGATGATCTATCAATTCGAAATTGCTATCGCCAAGCTCGATCTCACAGGCCGGAGGCGCCGCAGCAATTTGTGCCGCGATGCCTTTATCGTGAGGTGGAATAATTTGAGCCCCGTTCTCCCAATAAACCTTATAACCATTGTACGCAGGTGGGTTGTGGCTCGCAGTCACCATGACTCCGGCCGCAGCCCTTGTCGCTGTGACTGCATACGCAGTTAGCGGAGTCGGTGCGGGATTATTAAGCACCATAGTCTTGAATCCGAGAGCACGAGCAACTCGCGCGGTCGTTTGTAGAAAAATATCAGAGCCATGACGGGCGTCGCGACCAATGACTATACCCCGAGATTTTGCTTCGGGAATATGCTGCTGCAAATAATTAAGAAGTCCATAGGTGACGCGTGTAACAACAGCGACATTCATCCTTGATTCGCCGGCCCCTACTAGTCCACGAATACCTGCCGTACCGAATGTTAACGAGCCATGAAATCGTGCATCGAGTTCGGCTAGGGCTGCTGACTCACCTTCTTTCGCCTGACGGATAATCTCCTCGAGTTCCTTCCTCGTGGATACATGTGGATCTTGTGCGGCCCATTTCTCGGCCTCCGCAATTTTTACATTCAATTGATTCTCGTAATTTATTGAGCAATATCGTCAGGACAGCGCACTGGCGCACCTTGTTCAGAATATCTGAGCAAGCCTTGCTGGATTTCAGTCCACGTTTCAGATTGAACGAGGTTGAGGCGACACCCCAAACGAAAGCCACGTTCAAAAGCATTTTGAGCAGCAATTTGGGCAGGAAATTTCTTGTCTTGTACAACTTCGCGAACCACTTCAGCGCCCACCGTTTCGTCAGTCATTTGTAATTCCGCAAAAGCGTCTAACAATTGAGTAAGATCATCCCAAGCTCGCGCTTGAATTAGAACGGCTTGCAGTTGTTGTGTCGGAATAGAGCGATCGTCTAATTCCAAGCTGATGAGTTTTCTCGATATTGCTTCGAGGTCATTTACACCTTGGCCCCAACCGAAATGTTTCGTCGTGTCAGTCGGACCACGAAGAGCCAATTCAATTTTGTCGAGGGCCTCTTCGCTTTGTGCGGACAGTGCAGTCAACTCGCGGTCAATCAGTGACTGGTCCTCAGCCACGCAGGCCACAAGATGCAGCGCGATCATCGTAGCTATGAATGACTTCAACCCGCTCACCGCGTCTTCATTACTAACGAAAGTTCTGGCAGTTGCAAAGTTCTCCTTCATCAAGTCACGAATTGATGAAGAATAACACTAGTTAACCCTAACCTGAAGTCAGTAACCGAGCACGTTCATCTTCGAGAAGTTTCCAGCTGCGTAGATACCCATCCTGGCTTAATGAAAACAAGCGGTCACCCACGGGATGAAATTGTACTTTTCGCAAGCTGCGATCTGCCACGCGAAAAACTCTTAGCCGCCAAGCGGTTTCAAAGGATTCAGGCAACCAAGCAAACAAAACGGTGCCGGTGACTAAACCTATCGCCAGCATACCGCCACCAGGATACCATGCTAGTGATACGATTCGCGAACGGCCCTCATCATGCAGCCAAATCTGACTCACCCGTTCTCCAGTGTGAGCATCAATAATATCTATTCTCTCGTCATAAACTCCAATCGCAATTAGGTCACCTAAGTGAGTTCGACCAAAAGCACTGGCGTGACAACTGAAGACTGAACCGGTCTGGTTTCGTCCAATATCGAGATCCCAATCGATCGCTCCAGAATCCAGGGAAATTCTGCGAAGAAACACATTCTCTTCAGTAATTACATACAAGGAATCTTTATCGGGCACGAGCAAGTGCCCAGCAAGCTCTGTCTCTCTCTGAATGCGGTGGAGTACATTCGTTTCGTAGTCCAAAATCACAGGGCTGCGACATGAACGCCCGCCCCTCGCTCGTGTAATACGTTTGTACAACGCGTCGGCATAAGGTTGCTTGGCTATCAGTTCCTCGTTCGCGACGTCATGAGGCATGGTTGCGACAATACCGGTTCGCACCGGGCGAGATTCGATCTCCGCCTCCTGCATGGAGGCAACGTCAAAGGGTGAGGCTTCTGCGGGCTTCGGAAGCGGTGAGAGGCTTTCTTTATAACAATCGGCACCCAGCGGAATAAAATCAAAGGGTCCAGTAAATGGGAGTCTCGTAATTTCTCTAAAGCGATCGAGATCAATCACCGCCATTCCTGACTCCCAGCCATCAATCAGTGGGAGATGAGCTAGGGCGCGTGAAACAGAAGCGTCGACACGAATGGGAGGGACAAACGGAAGAATGGCATACGGAACAGGTTCCCATTCGTCGAGCTTCCTAAGCTCAAGACGACCCACAGAATCTACGGTCGTCCCCTGCCGTCCGAGAATAAGTTTTTCTTGCGGAAGGATCGCAAAATCCTGCGAGTCTTTTGGAACGGGAAACTTGTCGCAACCTGGACGTAACCCAAGAACAGGCTCTTCACGGTCTACCTCAAAGGTAATCGTTGATATTCGTCGACCTACAACCAACAGCGAGTATTCCTATTTTCGCTCGTTTCCACCAAGTCGAAGCGTCACATAGTATCTACGTCCATTTCGGCCAATAATGACCGAGACTGCGTCCACATCCCAAATCGCTGCGCAGATTTTTTCAAAATCTTTTTGGGTGCGCAGACTTCGTCCACCTACACTCAGCAGTAAATCCCCTTTTCGAATACCAATTCGAGCTGCGTAACTGCGTCGACTCACGGACTGAATCTTTAAGCGGTTTTTACCGGCAGAGCGCACGGTCAATCCGAGAGCTCTGCGACCTCTTTGGGTTGCTTTTTCTTCGGTTAATTCGCGCACCAAAAGCTGCGTTTTATTCCGTCGGCCGTTTCGCACATAGGTGAGTGAGGTCTTTTGTCCAGGAACCAATCCCCGAGATATTTTCCAAAATGTTCGAGCACTGGTAACTTCTTGACCGCCTATATCGATAATTCGGTCAGACACTCGAAGACCCGCGCGGGCAATTGCACTTGTTGTATCGAGTTTGGTTATCACTGCTCCGTTAGTCGCTAACGGATCTAGATCGACGCCTATATCAACGGGCCTAACTTCCCCGTAACGTAAAACCTCGTCCACTACAGCCATGGCTTTATCGATGGGAATTGCAAATCCTATACCGCTGCCTTCACTATGAATCGCCGTATTGATACCAATGAGCTTGCCTTTAATATTGAGAAGCGCTCCGCCAGAATTTCCAGGATTAATCGCAGCATCAGTTTGAATGAAGTCTTCGTAGGTTCGGTCTGCCGCACGTATGGACCGGTGAAGAGCAGACACCACACCTGTCGTCACGGTATTCGAAAGCCCAAAGGGATTACCGATTGCAATCACAGGCTCGCCGGGCATGAGGTCACCGCTCGTCCCCAGCTTCACCTGTGGTAAATTAGTCGCCCCTCGAACACGCAAGACTGCAATATCAAAATTGGGATCGGCACTCACGACATCGACACCAAAAGAGCGTCGATCCGAGAGGGTGATGGAGATGCTTGATGCGCGAGAAATGACATGCTCATTCGTCAATACGAGTCCTTTCTCAGCGTCAATAATGACACCTGAGCCCAAAGACTCAGAGCGTTGAGAGCGAGAGCGTCGCGGCGCCGTAAAATCTCTCCAAAGGTCATCAAAAGGGCTCGAACGACGAAATGGATTGACCCGTGGAACCAGCTCAGCCCCTATGTTGACCACAGCTGGTCCTGCTGTTTCAGCAACAATAACTGTCGGGGTACGGCGTGCATCGGGAAGTTGGGTAGGACCCAACATCAGTCCTGTGAGTAGAGCCACGGGAATCATACGTCCCGATACTAATATTAGTCGTGACGGAGGTCGACCGAGAATCACGTGATGACTTGCAAAAACTACCGAAAATAAAGGGGATTCAGATGTTTTCACACGCTCTTTACTGAATTTTTCCATCAACTGCGTAATGCATGCTCAGATTGCTTGCCGCACATAGCTGTAATGAGTATACCGTCCATCCGATGGATCAACTCACTTTAGTCATCACAGTGTTACTCGTCTTGGCATTATTCTTGGCATTCTTCTTGTGGCAGAAGATCAGTAAGGTTGAAGAAGAACTTCAAGCGGTGAATGAGGCGAAACAAGGTAAACAGAAAGATCTTGAAGAGGCTCGAAAAACGGCAAAAAAGAAGACAGAAGAAGTAGAAAATCTTCGAGATGATTTACAGTCGGTCAAATCGAAGCTCAAAAAGCTTCAGAAAAAAGAGCAAGATAACCGGACCGCAAAGAAGAAAAGCGACGAGGAACAAGAGAACTCAAGTCACGTAGGTGCTGTCGTACGAGTTCGTAATGAAGACCAAGAACTTCGACACCAGCAACAACTTTCAGCCCTCAAAGAACAAATTGCAGAACTCGAACGCGATGTTCTTGAATACCGCAAAAAAGAAGCCAAGGCCAAAGCCGAGGCAGAGAAAGCGGCCAAACTTCTAGATAACGCTTCGTCCGACGAAACAAGCGAAGCTGATAACCCAGAAGCGCTAAAGACTCAAATTGAGGCGTTGAAGCGTGCTGCTACTGAACGAGAAGCAGAGCTGAAGCGAGAAGCCAAGAAGGCGAAAACCGATGCCCGAGCTCACGAGCGCAGAGCGAGTACAAATCATCAGCTCTACCAAGTGGCAAAAGGACAGTTGTCGTTGCTTGAAGACCGACTTGCGCAGCTCAAGCTAAAATACGAAGGAGCTATCGACCCAGCATCGCTGAAAAAAGAGGCCCCGGAAGCCGCAGAAGAAGCTACGAGCGACACTGTAGATGCAGCTGAAGCATCAGAGCCAACAGGCTCTAGTGAAGATGCCTCAACTGACAACTCAGAAGTGCAGGTAGACTCACAGGCTCAGCCTTCGGAGACGACCGAAGAACAGCCTGCTGAAGACGAACCGACAACCGAGAGCCCGACCGAAGATTCTGCTCCAGCAGAAGATGCAACGACCAAGCAAGCCGAATCAGAAGAGAACTCAGAAACTGCGGCCTCGCAAACTGAGACCTAGAGACATTAGATAACAGCCTCGCCGGAAGCGACTAAAGACACTGCTGTTCGACTTTGACACTCAAGTCATTGATCCATTCATTCAAGCTCGCCGCTTGAATCGTGGTCCCCAATGGTGTGGCTTCTCGAACCGGAGTATCTTCAATAACAAGCGCCGGAGCACAGGTGTCTGCGCGATACGCTTCGAGTAACTTACGAGCGATCAAATCTACAGCGTACGGATGACAACGGGGAACTTTCATTGCTTCAAGGTCCACTCTAAGGCCATCTAACCGTTCTTGGTCGTTTTGCCAAAGCCGAGCTCTCCGCCGATACAATGCTTGCCTTCGACGAATTTCTGACTTCGCTGCTTCTAGCGAAGGGATAAGAGCCTCAGCGAATCGCTCACGAAATCGATCGGGATCAACCCAAAGGAGACGACACGACAGTCTAACTGCGGCTGGGAGTAAGGCGGTGGATAGATCGACGAGAGAATCGTATTCTGTATCAAGCAGAGCGATAGCGCTTTCGGTATCTCTCGGTTTGAGAGAATCCGTATTTCTGCCTACATACTCTACGAAAATTACGGCACCTTCTACCAGCGCTTCCGCTCTTCGACTGATTGCCTCGCGGGCAGCCTGCCCCCAAACCGACAATCTTGCGTCAAGCGACGCGATGGTCGCGGGGCGCCGCGGTGCATACTCGTCCATCCTGTCCAAATTAATTGCATTTACCATCGCTGCGAGAGTCATGCATAAACGATGCCAGTCCTATTTCTACAAGTAGTTGGACTTCTGTGCCCTTGATCGGGGTGAATGCGCACCAGCAGTGGTGTAATTGTTCCTGGACTGCCCAGTATAGTTGGTCTTCTAGAATCTAGGCTCTTTGTGCCCTAAAACCCTAATGATATTAGAGCGATGCCGAACGAATACCAACACGCAGGTCACCGATGACAGCATGATTACCGACTGTGGCTTTTCCAAAAGAACACAAAATGCAGCCAAGCCAACCGCAGAGACCAGGGAACTCAGACTAACGATACGAGACCCGGCGAAAACAATGGTAAAGAGCCCAATCGCCCCAAGAGTGGACAAAGGCGCAAGCACCATAAATACCCCTAACCCCGTAGCAACGCCTTTTCCCCCCCGAAATTTCAAGAACAAGGGAAATGTATGACCGAGTAATGCAGAAAGCCCACAAACGGCGGATATTTCAGCCTTTCCAACGATTAAGCTCGCCAATACAACCGCCAAACTCCCCTTGAACGCATCAAATAGAAGCGTCAATAAACCAGCGGTTTTACCTACCACTCGAGCCACGTTGGCCGCACCGATGTTTCGACTGCCCTCAGTCCTGACATCAATTGAGCCGAAGAGCCTTCCAAAGATAAGCCCGAACGGGATAGCGCCTAATAAGTAGGCCACAAATACGACAAGGGCTTCAGCCACGGGTATAAACAATAGCAGGTTCCAGGTGAACCTGCGAAATCATGTGGACTACGGGCTTTCTATTATTTGTTGCACAGCTCAGTGCGGACACCAGCACAGCAACGACTCTAGAGGCACAACTCGCGATTCGACCCACGATCCTCGATTATGAACTCCCCGGCCACCCCAATACGCTCGGCCGCGGCCATGTAGGAGTCATCAGTGAAGCTACACTGAGATACACCCCTAACCCATATGTTTTGATCGGAGCTGGGGTCATAGGGCGCTTGGCATTTGCTCTCGAGCAAGATGAATATGCACAAGCTCTACCCATATTTTACGCAGAAGCACGGCCGACTGGCATGAAGCATTTCTTTATGCGGTTCGGAACCTTGAGAATGCAGCACGGATATCACCCTGCAGTAATTGACGAAGCCCGGCATCAAATTTCGCGCAACATTGCTGAAACATACAATCGTAGTATTCCCACAGAAGCCCGGCGTTCTTCAGTCCCTCGGCAAGCCTTACCGCTCGAACACGGGGCGCAAATTGTTTACCAGAAATCAGGATTTCGTGGAGAGATGTTTCTTGATTGGCAACTATTAGAAACTGACGACCCTCGCGAAAAATTTAATTTTGGAATTCTGGCTGAGTATGATCAAAAGTGGATGAAAGCCAACTTGCAGTTTCGGCTCACTCATTATGGCGGTCAACTATTCACACAGGGCGACCCCATTCGATTTGCTCAGCTTGATCCAGTTAGGCAACCAGAAACAATGGCCGTCGTTATCCACGGAAGGCCCGTTGTGTTGCAAAACTTTGTCTTTGAACTCGTGGCTGGTGCTATCGCTGGTCATATGATTCAAGAACCTCTTCAAGCTGAGGAGTGGCACTACGGTATTGAAGTTGGAGCACAACTTAAATTATACAGCTCTCTTGAACTCGGCTATCGATATTGGTTCCCAAGAGACTCAAAAGCAGGTTTTGTAAGCGAAGATAGTGAGCCTACTTACAATCAAGGAACCAGTCATAAATTAATGATCGGACTGAATCAGAACATTGGGGGAATAAAAATCGATGGCAGTTTGTCGCTGGTCGTTCCTGAAGATAACCCCGATAAAATTCAATACCTCGCGGTCACCCGAGTTTCCTACGACATTTTTTATTCACTTTTTTAGCTTGACGGTCTCTTCGTGGAGACTAGGACTTAAGCATAACCGGTCATCAGTGACGTCGTTGATCGACCCTAAAACATCGTAAAATCGTAGATTTTACAGAAGGTTAAATCATACAATTCTATCCGGCGCTTTGAACGCAGTCGGACAGGCTTATCCAAAGGAGTAGTTATGTTTAGATTCTATCCCGTCCATACACAGACACCTTTCGACGTTATCAAGGAGTTTCAACGAAACTTCGAAGAATTTGGTCTATTGAGGCCTGCGCGCCTCTTTGAAAACGTCGATTTCGGCCCGAGAGTCGTAAAAACTGAAAATGAAGACACCTATCAGGTTACGCTTGAAGCGCCCGGTATCACAAAAAAAGACGTGTCGATTACGATTGAAAAGGACGTACTGACGATTGAAGGAAAGCGGGAACAAAAGATTCCAGAAGGCTTTGAAGTTATTCGCCAGGAACGTAATTCCCTCGAGTTCATTCGGAGATTGATGGTCCCGGAAAATGTAGACCAGACCTCAATCACAGCTCGATTTGAAAACGGCCTACTTGTAATAGACCTACCCAAAAAACCAAAAGAAAAGCCTCGCCGAATAGAAATTAACGCCGTGGCGATTGAGGAAGAAGAATAATGACAAAAAAAGAATGTGAGATGAGCATTTCACCAAGAGTGGACATTTTTGAAAACGACACGACTTATAAGATGATCACGGACCTACCGGGAGTATCGGTTAGCGAACTAGATATTCGCTATGAACGTAATTATCTCGAACTCAAAGCGGATACACTGAATCGGTCGTTCTACAGGCGCTTTCATATTCCCAATGTGAGCGACCAAGAAATTAGTGCCGAACTAAAGAACGGTATTTTAGAAATAGCGTTACCCAAAGCGGCCACTGTAAAGGCTCGCGTTGTTCCGGTCACTGTGGGTTAAGAAGAAAACAGAAAGTACATAATCACTAATGCCAAAGTAACCATGGCGATAATGAGAACGAACACCCAGTTGGATGAGTCTTTGTAGCCTTGTATCGCCCGTGCTGAGTCTATCTGGTATGGAGCTGCTTCAGATGAAAGCTTTTGTTCTTGAGGCTCAGCAAAGGTTGATGAGACAGAAGGTAATGGAGCTGTTTCCATTTTCATCTGATGATCAGATAGTTTTACCGCTTCTAACAAAGGACTTCGGTGAAGCTCTGTTGCTTTCGAGTCAAAGTCATCAACAATGGAATCGACGGGCGGACCAGGGTACGGATTTTGCGAAGGCTGAGCCAGCGTTCGGGGCGTATGGACCTCAGATATCGTATTGGCATCAGGAGTGCGGTCAACAGATGTCGTTGCGTCGATGATGCGCAGAGGGTTACTTTGGAGGGCCGTCGGCGCGTCATCATCTAATGCGGGAGACAGCTTTGTAGCTACCCCGCGGTGACTGTTCAGTGCGTCAAGATTCAAAGGTCCTGTCGGTCCACTCCAGACAAGCTGAGTCGTATCTGTCATATCTTGAACAGGTGCCTTCTCTCCCATTATCTCTGCTCTCGCCTTCCACAAATATTTAGCCATCGACTGCGCGCTAGAAAATCGATCTTCTGGTTTCTTCGCTAGTGCACGTCGAACAATGTTGTCTAGAACCCCGGGAACTTTCTCAAGATTAAACCGTTTTTTGAGAACCATCACGGGTGGCGGCCATCGACGAATCTTCATGAGTAATGTGGCGTAATCTTCAGAGTTGAACGGATATTTTCCGGTGAGGCATTTATATAGAACAACGGCAAGACCCCATTGATCGACAGCACCCGTCAGCGTGACGTTTTGTCCCGTCGCTCGATCGAGAACTTCTGGAGTAATCAGATGACTCGTTCCGACCATCGAGCCCTGTCGGGTATGCTCTTGCTCCGACTCTTCATCAATTTGTTTCGCAATCCCAAAGTCGAGAAGTCGGCTCACTGGTTTGTCGCCGTGAGTAAATGGATCACAGACAAAAATATTGGATTGCTTAACATCCCGGTGAATAATTCCGTGCTCGTGAAGATGTCCTAAAGTCGTCGCAACTTGTGCGAGTACTTCCAGCAAAAGCGGCAATTCTATTCGGTCGGTACGGCTTAGCTGATAGAGATCTGAGCCGACTAATCGCTCCATGGCGAAAGCCACGGTGCCGTCTTGGGGGTTATCGATGTAATCAAGGACTTTAATCATTCCCGGGTGGTCAAGCCGCATGAGCAGTTCAGCTTCCGCTAAGAATCGCTGAGCTGGGCCTGGACCAGATTTAGGATGTTGTTTGGTTAGTTCAGGGCGAAGAACTTTTAGGGCGACCTCAGAACCATTTCGGCGATCGGTGGCCGACCACACAGTCGCGTAACCTCCTTCCCCTAGTTTTGAGATCAGTTGATAATTTCCAATAACCTGCATCGATTTTTGTTTTGACCTAGCTCTTGATTACTCGGTTTTGTTTCTAATTTCGAGACATTTGCCCCTCAAAATCTAGGGAACTCCATAAAATGGTCATTGTCGGCTCACAGTTCGCTTGAGTGGTTGCAAAGTAAGATTCGTCGCGTTAACGAAAAACCGTGGAAATGAGCCAATTCCCTAAAAGATTCGACTTTAAAGAGGCAGAGCCTCGCATTTACGATAAGTGGATAAATGCCAAAGCGTTTGAAACCGCGTATGACTCGGAAGGCAACGTCAAAAATCCTAAAAAGAAAGACGCTAAACCATTCACGATCGTTATTCCCCCACCCAACATCACGGGACGACTTCATATGGGGCATGCACTCAACAATACAATTCAGGACGTCCTTATTCGTTATAAGCGCATGGATGGCTATGATGCGTTGTGGATTCCAGGAACAGACCACGCCGGAATAGCGACGCAAACTGTCGTAAAAAAGCAACTCGACGCTAAAGGTATCGATTACCGAGAAATCGGGCGCGAGGAGATGATCAAGAAAATCTGGGAATGGAAGCAAGAATTCGGCGACGCCATTCTGAACCAACTTCGCCGTATTGGATGCAGTTGCGATTGGTCACGAACCCGCTTCACTATGGACGACGGATTGAGCTTGGCCGTCCGTCATAGCTTTGTAAAACTATATGAAGCAGGACTCATTTACCGTGGGAAACGAATTGTAAACTGGTGCCCAGCAGACCAAACCGCGCTCTCTGATGATGAAGTAGAAAAAGAGGACATCAAAGCAAAGATGTACAATATTCGTTATCCCTTCGCTGACGACACGTCCAAGCACTTGGTCGTAAGCACGACACGACCCGAAACACTCTTCGGCGACGTCGCTGTTGCGGTGAATCCAGAGGACCCAAGATATAAAGACTTTATTGGACAATCTCTACGACTTCCTCTTCAGGGACGAGTGATTCCTATCATTGCAGATGAGCATGCAGACCCAGAGAAAGGAACTGGTTGCGTAAAGATTACCCCAGCTCACGACCCTAATGATTTTGAGGTCGGTCTTCGACATGACTTAGAACAAATTAACGTGATGAATCCTGATGCGTCCATGAACGAAGTCGTCCCGGAACGATTTCAAGGAATGGACAGGTATGCATGTCGAAAACTAGCCCTTGAAGAACTTGAAGAGATGGGCCTCCTTCACTCTGTAGACGACCATGTTCTCGCGTTGGGCCGAAGCTACCGGAGCAAAGTACCTATCGAGTTTCGTTTGTCGGACCAATGGTTTGTAAAGATGGAACCCATGGCTAATAAAGCCCTGGCCGCGAGTGGTTATTCAAAAAGCGATGATGAATGGGCACGCAACCTCGAGGCGTCAGGTTTGACCATGCATCCGCCGCGCCACGAGAAGGTCTATTTCCACTGGCTAAGCAATATTCGCGATTGGTGCATTAGTCGTCAGATTTGGTGGGGCCACCGGATTCCTGCTTGGTATAATAAAGAAACCGAAGAAGTTCTCGTTTCGATTGAGACCCCCGAACAGGTTAAGAGCAATCCAGGACAGTGGGAGCAGGAAACAGATGTATTGGACACCTGGTTTTCCTCATGGCTTTGGCCTATGAGTACACTCGGATGGCCCAACCAGGCATCGGACTTTGATCGATATTACCCCACTGATGTCCTCTCCACGGGTAAGGACATTTTGTTCTTCTGGGTCGCGAGGATGAATTTTGCCGGTCTGCACTTCGTGAACGAACTGCCCTATCACGACGCTTTTCTCCATTCGACGATTACGGACCAACAAGGGGTCACAATGTCGAAATCAAAGGGTAACGGGATTGACCCCCTCACCCTGATCGAAGGAGCCAGTGTCGAAGATCTCAAAAAACCAATTCTCGATGCTCGACCGAGCAATATGAAGGAACTCATTCGCAGAGTCGAAAAAAACTTTCCTAACGGTTTCGATGCAGTGGGTGCAGATGCGATGCGCTGGACGCTCATTTACTCCGTCACGGATGGCGAGCAGGTTCGATTGTCTCTCAGCAGATTCACCGAGGGACGTAATTTTGTGACCAAACTTTGGAACGGGGCTGGACGGATCATTCAAGCATTAGCTGCGGAATCTGGTAGGACATCTGTAGGCGCAGAGATCGCGGAACTCACGGATGAAGATCGATGGATACTCGCTCGACTCGACACAACAATTCGAGCGTGTCGCGACGGTCTAGATCGATATGACTTCGGTTCAATGGCGCAAGAGCTATATCACTTCGTTTGGAACGACTTCTGCTCGTGGGCACTTGAACTTTGTAAAACGAGACTTGTAAGCGATGACGACGCGGTCCGTCTTGGAGCCATGCGAGCAATGGGAGGTGCTTTGGCGGACACTCTGAGGCTTCTTCATCCAATCATTCCTTTTGTCACGGAAGAACTTTTTTCGAAATTGCAGCCACTCATGCAAAAACATCAGCTTTGGCTGTCAGAAAACGACAGCGGTGAAGAATTGCTGGTCGTAAATCACTATCCGGAACCCCGCAACGAACCTCAACCTGACATTGAAGCTCGTTTTGCGATTGTTCAACGCTTAGTTAGTTCTGTGAGACAGCTTCGAGCAACGAGCAACATCAAAGATAATCTAAAGATCACAATCGCGGTCAAGCCTCTCAACGAAAATACCAAACCAATGCTTGAGCGAGCTCAAGGAGCCATTAAGTTCCTTGCCAAACTCGATGAAATCACTTTTGTCGATGAGCGCGCGAAAGGTATGGCTGCGCAATACGACAAGGATTTTGAACTCTACATTGATCTCGGAAAATATCTTGATCTCAAAGAAGAGATTGCTCGACTAGATAAGGTGATTAGTAAAACCGAAGCTGAGATCAAATCGTGCAACGGGACACTCTCGAACCCTAAATTTATAGAACGAGCGCCAGAAGCAACCGTTCGAGAAAAACAAGAACAACTCGCACTAGCGGAGTCTAAACTCACAAAGGTAAAGGCCAGCCGAGACGAACTGGCTGAGCTCACGGCGTAGTGAACAAAAAATCAAAGATTCGATGGTCGAACGCCATTGGGTTAGAAGATATACCAGCAGCTGAACGCCTTCGGCCGTATCAAGTTCGCGCTGTTGCTCAGTGCGCATATGCCTTGAAACACGAGTCAGCGCGTACATGCCTTGTCGCACCTCCAGGCGCAGGAAAAACTCGGTGTGCGTTTCATATTGCTGCTCTCATGGATCGCCCCATTGAAGTTCGAGTGCCCACTCGTGCGCTCGTGAACCAGTGGCAGACGCGTTCACAAGTGTATTTTCTCGATGCTTTTGGCAGAAATCCGCCGCAAATCAACGTCTCAACTTATGCCGCAAAGGAACCATTTGAATCAGGGGCTCTTATTATTCTCGATGAAGCCCATCATCTGGTCGCCAGCTGGGGAAAAGAGATACTTGATACACTGACAGGTGCACATAAAGTCTTGGGACTCACTGGTACACCACCCTACGGAAATAGAGGATGGAATACATTTACCGAACTGGTTGGTGATTCACCGATCGAAATTTTGGCACCGCCACTGGTTCGTGATGGTCATTTAGCGCCATACCTTGATCTAGTTTGGCCGGTCTTATCAAGTCCCGATGAAGTTCCAGCACTATGGGACCTTGATCAAAAACTCACCCAGCTAGAGCGGAAACACCAAACGCACATTCATCGATGGAGTAAAAAGCGACTCGAAGAGGACCTTGAAGAACTCACTGAACAGCGGTTCGTTAATAATGAACGACTTCTCATCTCTTTGTGCCGCTATCATTTTCGTGAAAAGATCGAGATCCCGTTAGACCTACCTCGAGACCCAGAGTTCTTTATGCCAATGACTCTTCACGACCGAGCTATTCTACTCTGGAATTACGGAGAACACATAGAGGACGTTCGACGAACGGTTCTTGAAACAGGTTTTCGGTCGATAAAGCGTGGTTTTGTACGCATGGAGGACATTGCACAACGCAACCTCGCTTCAAGTGCATCCCGAATTCGAGGCTGTATTGATGTTCTAAAACTTGAGGCCTATGAACGAGTCGACGGTTTACGTGCGCTCATTCTCACAGACCGTGACGTAGAGGGCGATAAGATCTCCGCTCGCGGGCTGCTCAAAGCATTACTCAGAGACTCGGAAGTTAACAAACTAGACCCCATTCTAGTAACAGGCTCCGCCTTTTGGGTAGACCAGGACCTATCAACAAAGTTCATAGAACAATTTCCTGACTTGGAGTGGGTGGAATCCGATGACCATTTTGAGATTCATGTCTCGAAATGGTCTACGGCAGAGCGCGTAGCACTCGCCACACGTTTTTTGGAACAAGGTTCAACACGTTGTCTCATTGGTACAAGGCATTTGCTTGGCGAAGGTTGGGACTGCCCGGCGGTTAACTGCGTAATTGATTTAACCGGCATATCAACGTCTGTGACTACGAATCAAATCCGAGGCAGAGCTTTACGCACCGACACACACGACCCAGCGAAAGTTGCTAGCCTATGGGAGATTATGTCGGTTGCACCAAATCTATGTGGCGGAGATAGAATGCTAGAGCGACTGGTTGATAAATATGACCATACTTTTGGAATAGATGCGGACGGTAAGATTCGGTCCGGGGTAGCTAGGATAGATCCACTTTTGACCAGGTCACTCCACGTTGTATCCAACAACATCGACACACTTCGTACAAGAATGAAAGCACGTCTTCAGAGACCGGAAAAAGCAATGAAACTCTGGCGAAAAGGAGAAGTGTATGCTGATCAAACCTTATGGAAGCTTTCGATTGCTGCAACAGAGACTTCGAACGAAATACGTCCTGATATGAACAAAAAACGTTCTCTTCGAACGACGAAGTCAAGCTTCCGAGTATCCTGGAAAGAAAGCCCTAGCGTAAATTTCATGATGGCCTTAGCTCTCTCTGCCTTAGACGGAGTTGCGTTGCTGTCTCACACGATACAATTGGAATACGGATTAATTGCTTCCTTACCTGGAATTTTTTTCCTTTTAAGAGCATGGCTGCTTTCGCGCACTAAAGATTATCGTAAACAACTCAAAGCTCTTCATATTGCACTCAAGGACAATGAACTTGTTACTGGAGAACTTCACTTCCATGAAAAAGAAGGGTGGATAGACAGTAATGAAGAAGAGTCTAGAATATTTGTTGAGGCTGCAAAAGAACTCCTGGAACCCGTGAAGTACCCTAGATATATCATCATAGACAAAAAAGAACGCATCTTTGCAGTTCCGGGAGTTCTAGGCGCAAATAAGGATTTGGCGAGATCGTTTGTTTTTGCGTGGGAGAAAAAGGTTGGCCCCTGTCGGCTCTTATTTGCTCGGCAAGGCGAAGGTCGACAAAAACTCAAAGAGGCGTGGCTGATCGAGCCTACGACTGAAATTAACTTACATCAGATTTGGCAATGATCTCGTCTTTGACCTTACTTTGTTGTTCTTACTTCCTATCTTCAGTTATGATTCTCAGACTTCAAAATGATAAGGATTACATCTTAGATGGGCAAAATCACCCAGAAGCCAACAGATGGCACCGTCGGTCGAGTAAGATCATCCCAAGATGATATTTCTCCGGCGACAGCACCGAAGATTGATAGCACACAAGAACCCAATCAAGATCTTGGGCTGCAAAAAAATGCGCCCTCTGAGTCGTCTGCAAACTCTCTTAAATTCTCACCGCTTTTTGTTCGCTCTCACGAAATCAAGATATCTGCTAAAAAGGAAATTCGTGCGATTCAGGACCTATTGATGGGCGTGAACAGCGCCGACTCTAAAGCAATCGAAAAGATCCTTCAAAAAGCCGGTTTTACACAGGCCGGGAGCCACTACAAAAAAGGCGCAAGTCAAATTCGAATACGTCCGACGCAACTTGGAAATAATCTTGGTCATATTATCGAATACAAGCAGGGCAAAAAAGAATTCAAGGTCGTCGCATTTTCACGGTCAGTGGTCACAAAAAGTCAGTGGGATAAAATACGCAAGCGTTTTGACAAAGTGGTCAAGCAATTTGAAGCGTCAAAAAGTATTGATCCCGATGCACCTCTTCCTACTGATTTGAACGCTTTAAAAAAGTTTCTCGACAAAGGCCTTTCACAATCCGAAAAACAAAAGGATGATTCAAAGGCGAAAGAACTTGATGCTCGATTGAATAGACTGGCAGCGCGAATCGAAAATCTGAAAGAACAAGAGATTGCACCCAAAGGAGTGGTCGTCTACGTTGCTGGGCCTGATGCCGCTGGGAAGTCCTCAACAGGAGCAATTGTTATCAAAGCTCTAGAGACTGCGGGCTTTACTTGTCGCCGTGAAAGTTTTAAAGCGCCGACGGCTGAAGAACGTAATCAGCACTGGCTTTCGAGATTCAACCGAGGCGTACCCGCGGAAAATCAAGCCGTCTTTTGGGACCGAGGACCCGCTGGTGATTCCGTCTACGGAGACATATCCAAACTACAAACCGCGATCATGGGTCGAGAGTTCTCTGAGTTTGAAGCGAAGCTCCGAAACGACAATATACTCGTCATGAAGATTGAGCTCTTCGCAAGTTTGGATAAGCAAGCAGATACTTTCGGCAAACGTTTAGGACGTCAATTTATCGCGGAAAATATTAGGACAGAACTTCAAAAGACAGGTCAGATGACCCCCGAAGCAGAGGAAGGACTGCGTCAAATCATGACCAAGGTCGATGATGACGATTTTAGAGCTCTGGCAAACTTCGAAGACATTCAGGCATCATTCTTGGAATTTACAGAAGCGAGTAGTGACACAAGTCCGTGGGCGATCGTTGATGCCACAAAACGACACACAGCGCGCCTCAAGATTATTGATAAGTTTTCCGAAACTCTGGAAAAGTTCGTAGATGAACGTTCCGAAGCCTAAACAATCGGCTTTTGCGCCACGATCGTTTTCGCTACAAAACAGTCGAAAATCCTGTGAACAGATGCTCCTTGTCGACGAAGCTCCTTTGCAACATCGTCGGCCAGATAACAATCAAAATAGGGCTCATTTGCTTCTTCGCCATACCGACCAAGCAGAGTATTCAGGTCGGGTGCGTCACCATGTTGAAGAGAATCTTGGATGAGAAGCGTTCCACCAGGTTTCAATACTCTTAGCATTTCGCCCAACGCTTTTTGTCGTGCAGCAGCTGGAAGCTCATGAAGTAAATAGACATTGGTGACCACATCAAAATATTGGTCACGGTAAGGAAGCTCTTCCGCATTAGCGACCGTGAAAGAAGCATTTTCCAGTGAGTCAAACCTGTTCCGTGCGCATTTGAGATAGGCTGGACTCAAATCAACACCGTAAAGCTGAGCTTTGGGGAGCGTCGTTTGAATTTGGTCAAGAAGCTCTCCGGTACCGCAAGCAACATCTAGCACTCGAAGGTTTTCTCGTTCTGTCCGTCGTGCCTGGCGTACAATGTCCGGAATGAGTTGGCGCCGCATCACGTTAGCAAGTCCCATAAACAGAAATTCAACGCTGAGTGCGTATAGCTCAGCAGATGAATCACTTAGATAGCCGTTGGT
The DNA here is from genome assembly GCA_036337945.1 of Myxococcota bacterium. GTDB lineage: Bacteria > Myxococcota > Kuafuiibacteriia > Kuafuiibacteriales > Kuafuiibacteriaceae > JAYZDF01. The sequence goes on from JAYZDF010000034.1 coordinate 38,819, forward strand.
CTGCCAGTGGAAATTATGCCGGTAGTACTCTGGATAACTCTCAAGGTTGTAGCAGCTATCAAATTCGCTTGTGTTGCCTTGGAATGCTTTCTTCCTTTGATTGAGAACTTCCTTTGCGAACCGCGAAAAAACGCGAGGTCCAACTACCCAAGGCATTTGAAAAATGAGGGCTCGAGGATAGTAGCCCAATCGGAAATTGACGAAGTCAGTGTTAATCAACTCATCAAAACGAGCAGACAATGCCGTTCGGGTTTGCTCATCAATCGTAACGAGCTCATTCTTTGCAACTCGACGCAGTACTTTTCGGATATTCGACAAACCGGCGCGAATCGAGCTGTGGTGCGCTCGATGTAGTCGCTGTTCAAGCGCATATGCAAATGTCTTTCGCTCCCGATACACGTGCAACGCTCCCTCTAGATCCCAAGGGGGATCAAAGTCGCAGTTTTGAAAAGAAATATTTCATCTGTGAGATGAATTGCTCAATTCAACCCTGCTTCGCTCGTGTAGTATAGTGTCTTACCTAACTATACATTGTCCAGGAAATTCGGGAGAGGTGGGACAATCGACGGATGAATCGTACCGTTATTCTTGGATTCTCCAAGCTTGTGCTCCGGTTTGACCTCGGCTCCAGACAAAAAGTCCACAATCTGCGGACGTAGCTTGAATATCATTGCTGATGTCCCAGCTGATCCCAGAGGTGATTTGGCGCCAGGTATTGTCCGCTGGATTATAGGCATCGATCACGCCTGCGGAGGTCAAAGGATCGTTGCTCGCGACTAAGAATTGACCGCCACGAGCGACAATCGCACCAGAATTGCGGTCTGGAAGGGGTCTACCATCAGGAAATGCCGGCACAGCTTGCCACTGATTTTTTTGTGAATCGTATGCGCACCAGCCCGTCTCACTGCGGACCAGAGCAAAACGTTCGTTTGCAATACCGTCACTCACACCAGAACAACCTCCCGCAAATCCCGATGAAGACCAGGTATTCGTCGCGGGGTCGTACAGCGCATAATCGTTGGCACTGAGCTGAGTTTGAATCTGTCCAGCCGCAACGAGCATGCGACCACCAATGAAAAATGTAGCGGCACCGTATCGAGCCACAAGAGACGGTGCAGCGAGGGGTAGCCACATATCTTCTTTGGGAAGATAACGCCGACCGTCACTCAGAGTATTCATACCATCGGTACCGCCAAAAATAATCCACTGAGAACCCGTCCATGCGGTCATCGCATTCATTCTCACAGAGAGCTGATCTTGCGTTGAAATCAAAGACCATTGATTAGAGACGGGGTCATACCGTCGTCCAAAACTTGCAAATGCAGTCGAAGATGTTCTTCCACCCCATGTGAGAATTTCAGAACCCGTCCAAACTGTAGACGCGCCGGTTAGGTCTCGAACTCCGTTCGACACGGGTAAGTCTCTCCAAGTGTCAGTCCCTGGGTGATAGGCGTGGCCAGAAATATTCTGCGGTGGACTCAGCGAAGAGATATTGGCTCCGCCAAAAACTACGAGCTCAGTACCCGTCCAAACTGTCGATTCATTGCGTCGAGCGCGAGAATCTGGAGAACCGTTGATCGAAGATACGGCTTGAGCACCACAGGCATTGCGAACGGTCCTAAAGCCAATAGTGGGAGAGCTTTGGGAAGGGTTGTAATCCGCGCGTGCTGCCGAACGAGTCAACGTTGCAAATCCGTCATAATTACCGCCACGTATTGTTCGACTTTGTGCCACCAAAGGCCCCGTTGGGGAGAGCTGAGGAGCGATACTGTAATAAGAGGAACTATAGTAGTCCTGAGTCCATTCCGCGACGTTGCCATAAACATCATAGAGGCCGTACTCATTGGGAAGTTTCTCGCCAACTTGATGAGTTGAACCGGTTGCGTTGCCACAATACCAGGCAACTTCATCAATAAGCGGGTCTGCACAGGCTCCATTAGAAATCTGACCATTATACAGCGACGTTGTTGTACCTGCTCTAGCAGCATACTCCCATTCGGCTTCTGTTGGCAGTCGATAGCCTTCGCACCCAAAATCGCTTACGACCCAAACGCCGCTATTCTCTTGATAGCAAGTTGAACGATTCTCATACGTTGATAGCGCATTGAGATATTCAACTGCAGAATCATAGCTGACCTGCTCAACAGGGCAATCCTCACCACATCCAACAAAGCTCGATGGATTGGTTTGGCCGGGCACGACTGCAATCCACTGACCTTGGGTGACTTCTGTCGCGCCGACATAAAGATCACGCGCCAGAGTGACTGCGCGCCTCGGGCTTTCCGCTAATGAGTGTCCAATCTCGACCGCGGTTGAGCCCATATCGAACGTTCCAGCGACAACTCGGCGGAAATTTGACCGAACAGGACGAAAGCCGATATGTGTTCCATCAATGTTGGACGATGAGGCTCGGGAGGCGGAACGGCAATCACGAGGAAAGCTCGCAAAGCTTCCGCCTCGCACAACCGAAGGTGTGTCGGTCGATGTTCCTGGTCCATTGGGGTCTATGATATCCGGCGCTGTAAGACTATACGCGTCATCTTGATACATATCTTGAGTCAATTCCCAAACATTTCCGTGCACGTCAAAAAGACCCGCTGCATTTGGAGATTTCTGGGCGACAGGTTGGAGTTGCGATGAATTCCCGCAATGCCAAGCTGACACGTTCAGAACTAGGTCAGGACTACATGCGTCTATCCCAGCAGTGATGTTACCATTCGAGACGGCAGTATTCGTTCCATTACGAACCGCCAATTCCCATTCCGCTTCTGTCGGTAAGCGGTAGCCAGCACATTTAGCGCCCAACGAATCCCATTGAGAGCCAGTCCACTGATAGCATGGCTCTAGGCCTTCACTCCCTGAAAGACGGTTCAAATATTCTACCACTTGGCCATAGGAAAGATTGTTAACTGGACAGTCCAACCCACAGGCTAGATGGGCGCTAGGATCCGTCGGCATAAAGCGTTGCCATTCTCGGCGCGTTACCTCGGTCGCTTTCATCCAAAAGCTTCGAGCAATTCTGACGTTACGTGCCGGAGCTTCGTTGGCACGATGCCCCACCTCAGAAGAGTCCGTGCCTAGAGAGTCAACCGTAGCCGATACCAAGACGAATGACGGATCAAAAGCTGCAGAAACAATCATTGGTCGATCGATCGTGAGGGTACAGGTGGAGCCTGTGCCGCATGAGCCTTCCCAAGCGCGGAAAGTCGAACCAGCAGCGACACTCGCTGTGAAAACAATCTCAGTACCTGCAGCGATGCTGGATATGCAATTTGTCGTCGACCCCAAGTGGCCGCAGTCTAGCCTACCACCCGCCCCAGAGATTGAACCAAAACCAGCTCCCGAAAGCGCTATACCTACGGGATATAAGATGGGCTCGAAACTCGCTGAAACATTTTTGGCTCCATCGATTGTCATCTGGCACGACCCAGTACCGGAGCAGTCTCCAGACCAACCTACGAACTCGTGCCCCGGCTCTGGAGTCGCAGTGAGTGTAACCGTTGTGCCCGACAAAAGTGGTTCATCACAATCATTGCCGCAATCAATCCCTGGTAAATCGGATGTGACAGTTCCACGACCCAGGCCACCAAGAGTCACGGAAACAGGGTAAAAGCGATCAAAGTTCGCATACACGGTCGTGGTGGCAGTCAAAGTCAGACGACATGTAGATAGAGAATGATTACATTCTGGACTCACCCAGCCCGCAAACTCCGAATCTGTATCAGCAGTTGCGGTGAGAATGACGCCTGTATTTAGAGGATACCTTTCCGAACAATCCGTTCCACAATCAATTCCCGCAGGCGAGGATGTTATCTGACCAGAACCAACACCCTGCTTGATGACGTTGAGCCCGACGTATTGAGTGTCGAATTCAGCATTAATCTGAATATCTTTGTCGACCACAACTTCGCATGCGCCACTACCCGTGCAGTCTCCTGACCATTGGACGAATCGAGCACCAACATCTGGAAGCGCAGTCAGTTGGACTCTTTCGCCAATTGGGAAGTCAGAATCGCAAATGCTTCCACAACTGATTCCAGGCGGCGTCGAAAGGACCGTCCCCGAGCGTGCGCCAGACTTTGTCACAGCGATGCGAAAGTTCTTCACGAATTTAGCTCGGACAGATTTCGAACTCGTCATCGTGAGTGTACAGTCTCCCGTACCAGAGCAGTCGCCTTCCCAGCCCACGAAAATAAACTTCTCATTAGACTGAACCATCGCCTGCGCGTCGAGCTTCACAACCGTGTTCTTCACGTAGTCAAATTGACATTGATCTCCACATGCAATGCCAACCGGAAACGAACGAACGACTCCAAATGTCGGATTATCAACTTCAACCGAGAGTCTGTGAAAAATCCGCTCAAATTTTGCTGTCACGGTTCGAGCACCGTCCATCTGAACCCGACAATCAACTTGCCCTTCACATGCTCCACCCCATCCAAGAAATTTTGAGTCATCGGTTGAGGTCGCCGTCAGAGAAACAAATCTGCCCGATGGATAGTCTTCAATACAATCATATCCACAGATGATTCCAGGTGGATTAGAGGTAACCGTTCCGGTTCCAGTTCCATCGGGATACACAGTCAGGCGATGAGAAGGAACACCAAAAGTCGCAGTCACATTCTTTGGGCCGTCCATCGTCAATTGACAGACATCTTGACCTGTACAGTCACCAGACCAACCTTGAAATGTAGATCCTCTCAAAGAATCCGGAGTTAACTCAATCGTTGCACCTATTCCGTAGGCTTGCTCACAGTCTGGCGCGCAATTAATACCTCCGAACTTTGACTCAAGGACACTGCCCTGTCCTTCTCCTGCAATGTCTACTCTCAAGACGGCGTAGTTGATCTCTTGGAGACTACATCCCGTGCCAGCGAGGGTGACCATATATAGCCACGATATCCATGAAGTCTTTCGGATCATACTCATACTTTCGCCAGTACCTCTACCGGAGTTAGAAGCCGGAAACCCGCTGCCATAACCACGGTACTTGCGTGGAGAATACCTCGGTCAGGATTGAATGCGAAGGGGCTGCAGCGATTAGTTTCCACAACCAACGGTTGCAGGATCAATCGGCACTTCTTTCGGGTCAGCAGCGGAAGGAAGAGAGCGTAATGTGGAGTAATAGCGGTTATAAGTTCGAAGGAGCAAACAGCGCTCATCAACAAATATCGCCCAAGCAGAGTTGACTTGACCAGCATCCAAGTAGTTTTTCGCCTCGGAATATCTTGCATATGCAGTCTGGAGCAAATTGTCAGGCAGATCAACGCTGGATACAGACAAGGCTCCAGGCACGCTTGCCGCCTGCTGATCAGGAAGTACGAGTTTGAGGTCCGCTGGATAAGACACATTGGCGGTTACCCAAGGCAGACCGGTCGGCGATACATTGAGCGACAATTCGAGCATATTGAATAGTACTACCCCTAAACCTGCCCGCCAAAGGTACGTGTGGACTAGAGGCTCCGAAACAGAGTCAAGGAACCTGGCTAGGTCGTTGAGTCGCAAATAACATCTCGTAAAGATTTCGTCGTCAAGGTCAAGAATCGCCAGCCTATCTAAGCAAGCATCAGCCAACCCTGGTGTAGTAATCGCCATCAGGTCACCAAGCTCATCCACGTCCGTCGAAGACGTTTTGTCCAAAACATCTAAGATCTCATCCAAAGTTCTACGCTCAGTGGTGTAAGGATTCGATAGCGCCGCAGTCACCTGCGGGAACATGACGTTTTCGAGAACATCACGGCTTGATTCCATCAGTGTACGAATCTGGATAGTACGTATCTGATCGATTCGCAGCTGATCCTCTGTAGAAACACCTTGGCTAAATTGTTGAATACCTGACGCCCAACGCTCACGAACAGTTCGCAATGTCGTTCGCATGGTTCGATACGCTGGGTACAAGAGCGCCACACTGTCGTAAGCCGTTCTTGAAGCCGCAATTTGGTATCCAGAACGATTCCTGAAGCCTTCGAAACGTGCTGTTTCGAGATAAGCACCAGCGTTCGTCACCATTGCGATATCGTCTGCATGAGCTCCGTTCGCCACCCCTTCAACATGCCAATTGACTTCAGCATAAAGCGCGCGAGCGAGATCATTTGGAATCCGTGAAATGTCGACACCATTATTTTCGGCTTCGATGAGATACTGAACGCCTTGATCGGCACGGAGATATGAACCGTCAGCATATTGAGAGGACATGCTCCAGTAAGACAATGCTACTTGGAAAGAAAGAAGCGCATCTTCAAGCTCACTGATACCTGCGTAATTAGGGTCATTGATGAGGTTAGTGACTGCCGAAATGGTCTTCACCAAAGCCGCCTGATAGTTCGACGTACGAAGATAAGTTCGCTGAGTTGTTGAGTTCCCTGCAGCATCGGTAGCAACGACTGAGATTCTATAACTTCCGAGTGGAATGCCGCTCCAAATTCGAATCAAACTTGCCCGAAGCGATGAATCGCCCCAATTACAGGCACCACTAGAGCGAGCGTTACATGGAATCGCACCAATGAGTCGGGAACCAATTTGTAGCGGTGTACCGGTGAGTTGTTCGGATGCATCAATCAGAGTAAATGAGTCCGCCGCCACGTTATCAAAGCGCTCCAAAACAACCTGGATCCGTTCCATGCCGCTCGATGCCGGTGCGGCTGGGTATTGAATGAGTCCTCGAGTTGGGTCCTCCGATTCGACCGTTGTTGAGAGACCTAGATTGCCAGTGTTGCCGCGAGAAGATGCATCTACAACAGACTGCGTCGCTCCAGCGAATGAGTACAGGACTACAGAGTCTGCGTCAGCTTGAACAGGTCGCCCCACACCGCCTCGGTAACGGCTTTTTACTTCGGCTTCAGTGATGGCATCTGCAGAGATATGTATCTCAGCAATTTCACCGTCAAACGACGTCGCCAAAGCATCTGATTCATTGATGCGACCACCGACGATAAGCGCGTAGGGGCGGCCACCTAATGTTACACCAGAGCCAGATGGGGTCGCAGGCCGGAATGCGGACGGCTCACCGTCGACAAACAATTTCAGCGAACCGCCATCAAAGGTGTAACTCGCAGCAATATGGTGCCATTTGCGCTGAGAAATAGTTCCGGCGCTTGTGAGTGTCTTTACGCCTCCGTCGACTTCGAATTAAACGCGGCCCGCGGAAGTAATGCGCAATTCCAACGCGGAATGCGCATTCGCGGTTGGTCCCGAAATAGGCACCTGCATGATTGTATAATTGCCAAGCGCTTCAACTTTCACCCAGGTTTCTAACGACGCAGCCTGGGCTGACGCCGGAATAAGAGGACTACTGGTCGGTGCGAGGGTCACGACGTTGTCACCGGTAAATAGGAGCTTATTCCCGAGGTTCGCAAGATCCCAATCAGCATCAATCGCCCAGATATTTTCGAGTGAGCGCGTCTCTCCTCGAAAGAACGGAGGGTAAGAATCGGAGTCAGCAACCGAAACGCCTGTCTGGTCGAAAAGATTAGGGCTTATGGTTGGCGCCGTGGTGTCAATTCCAAAACCGCCAAGATCGAAAGAGCCAAAGTTTGTGCCCGAACCACCATCGTCTCGAGCAACAACGAGAATATCTGGGTATGCGCCTTCCGCTCGATAAATCGCTCGGAACTCGGTGCCCGCGCTGTTGGCGATCATTTGATCAGGAGCCGGAACAACAGAGACTTGGTACGGTGCTGTACCGTTACTGATGCCGAAGACATAATGAACTTCTCGATTGTAAAAGCGACCCGCCTGAGGGTTGCTTACACCGGTAATTTCAAGGTGAGGATTGTCAATGTTGAGCGTACCACCCACAACTTCGATGAGCTGAATACCGGTTCGTGAGTTACCCGCGGGGTCTGAAATGGTCCATTCCACTCGGTGGGTACCTGGCTCCCAGCAATTGTTTTGAAGTCCAGGACCACTTGTCCGGCTATTCGTTACGGTCAAGCTAGAGCTTTGATAGCCATTGTCACGTACGGCTGGAGAAGGCAGAACTGGTTGAAAGCAAACAGACGCATCTCGAGAGATGGATAGATTCTGCAGCGGAGGATCGAAAACGGGCGCTGTTGTATCAACAATACGAACAATCCTGACATCGGTTCCCTGGTTGCCCGAATCGTCGGTCGCAACAAATGTGACCTGCGTGTCACCAAGTGGGAAAGCGGTCGTCGGAGTAACCGTTATCGACAGCGAGGCATCACATACATCTGTCGCCGAACTCGGGGTTGGAGTCGTCACGGTACCACTTGGATCCGTCGCCTCAAGAACAAGCGGCGCTCCGCCAGTGACAATCGGGTCTTGCGTATCACGAATACGAATCGTCTGATTCGGATTTGACCAGCCAACGTTGCCGCTCGTGTCCTGTGCTTTCCAATGCAAGACCGAAGACCCAAGTGAGAAATTGTATGGGAAGTTTACAAGTGGACCGGCCTGACCGTTTAGATAAGGTTGAACAAGAATCGCAGCGGCTTCGTCCACGTTGTCTGTCACAGCTGGTGCCGACACCGTCAAGAGCGCAGCATTGGGCCGATCACACTCTGCAATGACGGTCACTGGGTCGACGGTGATCACTGGAGGCGTTGAATCCCTTGGAAGAGAAAAACGTCCAAGCGGATAAGAAGTGATCGTTCCAAGCGGCGTTTTAGCCGTCATTTGGAAACAAAAGTTCGGTCCGCCAGTGAGATTTTCTAGTCGAGTCGATGGGTGGAAGGTATTACGGTTTACATCCGTGAGCTGAGGCGTCGTGAGTGTGTCTCCGGATTTCATCTGCAAGCCCCAAATCATGACATCCACCGTCGCAGGGAGACTTGAAAGATGTCTAATCAAAGATACACCCACGCGAGTCTGTCTAGATACGCGAGGTATGACGATGGAGAATTCTTGCCAACTGCCTGTGACAGTGATCGTTCCATCCAGGTTACGTGCTGGATTCGTCGTGTTATCGGCTCGAGCAAATCGGTACGGAATCGTTTGGGTAATGTTGGACGTACTTTTCATCCAAAACGAGATAATATGATTGTTTCCGTTGACGGGCTTGAACCGGTAAAGATTACCGCATCCCTCACGAGGACACACATTTTGAAAAAGCACTGACTCATCCGTTGCGTTGGCTCTCGTCCGCTGAATTCGTATCGCAGTGTTCGTCCCATCAGGAGCTGTAGCTTGTGAGTAATTCGGAGTCACCGTGAAGTCTGTCGCTCCGGCAACCAGCGCTGAGGATGACCATCGGTTAGACATCGTTTCCGTATCTCTCAAGAGATTCCATGGCCCCACGTCTGCGATTGTTTGGAAATCTGAAAAGCGAGTTCCGGGGTTCCCAAGCATACCGCTGTATCTCAGTCCGGTTGAGTCATAAACAGAGTCTACTCGCCCCCATCGTGCTGCTACATTAGAGCTTGGACGGTTAACTCTCGCCTCGTCGATTCTCCAGGCGCCAACAGCGCCAATAATGCGAGCGTTATCTATTCGACCATCAAATGCCTGAGTCGCAACGCCGGTCCCGGCGTTGAATGCATTGACTCCTAAGCGAGGAACATTGACCGCATTCGAAGACGCTGGATAAGGACCTTGATGGGTCGCCGAATAATCGAGGATGCCGTTGATGTACCAACGCACTTGGTTTTGGTGAAAGATAAACTTAAAGTCGTACCATTGGTTAGGTACCAAGGTTTGAGTGCCGCGGTGCGAGATTGCATTACCGCCTGCGTCGCGAATTTGCGCTACAATATTTCCACCGTCAATTCGGATATTACTCGTGCCCGCCGAGTAGATGGCTTGCTGTCGAGAAACCTCACGCGGCATGAATTGAACATTCATGACGAAGCGATCTTTTCCATGGATGTCGGCAAGACTTGCTGCCGCTCCCAAGGTGAGGTGATCATCAGTCCCGTCAAAATCAAGGACCCGGCGGTCACCGTCATCGACCCAGTCCGAGTTATTCATATTAACCAAGGTCGCATTGAGCCCAGAGCCACTAATATCTGGAGCTGAAGAACCAGCGGCTTGATCAAGTGGCCACCAAGCCACCTCCCCGTCTAGTTTCGAACCAGGGCCACGTTGATGCCTTGCCGCAATTTCCGAGGCCGTCAAACCTCGATCGTACATTGCCATCGAGGCCAGTTTGCCGGTAAATCCGTCTCGGGGGCGTGAGCCGGGAACTGAGCCGTTGACTCGCCATTGGTTACCCACAGCGGCGCCAAGTGGTCCTTCTGCAAGACGCCCCTCGCGCGCTTGAGCCGCACGAACCGCTCCATTGACGAATAAGCGAGCCGTTTGCCCGTCGTAAGTTGCCGCTACATGTGCCCACTCGTTGGCGTTCAGACCTTGAGAACTAGAAAGAGTGATGGCGGTTTCTGGTCCTTCTTCCACACGAGGGTTCCATGCAAGTACATCGATGGTTGGAGCAAAGCCTTGATTGGTCGTCGGACTGGTCAGATTTGAGCTCGGTTTATGCACGAGGATTTCTGTCGTCAAAGTCCCGCTGGTCGTCGGATTAAAGACGGCCGTGTATTCGCGCCAAGTGCCATCGACCGTGAAGACGGGGCCAACATTTACACCACCTCCGGCGTACACATGGAGGCCAGCGGTTTGCGGTTCGCCGGTGGTTGAGCGCAACCAAACTTTGAGCGTGTATTGCTTTCCGCTAGTGACCGTAATTTGCTGACCCCAAGCCTGGTCATTAGGTTGAGCGCCTTGATTGCGCTGGAATCTCGTTGCCGTAAACGTGCCATCCGGGGCCATCGAACCCATGTAGTCTTGAGTGACAGTGAAAGGAACGTTGATGCTTCCCATGGCGCTATCGGCCCAAGGGCTCACTGCCAGGTTGTCTGTGCTTTGAAGGAGATTCGACGCGCCTGTCAGAGTGAGATCAAGCGTGGGAACATTGTTGACCAGGTGGAGTTTTGTTTTGCCACCGCGCGCACCAAAGATGGTTCTGGTTTGAGAATTACTATTGAGCTGCAGCCAACCTTCCCAAGTCCATTGATTGTCTACTGGAAGTTCGCCGGGAAGATCAATAACCGAGGTTCCGATGCCCCCACCGGTGGTTTCTACGAAGTTAAGACCCGTAATCTTATCGCCGCAGTCACCTTCGGAGTATTCAATAATGCCGTCTTCAAGCGGCGCGGAAATTTGACCTCGAACCTCCGTCTTGAGTTGGTGAGGTGCTACGCCTTCGCTCCCACTTGGCGTAGCGACGAAAACGGGAAGCTCTTGAAGCGAAAATTCTCCAGTGCGAACGACCATCCCCGCATACGTGGTTGCCGTGACTCGCCAGCAGTACGTACCGCCAGGCGCTAGACCAGCCCAGGTTCCTGTGAGCGTGGCACGACCTGTTTCCAATCGTTCGTAAATTCCGTAGGTGCAAACGTCTCCGGTCTTACGAAACAATTTGAGGGACCAGTTCGCATCTGCTTGGTGAGCAAAGTTGTAATCGGCGCGTTCAGGTTGAGGAAAGGGAGTGACAGTCGCTTCGATCGTTCCCATCGGTGACATGGGTCCTAAAAGAAGTTTGTGCGTAGAGTTTTCGGCGACACCGATCGGCATTTCGGGGCCAACGACAAAACGAACACGGTAGTTGCTGTCACGCGCGGTGGCAATGCTTCCAGCAAATGTGGTGACACCACGAGAGTTTTGCGGCGAAGACACATGATGAGTCAGTCCTTGCTCGCTTGATTGAATCTCAGCTACTGGCTCCTGCGTCGCCTCCGGGGCAGCCGTACAGGCGGCCAACAGAGATGCAAGGGCCAAGCTAAGGTTTCTATTTTCTAATGCCGATTTCATAGTCACCGATTGCCCGTCCTTATGCAGCTGCCCGTACGAATGGATCGGCAGTTGGTCTACGCAGACGTGACCCGCGTGACAAACAGACACAATTCGTAATTCAGGCACCTACAATTGATGCACAAATGCTAAGTAATACTACCAGTTTCAGTGCTTTGTGATAAGGATCACGACCAAAAAAGTTTTGGGGAAACACGGTCGGTCATTTGTCGGGGTCGAGACTGACAAATACCAGCTCAGACTCTCGAACTGGCGAGTTTAGGCGGGTCGCATTTGCCTTTATAGAGGGTATAAACCCTAGATCCACGGACTGTTTCACTAGGGTAAATCAGACTATTTCTTGCGTCTCTTAGACTTCGAGAGAACTTCCATTCGTTCTTTCGCTGTCTTCTGTATTCCCTGCATTGTGGGGTCGAGCTGTTTCCCTTCAGGTGCTTTCACGGATAACAAACGAGCGTATAGGGTCGAAGCTTCTTTTGACTTTCCAAGATTATCAAAAGCCGACGCTGCGCCAAAGATCGCCATGATGTCGTTGGGGTTGGCCTTCAGAACTTCCATGAACATACCCAGGGCTTCCTGTGACTTATCCTGTTGCTGCAATGCGAAACCAAGCGCTTGAACAGTTTGAGTATCACCACGCAGTTGCGCGGCCGCTCTTAGCACAGGTTCAGCCTCTTTTGGTTTCTTCGCACTCATCAGCGTCTCTCCGAGATTGACGAGAGCGATTGGGTCGCGAGGCTCACGCATCAAAACCGTCTTGTAGTCCTCTATGGCTTCGTCATACTTTTTGTTGAGAGCGTTTGCTTGAGCGCGCATCATGCGAGCAGCTTTATATTCGTTTTTCTTTAGCGCCACATCGAGTTTCGCGACAGCGTCATCGTATCCCTTTTCGGACATAGCAATTCGCGCCAGCCCGAGCAACGCGCCTACGTGGTCTGCTTTTTGTTCGAGAACTCGCTCAAAATGGACTTTAGCAACCGCCTTGCCCTCTTTTTCACCGAGCTGAAACTGACCCATCGCTGAGTTCGCGAAGAAGTTGTCGCCGTCGAGGGTCAATGCTTTTTCGTAATGCTCTTTGGCTTTGGCGCGGTCATTGGCAGCCAAGTTAATGTGACCAAGTCCGGTGTGATACGTCGCTGCGTTTGCGGCGTCTTTTTTGAGCAGTAAGTTCAGTTCGTAGTTGATCGACATGGCCGCATCAGCACGAACACTCGCTGGGTCGTCTGCGAGAATCATCGCTCGCGTTCGCATAACATCAAGCGCCAGTGCAACATCGCCAGGCGCAAAGCCTTGGGCCCTTTGATAAGCTATCAATGCCTTGGTGTAATTGTTATCAATCTCTGCCTTCTTTCCCTCTGCGAAGTGCAAATCTCTCAAGCTATTCACCTGACGGCTACTCATGAGGCCACTCCAGGTGTTAACGAGTAGCGGAATATAAAGGAGCGCAAGTAGGACTCCGATTACTGTCTTGATATTGTTCATCGTCAGCTCTCTTAACACAGATAGAACTGAAAATGGAGAAATGTACCATTTTTACGGAGAATTTGAAGGCTAACCAATCGGCTAGACGGATGGTCAGGCGGCTGAGAGTTCAGCCGCCCATAAAAACCGTCAAACGGAACGCTACCGACGACGACGACGGAGGAATAACGCAGCGAGCAGCAGTAATCCGAGTCCCATAGAATTGGTACCCGTTTCAGAGCTCTGAGCTGGAACCGCGGTACACCCACAATCCTCGATATCGTTTGGATTGCTCGGGTCAACGAATTCGACGCACTGACCTTGTTGATTACGCGTTTGACCGTCCGGGCAGGATTCGATTGCACACATTGCACTACAACCGTCACCATTCGCGGTATTGCCATCGTCACAGGCTTCGCCCATGTCTACGCGGCCGTCGCCGCAAGTTTCGATACTGCAGTCTCCCCGACAGCCATCACCATCGAGAACGTTTCCATCGTCACACTGCTCACCGGCTTGTACAATTCCATCGCCGCACCGAGAAATGCTCATGCACATCGCATCACAGGTCGTGCCATCCGGTGGATCGCACTGCTCTTGCGGGTCAACAATGCCGTCGCCGCAAAGCTCTTCTGTACAGTTCGCTCGGCAGCCGTCACCGTTTTCGGTATTCCCATCGTCGCAAGCCTCGCCTGGGTCAACGACACCATCGCCACACTCTGGATTCAAGCGACGACAATCTTCGCCGCAGGTCGTTCCATCTGGTGGGTCACACTCTTCGTTGAGAAGAGGCTGAACGATGCCGTCCCCACAAATTGCCAATCGGCAATCATTGGTACAAACGTCATCATTGACCATATTGCCGTCGTCGCACTGTTCATTCGGCGCATCGATGATTCCATCACCACAAGCCTCGATCGTGCAATTGCTTCGGCAGCCATCGCCGCTCGAAGAATTGCCATCATCACAGGCCTCGTTTGGATCAACGATATTATCGCCGCAAACCTCGCGACTACAATCCGGTCGACAACCATCGCCCAAGGTCTGATTACCGTCGTCACATTGTTCCCCAAGTCCTGGGATGGTGGACGTATCAACAATCGCGTCACCGCAGACTTCCAAGGTGCAGTTTGCGCGGCAACCATCACCGGAGCGATTATTGCCGTCGTCGCAAGACTCTGCTGGGGTGTCTACCACCAAATCACCGCAAATTTCACGAGTACAGTCTGCTCGACATCCATCACCGCCGATGGTGTTGCCATCATCGCAAAGCTCGTTTTGGTCGCGAACACCGTCACCGCAACGCTCGATTGTGCAGTTCGGACGACATCCATCACCGAATGTCGCGTTGCCATCATCACATTCTTCGTTCGCGTCAACCGTTCCATCACCACATTCCTCGATCGTGCAATCGGGTCGGCAGCCGTCACCCACTGCTTGATTTCCGTCATCACAGGATTCTGCGGCATCAACAATTCCATCACCGCAAACTTCCGTCGTACAGTCATCACGACATCCATCTCCATTGACGTTGTTGCCATCATCACATTGCTCGCCAGGCGCGTCGAGTACACCATCACCGCAGGTCTCTGTCGTACAATCATTTCGACAACCATCGCCGGTAATTTGATTTCCGTCGTCACATTGCTCTTGCGGATCGACGAATCCATCACCGCAAATCTCGAGCGTACAATCATTTCGACAGCCGTCACCTAACACGTTGTTGCCGTCGTCACATTCTTCGTAGACGTTCGATGCATTCGGCGAATCGGTTATCGCATCGCCACAAATCTCAGTCGTACAGTTTGGACGACAACCGTCACCCACTGCTTGATTGCCGTCGTCGCATTGCTCACCCTGGTCGACAATACCGTTGCCACAACTTTCAAGTACGCAGCTCGAATTACAGCCATCACCATCAGAGTTATTGCCGTCATCACAGCCCTCTGTCGGATCAAGGATGCCATCACCACAAATTTCTTGGGTACAATCAGCGCGACAACCGTCACCAGCATTTTGATTTCCGTCATCGCAGGCCTCATCACCACTGGTCGAGGTATCAACGATTCCATCACCGCAAATCTCTAGCGAGCAATCTGCGCGACAACCGTCACCGATGTTGGTGTTGCCGTCATCGCAAGCTTCACCTTGGTCGACGATTCCATCACCACAAACTTCGAGCGTACAGTTCGCGCGACAACCATCACCACTCGTAGTGTTGCCGTCATCGCATTCTTCGTTCGCGTCACCAATTCCGTCACCACATGCTTCGAGCGTACAGTTCGCGCGGCAACCATCACCACTAATGGTGTTTCCGTCGTCACACTGCTCGCCCCCGCCGCTTGTAATGGTAGACGAGTCAACTTGGCCATCTCCACAGACTTCCGTGACACAAACATTATTGCATCCATCACCCGAGTAGTTATTGCCATCATCGCAACCCTCCTGCGGGTCAACGAATCCATCACCACAACGTTCAATCGTGCAGTTTGCTCGGCATCCGTCTCCGTTGATGTTGTTGCCGTCGTCACAGAGCTCATTGATATTTGCATTCGTCGTTGAAGTATCAACGATGCCATCACCGCATTGCTCCGTGGTGCAGTCGCCACGACAACCGTCACCACTGACAGTATTACTGTCGTCACACTGCTCTTGTGGGTCTGGGATACCATCACCGCAAATTTCTACAGTACACGTAGCGCGGCAGCCATCACCGTTGACGTTGTTACCGTCATCGCAGGTTTCACCCTGACCTGTGACCGATGAGGTATCAACGATACCGTCACCACAGCGTTCAAAAGTGCAATTTCCACGGCAACCATCACCATCTGTGTTGTTGCCGTCGTCGCAATCCTCGCCGGTGTTGAGAATGCCGTCGCCGCAGGTTTCTAGCGCACAAAGCTCATCACAGCCGTCACCATTGACGTTATTGCCGTCATCACAACTCTCTAGAGGAGCATCTAGAACACCATCACCGCAAATTTCACGAGTACAGTCTCCACGGCAACCATCGCCGCTAATCGTGTTTCCATCATCGCAGGTTTCTTCCTCACCCGGTGTCGTCGAGGTGTCGACAATACCATCGCCGCAGATTTCGATTGTGCAGTTACCGCGACATCCATCACCTGGAAGGATATTTCCATCGTCGCAAGCTTCCCCGAGACCTGTGAGTGTTGAGGTATCGATCGTACCGTCACCACAGAACTCTATCGTACAGTCATTACGACAGCCGTCACCGTTTTGGAGGTTTCCGTCGTCACAGAATTCTGTTGGATCCTGAATGCCATCACCGCAACGTTCGAACGTACAATCAGAACGGCAACCATCACCGTTCAAGCGGTTTCCATCATCGCAAAACTCGTTGAATTGAGGATTTGTGGACGTGTCGACGATGCCGTCACCACAGGTCTCTTGAGTACAGTTCGCACGACAACCATCGCCGCTTACCGTATTCCCGTCATCACAGATCTCAGTCGGGTCTCGAATTCCATCACCACAAATCTCGGAGGTGCAATCAGAACGACAACCATCACCGTTCAGGCGATTTCCGTCGTCGCAGCTCTCTTGAGGATCAACAATGCTATCTCCGCAAATCTCTTGGGTACAATCTGCGCGACAACCATCACCACCTACTGTATTTCCGTCATCGCAGCTTTCACTCACAAGTGGAGGATTGAGAGTGTCTACGATGCCGTCACCACAGATTTCTAGTGAACAGTTTGAGCGACAGCCATCACCGTTTGCAGTATTACCATCGTCACATTGCTCGCCAGCGCCAGGCGTTACAGTAGAAGCATCAACAAAGCCATCGCCACAAATCTCATCCTGACAAGTGGCATCGCAGCCATCACCGACCAGAGTATTCCCGTCGTCACACTGCTCATTTCTACCCGGAATAGTTGAGGTATCTGTAATCGCGTCGCCGCAAACCTCAAGAGTACAATCGTTTCGGCAACCGTCGCCAAGCGTTGAGTTACCATCATCGCACTCTTCGTTCGGGTCAACAATTCCGTCACCGCAAACTTCGATAGTACAATCCGCGCGACAACCGTCACCGCTGACCGTGTTGCCATCATCGCAACCTTCTTGTGGGTCTTCAATTCCGTCGCCGCAGACTTCTATGGTGCAATCCGCGCGACAACCGTCACCTACGCTCAAGTTACCGTCATCACACGCCTCGCCAAGTCCTGTCGTTGTAGAGGTATCGATGACTCCATCGCCGCAAACTTCAATGGTGCAGTTTGAACGGCAGCCATCGCCAAGTGTAAGGTTACCGTCATCGCAAGTCTCTGATTGTCCAGGCGTTGTTGAGGTGTCGATGATTCCGTCACCACAGACTTCAAGGGTGCAGTCCGCGCGACATCCATCGCCGATGCCTGTATTCCCGTCATCACATTGCTCGCCGAGACCTGGCGTTACGGTCGAAGCACTAACAATGCCGTCACCGCAGACTTCAAATGCACAACCAGGGTCACAACCGTCACCCTGTAGGTTATTGCCATCATCACAGTCCTCATTTGAATCGAGGATACCGTCGCCGCAGTTCTCTAGAGTACAAATCTCGCTGCATCCATCGCCGTTGAGGTTATTGCCATCATCGCAACGTTCTTGTGGATCCACTGTTCCGTCACCGCAAATCTCAATCGTGCAATTGTCGCGACAACCATCTCCGTTTGTGATGTTTCCGTCGTCGCAAACTTCAGTGATATCAACGATACCGTCGCCACAAACTTCGAAGGTGCAGTTCGAACGGCAACCGTCATTACTCACGGTGTTGCCATCATCACACTGCTCACCAAGTTCTAACGTTCCGTTACCACAGAGTTCCGACGTACAATTCTGACTGCAACCGTCTCCATTTGTCGTGTTGCCGTCGTCACAGCTTTCTGCCGGAATATCGAGGATGCCGTCACCGCAAAGCTCTGCGGTACAGTTTCCGCGACAGCCGTCGCCACTTTGATTATTGCCGTCGTCGCAACCTTCTTGTGGATCACGAATGTTATCGCCGCAGGTTTCAATTGTGCAATCTGAGCGGCAACCGTCACCATCGGCGTTATTTCCGTCGTCGCAGAATTCATTTTCGCCCGGAATCGTCGAGGTATCGACAATGCCGTCACCGCACTGTGGCTCAAGACAGTCAGAACGACAACCGTCACCACTTACCGTGTTTCCGTCATCGCAGAATTCGTTGAAGTCGATAATGCCATCACCGCAGGCTTCGACCGTGCAATCTGCACGACAGCCATCACCTGGCAGCGTATTGCCATCATCACAGGCCTCGCCCGGGTCAATAATATTATCGCCGCAAATTTCTACAGTGCAGTCCGCACGACAACCATCACCACTGACTTGGTTTCCGTCGTCGCAGCCTTCGTTCGGGTCCAGTACGCCATTACCGCAACCTTCTAATCGACAAATTGAGGAGCAACCGTCACCATCATTATTATTGCCGTCATCGCATTGCTCGCCCTGTCCTGGGATTGTGGAGGTATCGACAATACCGTCGCCGCACTCCTCAATTGTGCAGTCGGCGCGGCAGCCATCTCCACCTACTCGGTTTCCGTCATCGCAATCTTCATCGCCTGGATCAAATATGCCGTCACCGCATCCCTCGAACTGGCAGGTTGCTGAACATCCATCTTGACCAAGCGTATTACCGTCATCGCAATCTTCGCCTGGGTCCACAATACTGTCACCGCAGCGCTCAATCGTGCAATCTCCGCGGCAACCATCACCCGCGATAGTGTTACCATCGTCGCATTGTTCGCTTTGGCCAGGAATCGTAGAGGTATCGACGATTCCGTCGCCGCAAACTTCGTTCGTACAATCGTCGCGACAACCATCTCCAGAAATCGTATTGCCGTCATCGCACTGCTCGAATGGCGCATCTATGATGTTGTCACCACAAAGCTCGTCCGTACAATTCGCGCGACAACCATCTCCCGGTAGCGTGTTACCGTCGTCGCATTCTTCGCCGACATCTAAAACACCGTTACCGCAGAGCAAGGCCTCGTCTTGACAGGTCGCTGAACAACCATCGCCGGAGATGGTATTGCCATCATCACATGTTTCGGAAAGACCAGGGATTGTGGAGGTGTCAACAATACCGTCGCCACAAACCTCGAAAGAACAATTAGAGCGACAGCCATCACCGTTGGTCGTATTGCCGTCGTCGCAAGACTCAGTGGGGTCGATAATTCCATCGCCACACGCTTCGATTGTGCAATTGGAGCGGCAACCGTCACCACCAACGGTGTTTCCGTCGTCGCAGGTTTCCTCTTGCCCTGGTGTTGTTGAAGTATCGACGATGCCATCGCCACATATCTCGGACGTGCAGTTTGCCCGACAACCATCACCTGCAATCACATTTCCGTCGTCACAGACTTCACCCGCTTCAACGATGCCATTACCACAACCTTCGATGAGACAGTTGGCAGAACATCCATCTCCGGAGATTGTATTACCGTCATCACAGGTCTCGCTCTCACCGGGAATTGTTGAAGTATCGACGATGCCATCGCCACAGATTTCAAAGGTACAGGTGTCACGACAACCGTCACCACTGTTTGTATTGCCGTCATCGCATTCTTCTTGTACGAAGTTCGTCGACGTTCCTACTTGCGATAGATTGAGAGTGCCATCGCCGCAGATCTCTGTGATGCAGCTTCCATCGCAACCATCAAGGTCAGAAATGTTCCCATCGTCGCATTGCTCTTGTGGGTCGTTGATTCCATCACCGCAAATTTCGATCGTGCAGTCGGCACGACAACCATCGCCACCAACGGTATTGCCATCATCGCATTGCTCGCTTTCGCCCGGTACCGTGCTGGTATCAACGAAACCATCACCACAACCTTCTATCGTGCAGTCAGGTCGGCAGCCATCGCCTGGATCTCGGTTTCCATCGTCACAGGTCTCGTTGGGGTCTTGGATTCCGTCGCCACAAATTTCGATTGTACAGTTCGCGCGACAACCGTCACCACCAACGGTGTTTCCGTCGTCACAACCTTCCCAGCTGTCTTGAACGCCGTTACCGCAAGCAGCAACTTCATCGCGGCAAGTATTAGAGCAACCATCACCATTGAAAGTATTGCCGTCGTCGCATTCCTCAGTCTGCCCCGGTATCGTAGATGTATCGATAATACCGTCGCCGCAAAGTTCTAAGGTACAGTTCGGGCGACAACCATCACCCACTGCCAAGTTTCCATCATCACATGCTTCAGGCAAGCCAGTCACGGACGAAGTATCAATGACGCCGTTGCCACAATCGGGAGGAATCTCAGTGACGCACGTTGACGAGCAGCCGTCACCACTGATCGTGTTGCCATCATCGCACTGCTCAGACTGTCTTGGAGGCAATAGGATGTCGATGACTCCATCGCCGCAAATTTCGATTGTACAGTCAGGTCGGCAGCCGTCACCAAGTACGTTGTTTGCATCATCACAAGTCTCGAGAACTCGTACAGTTGACGTACCAACCAGCGATAAATTGACGACTCCATCGCCGCAAACTTCGATTCGACATGTCGAGCTACATCCATCGTTGTTTAGAGTATTTCCATCATCGCAGGTTTCACCCTGACCCGCTGCAACAGTCGACGCATCAACAAATCCGTCACCACATACTTCGTTCTCACAATCTAGATTGCAGCCGTCACCGTTTAGATTATTACCGTCGTCACACTGTTCACCGGCATCAACAACGCCGTTACCGCAATT
>JAYZDF010000035.1:0-94049 GCA_036337945.1 Myxococcota bacterium
TCTTCTTCGCGGTCTTCTTCTTCGCGGTCTTCTTCTTCGCGGTCTTCTTCTTCGCGGTCTTCTTCTTCGCGGTCTTCTTCTTCGCGGTCTTCTTCTTCGCGGTCTTCTTTACCGTTTTGGTTTGTACTTCCGATGGTTCAAAAGGAGGAGATGACAAGGTGAGAAATGTTCCGCCAATGCCAGAAGGGTATTTGGCTTCGCCAGCATCCAGCTTCGCTCTTCTTTTGGCCCATCCGGGCTGGTCGAGCCGATAGAAGGTATACTCTTTCGTTCCCACTATTTTGGTTTCGCCGGGCTTATAGCCAAGTCGCCGCACAACTGCATGCGCTTTACGATTGTCCGTGCGTACTCGCCAACCCATTGCTTCTACCTGCAAATGCTCAAACATGTAATGCGCCATAGCATCTGTTGAGTTTAGGGCTGCAAAGGCGTCGCGATCTTCAACCTCCGGAATGGCATAACTGAATTCCCAATAATCTCGTGACTCGTCTGGCGGGAACATGATCACAAAACCAATGCGTTTATGGGGTCTAATGGTAACGAGGATTCCAGTGACGAGGTCGCCTTGTCGCCAGCAGCGCATCATTTCCGCTCTGCTCTCCGAGCGAAAACCAAACATGGACCAGATTTCTTCTCGAGTAAAAAGTTCGAACAACCAAGTGAGGTCATTGTAGCGAGTCGGTCGAAGATAAATACCGCGTCGTTGAATTCCGTACTCCATGTAATATTAGTTATCGCATGGAGTACGCAGAAAAAAGATAGAGGAGCTAACAGGAGAAATATTTTATTGGCTAAACTGAATAGCCTGGTCGAGTTCATACTCCCTGAAGAGTTGGCGAGCTTCTCGACGTGCTCGCTCTCTCGCGCGGTTACGTTTTGGACGAGGAGCCGCAAGACGGTGTCGCCGAATGGAGGCAATCTCACCGTTGATATTGCTCAACCAGCTGCGTAGAGAGGAGGGGGAATTTACCTGTGTCGTATTCATTGACTTTGGTAATTGCAGGCAGTGTGCCAACGGCAAGATCAATGAGAACATCACGTAAGTCACTGATATCACTATGACGCGCAGCGTTGGCGACAAGCGCCATGCCGTGGCTTTTGCGCAACACCGTAGTAAGATTGCGACTTTTGAGAAGAATGACCTCTTAAGGTTGACGCCAAAAAGAGGGCACCATAGCTTCCGTATACTATGGACATCTTTGATCGACTCACATCCAAGAAACACGAACAACTCGTATTTTGTAACGACGAGGTGTCAGGACTCCGAGCGGTTATTGCGATTCATGATACGACCTTAGGTCCGGCACTCGGAGGAACACGGATGTGGCCCTTCAAAAGCGAGGAAGACGCCATTGTTGATGTGTTACGCCTGTCGCGCGGAATGACGTTTAAAAGCGCCGCTGCTGGGCTGAACCTTGGAGGCGGTAAAGCGGTCATCATCGGAGATCCCAAAAAACATAAATCTGAAGCTCTCTTTCGTGCCTACGGACGTTTTATTGAAGGGCTAGGCGGCCGATATATCACGGCCGAGGATGTCGGCACCGACGTTCAATGCATGGAATGGGTTCGCCAAGAAACCTCTTACGTCACAGGAATCAGCCGTGCGCTCGGGGGTTCCGGTGACCCTTCTCCTGTGACCGCGCGTGGAGTGTTCATGGGGATGAAGGCCTGTGCGAAAGTGCGATGGGGCTCTGATTCCTTAGAGGGGCGAAAGGTGGCTGTCCAGGGCGTAGGGGCAGTGGGTCGTTATCTTGTCGACCATCTTTGCGAGGCTGGTGCCCAAGTGTTGGTATGCGATATTAATCAAGACAACCTACGCATTACCAAAGAGAACAATTCTACCATTGAAATCGTCGATCCCAACGCAATTTATGGACTCGATGTAGATATCTTTGCTCCGTGTGCGCTCGGAGCTGTCATCAACGACGAAACCATACCGCAATTCAAATGTGAGATTATCGCTGGCTCATCCAACAATGTTTTACATCGAGAGAAAATTCACGCTCGTATGTTGATGGAGAAAAACATTACCTATGCACCAGACTATGTCATCAACGCTGGTGGACTGATTAACGTTGCAAATGAACTCGAAGGATACAACCAAGAGCGCGCACTAAAGCAGGCTGAGAACATTTATGAGATTCTACTTCGGATTTTTGAGACGGCCGACCGTGAAGACATTCCAGCTAACCAAGCCGCTGCAAACTTTGCCCTTCGCCGTATTCATGAGATTGGAAAGATTCGTAGCTTGTATTCGCCTACCTCGCGTTCCAACCGACAAAGAATGAATCTTTACGGAGTCTCCTAACTCTCGCCGTCGGCATAGAGCCGTCTCCCTCTTCAGCTTCTGAAGACCCATCCAAGATCGAATCAAAAGATGATATTCGTTCACCCTGAACGTCACACAGCTAAGAGCGTTTGAAAACACAGTTGTAGGGCCCGCCGGGAAGGCGGTGGACAAGGATATTGAATGTGGGTGGTGAGTGAAGAGGCTGCTCGTTTGAACTAGCTCGGTTTTACCTCGTCAGACGAATCGTCTTTCGGAGCAGGTTTGACCGCGGGAAATCGTTCTGGAGGTTTGACTAAAGCCACGTCGAGAAGCTCGTCCACCCGACTGACAAAATGGAACTTGAGGCGGTCTTTTACCTCGTCGGGTACTTCAACCAGATCTTTTTTGTTGTGATCAGGTAAGATGACTTCTTTTACGCCAGCCCGAAGCGCCGCAAGAACTTTCTCTTTAATGCCGCCAACAGGTAAGACGTTTCCACGAAGCGTGATCTCGCCAGTCATAGCTACGTCACTACGGACATTGATTCCGGTTACGAGCGATGTCAGTGCTACAATCATAGTTGAGCCTGCGGACGGACCATCCTTGGGGATGCCTCCGGCAGGCACGTGGACGTGGAGGTCATTCTTTTCCCAGAAATGGTCTTTCACGCCAAACTCGGGTCCGCGAGAGCGAACGTAGGACATGGCCGCTTGAGCAGATTCCTTCATTACGCTTCCAAGTTGTCCTGTCAGGGTCAGATTGCCTTTCCCTCCCATCTTTGTCGCTTCGATGAAAAGGATATCTCCGCCGGCAGCAGTCCAAGCAAGTCCCGTTGCTACACCTGGTACTTCAGTACGTTGAGCCATTTCGTTGTAGAATTTCTCTGGTCCTAGATATTTCTCTAGGTCATCCGGGTTGACGGTAGTCTGTTCCGTCTTTCCTTCGGCAACGTCAACAGCAACACCACGTATCACACTATTCAGAGTTCTCTCGAGGTTACGAACACCAGCTTCTCGCGTATAGTCCGTGATGACCTTTTGAATCGCTTCCTCTGAAATAATGATGAGTTCCTCTGTCATCCCGTGAGCTTCGAGGCCCTTCGGAATGAGATGTTCTCGTGCAATATGGAGTTTTTCTTCGTGCGTGTACCCTGGAATCTCAATGATCTCCATTCTGTCTCGCAGCGGCGGTGGAATAGGGTCCAACTGATTCGCTGTCGCAATGAAGAGGACCTTCGATAAATCGAAGGGAACTTCCAGGTAGTGGTCGGAAAACGTTGAGTTTTGCTCCGGGTCGAGAACTTCGAGCAATGCAGACGCAGGGTCACCGCGAAAATCGTGAGACAATTTATCAATCTCATCAAGCACGAAAACCGGATTGCCTGTGCCGGCTTTTTTAAGGCCCTGAACAATACGGCCCGGTAATGCACCGACATAGGTTCGTCGATGACCGCGAATCTCAGCTTCATCCCGAACACCGCCGAGAGAAATTCTCTGGAACTCTCGCCCCATACTGCCTGCGATAGATTGTCCGAGAGATGTCTTACCAACGCCAGGAGGGCCTACCATACAAAGGATGGGTCCTTTCATATCGTCTTTTAACTTTCGAACCGCCATATATTCAACAATTCGTTTTTTCACCTTCTCAAGACCGTAATGTTTGGAATTCAGCACCTCACGGACATTAGGAATGTCTAAGCGGTCTTTTGAGGTCTTGACCCATGGCAGGTCTGCAATCCATTCGAGATAGGTGCGGCCAACCGTATACTCTGATGAGCTTGAAGGCATTTGACGAAGGCGGCGCAGTTCTTTCCGAGATACTTTTTGAGCATCGGCGGGGAGATTCGCCTCGCGCAGCTTTTCTTCCAGTTCGTCGAGGTCACTTTCTGTCCCTTCTGTTTCGCCGAGCTCCTCTTTAATCGCCTTGAGCTGTTGACGTAAGTAATACTCACGCTGGGTCTTATTCATTTCTCCCTTCACCTGAGAGTCAATTTTGTTCGACAGCTTCAGTACTTCGAGCTTGCGGTGAAGAAGGTCGAGCACGTTTCCTAGTCTTGCAGTCACTTCTACGAGGTCTAAGACCTCCATTTTTTCTTCCACTGCGACGTCCATATTGGCGGCAATTAAATCGGCTAGGTGGCCGGGGTCTTCAATACCGTCTACAAATTGCGTTGCGCCGGAGGGAATCTCAGGCATGAGCGATACAACTTCTCGAGCCAATTTCTTCACATTCATCATGAGTGCTTCGATTTTGACTGGGTCCGCGTTGATGTCCTTGACCTCAACGACGCGAGCCCGAAGGTATGGAGTCGTCTGGGTGAGCTCGAGGACTCTGAATCGCTTCAGGCCTTGCAGTACAAGATGAAAACCTTCATCGCCGGCCTTCAATGCTTTGACGATACGACCGGTCGTCCCCATCTCGAATAAATCACCCGCTTGAGGGTCATCAACTGAGCCATCTCGCTGGGCCACAATACCTATGGGTTCTCCTGATTCTTCGACAGCTTTCACCATTGCTAGTGTTTTCGGCCGTCCAACAGAAATAGGCATGATGCTGCCCGGGAAAAACACTGAGTTTCTCAGTGGCAAAATTGGGATTTCGAATCCTTGTTGGTTCGTATTATCTTTTTCGTATTGGTCGTTTTCAGACACAGGTAAATTTCTCCGTTAACTCCGAACCTACGACGCAGTTTCGCTGACGTCGAGGTACGTATGCTAAAGTTTTTGTTTTTTTCTATTTGGATTAACTGCTAGGACAGACGAATTCATCCGACCTACGCGTCGATTTTTAGAATAGACCAAAAAGGCAGGTTTGATATTCGGGTAATTGCTGATTAGTTTTTGGGAAGAACGTTTCCAAAGAGTTCGAGTTCGGTACGGGTTGTCCCGTCTCGATTCACTTGCTTTTTCCTCGAACGACCCGCATTACGGGTGCGTCGGAGACGTTTGGTTCCAGTTTTCTTAGCCATTGATGACATCGTGATTTACCTCGCCGCCGCATATAACTATGTTGATTCGACTCGTCAAGTACTGGAATTGAAACTTGTACCATCCTAATCTATGGCTATAGCGGTAACTGCCGGAAACATGTCGAAATCTATTTTCAATCCTGTGCCCTTCGGGTCGCACTTGCTCCTTGAGAGAATCAACGTCGGCGGAATGGCTGAGGTTTTTCGGGCGAAGGCTTTTGGCGTGGAAGGATTTCAACGCTTCGTAGCTATCAAGCGCATACTACCACAGATGGCAGAAGACTCCGATTTTATTCGGATGTTCATTGACGAGGCTCGGATCGCTTCACAACTCAATCACAACAATATCGTCCAGATCTACGAGTTGGGCAAAGAGGATGACATCTACTTCATTGCGATGGAGTACATTACAGGCCGAGACCTCAGACTGCTCCTCGACCGGCTCAAACGTCAAAAACGTCGGATGTCTGAGGCGATGGCTTGCTATATTATTTCTCGAATCGCCGAGGCCTTAGACTATGCCCACAGGAAAAAATCTCCCACCGGCCAGCCGTACAGGATTATCCACCGAGATGTATCGCCTCAGAATCTATTGATCTCATACGAAGGGGAGGTCAAGCTTTGTGACTTTGGCATCGCGAAGGCGGTTACACAATCTCAGCGTACCCAGGCGGGCGTACTCAAAGGGAAATTCGCGTATATGTCTCCTGAACAGGTCAAAGGGCAAAAGATAGACCACCGCAGTGACCTTTTTGCGTTGGGTGTGATCTTTTACGAGCTTTTGACCGGTCAGCGCTTATTTCTGGGCGAAAGTGATTTCTCTACGCTGGAAGCCGTCCGGTCTGCGCGCGTGCCAAATCCCAAGGCGTACAATATTATTCTGGACCAAGAACTTGAGAACATTTTGATGAAGATGTTGGCGAAGCTGCCAAAGGATAGATATCAGGATGCATCTCAAATCTTCCATGACCTGCAAACGTATCTTGTAAGATCTCAGCAGCTGTTTCACAGCCATCATCTGCGAGAGTTCATGCAGAAACAGTATGCACGAGAGATCAATCTCGAAAATTCCAAGCTGGAGGGATTCTCGAAGATAAAAGCACCTCGACCCGAAAGTAAGCCTGCTAATGAGCCGCGTGAGTTGGATGCAATCCGGAACCTCCGCGAGAGCGAGGACGACGATTTTGATTCCCATGTAACGGGAGAAATCCTTCAAGTTCCTGAACGCGACTCTTCGACTCCTGCCTCTGAGACAGACGATATTCCGGAGCTCTCCAGTGACAATCTAATTGAAGCATCTATTCAGACAGATGAGTTCGCGGGACTCGATCCGGAAGACGCGGCCCATATTTTTGATAGTGATGCGACTGCGGCCATAGAGGCCCCTGATTTTTCTTCGCTAAAGAGAGACAGCTCCGCAAGAGAAGAAGCGTCTGTAAACACTTTCGAATGCGACGATAGCAATCAAACAATTGGTGATGACGGACTCCAACATCCGGATCTCGCAGCGGAGATTCAGGCTGCCCAGGCCGAGCTGAGGGTAAAAATTCAGGCTACAGAGGGCCCAAGTTCCGAATCACAAATCACTGAATATAAAAGTAGACCTCTGTCAGCACTGTTGAGTCGTTCCTCTTCGGATTCAGACGATGCCTCACAGGTACAGCAGTCAGAGCCGACCCTTGGAGATTTTGCGCCAGATTATAACAATGTTGACACAGGTGTAGGCGCTCTAACCGACAATCAAACAGACGACAGTCCTCCCCAAGACGAGGGGCAGTTAGCAGCAATGGTTTCAAAAGCGATGGACGTAAAGTCTGGTGATACGTGGGATTCATTGTCTCAACCGGCGATTGTGGCGGGCAGCGTTGAAGCCCCAGCGCCGACGCTGAATGAACGATCGTTCCCGCATATAGAGGAGCGTGCTTCATCGATAAATGAAGCTCTTGATCCATCGTCAGAGCCGATCGCTGCTGATTTTCTCGAAGGTTCGCAGCCAAATATGCCAGCTGCAAGCGGGCCGTCCTTTACGAGGGATCCGAAGCTAATCATTGGCGTCGCTGGTCTCGTCGCTGCTATCGTCGTCGTTGTTCTTGTACTCATTCTTGGCACAGGGAATGAAGCACGAGTTGCCTCACTAACTATCAATTCTGCTCCAACGTCTGAGGTGAGCGTCTATGTTGATGGAAAACTGGTCGGTACGCAAACGCCCATTACCCTCAATAAAATCGCACGAGGAACACATGAGATTCGGATCGAAGCGCCAGGTTTTCAAATCTACCGTCAACCATTCGAAATCCAGGAATACCAGCCGCACACATTGAGCGTTCCGCTTATCACCAAACCGAATCTGGTTAAGAAAAAATTGGAGCCCAAGACTGCTACGACGGATGACCCCGCAGTTGATGTTCAACGCAAAGGGAACAAGAACGCCAGTGCAGAGATCGCTCCCCAAAATCAAAAGGCGAAACCTGTTACGGCTTCGAATAACGCTGTACCTACTCTGCAAAACCAACCGAACTGGTCGCTGAATATCAGGTCGGTTCCCAACGGCGCAAACGTCCTTGTAGATGGGAAATTAATCGGAAGAACTCCTCTTTATCGACGAGGAATTGAACCCTCGAAGACGGTGAAACTTGCGCTAGAAAAAAAAGGTTTCATACGCTGGGAAACGTCGGTGCCTCCTCCGAAAGAGCCTGGCACTACCGTCCAGTTGCGGCACACACTAAAAGCAGCCGCAGCAAGTGAGAAGACTTTGAGGTCTGAGGCCCGAGTTCCTAAGAAGCCCCAGAAGCGTGTTGAAAGGCGCGTCAATAAGCCGAAAGCGAAGTTGACACGATCGAAGCCCGTTTCCAGCAAAGGCTACCTGGTCATCACGACGATTCCACGAGGGCTTCCCGTTTCTATCGACGGGAGACCAACAGGTCTAAAGTCTCCTTTCAGAGATCCTTATTCTCTAACGCCAGGGCGTCATCTTGTCGAAATCATCGCTAAGTCCGGTAAGAAACATAGTTTCAATGTATTAATTAGCGCTGGCGGGACAACCAAATTAGTGAAGAGGATTAGGTAGTCCCGAGTTCAAGACAAAAATCAGCAGAAGACTCTCGGTTTACGCAAAAAGTTGACGCAGACTTCTCAGATTTACGGTATGAAAGAACTCTATGCGTAAACAGCTTCGACTTGAAACTTTTGTAGTTTTGGCATTGGTATGCGGTGCATGTAGTGAATCTGCACGTGATGTAGCTCCGCGGAACGGCTCATCCGGACAGGACGCGAGTAATTCGTCCTCTATGACGGCTGACGGAGGAAACTCTGCTGGAACGCTCGATAGCGGCATTACGAACTCTAGTGATGCTCAAATTGCGGATGGGGGAGCGTCCACAAATACTGATGCAGGTAACGCCTCTGGTCCAGCAATTGTGCCCGGGTCGCATCTTACTGCAAATGGTGTGTCTGTCTTCTTAGGCGATACATATTCTGAAGTGATATCAAAATGGGGTGCTGGGACGCGCAGTACCACAATGGGCAATCGCAGCTATCAATATGATTTCGGAGAAGAGGGGGAATTCACAGTATGGTTTGCGAACACCGGCGTTGATGCGGAGCCCGCGGACACTATTGATAATGATGATCAGGTGCTTTGGATCGCTGTGTCAGGGCCATTTACGGGGAAAACAGGCGATGAGTTAGGGAAGGGCTCTTCGAAACAGGATGTAGTCTCTGTTTACGGAGTCTCACCTCGTTCAACGCCTACAAGCATGCCTGCGCCGGGGTCTATCTCGACATACTATAAGAGGGGACTTATCGTAGGTTTTGATACTACCGATAAAATTCGAACCATAACCATATGTAAAAGCTATCCTGTGGAGCCCGACGGTGCGATGGACTTGGCACAGGGAACTCTTACCGTTGAAGGCACTACGCTTCGCGGAGCCTTTTTGGGCGGCACGAGCGAATCAACTGTACGTGCAACGTTAGGTGACCCGGCGGATGCCGAAGGAACACGCACGATTTCTATCTCAAGACTGAAAATCCTGAGCTACGCCTTTATCGGGTTTGAAATGTTCCTCACAAATAGTGGAAATCTGTTATTTATGACTGTTCATGCGCCGTTTTACGGCAAAAGCGCTGGGATGGAAGCTCTGAATATGTCTCGTTCAGATTTTGAATCACATCTCGCGATGTTGGATTTTCGTAGCGGGCAAGTCTCAACCACCAGTGAGAGTGTCATTTGCTATAAGCATCGACAGACAGAGAAGTTTGTGGGGGTTTCATACTCGGGGATGCCGGAGACAGTGAGCTCCATTACGTTAGCGATGCCGGGTGTAGCCTGCGAATAAATTAGAGGCGACCGACACAGATGAGCGTCGTGTCGTCAAATTGAGGCGCGCCGCTAACATGTGCCTCCATATCCATGAGAAGGTCCTCGACCAGTTCGATCGGTTTGCTTCTTGCGTTCAGCATACTTGTTTGAACGCTCTGTATTCCAAACATCTCGCTATTCGGACTCATCGCCTCAACCAACCCATCACTGTAGAGTAGAACGGTATCTCCTCGATTCATGTTGTAGATCTCATATTCGTACTCAGCTTCGGGCATGACGCCGAGTGGTAAACCTGCAATCTCATCTAAGATACGGACTCGACGCCCGTTTGGTTCGCGAACCACGACCGGCATATGGCCCGCATTGCCAATCAGTAGTCGGCCGGTTTGTTTTTCTAAAACGGCGTAGAGCATGGTTACGAAGATGTCGTCTTGACCACTCTCAAGAACCATCTTGTTCATCCACCCTAAAACTCGGCCAGGACTTGATTCAGAGAGCGCAAAATATCGTAAATCGCGAGACATTTTTGCCATATAGAGCGCAGCGGCAACACCTTTGCCAGAAACATCTCCGACAACGAGACCGAGTCGATCGTTGGGAAGTTCGATGAAATCGTAAAAGTCGCCGCCGACTTCGAACGCGGGTTCATAACGGGCGCAAAAAGAGAATCCTGCCGCCTCGGGCACCTTTTGAGGAAGAAAACTCTGCTGTATGCGCTCTGCCATCTTCAAGTCTTGCTCGAAGCGTTGCTGTTTCATGAGTCGCTCATGCAATCTTGCATTCCCGATTGCCAAGGCCGCTTGGCCTGAAATGCCATGCAAAAGCTCCAGGTCACTCTCTCTAAAGGCATCAAACAAGAAACTGTCGAGATAGATGACGCCCAGTGATTCTCCTCGCCAAAGGAGGGGGGCACAAATCATTGAGCGTATCCCAATGGCGGCCACCGATTTTCCGGCAAGAAAGCGTTCGTCCGCCATCGCGTCACGACTCAAAACAGCTTGCTTCTCACCCAAAACCTGATTGATGATCGTACTCGAAACGGTAACTTCACCGTCACTGTAATCCGGATGGCGTTTCAATGCCCGTGTTTCTAGGCTCTTGGTCTTGTCATTGTGGAGCATGATGAAGCCAGTATGAGCGATGTCGAACTCTCCAAAGAGTCTCTCCAGTATCTCGGTGAGGAGGTCGTCGATGTCTAAAATATTGGATATGTCTTGAGAGATGGCATAAATCGTCTTCAGTCGATCAGAAGCTTTGGCAAGGTCTTCCGAGCTTTTTATGACTCCCGCTCCGTCTTTGTTGAACTCGCGTGCATCAAGGGCTTGGAGGATGTTTTGCTCTAAGGAGTCTCTCGTATGAAGCATCGTTACGGCCCCTTGAATTGGGATGCGCGATTCTGTCTGGTCTTCGTAATAGCAAAGCTTGAGCTGGCTCACCCGAACGATATCTTTATCTTTGAGGAGGTGCCGAGAAACAGCGATCTCGTTTACGAAAGTGCCGTTGCCCGAACCGAGGTCTATAACCTCATAGCCATGACTCACCTTCGAAATACGTGCATGTTTCCGAGAAACGGAGAGATCTTGAATTTGCACCTGACAGTCGAGAGAACGCCCAAGAACGCATTCTTCCTCCAACGTGTATTTGGTGCCTTTATTCGGGCCATCATTTACGAGAAGATACGCCATCAATCGTTACGATCTAAATTTAGAAATCGCCTCCTCGGTTGTGCTGAAAATCTGAAAAGCTTTATCCAAACGCAGCAGCTTGAATATTTCCGCGGGTTGCCCAGTGATTTCAGCGATCTTTACATCACCCTGCAGAGTCCGTACTCGTTTGAAGAGCGATACTATGGCTCCAACCCCCGACGAGTCGATCAGCTCTAAGTCCGACAAATTAAAAACGACGTCTACCTTTCTTTCATCCACCAACTTTTCAATTTGTGACTTAAGTTCGGGTGCCGTGGAGGCATCGAGGTTTCCTGACAAGTAACCTACGGTTACATTATCAACTTCCTCCAATTTGATTTTGAGCATCTGCTACCTTCTCCTTGGTGTACGCTTTACGCATACGTAGTTGGTTATAACCTTCTCTGTGAGAGTAGGTTACACTATCCATAAATTGTTTCATGATAAAGATTCCCATTCCCCCTTCAGGAAGAGCGTCTAGGTCTGGCTGTGGAACGTTTTCAATGTCAAATGTTCTGCCCGAATCCGAAAGGACAATCTCCAAGAAGTCGTGGTTGACAATAATTTCAACGCTGATGTCACCTTTATTCGCTGACTCACTATATGCGTGCTCCACAACGTTATTGTACCCTTCGGTGAAGGCCGATACGGCTTGATGAGTCATTTGCGTAGTGAACACGCGAGCAGACTCAAGTTCACGGCAGATAACTGACAAAAAGGCGCTTACAGCAGGCCTCATTGATGTCCGAGCAGGAACTCGAAAAGAGTATTTTTCTGGTTGGTCAGGAAAAGCCACGTTAAAACCGTTCTGGACAGAGTCTAAAACTCAATCGTGCCTTTCTGCAACCAAAGCGAAAGACCACTGGTTAACCTCGCAATTACCATTAGTTGTGTTATTTCCTCCCGCGGTCTTTTGTCGTAGTAAGAGCTTCGTTATCATAGGGCCGGCCCAAAAATGGACTGGAAGCTGAGAGTAATCAAACGAGCTATGGATGTAGCAGGAGCGGGCGTTGGACTAACGGTCGCAGCACCACTATTTCCCATTGTGGCTGCTGCTGTAAAACTCACGAGCCCGGGACCAATTTTCTACGGACAAGTGCGGTGTGGTGCCGAAAGACGCACTGGTTTCGAAGAGAACCGGGTTCACAAGGATGAGCGGCGTAGTCGTGAAGGCTATCACACGTTTACGATGTACAAGTTTCGGACAATGAAACAGGATGCCGAAGCTGCAACGGGTCCGACCATCGCAAGCAAAAATGACCCAAGAGTGACCCCGATTGGACAATTTCTGAGAAAAAGTAGGCTGGATGAACTCCCGCAGCTTATTCATGTTTTGCGTGGCGAAATGAGTTTGGTCGGACCACGTCCGGAACGCCCTGAGCTGATGAATCAGCTCAAAGAACAAATCCCTTTTTTTGAGGAAAGAGCCCGGCTCACAAAACCTGGCCTTACAGGTCTCGCTCAAGTAACACTGAATTACGATGGAAGCTTGGCTGAGGGCAATGATTCACAAGTTGAAGCCCTTCGTATGATGCAACCGAAAGATCCCGACCCTGAATCCAAAACAGCGTCCTTTGGGAATAAACTTCTGTATGACCTCGCATACAGTGCAATGCTTGAGAACACCAAAGAAGCCATCAAGCAGGACATAAAGATTATTGTAAAAACGCCTATTGTGATGCTCTTACGAAGAGGGCAATAATCACTGTCCAAGGTTGAAGACCTGGCGTAGTTTCATGCTTCCATCTTGACCAGCCCAAGGGAGCTGAGGCTTCGAGTAGTTTTCCAAAAAGCAATTCACCAATGCTTCGTTTTCGGCTTCACTGACCAAGGTTGCCCCAGAGATTCTTGCAAAACCGCCTGTCGCGGTTACCGTCAAATCCACGATGACCCCTTCAGCGACTGAGGAACTTCGGCAGCTTTCAAGTTGTAAGGAGAGTTCTTTCACTACGCCACTCAGCACACGAGGAGGCAAACCGTTCAGCAATGCCTTCTCTTTTGCAATATCAGTCTCTTCGAGAGGAAAGACGCTATCACTTACAGGTCCCACCACCGGAGGAGGCACTTCACAATCGTTTTGAGGTGCACAGATTTTACATTTGGGGCAGGGAGCACAAGTCTCACTCGATGTCTGTTGGGCCCGGGCCAGCTCTGTGGGGCTTTGTTCGGCAAAACGGCGTTGGCCATATAATGAGCTCATAGCGTAGGCGCCGATGACACCTCCGCAAAAAAGGCCAAATATCAAAACAAGTAATAGTCGTTGCATGACTTAGTCATTCTCTATAACACTGCTGAGGCGGTGTCATCTGCCCAAAAAAGTAAGTTATCCCTCGATTTGTTGGTTTTCCTCCCTTTATTTCTGACAATGATGAGCTTTTGTTCGCCTGCAGCGGGAGCGAGCAGTTTCCCCATCGTCGCTCTCGATGTTTCATCCGTTCAGTCTCAACGCGGACGTATCCTTTTCAGTCGTTTGGAGGATGCGCTTGAGCGAATAGGTCTCTTTGTTTGGGTTCCGCGCCGAATAGGAAATAGTGAGTTCGAATCGAAACTCTTTGAGGCGGGCGCCGAAATAATCGTACGGCTCAACGAACGAACCTCGACGAAAGAATTGAACGTAAAAATCCTCACGGCGTCGCCATCGACTCCGCACGCTTTGTCCGTACCCGATAGGCAGGATTTGACTACAGCCGCGATAGAGATTGCACGTGTTATCAATATCTCAATCAAGGGCTCAACTAACACTGCAAAGTCCTTCCCAAAATTCCTTAAAACAAAGCCGGCGCTCTTCCTAAAGCAAATGGATGAAGGCTATCAAGAGCTGCTCAATGGACGTCTAAGGAGAGCTGAATATAGATTTGAACGAGCACTCGAGCTGACCTCCACAGGCATTGAACCTGAAGCGCTGGGCGCCATGCTTGATGTTCGGGGATTGAGCAATAAGTTCGACGCCGAACTAGCACGTTCTGCTGTACAAACGGCTCTGGTCAGCGAAAAACAGAAAAAACATAGGGACGCTCTTCGACAGTGGGTCACATTCCTAAAATTTAATCCTCATCACGTACGACCTTTCAACATCCATTGGCCGCTGGGGAACAAACAAATTTCGGTCCTGAAATCAGATGCAAATACGCTTTGGATAAATCATCAAGATGCCCTCTTAAAGATAAACGTCGAAACAGGTGGGTTCTCCCAGACAGGCTCAGGCAACCAGGACCTTGTCTTGGTCCTGGGAAAAACTTTTGTGCTTCGGAAAAACAATGGACTGATACGCGTCGACCAGGACTCAGGAAAAATACTGTGGCGCAGCAACCTCCCGGGCCTAAAGCGAGACGAAAAAATCCTCGTAGATAGCGTTTCGGGGATTTTGGCCGTTGCTACGGCCTCTAAGTTATTCTGGCTTGATGGTACGTCGGGAGAGATTATTCATGCGCTCACGACACCGAACGGCGTAACTCTAGGGCAATATGGCGCAATCACCCAAACCGAGACAAAAAAGGGAACTAGAATCAGCCTGTATCGCCCCGGACGAAACGCCCCCGCCTGGGAGCGAATATTCAGTGAAAAGCCGCGACATATCGCTTTGACCGGTGAGCGCGTAATCATTCAAGGAAGCGGTAAAGCGAATATTCTAGATGCCAGAAACGGGAAAACGAGAGGCGAGACTCTAAGGCTAGAGCGCATCAATACCGCGCCTATTTCAACAGGACTAAGATACGTTGCTTGGGCCGAAGGCAACAATGTTCATATCTACGATGTTCTCGCTGTTACAAAAGCGGCGACGGCCCTGGGACCGTCGAAGCCTGTGGCAGCACTCGTAAGACAAAACGGAATTGTCGTTGCCTTCGAGAGCTCCGACGTTATTCACTTCGACCGTGACGGTACGATGCAAGCAAGAACTCTTGTGCCCGGCCGCGTCCATGCTCTTACATCGGGTTCACCGCGACGGCCGATGCAAATTCTGGTCACGAGTTTAGGCCTTTTTGCTCTCGGCGAGCCCGTGTCCAACTTAGAGCATAGCGATTTTGATGCATATCTGGCCCTCGCTCGTTTACTGCTCGCGCAGGGCGAGAAGAAGCTCGCGATTGACATGCTAACCGAACTAGCAAGCCAGAACGCTGGTAACATTGTACAGATTGCTATCGAGTTATGCCGCTCGCTCTCGGAGACCGGCGAAATTGCGAAGTCGCACCAGCGAGCATTAGATGCAGGAAAGTCGACACAGACTCTGCAACCGTTCTCGTTCTTCTAACGTCACCGTTTGAAGGATACGGTGCGACTGGCGTGGTTCCCGGCGAGGTCGCCGACTCTAACCGCTATCGTATTTATACCCATTCTCAATTTGGGCGCGCCGGGCAATTTATCATCAGTCACGCTCGCCGCTAAAAGCTCGCTTTTTGCGTCCAACAAGCCGTCTTTAGCAGGAAGTGTGAGCCATGGGCCCCCGTTGAGAGAGAAATCTGCAAACTCGAGGATTGAGACCTTGTCCTGGGCAAGCACTTCGAATGTCAGCTTTCCTTTGCGAGACACCTTTGCCTCAATTTTCCCTATTTCCGGTGCAAGATTGTCGATGGTCACTGGAATAGACATCTCTCTGTCACTAAGGGCAAATTCTGGTGGATTCGAAGGTCGGTCCGTCGCAGTGACGCGGAACCGGTAAACCCCGTCTGGAAAAGCACGACTGTCCATCGAATAAAACTTCGTTTCTAGATCATCCGCGAGCAGTTGCCAGGGTGCTTTTTTTGCTGATTCAGAAGCCATCTCTAGGCGATAGAGTAGAGTGTCACGGTTACGGTCACTGGCTCGCCACGCCACGGTTAGCATGCCTGGCTTACTACCTTGCCTTGCACGTGGTGGTCTCGGACGCGTACCTCCCCATCCACGAAGTTTATCCAGGCTTGATGCCGACACGGTCACGGTTTTCTCCTTTTTGCCTTCAGGCGGAAGAGCGTAAAGATAGACGCCGCGACGTAGTGTGTATACCTCTTCGACGAATGGGGCTACGTTCATTCGAATGAGCGATGCATGCATGGATTTGACTCGCGGGGAGGCTTTTCCATTGCTTGTTAGCTGAACGCGGAATTGGGCGTAACGGCCATCTGGAACATCTACCGCGCCACCTTCTTGTCCGCTACTGACTTTAGAACTCCAGTTCGACCAAGTCTTGTCAGGCTCTTCTGTGTTACCTGTCCTAATTTCTAAGGCTACTTTCGTTCCTTTTGGCTGGTCTGCATCAAACCAAATACGCCCTATTTTTGAGATGCGATTGAGGTCTTCGGTCTTGCTCAAATAAAAAGATTCTTTTCGAGGCGCCGTGGACATAGACAGTACTCGTCCACTAGGTGCAGTCCCCAGTACAAGACGATCACCGTCCAGGACAACTGAACTAACGAGGGACTCATCCGTGCGAGCCAACAGCTCAATTCTATCTCTCCGGTTGAAATCAACCGCATAGACTCTTCCGCGACCCTTAGAGCCTGTCCCAGTCGCAAAAAGAAGCTGATTTTTCTTCTCGTCGAACGCCAAAGAAAGGGCTCCCTCTTGGCTTGAGTTCCAGAGGATATCAACGCGACCATTGGCCGCTATACGAATGACTCGACTGCGTTTAATCGGCGATTTCTTTGGCTTTTGCTCATCACCCTTCAGAGAAGGTACCGATTTTTCCGGCACAAACTTACCACTTTTCGTCTCACTAATCAGAGCGGCGAATAAATCTCCTGTTTTTGGGTCAACAGCAAGATCAGTGACTTCTTTGAGGGGAGAATCATAGAGCGCATGAACTTTGCCATTTCTACCCATCGCGTAGATGATTCCTTTCTCTCCGCCGCCAAAAATCAAACCTCTTTTGGGATGCACGAGCATTGCACGAAGATGAGTTTCGTCCGCCTCAAATACAACTTCTTTACTCCCCGGTTTTCCAAGTTTGACGATTTGCCCTGGCGAACCTGTCGCGGCTAAGAGCTCGCCATCGTACGTCTCTAGGTCCCAGACATATTTTGCCTCTAATTTGACCAACGCCTTAGGCTTCTTGCCAACGATGAGAATCTCACCGTCCGGACTTGTGGCGGCATAAAGTTCTCCTGCGTGGCGATGAACAGCCGTAACAGCCAGGCTTTTCGACTCCAACAACATGGTCTTCTTCAACTTTGAAACTCGGTATAGGCCTGAGCCAGACGTCGCGACCAGAAAAGAGTCTTTGCGGTCGGGCTCGATACTTACCACGGGAACGCCTTCGAAAGACGCAAGTACCGTATCGTCCCGGCCAGGGGCAATCACTCCGTCGGCGTCGATACTCGACGTTTCAGGATCTCCATCGAATACTTCGGCGGGTCCGGTTATTCGTAGTTCAAGCGTAGGTTCACTGAAGCTGCTTTTTGCAAACAAAAAGTTGCAGCTCACAACCAAGAGCAAACTCATTAGGTGGCTTTGATTTGATTTCATCATGAGTATTCCAGTTTTTATTGTGCGATGCGCAAGTTGACCGAGAACGAGCCAACTACGACGTTATCAAAAGTTTTTCTTGAGGGGGTTCCAAGAACTTCAGTCACTTTCGCTGTGGTGGCGGTCGTCCTCGATTGTAAGAGAGTTCGTTGAGACAGAGGCAGATCACTGTATACCTCTACCCGATTTCGTAAGCCTGGTTTCTTCACGTAGGCTCGAGCGTACAGACCACGTCCGGGCCTACGGTCCGCGAGGACACCAAGAAGTTCGTCGAGGCTCCGAGGTTGAAAGCCACCCACGGCATTGGCGTCGCGCCGATCAAGCTCTACCGAGCCTCCGACAAAAACAGTCACGGATTTTTCAGCGGTTTTTGGGATCGTCACTTCTATATTTTGGGTCCGCATTTCTCCGAGGTAATCCTTCAAATAAACGACAAACGAAATTTTTTCTCCGGGTCTGGCCCAAGCCTTTTCGGGAGTAACCGATTCGATGTAGCTAACTTCGACTTCAGGGCGAACATGCGCTTCAACCTCTATGGCATCAATATCCGCTGGGTCAAAATCGTTCGTTACGATCAGGCGCACAAGGGTTCCTATGTCCACAGATACAAAGTCTCCCAGTTGCTCAGGAGCTTCCGCCGCGTAGGTGTCTTGGACAGAGAGGGTTCGATCACGAGTCTGGATCTTCACAGTCATATCTATTGTGCCGCCTGGTTCATGCCCAAGTCGATTTGTTACCGCACTTCGCGCAGCAACCATCGCCAGCATCGGAGTCCACTGAGGATGCCGAGTGACTTCCACATCGAATTTTGACGAGACCATGTTCTTGTCCTTGTCATGTCTGTGAACCCGAACCGAGACGGGCAGCATAGGGGCTACATCGGTGAAGTTTCCAGCAATTGCTGTCATACGGTCATGCGTTATCGTACCTACTTCAAGGGCAGGAGCAGCTTGCTTATAGGAACCGCTCGCAGAAGCAAGCGTGTTCAGGATGGCTGACGTGGCCATTGGAAAGGTCGTGTGTCCTTCACCGAAAAACGGGTGGCCAAATCCTAAAACTCGACCGTTCTCCACATAGGTAGTCGTTCCGACGGCGCTCATCGTCATATCACCACGCATAAGAACTACGGAGATCGGAGAAGCGGGGGCGATGGGAGCAGCCTTCACACCAGCGGCTTCGGAAGGAACGTTTTCATCAAGTTTTCCAGTGTGACGGGGAGATTGCTGCGACGTCTGGCTGTTGGAAACCGCCCCAAATTGAACCTCCATCCCAACTTTACTCAATTCTTTTTGCAAAAAGTTTTGAAGGGCAGGATGGGCTCCTCCAACGACTACCGGGGTTTCGATGGGTCGTAATTTGGAGTCAGTCATCATACGAGGATTTGGGAAGTGCAGGGCGGACCGTTTGGAAGTTCGATTTCTCAACTCTTGAATATCGACCTTTTTACTCGGTTCTTTCGAAACACGTCGGGCTCGCTTTCGTTTGGTTTTCTTGCCTGAAAGAGAAACAGAATTGGTGTAAATCTCAAGCATATCCTCAATCGGGGTGATGCCAGCGATAGGCTCTTTGGAAAAACGACCAAAGCGATAGGAAACAGCGCCTAAGAGTCGCCCGTCAATATACACGGGGCTGCCACTCATTCCCGAAATCACCCCCGTAAACTCAATCTTTTTCCCGGAAAGTTTTGCGAGGATTACGTCTTTGTCAGCACCCAACATGCCTTTCATCAGTCCAAGTACTTCGAATCTAAATTCCTCGGCCTTGTCCCCTTGAAAGACGGTGTAACCGACACCCGTCATTCCTGTTTTCAGCTCAGCCATGCTGAATATCTCAGACTTCTTTGTTACGGGGAAACCGTTGGAAAATTTTACGGATTGGGCGGTGGCGGTCGACGAGTAGAAGAAAATCCCCAAAAGTATCGACGTGACTGCATAGTAAATTCTTTGCTGCATCAATGTTCTCTGTAGATAGCTTAAAGGCACAGAAAAATTCCCGCAACCATTGAAGATTTCAGGATGACCCGTTATGACAACCACGATGATTGAAATAGCCGCTCATATCACTGGGACCGTGTGGAAAATTGAAGTTAACGTTGGCGATGAGGTCGACGAAGGCGACGTTGTTGCCATTTTGGAGTCTATGAAGATGGAAATGCCTGTTGAAGTAGACGATGCCGGGACAGTGAAGGAAATAAGGGTAAAAGAGGGTCAAGCCATCGCTGAAGGCGATGTTATTGCCGTTCTCGAAGAATCTTAGATGCCGAGAGTCCCCGCAGCGTTAGTTCTTATAACGCTTGATTTCTCCACTCGCGAGTCGACTAAAATAGCTGCCTAGCTCTTCTTTTACGATTGGCATCAAGAAGTATAAACCGATGATGTTTACCAGGGCCATCGCAAAAATCGAGGCATCAGAGAAGTCGATGACTGGGCCAAGGTTGGTCGCCGCTCCAATCACAACAAATACGCAGAAGATAATTTTGAACAACAGTTGGGTTCGGGGAGCCTCTCCAAACAAGTAACCCCATGCCTTCAAGCCGTAATAAGACCAGGAAATCATAGTCGAGAATGCGAATAGTACGACTGAAATGGCTAGAAGGTACGGAAACCAGCTGATTACGCTTTCAAAGGCCGCAGAAGTCAGCGCCACCCCGGATAATCCACCCTGAGTCGCGATATTCTTACCTTCCCACACGTACATCCCAGTAGTCGCATCCATTTGAAGCTGGCCAGTGATGATGATCACCAACGCAGTCATCGTACAAATGACAACAGTGTCGATGAACGGTTCGAGCAGAGAGACAAGGCCTTCTGTGATCGGCTCATTGGTTTTAACTGCCGAGTGCGCAATGGCTGCGGAGCCGACACCCGCTTCATTAGAGAAAGCGGCACGTTTAAAGCCCTGTATTAGGGCGCCCACAATACCACCTGCAATTCCCACGTCAGTAAAGGCGCCACGGAAGATTTCTCCAAACGCCCAAGGCAGTTTACCAATATTCATCACGATGATGACCAGTGCAGAAATCACGTAGAGAACGGCCATCAGAGGAACAATTTTCTCCGTGACGTTCGCGATCGATTTAATGCCGCCGACAATAACGAGGAAGACTACCGCGGCCAGTATCAGACCGGTAATCCAGCCACTTCCTGCCAAGACACTGGAATCTCCGCCCGTCACGCCAACCAGCTGAGCATGCGCTTGATTCGCTTGGAACATATTCCCGCCACCGAAAGCACCGAAAATGCAGAATACTGCAAACATGACGGCAAGCACTTTCCCAAGTCCGGATTTTTCGTCGCCGAAGCGGGCCTTGAAACCGTGAGAAAGATAAAACATTGGTCCACCAGAGACTGAGCCGTCCTCATTTTCTCGGCGGAATTTGACGCCAAGGGTACATTCACAGAATTTGGATGCCATTCCGAGAAGCCCAGCCAAAATCATCCAGAAGGTCGCACCAGGACCACCGATGCTCACGGCTACCGCCACACCGGCGATATTCCCGAGGCCGACTGTTCCCGAAAGAGCTGTAGCCAAAGCTTGAAAATGACTCACTTCGCCTTTGTCGTCGGGATTGCTGTAATCGCCTTTTACAAGGTCAATCGCATGCTTGAAGCCGCGAACCTGAATTAAGCCGAAATAGATTGTGAAGATCGTTGCGGCGATGACCAGCCATCCCACAATCAGTGGGAAACTTGTACCTGCGAAATCGACCGAGTAAAAAATCAACCCGACGAATGGTCCTGTGAAATCACCGAAGAACTTATTGATCGTCGCATCGAGAGAATCCGCTTTGGCGTCCTCGGCGAAGGCTAAGGCTGGCACGAGAACGTTGATCAGCATGGCGATAAATATGGCCCTTAGTTTCGACATTGTTGGCTTATTGAAATTCATGTTCGAAAACTCCTCGGGGTAACACCCGTTGTCAGACGGGAATCTTCCAGGGAAGTCCTCAGATGTCAACCTAACGGGGCGCTTGCTCACAACCGCACGAGATTATTGTTTTTGAGAGTGTTATCGCGCATCAGCTCGCGAAAACTTTTGTCATTGACCGCTCGAAGTTGAGGTCTTCAGGGCTTTGTCCCGTTCAAAGTCTGCTTTGAAACGAGCCAATACCCGATCTTTACGCTTGTCGTAGCTCGCTGCTCGCTTGAAGTATTTCTCTGCGTTCGTAAAGTCGCCTTTTTTATGATAGCAGCGCGCTGCCGTCCTCAGGGCATTAAGATTGTTCCCCCGAACATCGAGCACCCACAGAGCGTCTTTCAATGCCTCATCGTAATCTTTTTTGTGGTTGAGCTTGAGCACCGCGAGATTTGCACGAACAGGTCCAAGGTGTGGACTATGCGAAAGACCGCGCTCCAATGCATCAATCGCGTCATCCGACCGATTCGAACCGTAATATAACTGAAACAACGAGATGAATATGTTTTCTGGTGCCCACGCATGATTGAGCGCTGCATAAAGATTTTTTTCAGCTTCCTCTAGATAGTCTGCTGCAACCTTCCGTAGGCGAGCTGATTTTTGTGCCTCTCCCTCGCGCTGAGCTTTGGCTGCCGCTTGACGATACTGGTTCGCGGCTTGACGATAGGTGCTTCCTAAATTCTGTCGATAGTAGCTTTCCTCTGGGTTGATCTTAATCGCTGCTTTCACGTTATTAATCTTATCTTGTAAGCTTCTAGCAGGCCCGACGAAGGCGCGTTCTGCATCGTGTAGACGGTGGATGCTCGACACTGACAGGTAAAAAGGAATCGCGATAATCACCGCCATTACGATGTAACCTGGTCCAGCCGGCCCCATTCGCGGTACCTCTTTCCCTCTCCAGGCTGCGAATTGACGTCTTAGGTGGTGGAAGATGGGTTCCCGCGGCTCGCTATTGGCGGGTTCAAAAAACGTCGCTGCAGTCCCTAAAATGAAATAGAGAAAGACGGAACAAGCCACCGAGTCGAACCCCGCAATCGAGTAGACCGAATAGCTAAAAAACGAGAGAACCACTCCAAAAGCGATAGCGCGCGTCGATCGTGACTCAGACTCGTCGCGAAACTTCTTCCAGGCCGAAGACAAAAGCCGCCAAAGCATCCAGAGATAGGCAAACAGTCCCACCAAACCGCACGATGCAAGCAGATAGAGATAATTATTGTGCGGATTGTCGTGATTGGTCATCGGATCTAAAGCTTCGAGCTTTTTACTCTTGTGGCTCATAAAAGCGTAGCGATACGTTTCGATGCCAATGCCAAATGGCCAAACCAAAATTTGACGAAGCCCAACAGGCAACCAGTCGCTTTTTTCTGCATCAGGAGCCTGAATTTTCTCCGGAACCTTCGCGAAATAAACGCTACGATCTTCTGCTTGCCGGGCTAGGGTAGCTGAATGATTGACCAGAACGCGTGGGCTTTCACCCCAAAGGTAAGGGCGTGTGCCTTGTCCCTGACCGTAGACCGTTTTTTCGGGCATGAAAGCGTAAGGGATAGATTTCACGGTTCTCGAAACCAGATGGTTCGGCGCAATAACCAAAATAAATAAAAAGAACGCGACAGCGACTGCGCCCATTGAGCCATAACTGACGTTACGCACTTTCTTGAAAAGCGCTTCGTTGTCAGAGAACAAGAACGGTAGAAGGGCGAACATGCCGAAGATCGCCGCTGCAGTTCCCACCCAGGCACCGCGTGTTCGAGTCGTATACAGTCCAACCAACATCAATAGTGCGAGGGCCATTAGCCCCCCGGCGCCCGCGGCATCGCATAACTTGCGCCCTGACTCCGACTCCAGTTTACACCAGCGCGGCCCATAACTTCCGAGAAGTCCGAAGCTCACCAAAAACCCAATTCCAAAGACGATACCGGTCATGAAATAACGTTGACGAGCTGCTTTGCCGATAGATGAGACTTCCCAGGTATCATGAAGCGTGCCGGGTACTATGAACAGGGTTCCGATTAACAGAAGCCCGATGAGCCAGAAGACAGCCGCCTGAGCATTGAACCGAAATGTCTTTTCTTCGCTATCATCGGTAAGTTTCGCTTCGAA
Source organism: Myxococcota bacterium (assembly GCA_036337945.1). Lineage (GTDB taxonomy): Bacteria > Myxococcota > Kuafuiibacteriia > Kuafuiibacteriales > Kuafuiibacteriaceae > JAYZDF01. The sequence continues at coordinate 23,697 of JAYZDF010000035.1, forward strand.
CCAAGTTTGCGCCGCTGCGACAGTCGCGACCATCATAGATAGGGGAAAAATTAAGGCCAAAGAGTTGCCGGCAAAGGTTGCATTTCCCAAGGTGGCGTACACTTTATTATGTGGCTTTTTGAAGAAACCCCAGGGATCCATACCCTGAGATTGTAAGAACGCGTGAGCACTCATTATTGCCCCGAACGCCGTTATGACCATCAAGGCTGCACGAGCGCGCTCTCGGGTTCTCAGGCAGGTTGCCGTGACGACAAACAAGCCGAAGCAGGCCATGATCCCCTGAAACCCAAATTGACGCTCATATACACCCGTCCAGCTCATCCATGGGTCGATAGAGAATAAGGTTGAAATTCCAACAGCTGTGACAACAGCCGTAACCGGGGCCACAAAGTTTCGAATGCTCTTCCAAGCAAATCCAAAAACAGACCCCCACGCGAGCCAGAGTAAGAAGGCTACACATCCACCCGTTTTCAGGTACAAAGCCTTAGGAATATCGAACACCCGATTTACATTCATTTCAAACTTGAGGGCGACATATCCGACGGTAATCGCAGCGAGTATTACGAGCGGCGTTTCCACAACCCAAAATGGCGTATCAAACTCTTCGGCCGAGGAAAGTTTCTTCCGAGATGCTTTAGGGTCAATATTTTCCACATTCTGCTGTTTCGAACGTTGACGCTCTGCCTTACGCTCGGCTTTTTGTCGGGACTTACGACTCATGCGGCGTCTAGTAGCCTCGGTTCGAGGGCTCTGGCAACCAAAGATTCCGGGTAAGTTAGGGTAGATTCCGTAGGAAGTGAGCAGTTTCGTACTTCCGTGCTTGATTTCCGACGCCGGTGTCGCGATAAGGCCTCGTCCATGTTTGAAGCGGTCACAAAGGGTTTCCAAGCAGCAAAGTCTAAATTTTCCACCAACAAGGCTATTGCAGAGACCGATATTGAAGAAGCGATTCGAGACATTCGCCTGGCCCTTCTTGAGGCAGATGTCGATTTAGGGGTGACCAAAACATTCATTTCTGCGGTCAAAGAACGCGCGAAGGCCGAGATACTCCGTGGCACCGCCAAAATGGACGTAGAGGGCGAGACCAAAGAGATCACACCCTACCATCGTTTTGTCGCTATCTGTCAGGAAGAGCTTGAACTTCTCATGGGGACGGAAGAGTCAGGCCTCGATTATATCCCAATGGGAGTAACAGCGGTCATGATCGTAGGCCTTAAAGGCACCGGTAAAACGACTACCTCAGCAAAGATCGCGAAATACCTAAAAGAGCGTGAGAATAAAAAGGTTCTTATGGTCGCAGCTGACGTTCAACGTCCAGCCGCCATTGACCAACTCGAACAGCTTGGTCAACGAATTGAGGTTCCCGTCTATGCTGAAAGAGGGGGCGACCCACTCGCATTGTGCGGAAATGCATTAGCCCGGGCAGGCAAGACGAAGCGAGATGTTGTTATCTTTGATACGGCGGGGCGTCTCGCGATTGACGAAGTCTTGATGAAAGAGCTGAAACTCATCAAAGACCGCACGAAGCCCCAAGAAATCCTTTTGGTCGTTGATTCAATGATCGGGCAGGATGCCGTTCGTACTGCCAAAGCTTTCGATGAGGCGCTAGGAATCACGGGCTTTATCATGACCAAACTCGATGGTGATGCGCGTGGAGGTGCAGCTTTATCCATCAAATCGATCACCCAAAAACCCATCAAATTTCTCGGTATGGGGGAGGGTATGGACGACATTGAGGCTTTTCGGGCCGAAGGGCTCGCATCCCGGATCTTAGGAATGGGTGACGTCGTTGGCTTGGTGCAAGAATTCGAACGCCATGTCGACCAGGATAAGGCTGAGGAAGACGCAGAACGAATGTTCCGAGGTCAATTTGACATGTCTGACTTCGTCGAACAGATTCAAACGTTGCGAAAAATGGGGTCCCTAGGAGATCTACTAGACAAAATGCCCATGTTTGCAGGTGGGCTACCTGAAGGATTTCGTCCGGATGAGCGTGAATTTAATAAAATAGAGTCCGTCTACAACTCAATGACTCCACTGGAACGCCGCCGCCCGGCGCTGATGCGAGTCGGCAATCGAATTGATCGTGTGGCAGCTGGTTGTGGTCGCACTAAAGAACAAGTCAACGACGTGCTTACACGGTTCGATACGATGAGGCGGATGATGATCGCTCTGGGAGACCAGCCCTCTTTACTCGCGCAAATGCCCGGATTCGATCAGTTGGCCAAGGTTCGACAGCTGCGAGGGATGGATATGAGCGAATTGTTTGGTGATTTATTCGATTTACCTCCAGAAGAGCAATCCGAAGACTTCGCTATGGCGCCCGAGCCAGCCGACGACAAACCTAAGGAATATTTCTCCCATCTAGCAAACCCTAACAGCGGGAGTAGCTCGGGAGCGAAAAAGAAAAAGAACAAACAAAAGAAGGAGAAGAAAGCTCGAAAGAATGCACGAAAGAAAAATCGACGTCGATGACCGATGAGATCTTTTCATTCTTTCGCTAGTATCGCGCCAGTTATGAATCCTATGAAAACAGCAATAGCCGCTGCACTTGCAGCACTCACATTGAGCCTCGTTGCTCAGCCAAGCCACGCCGGAGACATCTCGGAGATTACTGCCAAGGAGTATTACGCGGCCAAGTATTACGCGGATGCTTTAGAAGACAAACGCATTCAAAAGATAAAGAGTGATGCAAAGAAGATGAAGAAGATCGCTCGCAGCATCAAAATGAAAGTGAGCGAACTCAAAGCAGCCCTCGAAAAAGTCGATGCTCTTACTGGGAAGGCATCGGATCTTGCAAAGTCAGCGATCGAAAGCGGTTTTGCTACTACGAGGGTAGACGGCCGTGTTCTGGATGTTCTTATCAACGACACAGAACCTAAACATGTTGTCGCCTACGTTCGGTTTCAGGCAAAAAACTCTCGTGAGGTCATTAAAGACGCTTCAACGATCGCAAATATTGTTCATACTAAAGCGCCTTTCATTTCAACGCTTTCGCTGGCAGCCATTCACCCAAAGGCCGCCAAAACGAGTAAAAAATCTGTCTGGGGAGCCAAAATTGGTTCGGACCGAATGCAAAACATCAACCCAAAGCGCATCGAAGATTATGCAGAGCGGATGTACAAGCGACTCTTTGAGGTCGTCGAATCGAAACCATTTTAGCTGACAAACCACACCCAAGGGTAAGTCCGAAGCCAGGGCGATTATCGGGCAGAATTGACGCACGTCTTGGCGTCAAATAGTCTCTGGTTCGTAAAGGGCGCGAACTCGTTTGTCTCAATCGAACCGAAAAGGAAATCACCCAGGCCGAATAGGTAGATACGAGGTATTACGCAAGATCGCGAGTGGCGGTATGGCGGAGCTTTTCCTCGCCAAGAAAACGGGTATGGACGGTTTCGAAAAAGTCGTCGCCATCAAGCAAATCCTGCCGCACCTTTCGCATGAGGAGGAATTCGTTAATATGTTCCGCGATGAGGCGCGGATTGTAGCGAAGCTTTCTCATCCTAATATTGTTCAAATTTTCGACCTTGGAAAATCAGAAGACTCGTACTTCATCGCGATGGAGTATATCTCCGGACGTAACCTGTCTTCAGTCGCCAAGCGAGCAAAGGCAAAATCAATGAAACTTGAGCCAGTCTATGTTGCACGCTGCATGGCACAAGTTTGTGAAGGCCTTTATTATGCCCACAACCGCAAGGAACCGGACGGCAAACCTCTGCGAATCGTACATCGCGATGTCTCACCCCAGAACATTATTCTTGCCTTCAGTGGCCAGACCAAGATCGTAGATTTTGGTATAGCCAAAGCGGCAACGAAAATTGCACATACTAGACACGGCGTTCTGAAAGGAAAGTATGCCTACATGTCTCCCGAGCAGATTCGCGGTGAGAAGATCGATGCGCGCTCGGACCTTTTTGCGGTGGGCGTAGTACTCTTCGAACTTTTGTGCGGACAGCGGCCATTCGAAAAAGATAACTCGATACAGACGCTCAAATCGATTGTCCAGGAGCCACACATTAGTCCGTTTCAGTATAATTCTGACCTTGACCCTGAACTCGTGAGTATTATCGATCGCTGCCTCACAAAAAAACGAGACGAGCGGTATCAAACAGGTCAAGAGGTCCAAATAGCGCTAGAAGACTATGTGGCCGGCAGCGGTAAACGGGCGAGCAATCTGGCGATTAGTAAGTGGCTGAACGAGCTTTTTGCCGAGGATCTCCAGAAATCGCAAGGCGCGAAAATAAACTTCAAAGGCATTGGGGATGTCATCTTGCCTGATGATGATTCCAAACCGGGCTCTGCGGCTTCGAAACCTAAAAATCCAAGTGCAGGTCCTGTTGCACCAAGCGTGCGACGGGAAGCCAGGGCTGTCGTTACGGCCGCCTCTAAGCCAGCAGCGCGAGATCCTGCGGACTCTATACCGCCGCCTTCGAGTGCTATGCCGCCGCCTTCGAGTGCTATGCCGCCGCCTTCGAGTGCGATGCCGCCGCCTTCGAGTGCTATGCCGCCGCCTTCGAGTGCGATGCCGCCGCCTTCGGCTCCGAGCCAAAACAGGCCGACCTTGAGAGCAGGTGGAGCACTCGTGGATAAACCGCCTATACCGGCACCGTCGAGCCTAAGAAACCCAACAGAACGCAGGCCCTCCACGCAAGGACTCGCACGAGCGAATTTAATCGAAGAAGGTGTCATCATAGATGGTCAGGGAAAACTTCCTCCATTGCCAGACCAATATACGGATGACGCTACCGCCATTGCACCAAGTGTGAACGACGCCATCCCTTCTCCGAGCGTTGCACCAGCTCCTTTGCCGCCTCCATCTCTTGTCCCGTTGCCTCCGTCTCCCCCGTTGGAGGATACAAGAGAGCGCCAGTACTCTGAGGGCACGAGAGAAGGTCTCGCGGAAAAGGCTGAAGCGGCCGAATTTGAAGATGGGGCGACTGAGTTTGCCGCAAGCTTTATAGAAGACGGCGGCACAGAAGAAAGTGTGCCGCAGGTGGAAAGTGTATCTGAGACCTCGCAGGCTTTGACGAACAATAGGCTCTCCGACGGAGCCGAAGAAAGTCCTGAGGAAATTGCGGCGCGCATGACAAATACGAGCACGGGCGGACTTTCTTCGCGGGCTCTCGCCGAGATCGAACAAACCCAAAGTGTTACAAAAAAGGCGCCTCCAGAGGTAGCAGTACAAGTCGTGGTGCCGAGCCCTCCAGCTCTACCGCCTATGGAGGAGTCCAATGATCCGCTAGCTGAACCTACTTTACCGCGCCCTGAAATGCGGGATGTCGATGTAGATGCTGACTCTAGAACTATGGCGACAGCCGATTATGAGGCTTTTGAAGCAGAGCTCGCACGCCGGGAGGCCGAAGAGGCGGCCAAGGCCGTTTCTGTATCTGCACCACAGGATGACGACCCCTTCGAAGATGAACTCAATGCAATATCGGCCGAATTACGTCGGAGTGCTTCACAGGCGTCGCTTCCACGGCTATCGTCGACCGCTGAATCCGAGAAAGAAATAGAAGAAGAAGAAGAAGAAGAAGAATACGATATTGATGACGAAGACGAGACGACAGCAATGCCGTCCGTGCCACGCCCACCGCCTAATCTAAGCTCACTTATGAGTGAAACGAAGCCGCGAGCTTCGGGCCTCTCTGTCAACCCCAAACCCGTCTCTATTCCTGCGCCAGAACCCAAATCAGAACATCCAAATTCGGGGATTGGTAGTGAGAGGGTACCGCCCGCAAATGTCTCATTATCAGAGATGTTAGTCAGTCGTTCTGAAAACAATACGCCTTCGAGCACCTCCCAGACAAATCGCTTAGTCACAAATCCACATGATTCTTCGATAGGTATGCCGGAGCCTGAAACCCAGGCCGAACCGGCAGAACTTGACGACCTTCCTTTGCCCGAGCCGATTTGTTTCCAAGAGCCAAACCAGCCGGCAGAACCTCGACTGCGGCACGCTTCGATCACTCCTCGAAAAGGAGTAAGAAGTATCCGCGAAACGACTCGAACTCCCAACGCTTCCGAAAAGGCCTCACCCGTGATGTCGCTCGCAACACCCAGCAGACCCGCGCCTCCGGAGCGAAAGGGTCAACGAATGGCGGGTGCTGGCACAGGGTTAGGTGAAGCGAAAAAGAAAGAAGGCCCTTCTAAGGTTTTGCGAGGCTTGAAGATTGCTCTACTCGTTTTGCTCTCTGTTGGTGCCGCGGGTAGCGTGACCTGGGTTCTGCTCAAGCTCAGAGTTCCGACGCTGATGGTAGAAACAGAACCACCAGGAGCACGAGTTTTTCTGGATGATAAGCTCGTCCCCGGAGCAACGCCAATTGATTTAGAGGTGACTCCTGGCAAGAAGCATAATCTCAAAGTTATTCATGAAGGCTATGACGAGGCGGTGCGAACAGTAAAAGTTCGGAATAGTATCGCACCGAGCAAAATCCTCATAAAGCTTATTAAAACCTCGCCAGCGCAAGCACCACCAACTCAGTAAAGACGAACTCAACGTAATGAAGGTAGAAAGCTAGCCTCTCGTGCATGCTCAAAGCACTGAATCACATGCTGTTCTTCCAGGATGTCATTTCGGTACAGCAACTCAACTTCACGACGGAGGTCTGTCCCCAGCAAATAGGTTCCGTCCGTGTTGATAGTATGCTTCACTTGATGCTCGCGAAATGTCTGAAGAATATGATCGATTTCGTCGAGGCCGCTGACGGCTCGGGTATGGAGGTTTGAGGTCGGACAAATTTCAAGAGTAACACCTTCGCCACTGAGTATCGATAAGGCTTCTTCGCTATAGGCCGCGCGAATACCGTGGCCGATGCGATTGGGCTTTAGATATTTCACGACTGAAATAACCCCTTCGCCGTTGGTCGCTTGCGTCTCACCTGTGTGAACTGTCGTCCCTAGACCTGCATTGCGAGCTTTTTTAAAAAGTTCTGCATAACGCAGAACACTCTTTTCATTGAGTTCAAGCGAATTAGACTCTGTTCCCGCGAGGTCAATACCAATCACTCCTCGGTTCGAGTACTTGACTGCCTTCTTTACGATGACCTCATTAATTTCAGCTTCGAATTCTCGAGCAAGACAAAATATCAAGCCACCATTTATGTTGTAATCGAGGCAGGCCCGATCAAGACCTCGAAGGGCAGCGTGTATAATTTGATCGAGATCGCGCTCCCCCCCAACGTTTCGCTTCATTGGATTGAAGCGTAGTTCCATATTCGCGACGCGCGAGCCACGGTACTCCTTCGCGATAATTTCATAAATCGAGCGTTCGACTGCTGCGGGGCTAGACTGGATTTTTTCGGTCCAGGTGTGAAGAATTTTGAGATAATCATCGAGATTTTTCACTTTGTCGGGTCGAGAGGTGACAAGATCGACAAACTCGAAGTAATCAGCAACCGGAAGTTTAAAGCCCTGCTCATGAGCCATACCGTACAAAACATGCGGCGCAACGGCGCCGCCAACGTGCAGGTGCAATTCGGTCAAAAAATGGGGTAGCCCAGGAATGTGCGCACGAGGTGAGGGGTGTAAGGTGTCGATGTCCGTTGTTGCCATATTTTTATCTACCGGTTAAATTTTATACTGTTGAACATAGATTCAACCTCATCCGCAACCTCTGTGTCATCGGTTTCTACGTAGGTCGCAGTAATTTCGACTTTGTAACGGTTCTGATTGGAATCCTGGGAAACTATGAGAAGTGTTCGCTGAATAATTCGACTTTCGCGCTCGCTTTTGGGGTCGGTCACCGCATATTTCAAGTCGAAACCTCCCGCAGAGCGGCCATCGATAGTTAGTGACCTCGTTGAGACTCTCTTGATCTTTACGTTCGGGCGCCGAAGTGTTCCCTTGAGCTGGTCTATGGCCTCATCGACCAGTTCGTCGAGCTTGTTTTCAGCCTCGGTACCTAGGGCAAATTGCGAAACGATGATTCTAGGTCTTACAGGTAGACCCTTAAGAGGAACAACATAGCGTGCATCTACGATGGTCGATTCTGGCATGTTTGGGTTGAGCAATGGCGTCCATTTTTCTGAGAGTTGTAACTGTAAACCGGTATTCTCAGCAGCGAAGGTGATGTAACGATCTGCTTTACCTCCGTCGAGAGAGTCTTCAGCTGCTTTTTGCTTTGAGCAGCCGTCGCATGCGGCCAACCCGGCGAGTAAGAAGAGGAATAGAGATGTACAGCTTTGAGTTCGAACCGTTTGCTTCATCATATTTTTTGCTCCTTCGGCAGAAGGCTGCGTATTCCATGAATTCGTCGGACCAGCTCCTCACTGCGAACCGCATTGAGAGATTCTGTAGCTTCAAAAAGAGTAAAGAACAAAATCATATCCATGGCGGAACATAATTGCGTTTGCCCCATAGGATATGACTGCAGCAACTCCAAGAGTTCGTCTTGTTCTAGCCGTCCTTCATCGTTGATTTGGAGCATTCGGATACTCGCGGGTAGCTCAACTTCCGGGTCAATGAGATAGGCTCTGAGGATTTCTGCGAGATTCTTTGTCTCTTGAATCTTGCTGTATTCAATAAAAATTTCATCGAGGGCCTTTGAGTAGACCCTAAGCACGGCAGAAAGTCCGGGAGCCGACATGAGCAAGATGGGGCCCTCAGGCCCAACACCGGACACAGAGCTTTCTCTTTCCATCAGCTCGTGAAACTCAATCAAGTCAGCTTCTGCCATCAAGTAGAGCAGTCGCGTCATGTCGAAATCTGAACAACCGAGGTCAAAGAGAAGCTCTCGGATGGTCGCACTCCGTTCAAACGCACCTGACTCTCGGGAATCACCAGCAAAAAATCCGACCATTTGCTTGGCCATTTCGAGCGTTTTTGTTCCCCAGGTTTTTGGGAAATCAGTCGTTTCAATATCCGGGTGAACTATGACCCCTGCGTCGAAACTCGGAACTGTTTCCCGATACAATCGCATCTCATCGAATTTACGAATCGTATCCATGAGCAAATATTGTGTTGGGAGAAAGAAGCTCGATGAGTTCAGAATCGACTTTCGAACCCGCCGGAAGTACCAAAGGCCCCGCTCCATACTCAACAGGTTCTCAAAGTTTTCAACGTGTTGTCGCTTGACCATTTCCCAGACAACCTGGCGAGTCAGGAATTCGAGTTCGACACACGCTTGGCCGATTCTTCGACCATTCTCGCAGTACAAAAGGGCAGAGGAGAGTTGGTCTTCCGTGATTTTCCCCGTTTTTATCAGTAAAGACCCAAGTCTTTCTTCTGGGGCATTGCTTTGGGTACCGACTAGATCTCCGTCTTTTAGAAAAATCGAACGCTCGATACCATCCACTGAACCACAGAGAATGCCGGTCTCCTTGGTGTCAGCGAGAAACCCTACTATTTCCATGACGCTCACACCCGACGAACCCATTTGTCCCGTCATTACAACTTCACAAGATGACTCTGCATGCTCTCGGGCATTGGGCGGCTCTTCCGGAGTCGTTCGAGCCTTGAAAACAGCCCATCCGGGGGCGGTAGGAAGGAGTACGGATCGTCTGACACCTTTATCAATTATTCGCCGAAAATCAGAGTCGTCGCTGCGTATCGAACGAAGTCTCCCTTCGGGATCAATTTCAACAGGCAAGAGATCTTGCTTCGTATCAACTACAAAATCTCCGACAGCTTGGGGAAGAAGGTCCGAGGTATCAATTCTCCCCGGAATAAGCTCATCCAGTTCATGACTATCCAAGCTTAGCTCTACATCTTCCTCATCATGCGTCATTTTCGCACCACATCGAAAACAATCTTATGACCCGAACTACCTTTATCGACTGATTTAAGAGGTTTTGATGACTCTAAATCACCCGCAGCTTTTGAAATCGCGTTCCCGTCTGCATCCCATCGTGCATAGACATCAAAGGGTCCTTGGAAGGGCATGTTTTGCATCATGACGTGTTCAGGACCAATTTGAAACGGCAAGGGAAATTGAGGTGCTGAGTATTTACGCACTGCCAAAGGTGGTCCTACAGGAGGCATGCCCGCTGGACGAACGATGATATAGACCGTTCCCGAGCTTAGCTTCGATCCTGCTTTTAGGGATCGATCTATCTCAATCGAACCCGAAAAACCGTTTGGCGACACAGCTGCTTTTTCCGAATTAGAAGGCTTTGGTGACGATTGGGAGCCTTTTTGCTGAGCAACATAGGTTTGGTCGAGTTGGATTTGAATACTCTGATCCCCCACCTTAATATTACTGGATGGAGCACTATGAACCAGGTCGTTCGGACCTCGCGTCATAGCGTTTCCGTCACGATCCAAGCGAACATAAAGGTCAAAAGGCCCCACGAATGGCATGCCCGCCATCATCACATCGCTACCGCTGAGCGTGAAGGTTAATGGAAACTTAGGTTGCGCAAATTTCTTCACCGCAAGCGGTGGTCCTTGGGTAGGCATACCTGCGTTTCGAGCAATGACATAAAGGACACCATTGGTGTCGACAGAGCGAGCAAGAGCTGGGTCCATTTCTATTGAGCCCGAAACCGATTTTGTGGCGTCTACGGCGACTGGGGCAGTAGGACTATTTGCTGGGTTAGAAGGTGCTGGTGCCCCAGAGAACATACTTGCCTCTTTCGGCTTGTCTTTGTTCCATGCATACATTCCGACAATAAACGCGATCAAGACGGATACGAAAAACAAGACGTTAGTCCCTAAACCAACCCCACGTGATTTTCTGCGCTCTTCGTTAGCCTTTTCTAAGGCCTCTAGGGCACTAGCAGACGCAACCTGACCTGCGTGCAAGTCATCTTTCGCACCTAATGATTCCGCTTTTTCTTTTTGTTGTTCCGTAGATTGAACAGTCGGTTTACCTATTGTTTCTTCAATTGCAGGGGCAACTTCGGTTGCCGCACCGATATCGGATCGAGGTCCAATCACTGCAATGCCACAGCCTGGGCAAAACTTTGCGTCTTTCGGGATGTCTGTCCCACAAGTAGGACACTCATCAGGCGGAACAATCGCTCCGCCACAATCTTTACAAAACCGGGCTGTCTTAGGGTTATCGACGCCGCAGAAGGGACATTTGTTCACTGCTACGGCCTCCGATGCTTGGGTGTTCATGGTGAGAATATTAGCGCATGTTTCCGACATTATTGTGTTTTTTTTGATGTGAAATAAGCAAGTTGTATTGCAGGGTAATTCAAGGCTCGCAAGTGATGTAGTGACAGTACTTTCCGCGAACATGAACGGGCGCGACTTTCCTGCACAACGACGTCCGAAGCACTTGGTTCGGAACGCGAACGCATACACTGTTACAATTTGCACACATCGCTCAAACCCGCATGGCGCAACGCGTTGAGCGCCGTATGAGCCGCAAAGCGTTGGGGCCCAATGTGGATAGCGTGTGGGCAAAAACACCTCTGAGAAAAGAGCGCTCCGTGTGCATTAAGTTGGCGCGCAACAAAACGTGTCATAACGTACACTTAGGTGTATTTTGTGACGTTAACGTGAAAAAAAATATTGATCGAATTCTCGTTTCAAAGGAACATTCTGAGTGCGAAACACGTGAAGCGAAAGAGGCTTCACGAGGTCAGCGACAAGCTAACGTGCCGGGGCCCTCTGGCTTGGTAGCTTGCAGCTGGCTCAAAGAAAACCTTAGGAGGGGATGTACGGTATACATAGCAATAGAGGAATAGATACTTCGAAGTCGAGCGCCTTGTGAAGGCGATAAAACGACAGGGAAGGAGGCCGACCAATCGGCTCACCTCTTGCGTGAAAACCCTGAAAAGACCATGCGGCACAGACAAGTATCGAAACAAGTGAGCAAAGTGCGATTTGTTCACTCAAGCCCACGGATGCCTACGAACAAGTCGGGCAACGCGACGACGAGATGGCGACAGGCCGTCGCGCTTGTAGCGAGGGGTGGGGGTAGCGACACTGTAATCGAAGCAAAAGGGGCTGTGACCGAACAATGCTTCAAAAACCCCATGAGAGGTGGTTGTGTGAATACGTCGACTAGGATGAATCCTAGAGACTCTCACGCCGGCCTTCGTGGTCCATATGCTGAGAAGGGATGCCGGTTCGACAACGTTGAATCGGAAAAAGCGAACGGGAATATACCAGACCGCTTGAGCATTAACCTTGCGAGCGTTGCCTAGTAGGGCCGTTACATTCTTCGTAACGGAAAACTCTGCTGGGAGGCCACGATTCGGTTGTATCTCTGGAGGGGTGAAACCTGACTCTTGCCTTCGCGTGTTTCGCGCGTTTCACTCCCACTCGGCTATGAAAAGAGCGATTTTTTGCTTCATGACTATATTTGCGACCGGTTGTTCAAAGTCGCCGGAGCCAAGTGCAGTCACTAAGGGAGCTCAGCCCAAAGGCTCGGTATTCGACCGGCTACCTGCACAACTGCCAGAAAATAGCCGGTTCAAGAAGATACGGAAGTTACTGGCCAAAGATCCTGATGCTCCTGTTCGAGCGTACAACCTGTACCCACTCATCGATCCCGTTTGCACGAGCACTGATACTCGCATGAAATTCGTAGCTGATGCTGCGGCCTATGTAGATGTTCGAACTGACCCGGACGACAAGGCGTACGCACGGCGACTTGCGATTGATACGCTTGAACACGTCTCTACATCTTGTTGGAGAAATAGCACGGTTGCTGCCTATCAAATTCTTACTGCTGGAAAAAAAGTTATTCCAGGGAGCTCAAGATTTGATGTCATCGAGGCGCGGCTCAAATCTGCTGCGGGGGACTTCGAGCAAGCTCTTGTCGCTGCGGAGAGAGCAAGGCAAGCAGGCTCTGTCCACGCGATTGCACTTACCGCCAATATTCACGCCCAAGTGGCCAGGCAAAAATCCGAATCGTACGAGCCGGGCATGTTAGATAAAGCCATCTCGTTGGTCTCGGTTCCTCCTGAGGCGAACTGGCCTCTTATTGACCTCACTGCCGTTTTGTCAACTCGTGCACGGCTACTCGCTGAACGGTCGAACTGGGAAGATGGGAAGCAAATGCTGTCAACCATGGAAGAAGCTCGACTCACACTCGGTCGCCTATCCATGGACCCATTTATTGCTCTGACTCGCCGCCACGCACTGGATTCGATGTGTTATAGCGCGGTACTTATCGGGCAAGACTCGACCAATCCTTGTATGCGAGCCGCGACTGAGCAACAAAATCTAGGAGCCGCTTTTTTGGCAGGCGAGATCATCGCAAAACCCAAATACGACAGCGAACGTTATGCCGCGCTGGTGGCTGTGCGAGAAAGGATCCAGAAAATGCCCGAAGAAGGTTTGATTATTCTCGCGGTACGCGGTGATGAGCATGAGGTCATTGCCTGGACTCGTCCCGCTGCTACTGTGTTGAGTACTCTGCGCGCAAAGAAACCAACACTGATCGTCATCGATCGCACATATTCAAAACGAGCTAGCGCAAACGTAGATCGCATGCTTGAATTAGCGAAAATAAAGCCGAATATCCGAATACAAGCCGGTCGCGACATCTTTGCCATGCCGTGCTTGACCGCTTTAGTCGCGGGCAGAAAAACTCCAAAGTCGTGCCCATTCGACAAGAAACTCATCAACAAATTGATTCGTATGCCTAAATATGAGTTTGCGTTTCTGGTGGGACGCGACCTAGACGCTGAAATTGATGACCTAAAACTATACGAACTCGACGCAGCACTCATGTCCTATCGCAAATCACTCACGAGAAAAGGAATTGATGCACATTTGAAAGACTTATCAGACAGCTGGATCTTGAGTAACGATGCTGCAAAGTTAACAGCTAAATTCAAGCCTCAATGATTGGTTTATCTCTTCTTCTTGCTATTGCTGCTGCCACGCCTTTTGGAGAGCCGCCCTCGGAAAAAGGTGTTTCGCTGGGGTTGTTCGCCTCGGACCCCACCTACGACTACGACCATTTATTGGCGGAAATCCGTCAAACCGGAGCTACACATATCTCTTTGGTCTGGGTCTGGTGGCAAAATGATGTGTCATCTACGACAATTCGTCCCAAGACAGGCTGGAGCGCAACGAAGCAACAGGTCGAACGGACGGTGGCCCAGGCTAAGCAACGCGGCTTTCATGTGACAGCGTTTCCGATTGTTCGGCTAGTTCAAGCTGAGCCTGGAGAATGGCGAGGGAAAATAAATCCAAAGAACGAAGACGCGTGGTGGGAAAGCTATTTTGAATATATTGCCCATACAGCGGCCATTGCGGAACAGTCGGGCGCGCAACGCCTGGTTATTGGGAGTGAGTTAGTGTCTCGAGAGAGAATGCGAAAACGTTGGCTCCGTCTCATTGAACGCATACGGCTTAGGCACCCAAAACTTGAGCTTATGTATAGTGCGAATTGGGACCACTACAAGCCGGTACAATTCTGGGACGCTGTCGACCATGTCGGAATTACCGGTTATTGGGAAGTGGGAAGATATAATACGGGGAGCCTCGAACAACTCCGTCAAGCCTGGGCGCCGATACTAAAGGAGCTTCGCACTTGGAGCGAGAAACTCGGTCGTTCGATCATTATCACCGAAATCGGTTATCCGAGTCTCGAAAGCGGCACAAAATTCCCCTGGGATGAAACGAGGAAAGAGAAACTCGACCTTGAAATTCAAGAATTAGGTTATCAGGCGGCAGCTTATTCATTTTCAAATCAAAACTTTCTTGGAGGCCTTTATTGGTGGAATTGGTTTGGTTTCGGAGGAAAAGAAGACCGGAACTATACTCCACGTAACAAACCCGCTGCCGAAATCATTAAATCGTGGTACCTAGGCCTTGAGCATGAGCACCGTTGAGAACGATCACGAACGGATTATTCGTACTCAAGGGCTTTTATCATTCCAAAATCCGCCTCGATTCCGAAGAGGCGACCTACTCATTCAAAGCGGAAAAATTTCAGCAATCGGTGGCATCCCAGCTCATCCTCAAGCGGTGATAGCGGAATCTCCATACCTTGTTATGCCCGCTTTTTTTCAGCTTCGAGCTGCTCTACAGGAATCCTTTTTGGACCGGTACTTTGTCGCGACTCCGTCCCACGAGAACTTTCGTCACATACAAGTACCTCATGCGCTCGCCAATCTTTCGATTGAAGAAAAGGTGCTCAGTATAAACTCAGGACTTCAACAATTGAGCCTATGCGGCACGTCTTGCGCTTCTCATCTCTTCTCTACACTCGATGAGGCCACTCGAATTACGAACATCCTCTCCAAACATCGATTGCGAGGATTTTTGCTCCTCGACCTCGAATCGAGTTATCCGTTAAGCGAAATACCACGAATCTTAGAGCAAGTGCTCGCGCTCCAGGAAGAACACCCTGGGGTTTTGCGGGTCGGACTTTATTTTAGGTTCCCAAGAAGAAAGCTAACCCTGACGACGAAAAAAGCAGCTCTATTGGCCTACGAGAACAATCTTCCATTGTACGTTGAGACACCCGACTTATCGCTTGGCTGCATTGAAAAATTACTTCGAAACATCGACCTCCGCTCAAAAAACATTTCGTTACTCCCCCTAAAACTAACCGGGATCGATTCAGCAGAGGTCACTCAGCTTTTGTCCGATGAAAATATTTTTGTTCACGTAACGCCTTTGTTTCATTTACTCATGGGCGAGTCTCCTCCCGACTTGAAGGCCGCTGTCGATGCTAATCTATCAATTGCGGTTTCCTCACTTAGTGGGGCGACCCGCAGTCAGTACAATATCTTTCATGAGCTGTATCACCTAAGGCGATGGCTATCTCGACATTGTGATGATGCGGCTGTCCGAGCGTTACGAATGGCGACACTAATACCCGCCCAGAGCGCCGGGTTCTCGTCAGGAAAACTGAGTGTTGAACAAAGCGCTGACCTCCTTGCAATCGACGTTCGTAACACTAAATCGACAGACGTGAGTCATTTAGCAGACCTGATCATCGATGGTGCTGAAACTCAAGTTCGTTCCCTGTGGGTTCGGGGAGAACCAATTAAGATTTCGCGCACCCCAATGCACGGAAAACATAACGAAGACACCAAGGTCTTTTCTCAGTTACGAGCAAAACTTAAATTACCATCACACGGTATGAATTTCTGGCCCTTCATAATGCAACTGAAGATCAAACGGCTGTTTCAACGTCTGCTCCCAGGAAATTAGACGTTATTTGGGGCGACACGTAGCTTTGATATACGTGGGTTGGCCGGAGCGAATTCGAATCGTTTTCTTAATGACTCTGCAGGTCGGGTTTTTAAGTTGAATTTTATATCGGCCCGGAGAAAGAGGCCTACCCGGGCGAGGGTGACGATAAAGCTTACGTCCGTCGATATACACATCATACCACTTCTTGGAACCAGTGATTTTTATGGTGCCGGGTTGCATCCTTCTCGCTTTTGATGCGCGCGCTCCGGGATTCTGTGTGGTCGTTTCTTTCGTGTTGGAGTCTACCACCGTGCGGGGCGTCGCTACGGGGTCTGGTGCCTTCATCCTGACAGGTGCAGGCTTCTTCTCTACTTCAATGGCCACGACCCGAGAGGGGCCTCCAAGCTCAACGCCGCCAAAAATCGAGTTAGAGAAGAACCCGATTCCAAACACGAGAATAATCGCAATTCCGCAGGCTGCGAAGATTTGCCGGTGCATTTTTTCGCCGCTTGGTCGCTTGATTCCCAAATCTCGGCGCTTGAGTTCTGGGTCAACGAGAGCGTCAGCGACAACGAGGCTAGACGCTCGGTCGGAAGAGATCATTTGGCGGTTATTCAAAAAGATAACGAGTCGTTGTCGCGAATCTATATCGAGATGGCGTAGAATGACGCTCTGCAATGCTCTCGTAAGGTCAAATGTCGACGCAAAGCGTTGATTTGCATCCTTGGCTAGACAACTAAGGATGATATTTTCCATCTCGAAAGAAACATCTGGGCGTAGCTCTCGTAGAGAACGAGGGGGTTCGATAAGGATTTTTCGAGCAACATCCTGAGTTCCGTCGTCCTCCCAAGGCTTTTCACCTGTCAGGAACTCAAAAAGACATACGCCGAGGGAAAATAAATCTGCCCGAAAATCAATTTGCTCTCCTCGTATTTGCTCGGGAGACATGTAGGCCGGAGTACCAAGAGCCATGCCTATTTGCGTAATGTTAGATCGGCCAGGGTCTCTCGCAATTCCAAAGTCTAACAACTTGATCTCTCCAAGGTTAGACATCAAAACGTTCGACGGTTTTATATCTCGATGGATAATCCCTCTGTAGTGGGCATACTCGAGTGCAGATGCGATTTTGTAACCAATGATTGCGACAACGTCTTCCGGTAACTTCTGACAGTGCGCCAATACATCGAAGAGGTCCGTTCCCTCGACGTATTCCATGACGATATATGTTGTATCGAAGTCTTGGACGTAATCGTATATCTGGACGATATTCCCATGCTGCAAAGCCGCCATGCTTGTCGCTTCACGTTCAAACCGGGCCATGACTTCGCGATCACTCAGTAGTTCCGGTCGCAGTTCCTTGATAGCGACCATACGATCAACGGATGTTTGAACAGCCTTATAGATGACTGCCATTCCGCCAGAACCCAGTTCTCCAATCACTCGATAAGCCCCTAGTTTCATGTCGCTGCTGGTCTGGTTTACTCCGGCACGAACCGAACCTGTGGAAGGACGTCGTCCTCGCCCGGGCAAGTCTTCGGTTTTTTGAGCCTGTCTATAACGTTGGTAAGCTGACTCTACGGGCGGAACAATTGAGGGGACCGGAACCAGCTCTGGTGCGGGTTCGTCGGCAGGCTCAGTCGCCCTGATGGCTTCGTGGGAGGGCAGGGGTGCCTCAGTTTCTCGGTCCTCTGTCTCACTGAAGGAATCTGTCGTTGATGGTTCTGAAGAATCTTCCTCACCCTTTTCATCCCGTCCGCGATCATCCATTTCTGCGAGGAACCCGGCAAACGGTGCCGGTGAAACGGCTCTTTCGATGACTTCAAGGCGTTCTTTGTCATCGAGCATCTCTTTAGTTTCTGGAACCTCATCTTCCAAGTCTTCTTCTGACCGCTCGGCTGTCTTTATTGTTTCAGACCTTGCAACTGCCACTGGATGTTGACTTTGCGTCTCCTCGTCGATGGGCGGTTCCGTGGGGGCTTGTTCCGGGGTAAGGCTGGGAGCTGGCTCAAGTCTCGTTTCCGCTGTAGACTCCATCGGTTGTGCAGCTAAAACGCCATCACGAGCTTCAAATTCAGTCGCTTGTGTCTCTTCTATTTCTTCTTGGATAACAGCTTGTATGTTCCCGTTTTGGGAGCTTTCAGCAGATTTTAGCGCGTCTACAGGTTCCTGCGCCTCCTCGAAGTGCGAGTTCGTGCCATCAGACGCAACTGATGCGCTCTGGTCATTTTTCCCGATATTTTCGGACACATCGGGACCCTAACCCTGATGTCCCAAAGTGGCCAGGGTTTTATTACGTGCAAAAAAACTTAGTATTTCCAAACACCTTACTTACTTTTTATGTCACACTATCAACTGACGGTTTAGTAAGTGCTCCGACTAAAAGACATTTTGGAGAGGGTCTCAACCTACCATCCGGATGCAGACCTAGAGCTGATTAGGCAAGCCTACGTTTATTCAGCCAACGCACATCAAGGACAGGTTCGTAAATCTGGTGAGCCATACCTGATTCATCCACTGGAAGTTTGCGACCTTTTGGCGAGAATGCAGTTGGATGAATATGCGTTATGCGCAGGAATCCTTCACGACACAATTGAGGATACGAAAGCAACGCCCGAAGAAATAGAAGGCCTCTTCGGTAAGCAGGTGTCCGAAATCGTTGAGGGCGTCACGAAACTTTCAAATATGCCCTACAGCACTAGCCATGAAAAGGCCGCCGAGAACTTTCGGCGAATGCTTGTCGCTATGGCGAAAGATATCCGCGTGATTCTGGTCAAGCTCGCGGACCGCTTACACAACATGAGCACGCTGGAGCATATGAAGACCGAAAAGCAAGAGCGCATTGCACAGGAAACACTCGACATTTATGCTCCGCTTGCCAACCGGCTAGGTATTCATTGGCTGAAGGCGGATTTGCAAGACCTTTGCTTGAAGTATCTTCAACCGAAAGACTATTCAGATATTTCAGAGAAGCTTGAAAGTACCGCTAAAAATCGTGACGTTTATATTGAAAACATTAAGGCTCTTCTACAGTCCAAAATGGACGACCATAATATTCCATGTATTATCCAGGCCCGAGTCAAACATCTCTACAGTATCTGGCGAAAACTCAAGGCCCAAAACACTGAGTTCGAACAAGTTAATGACATCATCGCGTTCCGGGTCATCACCGACACTGTGCCGCATTGTTACGAGGCTTTCGGGCACTGCCATGCGACGTGGAGGCCGGTCCCAGGCCGTTTCAAAGACCTGATCGCAACACCTAAACCGAACGGTTATCAATCTCTGCATACTACGGTGCTAGATGGAGACGGAAATCGTATCGAAATTCAGATTCGCACGCAGCTCATGCACGACATTGCGGAGCAAGGTATCGCAGCCCATTGGCAGTACAAAGAAGGCAAACCATCTCGAAAAGACGCTGAGAATTTTTCCTGGCTTCGCCAGTTGATGGACCTGCAAAAAGAGCTGAGCGACCCGACCGAGTTCATCTCGTCCGTAAAATTCGAACTATACGGTGATGAAGTTTACGTCTTTACGCCTCAGGGGGAGGTAAAAGAACTGGTGAATGGGTCAACACCGATTGATTTCGCTTACTCTGTTCATTCTGAAGTCGGCCACCACTGCACAGGTGCCAAGGTCAACGGCAGAATTGTTCCTCTGAGATACCGACTCAAAAATGGTGACACAGTTGAGATCATTACGAGCAGCAATCAAAAGCCCTCTAAAGACTGGCTCAACTGGGTCAAGTCTAGCCGTGCGAGAAATAGAGTCAATCACTTCTTGCGGCAGGAGCAACGCCGACGAGCGGTAGAAATGGGACGTGAGATTCTCGAACGCGAAACGAAGCGGTACGGACGTTCTTTACAGAAACTTCTCAAGGGCAAGGCAAGTCCTGTGACGAAGCTCGTTGAAAACAGTCGGCAATATCACAGCGTTGAAGACCTCTATGCCGCACTTGGATACGGAAAGGTAACCGCTCAATCGGTAGTGCAAAAGCTACTACCAGAGGACCTCATTCAAAGAGGTCCAAAAGAGACTTCTGAAAATAAACCTAAATCACGTCTCAGTCAGCTTTTTCATGCTGTAGCTAAAAAATCGAGCAGCGGGATTGTGGTGCAGGGCATTGACGATATACTGGTTCGCTTTGCGAAATGCTGTAATCCAGTTCCTGGCGACCCCATTATGGGCTTTGTCACTCGAGGCCGCGGAATCACTGTTCACAACATGTTGTGCCCTAAAGCTCTTGAGTTGGACCCCGCGCGAAAAATTGACGTTTCTTGGGACCCACGCATCACAGCGAACCGCGCAATCCAAATTCGCGTCATCACAGAAAACCGCCCTGGAATACTCGCAACTATCACACAAGAATTCACCGATACGGGCATCAACATCATCAATGCTAACTGTCGCGGAAGAAAGGACCGAACAGCTGTAAATACCTTCATGGTATCAATCAAAGATAGTGGACAACTCAGACGGGTGATCAAGAACATCTCCCAACTGTCCGGTATCCACTCCGTTGAACGAGTTCAGGCGTAATCGTTAGACTACGAGTTACGAGTAGGTAACATCGCTTATGCGTTTGCCAAGCTCCTTTGGATGTTTGATGTTTCTCGTCTTCCGGTCCAACTCATCGCATAGCTGAAATGAGGACAGATATTCACCTTCAATGCCCAAGCCTGGCAGGATAGCTGGTCCGCCCAAGTGGATATTTTTGACCGCGGTCGCACTGGAGACATTCTCGAAACCAAGGTATCCAAGTCTGTCTACATCATAAAGCGGGTGGAAGAGGTTTTCAGTTGTCTTCTGAGATGACTTCGAATCCTCAAAAAGTGACCGTACACGTGGTTCCCCATCGTTTAGGAAAGGTATAAGACGTTGAATGCGCGCCTTGATGATTTTATCAACCTTTTTCGAGACGTGCTCCTCAGCAGCACTCATAGGATATAAGGCCGTGATTCGTACCCTTGAGGTTCTACCTCCCTGGCTTGCAGCAATCGGTTCATTTATCAGCAATATCCCACGTTCTTTGGTAAAGTCTTCACTATCTTCACGGTTTTGTTTTCGGCCATTCATGAGCAGCACCAGCCGCTCCATGCCGGGCGGAAGAACATCTTCATTCACTTCAAACGTCAGACTATGAAGACTCGCATTTGGTCGCATGGCTTGAATCGTGCGTGCTAAACTTTTTGTGAGTTTTTGCGGCAAAACATCAATCCCTGAATGGTCGGAAGATGCGTCTATCAGATGATCCGACGAGATAGTGCGTCGACTGTTGGCTAACGTAATTTCAAATTGTCGGCCACGGACGGCGATTCCGTTCGCGGCATCGTTCCTGACTTCAAAGCCAGATCGGAGTGCGGACTGTACAAAAACGGAACGACTGGTTGGATGCCCAGCATGAGGAGCAATTCCGCGAAGCAGCCGAGCTAGAGGTCGAACGAATGCTGGTTGCGTGAGATCTTCTACATTACGAACGTCCAAATAGCTAATGAACGGGGCTATACCTTCGAATAGGAGCTGGAGATTAGGCGTCGCTTCGAGCAAAAAGTCGGAAGCATCGAGAGTTTGCACTGTAGACTTGTGCCTGCGAGCTGCTACATCGAAACTTCTTTTCGCAAAGAACCCTTGGGGAGGCACAGTACCGATTGTCTCCAATAATGTTGATGTCTGCTCCTCGAGCTCGTCGACGGAGAGAAAGAATCCCTCAAGACTACCGCTTCGAAGGTTGCTCTTGGCGCGAGTTAGTTCTTTCACAAAGTCAGACCGAGTTCGAAGCACATCAATCCGCTCATCAGGATAAATAACTTGTAAAATCGTATCGGCCAGCTCTCCTTGTCGAGTCTTTGGTGAACCTATATTCAATTCTTCATGAACTTTTTGCATGACGGAGGAGGCTTCGTCTTGCAATGACAGATCGAAGAAACCACTGGAGTGATTCTTTGACAACTCTCCTTGATCAACAAGAATACCCCGATATCCACGCTGAGCGAGCAGTGCGGATATAATTGTTGCCGATAAAGTTCCACCCAGCACCGCAACTTCATAATGTTCCGAGACACTCATAACGGGGAGAAAAGCACTCCTGCAGGCTTGTCGCTCAGATGGTGCTTTAGACCTTTAGAGAGCCTGTGCGCACCATTTGTTCCCAAGGTGAGACCATCAGTAAGTATAGATTTTAGTACTGCGGGATATAATTGATGTTCCAAGCGGAGGATTTTTTTGGAAAGTGAGAGTTCGTCGTCATCGACATCTACACTCAATGCCGCTTGTGCCAAAATAGGGCCAGTATCGACTCCTCCATCTACCAGATGGACGGTACATCCCGAGATTTTGGCAAGTCCATTCAACGCCTGGCGCTGGCCGTGCAGCCCGGGGTACGCAGGTAGTAGGGCAGGGTGAATATTCAAAATACGATTAGGAAAAGCTTCAAGCAGATTGTCTCCAACTATGCGCATAAAACCAGCAAGAACAACCCAGTCGACATTATGTTCGACGAGAGCGTCACGAATCGCCTGGTCGAACTCTTCTCGAATCGAATAATCACGGTGATTGATGAGTAAGGCAGGCACATTAGCAGTTTCTGCGCGCCGCAAAGCTTTTGCATCCGGATTATTAGAGATAACTACCGAAACCTGTTTTTTGATGTCGGGCTGCGACAGAAGAGCTCCAAGGTTGCTGCCAGAGCCTGATGCAAGGACACCGATCATTTGGCCCACTCCACAGCGGGGGGCTTACCGCTACCTTGAAGCTCACCAATAATGAACGCTGCGTCATCACCATTGGCCTCCAAAATCTCGATCGTTTTCTGTGCTTCTTCAGATTTGACCACCAAGATAAAGCCAATTCCCATATTAAAAGTTCGGAACATCTCTTGGTCC
This sequence comes from Myxococcota bacterium, assembly GCA_036337945.1. Classification (GTDB taxonomy): domain Bacteria; phylum Myxococcota; class Kuafuiibacteriia; order Kuafuiibacteriales; family Kuafuiibacteriaceae; genus JAYZDF01. Next base: position 46,628 of record JAYZDF010000035.1, read on the forward strand.
GCCACATTTCCTGCTTGTTGTACCTTCGTAAATATCTCAGGGGCCTGCCACGTATCGCGGTCGATGATTGCACGTGTTCCTTGAGGAAGCACTCTCGGCAGATTCTCTACAATGCCACCTCCTGTAATATGCGCCATGGCATGAGGCGTAACCTGCTCCAGTAAAGCTTGAACTGGAGAAGTATATAAGGCCGTAGGTTCCAATAGCTGGTCGGCAAGTTCTCCTTGCAGCTCATGTCCGGCGTGCTCAAGCAAGGCTCTTCGTGCGAGTGAGTAGCCATTACTATGCAGTCCTCGACTTTTTATGCCAATGAGTAAGTCTCCTGGTACCGCTTGAGACCCATCTATAATTTTTGAACGGTCGACGACGCCGACAGCAAATCCTGCTAGGTCATATTCTCCCTCGGAATATAGTCCAGGCATCTCAGCCGTTTCTCCGCCTACCAGCGTGCATTGACCACGACGACAGCCTTCGGCAATGCCACTTATGACCTGGTCTGCAACATCGACGTCGAGCTTTCCAGTTGCAAAGTAATCAAGAAAAAAGATTGGTTTAGCACCACAGGTCAGTATGTCGTTCACGCACATCGCTACGAGGTCGATTCCGACCGTATTGTGTTTACCAGTTTCGAAGGCAAGCGCGAGCTTGGTCCCTACGCCGTCTGTTCCTGAGACCAGGACGGGGTCTTCCAAGTCTCCGGCAACGTCCTTGAGAGATATCATGGAAGCGAAGCCGCCAACTCCTCCAAGTAAGCCATGACGGCTTTGGTTCTTTAAGCGCTTCTTGATGCGATCAACAAGTGCTTCGCCGGCGTCGATATCGACGCCAGCATCTTTGTAGGTCAGCCCTGAATCAGACACAGGCGGACCGTAAACAAAATGATCAAGCTATTCAAAGCCTAAAAGCCCGGAAAATTACATTGAGGAGGAGAAGAAGTGCGTTCCAGTCCACTTAGTGATAGCCTCCCGTAGAGGCGAGGAGCTTTATGCTGAGTTCAGAAGAGGATTTGCCCGTAGTTTTTGGGAAATATGTTCTGACCCGCCTGATTGCGACAGGTGGGATGGCGGAGATTTTCCTCGCTCACCCCAAGAAAAAGCCGAGTGAGTCGCTCGTGATTAAACGAATCTTGCCGCATCTCATTGAGAGTAATGAGTTTGTGTCCATGTTTCTTGATGAAGCTCGCATTGCAGCGCAATTGCATCATGAGAATATTGTAGAGATTTTCGATGTCGGCCGAATTGAAGGGTCTTATTTCATCGCGATGGAATATGTCCACGGCGAAGATATAAGGAGAATTTATAATCAAGCGTTCAAGCTTCAACGCTCCCTTCCGCTATCTCACTCGATCAGGGTGATTGCTGAGGCAGCGGTAGGCCTAGGGTTTGCCCACAGGCTGCCAGGTCTAACAGGTAAACCGCTTGGCGTCGTTCACCGCGACGTTTCTCCGCAGAATATTCTCGTGACCTATGATGGAAGTGTCAAAGTGGTCGATTTCGGCATCGCAAAGGCCGCAACGAAGGTGAGTGAAACTCGCGCTGGAGTTTTGAAGGGCAAGTACAGCTATATGTCACCCGAACAGGCTCAGGGTGATGGGATCGACCACCGGACCGATATTTTCGCGCTCGGAATAATTCTTTATGAAACAACCACTGGTACGCGGCTGTTCAAGCGTCATAATGAGCTTGCGACGCTCCAAGCGATTATGCGTTGCGACATCAAGCCACCCAGTGAGGTTCTCCAAGGATATCCAGTTGAGCTCGAACAAATCTTGTTGAAAGCCTTAGCGCTAGATGTTCGCGACCGATACATTGATGCAGAAGACTTCAGCCGTGATTTATTTCAATTCTTGCGAAATTCAGGCCTGTTTGTAGAAAGAACGGATATTTCACAATTCATGCATGAGCTTTTTGATCTGGATTCTGTCGAAGCAGACACCAGTCGAGAAAAAGAGTTGCCACATGTCGAAAGTCCGGTTGTGCGAAAAGAAACAACTGTAGAGCGAAATTCAACAGAAACAGCATCAGCACTTTCTGTCTCGCCATTTCAAGTTCAGCATATCGATGAAACAGAAGCGCTTGAGAGTTCCTCCGTCGCTACAGGAGTTGATACCGGTATTGATCTCGCGACTGATGATGATTTTGATCGAACAGAGGCTCACGACGAGGAGAAACTTAATCAAATTGTCGAAGCACCTGGTTTCGTAGACAGCCCGCAGTTTATTTCTGGAGGCGATACCGTTGCTGAATCAAATATCGCTCATAAGCAAATAACACCTGAGAAAACCTTATCGGAGCCAGCACCAGTTGTTGAATCTCCGGCCTATAAAGCCGAAAGACAAGCGAAAGATGAGCTAGAAACGATAGCGGTCGTTCGCGCTTATGCGGGCTCGAAATCGTCGAAAAAAGTAACGCAACCAGAAGCTAAGCGAACTGACAATGGAAACCTAGCACCAAGCCCAATCCGAAACCGTAAAATGCCTCTTTCTCTGTTAATTGGACTCATAAGTGGTATTGTCGGTTTTACACTAATAGGTCGGACTCTTTTTTCAGTGTCAGAGGAGCATGCACCGCAAACCGAAAAACTTCGGGCGCGCACAGCTCCTCTTAAGGTACCAAATGTGCCAGCTCTAAAACCGATTAGCTCCAATAGAACGACAGGGAGTGTTGGCTTCGTGACGATTCGGACCCGCCCCAATGCTGCCATCATGCATTTGGATGCGGTTTTAGGAACAGCTGATGAAAACGGGAAAGCAGGGCCGTTCGAATTTGAAACAGGCAGAGCTCGCATCCGAGCATCCTATGCTAAATCCGGCTTTGAAAGAATAACAACCGTCTATGTAAAGCAGGGTGAAGACCACACCGTGAATATGGCGGCTCGAGAGGCCAAGCTGACTCTAAAGACGAATCCTGGGGCGAGCGTAGAGTTGAATGGGGCCGCTCTCAATGAATTATCAGGCGCGCTACTGCTAGAGGAAGGCAGCCATCACGTCCTCATCCGGCATACGCAACTCGGAAAAAGTTTCGAATCCATGGTCCGACTGGACCATGGCGAGCATAAAGTCATCGATATAGACCTTCGTCGCGTCGGCGAAGACCTATAAGCATCCCTAAAGTAAGAAGCAGGATAAAAGACGAGTACTCAGAGGACGACGCTTTCACGGAAGTGCAAGAGCAATCGTTTCTACAATCAGTCGTTCCGTCCGGACAAAGCTGGCCGGTATTGATCGTCCCTGTGCAGGCATCAAGACTGCATCGCCGTGCACCTGCGGGACAAATTTCGAGGTCACCACTAGACTCACATAGTGCTGCAACCGGTTCGCCGTCTGTGCACGAACTCCCCATGCAACATTGAATTCCAATCTCGGAAAGGGGCTGACACATTAGGCCAGAATCTGGAGTGGCAGGTAGACGGCAGGTGAATCCTACACAAACCAAGCCTTGTGGACAGGGCATAGAATCGCTGCAGGGCACGGTACTATTTGGGTCATTGGGGTCAGATTCTCCAGAATCAATGCGGCCGTTCTGATTCGCGTCTTCAATACCGTCTTCTAAACCATCACCATCGGTGTCTGCTTTTAGGGGGTCGGTACCGGTTTCATCATCAGCATCAGGTACAAAATTCGCCGAGCCTGTAGCCGTTCCCACAAGAGGAGTCGTCACCGAGACTTCGGTACCGTCTAATACCTTGTCGTTGTCCGAGTCAGGATCTAGCGCATTGATTAGCCCATCCTCATCAGTATCTTCTAGAGCCGCAGCCTCAGTGCCATCCCGAACTCCATCATCATCGGAATCTTCGTCGAGAGGATTTGTGCCCGCAGCGACTTCAGAACCATCGCTGAGACCGTCGCGGTCAGTATCTCCTCGTTGAGGGTCAGTATTGTAAACGACTTCTTCTTCGTCATCCAACCCGTCGGCGTCTGAGTCAGCAACTGGGGTAACGAGGACAATAACCTTGGAAGCGGCGGACATCTCTTCCCCATCACTTACTACAAGGCTAAACTCTAAAATCTTTGTTCCCGCAACGGACGGAGCGGTGAAGCTGGGTGTCGGTGAAGTCGAGTCAGAAAGCGTTACAAGTTCAGCTCCTTGGACAATTGACCATTGATAGCTGAGCACGTCTTGCGGATCAATATCAGAGGAAGACGTGCCATCAAGCATATAATCTCTTCTCTCGACGACTTCCCCCATGGAGCCCGCCACGGCGACGGGCGCGGAATTGACAATCGTTACAGGTGCGGAACTCACGGTCTGTCCGAAATCAGTGCCGTCACTTGGTGTCACCTGAAACACCCAGGTTTGTCCCTTTACAACTGCGGACGCTGGAATCTCGGTTTCATCATCATACATGTTTTCGCGGCTTCCATTGAGTAGCCACGCCGTTGTGGTTCCCATTTCTGCGTCATTGTCGGAGTCCACAAATCGATACAATCCGCCAAGGCGTGTGTTTGTCCGAACATCTACATCTGGAAAAATCTGAACGTTGACCGCGGAAGGTGCCGTATTGAGGACGACCACCTCGTTAGAAAAAACAAAAGAGCCATAGTCAGTGCCGTCAAATGGTCGCATCTGCGCGCGCCAAATCTCACCTCTTGACGTGGCTCCAGATGGAACGGTCGGCATATTTGAATAAGCGGGCTGTATTGCAGAGTTTTTCGTCCACTGAATCTGTGCGGGTCCTTCGGGGTCATTGTTAATATCGAAATAGGTATATAAAAGCTGTAGCTCTTGGTCTGAACGGGGCTGGGCGGGTTCAACCCGTACGTCAGACACCTCAGGCACTACATTATCAAACACAACAGTTGCAGAACCTGTCGCGTTGCCCTCTACAGAAGTAACTGTGATGTCGACTGAACCTTGAGTCGTCGTGCTCAAACCAAAAGACACCTGTCCGTTTCCCGCGGGCACTTGTAACCCAGGTAGCGATGTATCAGCGTCTGCCACGGTAACGTTCACGTTCCGAGAGAGGGTGACCGTGTATAGTGTACCATCTACGACCGGAAATCCGGAAGGACCACTCGCTTGTCCAAAATAAACCTGTGCAATACTGGTACCGTCTGCAGGAACCTGCAGAGTCCCCGTAGCAGCCATCGTTCCCGAGGGGTCTTCATCACGAATAATTCGATATACGATTCGCGTTGGGCTTGGGATCGCTCTGACGGCGACCGCCAGATAGTCATTTCCTGGCCCCTTAAAGAGTTTCTGCTCAATCATGTTCGATGAAAGTTGAAAAACAGGAAAATCTCCTGGTGCTTTCTTCGCTCCCACTGAGTTGTAAAGAGCGGCATAAGTGAGACCGTATGTCCCCGACCTAAAATCTTCCCAAATCACAGCAGCACCGTCAGAGTTTCCAGCAACGTGTGGAAAAATCTGGTTTCTTGTTTCTGCCGAAATTGGCGTGTAGCCGCCTCCCACCGAGGTCAAGGTTGTCGCGTCGAATCGAGCACCCCATACGTCTAGGTCGACGATGGTTGAAGTACCGGTAAATATTCTCTGGTCCTGCCAAGTCGCAAATATTTCTCCCATACCAAACCGACTTAGCTCCACTGATGACTGACGTAGGTTTCGTGAGACCAATGCACTACCACTCGACATCATGACCGGACCGAGTTCAGGGAGCGTTCTTACAAAAATATCTGAACCTAAAGTGCCGGTGCCATTATTTCGATCGTCTTCCCAAGCAAGAACGTAATTCGAATCTAAAGCGAGCAACCGCGGGCTGAGCTCCCCACTTTGCCCCCCGTCGCTGACAAGCTCAATAGGAGAGGAATCGATAATCGCGCCCGTTGGGTAGATGCGAACGCCGCGGGCCGCGAGACCACCACCGACGACACTTGCTTGGTACGAAACCATACAGGTTTGAGTCGTACAAGCAATTCGAGGATTGGATTCAGAGTCATCGCCACTTGTGAGTTGAATACCGCCCGGTTCGGGGAAAGTTCCGGCCCCGTTAGGAAAAAATCGAGAAACATAAACATCATTGAAAGTATCTCGAGGATCTACACAGGAGAGCATAAAGGTCATCGTGGCAGCGTTATAAAAGATGCTCGGCTGGCCCTGACTACCTGGCTGCGGCGGAGATAGAACAGGCAGACCATTCGCATCAAGGATCGAACCGTCCGCATCGAGGCGAGTAAGATAGATCTCCTGACCGTTGGCGGGAGAACGACCATCCTCCCAGATAAGGACGTAGCGCGTTCCATCCCAAGCTCCGTCCGGCCTGCGTTGAGAAGCTGTGGGTGGGCTCGCGGTGAGTTCTGTGATCGGTCCGACTGTCGTCGCTTCAGCAGTACTAAGTGTAAACACTAGCGAAAACGCGGTGATTAAGCGTAAAAAGGCCAACATCAAAGGTATCCTAACACTTTTTGGCGTCGTAGATCCTCGGTTGACGAGCGGGTTCAAACCCGCGAACCTTGAGAGGTGATATCCGCAATTACCGCTGGGATAATTTCTCTCAGTCTCACCATCGGGCAAATTCAAGAGACACCGGACCGTCTCGTCTCTGGTCACGGGATTGAATTCGTAAATGACGGGCGTGTCTTTCTTCTATTCGCTGGCTTGAACGGCCTAGGTTACTCGAAAGAGACCCTAAGGCAAGGGCCGCCACTCGAGGCCCCCGTATTTCATCCGCTTCGCCAGTTCACACGCAATGCGATACGGCCACTCGTGGGCAAAGGTGACTTGAAGGCGCTGAAGAAGCTTTTCGACGAGCAAGGACGCTCCATCGATAGTTATCTGCAATTGGTACTTGCCTACGACCGAAGTCTAAGTAGTGGTCGCCCGGACGCCGCCGGCGAAGATTTGAAAGCGATCGCTTCGACGGCTCAAGCATTACAGAAATTGGGAGGCAACAAGGCCCTCACTAAGCTATTCGATGATTTGGCTGCGAAGCAGCGACTGCACGCAAAAGAACTAATGACTCAGCTCGAAACAGATTTTGAGGCAATGAAAAAATACCTTGGCTCGAAAGACCTTCGGGCTCCTCTTACGCTCACCGTCATTCCAAATCCGCTAGATGCCCATAACGTTGTCCGCAACATTAAAGTCGGGGACCAACATTTTATTGTCGTTGGACCAGGAAAAGATGCAGCACGAGTGGAAATACTCAGACAATCCGTAAAACCGGTAGTGGCCGACTTAGTAGAAAAAAACTGGCCTAAAGCCCGACGACTCGCGCAAAGCTGGCGGGGCCTAAAAGTCTCAAAACGCATTACAGAACGTTTCGCTGATGGGCAGGCGTATCTCATTGATACACTGACTCGAGCGCTCGTTTACAAGGCGGGAATTCACTCCTCAGGCGAAAAAGGTGGGGATGATGAAGACTTCATTGATAAAGAATCGAACCAAGGTTTCCGTTGGACTCGGGCTTGTATCAAAGCACTCTCAAAACGTAAGCCTTCCTCGGATATCGCGAGCGACTTCCCAAAGCTCATCAAAACAATCTCGCCCTAATTTATCATGCTGAACAAGCACGTTGAACCACCTGATCCACTGGTACTTATCGCTCTCCTAGAGGACCGGCATGATGTCCCAAATGGAACAGCGATTGATATAGAAGCGAAAACGGATGAAAAAAACCGTTTCGAGCTAAAGCTCGTGATTATTCGAGACGAAGAAAAATTTAGACCTCGCGAATGCTACACGATCAATATTGGGTATATGACTGCACATTCCGCCTGGGACAAGTTAATCGATGCATTAGATGCGTTGTTCGGTATGCTCGTTGAGTCTGATTTTGACCATCGTTCAATCCCTGTTGGAGCGGATGTAGAACACCAGGGAACCAAGTTTGATGTCGGTGTAAAATATGAAAGGCCTGACTTAGAAGCCGCTGCTGACAGGATGCTGAACAGTAATTAGTAATTAGGCTCTTACGATTTCTATTTCTGTCTCGTCGATTTGGACAGTATCGCCAATTTTAAGAAATGCCTGAAGTTTCGGCAGACCGTTTACACGAGCGGCGGAAGAGGAGCCAAGTCGGACGAGCAACAATGAATCTCTGACTACGACTAGCAGACTGTGTCTGCCTGCCACGTAGCGTCCTCTTAGGCGTATGTCTGCGTCTTTATCGGTACCCATAATGGTGACTGAACCACGCAAGGGTCCGGAAAATATGACTTCTTCACCGTGAGTAACGACAACTCCAAACTGCTGAAGATCGCGAGCTTTCGTCGAGCGCATTTTCATATTCTTATTGAGCTCTTGCTTGTCGATCATCATCGTACTTAGGACCTGCGAAATAGACGAATTTCCTCTTGGAACTAGATCATTGCTCAAGTCCTCTTCGAGTTCATCGAATTGTTCTTCGAGGCCAGAGTGCAGCGCAGATGCATCCCGTTGATTGTACCAGTTATCAAGCTCACGAACGGCAGGGGAGGAGTCCGAGGACTTTCTCTTTGTAGGCGATTTACGGCGAGGCACGTCCGTCGGTTGAACCTCCTCACGACGTTTACGGCCTCGTGCTGCATTCGGTCGTTCAATAATCGGCTCTCCCATCGAAATATCTTGGTCTCGAGTGGCTTTTTTCGCACGACCACCGATCCGCCTCTTGAGTGCGACGGGTGGGGCAGGTGTGTCATCTTCTTCCTCGTAATCTACAGGCTCTACAGACGGCTCATAATCCGAATATCCGAAGTCTTGACTGTAAGCTGGCGGCATCTCGGTCTCGCCACCCGCAATCTCTGAAGACATCATAGGAGAGGGGTAGTCTTCACTGGCTGGTCGCTCATCTACATCAGCTCCTTCGTAGTCTCCTTCATCAAGTAAAAACATGACTGCGTATTCAGCGAAATTGAGAATATCTCGGTTTTCAATTTCATGATCGCCCCTGATGCGTCTTCGATTGACGAAGGTACCATTCTGACTGCCAAGATCACGGACGACATATCTACCATCGCTTTGGCACTCAATTTCGCAGTGTCTTCGCGAAAGGCGACGTTCGGGAATTTGAATATCGCATTCTTTCGCTCGTCCGATTTGGCACAGAGAGCCCTTCAGAGGAAATCTCTGCAACTCAACTTCATTGAATGTAAGAACGAGAAATGGACCGACGGCTTGTTCCTGTTCTTCAGTGAGTCTTTGAGTTTCAGAGGCATCTCTCGACGATGATGTGTGTGGCTGATCGGAGGACTCGAGATGAAACGCGAATTTGTAGGTGCCTAAGGAGATTGTTTCATTGTCTTCTAACCGCTTCGCGCCTTTGACACGCTCGTTTCCGGAGTAAACTCCATTTTGGCTTCCGAGGTCGACGATTTCGTACCCACCATCTACGAATTCAACTTGAGCATGACGACGAGACAACGCGAGGTTATTAATTACAATATCGTTATCTTGTGCGCGCCCGATCGTTACGATCGCATCTTTATGAAGCGCGAATTTGCGAACTTCTCGGTCGTCCAGCATTAAACTTAGATACGCCACGAATACCTAGATCGTAGCACATTTGAGCTCATTACAAGAGTATCCCAGCTCCGAGAGTGAATATAGGGTCAAGAATCCAGTATCCTTGCGAATCAAATCCGGTCTTCAGTCGCATCGCCGCCGTAAAATAGCCGTTTTCAGGACCACTGGGTCCGAAATAGGTGATTTCACCGCTGCCTACCACGCCAAATCGGGAAATGTTACTTGGGACCTTGATTTCGGAGGGTGAAACAACAATGGAGACGTTGTCATAAAAAGCGCCAAAAAGGGTTGAAAACATCCATGACTGACTGAGCAAATAACGTAGACCTGAAGAAGCTTCAAGACCCCATCCAAACAAGCTTTCGTATTGGATATTCACCAATCTTGGACGAGCATTCAAACCCTGATTCTCCAGGGGCTCATCCTGATAATACGAACGAGCAAATCCTGCGCTGAAATCCGAATAAACAGGTACGGCGAAATTCCATAGCCACCGGTCTTCACTGAATAGCGTCAAATTAGCTCGGGCCGTGAGAACTCCATTCGGAGTCAAACTATTGGGGTCGATATTGGGTAAAGCCGTGTCATCGAAGAGCGTCGCGGGGAGGGCAAAACTGAGTCGCGTCCAGCCAACATCAAAGTATAAACCCACGGGCTTGCGGTCTGCGAGTTGAAGTCGTGCCTCAATGAGATGCCGATCAATGGTTCGAAGCTTTGCTCTCGATTCTTGATCATCGAATGGTTCCGTCATTGGCAAAGTGGAGAGAAAAGCGTCAGAAAACGCTTTTGCCGATTCTACGGCCAGAAGCTCTTGGTTATCTGTGTTCGAAGTCATCCCATATTTCAAGAAGGGGTCTCTTGCCCTCAGTCTGTTTGTGCTCGGGAATTCTGGCGCTCGCCGCGACCACAAACGAATTCCTGTCTCACAATCGAATAGAAAGCCCTGGGCTAAGAATAACCGGCCTTGCGAACTTTCTGGTCGAAAATCCTGCACCCATTCACGACCTTGTGGCGTTTCTAAAATCGTGTTTCCAACACCTCGATCTATAGTAAATTCGTCAACAACGTTGGCTTGAATGATGAGAACCGCATCCGCCGAGCTTTGTGAGATATGCTGAGCGAGCGTCTTCGTACTGGTTTCAACAATCGCCGAAGAAGACGTCGACGTTCCAGCTGCTCCTATTACGAAATTACACTCGATTTTTCGGCCATCACAAAATACTTTAATTGCCTCTCGCAAGGCAGATTGCGAGTCTGCTTGTACAAATCCCGAGAGGAACACAGGGCTGGAAAGAGTAACAACCGGAGGAAGCTCTAAGGTTAGGTCACCAGAGACGCGTTTTGGAGGGCCCTGAATCGAAACGATAACATCGAGCGACCGTATCGATAATTCCTGTACGAGAGGATGCTCGTAATCAGTACCTAAGGACGCAAAACCTATAGCAGGAAAAAAACAAGTAAGCCCAAAGGCAAGGGCGATCGACCTGAACAGGGTGCTTGGTCTCCGATTCGCGGGCATCATTCGGGCACCACACATATATTTACGGAGAATTCCTCGAATCCGTAAAAAAGCTGCGTTTTCTCACAGACATAATCCGGACCGACATCCGGACATGGTGAGCCCACGGCGGAACAGGAACGCGTGCATGCGAAACCGTAACACAGGCCCGATTCACAACTATCATCACCGCCGTCTTGGTCTCGCCGACACGCTGAGCCAATCGGGAGCCGGTCGGGCGCGGGGTTAGAGCAAACCCATGAATGCAAGCCTTCAACCTGATGAACTTCTCGCCAAACACAAAGCTGTTCGGATGGACAATCCTCATTTACTACGCACGTTGGCTGACAGACATTGTGAGCGGGAATGCCGACTTTAGTGCCAGCCTTTGCGCAGGCAAAATCTACCGGGCAGACATTCTCAGGCGCTCCATAGTTTCTTCGACACAAAGGAGAACATCGTCCCGTCTCACACAGACCGTTGCGACACTGAGAGCCATCTGTACACGGCGCGAAGTCATCAACTGTCGCAACCGTCGGAGCAACACAGGTTGTAAACGGGAAATTCTCCACAACGCTACAAACGTAGGCACCGCAATAATTATCGTCCAGACAGTTTGAGATGGGTGAGCAATCGAGACCATCAATTAATCCATCACAGTCATCATCCAGGCCATTACATTCTTCACGGTCACTACATTCACGAACGCGAGAGATGCAAACGCCATATTCAGACTCCTCACTATCTACACTTCGGTATCCTAACTGACACTTATCGAAATCTGCGCAGTCCCGGTCGGTCAGACAAGAAAGAGCGCAAGCACTGCGACCGGTGTCCAAATCAAACAAACAACGGCTTCCATCCGTGCACTCCGAATCACTTGCACAAGTCCCAGCAAAGGGTTCCGGAATCAGCACAGAACAACCAAACATTCCGCTCAACAGAACTAAGAACAGGGCTACAGATAGCCAAGCACCCTTATAACCACCCGAAAACAGGCCTGTTTTATGGTGATATGCTGAGTTTACATAACGTATATTATCAGAACTTATCATATCATGTTTCCGCAGGGCCTCATTCGGCACCGTACGCCTCCATCACGGCATCGACCAGTGGCACGTCTGCTGGTGGCATTTGTAACGTTCTCAGTTCTTGGACCGGAAACCATCGGATTTCAGCTACCTCAACTGCGGTCGGCTGCCCGGTAATCTTAATGTCATACAAGACCAATTCGACATCGAGGTCATCGTATGAATGAACAACACGAGCAAGAGGTTCTTCAGGCTGTCTAAGCTGACACGCCACTCCGAGTTCTTCACGAATCTCTCGCTTCAATGCTACGGCATCCGATTCGCCGTCTTCGCGCTTGCCGCCTGGAAATTCCCAGTGGTCGGCAAGATGCGTTCCTTTCGCACGGCGATCTAGAAGCACTTGGTCGTGCTCAACGATGCAAGCACAAACAACATATATCCTGCGACGCATGTGCCTGCGGTGTTAGTTCGTGCGTTGAATGTTCGGCAAGCCTCAGAATGGAGTTTCTGGTCTGGAATTATGCTGCTTCTCTCAGGATATCGTTATCCGCGTTGGAACAGCGGCTTCTGTAGACGATGCGGGCCTGCGTTAGAAGCGACTCAGTGTCTGGCATATCGGCTTTTCGATGGACTTTATTGAATTCTGTCCGATGCGATAAGTAGCCAGTTTCTCTGAAGAAATATATGATTTGATTTCGGATGCGAGCCTCCAACTTTCGAACGCGAGCACGATTCCATCCGAGTTTTTTCGCGGTTTTTTCCTGAGATAAATGAGCCAGAAATCGATATTGAAAAAACACTTTTGAGTCCTCAGTCAGGCTATTCGCAAATGTGATAACTAATGAATATATTTCGAGATTTTCCATTTGTCTTTCCGATGTAGGAACAATCTCTTGCTCTAGCGCTAAAGAATGTGCGCGGACCCAGGCCTCGAGCGGTGTCATATTCTCGTTGTATCCGTCACTAAAAATGGCATCACCTACCGGAATTTGGCGATTTTTGGCCGTTAGATCATTGATCACGGCATTCCTAGCAATGGTAAACAGATAGTTTTTATAGGGCCTCACACCATCAAACGATTGCCGGGCTCGCTCGCCGAACGCTCGACGAAACGTCTCCTGGACAACATCATCAAGGTCTGATTCGGACCACGCACCACGAAAATAAAGGTCGCGCGAGCCACTTTTAAACGAAAAACCACGCAGTACGAAATGTCTCAACGGACGTTCATAGAAACGATATACCTCTGTCAGCGCTTTGCTATCTCCAGCCCGAAAAGCTTTCAGTAACTCAGTATTGTTTCGAAAGATGTCCTTCGTTTTTTGTGGTTTTTCGCTCGGCGTCCTGGTTTGCATGGACAGTGAAGTCGCAAACTTCGTGCCGGATAAGACTTCGGCCGAATCACATAGTTAAAACAGCGGCCTACATCAGGCAAGGGGTTTACGCTAGAGAGTAATTAGGACAAAAATGTCAGACCTGTGCGAAAAATTGCGACAAATTTCATTGTCCCAGCGCATAGACCAGAACAGTCCCGCGGTTGGTCAACAAACTAAGATAAGGAGCAGAATAGGCCATTGGCGCCCTCACCCCGCTTCCGGGATGAAAAGTCTGGATTGGCCGACCCGTTTCTTTGTCGAGTAACGCAGACGCTCCCGTCGAAACGGAGACACTGACCCATCGGTCTCCAACGGGTGCGATTGCCGTTCCGACCCCTACCCGACTCTTATATATCCATGCCGCGGATTTACTTTGTGGCTTGAAGCCGATCGTTTGGCCTTTGCCATCCACCGCAATAATTCGTTGGTTGTTCCGGACGCCTATCCAGTGACTAATCTTTTTGAACGCAGGATTATGCCAAGTTTTCTTTCCAGTAAGCAGATCAATGCCGTAAAGCCCCATCGAATAGCAGGCGACAATCGCAGTGCTTCCATCTGAGGAAATTAACGGCTTGGTATCAATGTCACGGAAAGGCTGTTGCGAGCCTGCAAGTTCTCTTGTCCAATTCGTTTCGCCAGATTCGGCTTTGACAGCCATAACCACACCGTCGGAGAAGGCGAGAAGTACTTGCTCATTTTTACGATCAAAAGTGGGCTGAGCTTGACCGAAAATGGTGATTCCTTTTGGCTGAGGGCGGCTAACTCGCCAAGAAACAGCCTTCTTTTCAATGTCAAAGGCCACAAATGCGTTTGGACGTATCGGGATAATGAGCGTGTTTTTCACGTGCTCAACCGGACCGGAAATTCTTGCGCCAAGCCGAACACGGTTTTTCTGTTGTCCAGTGAATCTGTCGAACACTACGAGTTCTTGGTCAACACCAACAAAAAGCTCACTTCGCCACTGAAACATCGCTCGCCCAAGAGCGCCGAGCTTCTTTCGCTTCCAGAGAACTTCTCCGTCCTCTAATCTAATTCCCGCGAGTGTCTGATTATTTTGGGCAACATAAACGATTGAACCATCCGAATCGACGAGAGGGTGTGACCATTGCGCTGGCGTCTTCGCTAACAAGCGCGGTTCATCGACTAGACTACTAATCATGTGAGAGAGTCCAAAGACTTTCTTCAATGCATGAGACTTAAGGTTCCGGTTTGAATCACTTGCAACAGCGCTGGTTGAAGCCATACACCACGCGCAGAACAGTCCCGCAATGCATCCACGCATGCCCATCCGTTTTGCCTGATCTCGTTTTTTCATCTGACTAGGAAGGTATTTCGAATCACTTCAACGTAGCTGTTCTCGGCGTGGAACTACTCAAGCGACGCGATTTTAGCGTCCACAAATTCCTTCAGTTTTGTATCTGGAACTTTCTCAAGAAGCTCTTTGTACGTCGCTAAAGCCTTGTCATTATCCTCTTTGAGTTCGTGGATCCGCGCAACATGCTTGAGCCCGTAATCCAAATAGAAACTCTGGGGAAGTTTTGTCAGCTGCTCGAAGTACGTCAGAGCAATGTCATAGTTTTTCAATTCTTCTGCGGCGTAACCCGCTCCTTCTAGCGCGACAAAGCGAATAATGTCGTCCTTGGGTGCAGTGGCTAGATAGTCTTTGTAGAGGGCCTCAGCTTTTTCATGAGCTCCCGCACGAAATTCGAGATCCGCTGCGTAAAGTTTCGCGAGCTCAGCACCGGCCTCTTTACTCGCAATAATCGCCTCAAATGATGGTATCGCTTTCTTCGCGTCTTCAATAAGCTTCTGAGGCTGAGTGCTCGTAAGTACCTTTTGCAAGTCTGTAATTTCACGATACTCGACGATCGCTTTTGTCAGTTTTTGAGTTGCTTCGGATTTTGAACGTTCGTTCATTTCTTGAAAACCGAGAACCGCTGCCACAATCACCGCAACAGCGCCTAGAGCCGTCACAATAGATTTAAGGTTCTTCTCAGTCCAATCCGCTGCTTTGTTCGCTTCAACTAGAAATTGATCATCCGCGGTATCTTGAGCGATTTGTTTCTTACGGCTTTGCTTCTTTGAGGCCATATAGAGCCGTTGCATTACCTTCTAGACGTCACAAGTCAACCATTCTAGACACGGTCCCGCATGATTCGTGCTTTCATTCATGATATGTCCTTTCGTTGTGTACAGCGCGGCCCCTTCCACGATGGCAAAAGCCTTGTCTAAACAAAGAGCCACCTCAATGTGGCTCATTGTTCTATGTGCCTTCATCGCCTCTTTTACATCAGGCATAAGTCAGGCCGATGAAGGAGAATTTCAAATCTATGGCGCCACAGCTTCAGGGCTAACCCTGATGAACGATTCAACCTACGAAGCAATGCTTCTCACCGGCTTCGCGCATGGATTGAATGAAAATGTGGACCTCATCTCAGAATTCTCAGTTCGGAGCCCTGCGGCGTCCCTCGACCCCACCTGGGGCCTCACGGCCGGGCTGAGTGCCAAACTGGACATTCTAACGATAGTTCCTTTCGTTGGCCTTGTTGGCGGTTTCGAAACGACTGGAAATCGGATGGGAGTTTTACTTCGAGCCACAGGAGGTTTTGATTATTTTGTCGAACGGAGACTGTCGCTTGGGATGGCTTATTATGTCCGGCTACTCGATTCATTCGATAGCGATGGCCCGCCGCCCCATTGGCTCGGACTTCGTCTAAACTTTCACGGCGAATGGCCGTGAGCGCTATTTATGCTTCTTGTTATACTTGCGAATGACCTCATTCGTGAGGTCCAAATGGGGTTTCGCATAAAGCATCCGTGCATCCTGCGATTCGAGGATCAACAGGTACTTTCCGGAGTCTCCAATCTTTTTGATCACCTTTCGCATTTTCTTAGTGATTTTCAACAGGGCTTTTTGCTCAAGCTGCTGTAACTCCTGGCGTTCTTTCATTAGCGCCTGCTGAATTTGCATACGTTTTTTCTCATATGCCATCGCCTGCTCTCTCATTTTTGGGTCGTTTTGCAAGGCATCCATCTTACGTCCCGCAAACTGACTCTCAAGCTGGCTCCGCATTTTCAGCAGCTTTTCTTCATCACTCTTTAGCTTTTTGCTCTTTTTCTCGAACGTCTTCTGCAGCTTCGCTTTTGCCCTTTTGCCTTCATTCACCTGAAGAATCGCTCTTTGAAGATCAACATAGCCGACGGCTCCGCTGGCCGCGATGCTGACTTCAGCGCTGAACATCGTGAATACGGCCAGCAAGACAGGCAGTAAAAAGCTGGATAGAATTTTCTCAGAAATAAGTCTCATTATCGAAGCCTCCGCATGCGAATTTTGGCCATTAGGCCTAGATGCATGTTGGACGTCTGTCGATCCTTTATCTTCACTACTACGGCAAGTAATTAATGCGGACTGAACGGCGATTTCAAGATGAACTCGGCAACAGGGCAAATATCAGCGCAGTGGGTGGCCCAATGCAGATAAGCACAATCGCTCCTGGTTCCAAGGAAGCTATCGTGAGAATGAGAACAATGAGTGCTGCAAAACTCAAAGCATAACCGAAACGTCGATGGACTCTCCTCCACTCGGATGGATGAGACCGACTGCGAGTCGTGCGTAAACCCATCACAGATTCGAATGGGGTGTCCAAAACGAGTCGCCCTAGAACAAGGAACATCAAACCGGCAACAACTGGTATACCCCTAATTGTATTGGAAAGAATCTCAAAAGTGACCAAGGTGAGAAGCAACTGCAAACCATAAAGAAAGCATAGCAACCATACGACAAGGCGTTGAGCGTGCCAATCTTTGCGTTCTATCAGCAATGATGTCCCGAAAAAGATCAGAAGCATTACGAGGGGTAAGAAAGATAATATAAAGTGAGATTCTATTCCACCGAAGCGCCCTGCTCTCCCGTAATTGACGCCCAAGCCACCAGTCATAGCCGCGAGCACCGTCAAGGTGAGCGCCAAGAGGAAGAACGTGCGTTGTTCGTTTTTCGGACTCTCCGCACGGCCTTCCGAGTTCAAACGAGTACTCCGGTTCGCCGCAACTGCTGAGCGAATTTTTCGAGCCGTTCTCCTTTGAGAGTTTCATATGGAGAGCGTACGTCGGCGCGAACAGGATGCCCTTGAAGATGAAGAGTTGCTTTGATCATCGCCGGGGAAAAGTGACTTGGCAGCGCCTTTTCTTCAAGTGCGCGGCTGGCTAGCTTTGAGGTTAGTTTCTTTAGTCCACCAGGATTATCCGCTCGTGCCGCCGGGCTAAGTATAGCCCGCGCTGGTGCCATCTTCATCTGTAATTTTCTGGCCTTGCCAACCTCTCCTCCAATAAACGCCTCTATAATTTCGTCGGCAAGCTCGGGCATTAGTAAGTAATGCCCACAAATTCTGCCCGTAGCGCCGGATTCTGTCATTTCGACTACATCTAAGCTTGAGCCCGCCAACAGCATAAATTCTTCTCGATCAGCAAGTCTTCTCTCCCAAAGCTTTAGGTCGGAAGCATGGGGCGTTTGTGTAACCACACCTCCTAACCGTGGATGCTGCACAAGGGTTTCAAGCTCCTCAATTTGTAGTGACTGAAGCCCGTCAGAGATGCCTTGGTCGAGCAGCACGGGCACACTCACGGCTCGGCTAATATAATCGACGTGCCGGTACAGCTCCCTGTAGCCCACTCCAGGGAGCCTCGGGAGGCGAATAGTAAGGACCGTCGCACCGGCGTCTTCGGCCTGCTTTGCAAAGTCAGCAGCTTGCCGAGAGGCGAAGTCAGCAATCCGCACCAGCAAGCTGTGGTCGTCCCGTTTTCTTTTGCCGACCATTCGAACAATCAACAAACGTTCATCGAAAGTGAGCAGTTCGTCCTCTGCAGCTTCGGTGGACAAAGCGAAACCTCCGACCTGCTTCCTCTCGCTCAAATACGAGATGAGGTGCTCGAGCGCGCCTTCGTCCAGCCCTCGTTGCGCTGTAAATGGCGTGGGTAATGCTACAAATGTTCCGTGTTTTGCCGCCACACAAGGAGTTTATCAACTAGATACGCGCGGGTCCAAGCTTCTCGACCAAAAGTTCCTTCAGTTCCCGTGCCTCTTTGTCCCGAGTCTTGAGTTCGTTCAGGGCTGTTCGAAGCTCCGGTGTTGGGCGGACTCGACCACGATCATCAAGCTCAAGGAGTTCTTCCAAGGCAAGTCGAGTAAGCTCTTTATTCCTAAGTTCCAAAACCTTGAGTAGTAAATTCTGGTCAGGCGGTAGACGGTGCCGTTCAGCCAACTGTTGAGCCGCAGCCATGATCTCCTTGCGACTTTGAGCAAGACGAAGCTCCGTCGTCAATGCATCCCGTTCGTTCCAGCGAATATTACCAAATTCACCTCTACGATACGCGGGAACTTGAGCAACAGGCCGGGTGTTCGCACCCGTTTCCGCCTGAACCATCGCATCTGCTGGAGGGCCCTGTGAAATTTGCGCGAACATAGCTTCGGCAGTCGCTCGATTCTTCTCAGCGACCGTCATTGTCTTTTCTTTCGGGGCCGCTGATTTTGATACGAGATTTGATTTTTCGAACCGCGGGTCCAACTCTTTACGAGGGCTAGGAGCACTGCTCTGTTCTCCCGAGAGAACGCTTTTCATAGATTTCGCGAGTGTGTCGTCATTCGCCCGAGCCCGTCGTATTACTTTTCTCGGCGAGGCTTTCTTCGACTCGGGCGTTGTCTCTCCCTTCGATGAGGTCTCTTTTTGTAGAGCGACCTTCTTCTTCGCTACTTTCTTCGCGACCTTTTTCTTGGTGGCTTTCTTCGCGACCTTCTTCTTGGTGGCTTTCTTCGCAACCTTCTTCTTGGTGGCTTTCTTCGCGACCTTCTTCTTGGTTGCTTTCTTCGCGACCTTCTTCTTGGTGGCTTTCTTCGCGACCTTCTTCTTGGTGGCTTTCTTCGTCACCTTTTTTTTGGTGGCTTTCTTCGCGACCTTCTTCTTGGTGGCTTTCTTCGTCACCTTTTTCTTGGTGGCTTTCTTCGCGACCTTCTTCTTGGTGGCTTTCTTCGCGACTTTTTTCTTCGCGACCTTCTTCTTGGTTGCTTTCACCGATGGTTTTTTACTGACTTTTTTCTTTCGTGCGGCATTCATCTTTTGCACCTATAAAATCCCTAGTTTCCGGACCATCCCTTGGTCCCAACGTGTTCTTAGCTCATCGACCGAGACACTAACATCCCCGTATTCCAGAGCTTCTCCTCCGACTTGCCCCAACTTTGTAATCTCGCACTGATTATCTCTAGCGATTTCGAGGACTCGATCGATATTTTTTTCGTTCGTTGTCACGACAATCACGTTCGATGTCTCGCCGAAAAGGGCTTCGGCTGAATTCTCGAACCTCGTATCTTCTAGGTGTACGCCTTTATTACCGGCAATACAACTCTCGGCAATCGCGACAAGTATGCCTCCCTCAGACGCGTCATGTGCCGAGGTGAGTAAACCTTCCTCAATTGCCTGAATACAGCTTGTATTAACAGACTTCGCCTCAGCGTAGTCCGGCTCATTCGGACGTCCGCGAAGGCTGCCTGTTTCTAGCAGGACCAGCTCGCTCCCAGCAAGACTCGCGGTATCAAGTCTACCCAAAGCCAAGACGACGTCGCCATCATCTGAAAAACCTTGGCCGGGAACTTTGGTAACGTCCTTTACCACGCCGACTAGTCCAACCGTTGGTGTTGGAAGAATCGCGGCCCCCTCTGTCTCATTATAAAACGAAACATTCCCTGAAATGACTGGGCACTGCATTTCCGAGCACGCCTGACCCATCCCTTCAAGTGCTTCTTTGAACGACCACATCACCTCTGAGCGTTCCGGACTCCCAAAATTCAAGCAATCGGTTGTCGCCATAGCTCTCGCACCTACACATGCGAGATTTCGGGCAGATTCAAGTACGCCATGAGCTGCGCCACGACCTGGGTCAAGTTGACAAAGCCGACCGTTCATATCGACGCTCATTGCAATACCTTTTGTATTACTGCCGCTTGGGGAAGTCTCGTCGTCAGGCATTCGGATTACCGCAGCATCTGCCTGGCCAGGTCCCTTGACCGTGCCACATCTAACGGAGGAATCGTACTGTTCGTAGGCCCAGCGCTTAGAAGCGATCGTGGGTTGCTCAAGGAGCTCCAAGAGGCGTTCCTGAACAGAGCGGTGCGGGAGTTCGGGCGTGATCCAGCGCTCGCTTAAGTCATCAGGAGGAGCACTCGGCCGATCGTAAATCGGCGCTTCATCGCTTACCAGCTTTGCAGGTAAATCTGCGACAACCTCGCCATTTTCTTTGACCACGACATTACCGGTATTCGTGATTCGGCCGATAACGCACGCGTCGAGCTTCCATTTTTTGAATATTCTCTCAACAACCTCGGCGCCACCTTCTTTGACCACCATGAGCATTCGTTCTTGGCTTTCCGAAAGAAGAACTTCGTACGGAGTCATACCTGTTTCACGTCTTGGAACCTTCTCGATGTCAATCTCGATCCCTAGACCGCCCTTGCCTGCCATTTCGCAGCTCGACGAAGTCAAACCAGCAGCACCCATGTCTTGAATGGCAACGATCACATCTTCCTTCATCAACTCGAGACAAGCTTCCAGTAGCTTTTTCTCGGTAAACGGCGCACCGACTTGAACACGAGGACGTTTAGCCTCGCTGTCTTCACCGAATTCTTCAGACGCCATAGTTGCGCCATGTATTCCATCGCGACCTGTTTTACTTCCGACGTAAACCACGTCGTTTCCAATTCCCGCCGCAGCACTCCGAAAAATTCGGTCAGATTTTAGAACACCTAGTGTGAATGCATTCACTAAGATGTTCCCATTATATGAGTCATCGAAGGCGATTTCACCGCCAACAGTAGGCACACCCATGCAGTTGCCGTATCCACCAATACCCGCCACGACGCCTTCTACTAAAAACCTCATTCTAGGATTTTTGGGGTTACCAAAACGCAGGCTGTTTAGATTCGCGACAGGTCTTGCCCCCATAGTGAAGACATCGCGCATAATACCACCGACACCCGTCGCAGCGCCTTGATAGGGTTCAATAAAGGATGGATGGTTATGAGATTCCATCTTGAAGCAGACGGCCATCCCGTCACCAACGTCCACAACACCTGCGTTTTCGCCAGGCCCTTGAAGGACCCAGTCGGCCTCAGTCGGAAGTTTTTTAAGATGTAAGCGAGACGATTTATAAGAGCAGTGCTCGCTCCACATCACAGAAACGACTCCAAGTTCCTCATAGGTGGGGGTGCGGCCCAGAGAGTCGCAGATATGGGTGTACTCACCATCGGTTAGACCATGAGAACGCGCTAATTCAACATTGACTTCAGGTTTCTGGCTCACGAGTTCACCTCAACAGTGTGCTTTACAGACTTGAATATTCCTAGGCCGTCGATTGAGCCAAGGAGCACTTCCGATGCTCGTTCGGGATGAGGCATCATGCCTAGAACATTCTTGGTAGAATTCAAGATTCCAGCGATACTTTCGAGCGAGCCATTCGGATTTTCATCTCGGTAGCGAAACGCAATCTGCTGATTTGATTTGAGCGTTGCGAGCCCTTCTGCATCAATATAGTAGCGGCCTTCGTGATGAGCGATAGGCATACCAATCGGACTGTCTTTATCGAGCTCACACGTAAATGGAGATTCTGTGGTCTCGACATCCAGCAGTACATTCTTACAAATGAACTTTTGTGACGCGTTCGGGAGCATCGCCCCAGGGAGTAATCCAGCCTCAACGAGTATCTGAAACCCATTACAGATCCCGATTACAAGCCCACCGGCTTCCGCGTACGAACGAACTGCTTCCATGATCGGTGAGAACCGCGCTATGGCCCCTGCGCGCAAAGCGTCGCCGTATGAAAAACCTCCAGGAATGATCACGAGGTCCGTTTCAGGTGGAAGTTCGAGCTCTTCGTGCCAAACGCTGACCGTGTCTACTTCTAGAATATTCCGCGCGACGTGAACGGCATCCTCGTCGCAATTCGAACCAGGAAATGTAACTACTGAGATTTTCACAACAACTCGATCTGAAAGTCTTCAATCACCGTATTGGCGAGCAACTTATTTCCCATTTCTTCAAGCTTGGCACGAGCATCTGCTTCATTTGTTTCGGAAAGTTCGAGGTCAATCACTTTTCCGAGCCTAACGGCCTCGACCGAGTTAAAGCCAAGTTGCGCGAGGCTGCCTTTCACAGCTTCTCCGGCGGGGTCCAACACTCCCTGTCTCAGGGTCACGATCATTCGGGCTTGCATACGATGTTTTCGCGCTAACAAGCCTTTCGGTAAGGGTCAACTACTTGAATAGAGGTTACGGTCTCTCTTTTCCGTATGTGAGGAGCTACTGATTTTAGCTCTCAGTCCCTTCGGTTCCAGCCTGAGGCGTATCTACGGCAACCTTCTTAGTAACCTTCTTCTTGGTTGCTTTCTTCTTAGTCACCTTTTTCTTAGTCGTCTTCTTTTTGGTGACCTTCTTTTTTGTTGTTTTCTTTTTGGTCGCCTTTTTCTTGGTGGTCTTCTTCTTGGCAGCCTTTTTCTTTGTAGTCTTCTTCTTGGTTGTTTTCTTCTTGGTTGCCTTTTTCTTCGTCGATCCACCGGCCGCCGAAGCCCTCGGAGGGAACTCAAAGCCATGGCGCCCCGTATCTTTCAAGAAGAGAAACGCGGAAAACGGGCGGCCGCGTCGTGAGATAAAGTCTGTGAGTTGCTCCGTTTTTCCCGTCACCAAGTAGTGTTGCGCTTCCTCGCGGGTGATCTCACGCTTACAGACAGTACGTGGAAGAAGGGACGGACAGTAATCTTCGACCTCGGCTTGTTCCTTTTTCTTAAGAACAGTCATCGTCCATTCTTCTTTATCAAGCTGTTTGAGTGCCGCTTTCCCTTTGCTGCAGATAAAACTGTACTTGGTTTCTACCCACTCTCCACCTTCGCAGTTGGGGCAGTTACCTAGCGGTCTTGGATCGACCCCGTATTCAGGTAGAACAATGTCATCATTGCCTTCGCCGTCTTCGGAAATAATATTTACGGCAGTCGAGTTCTCATCATCAAGATAGAGTTGGGCTTTGTAGCCGCGCCCCTGACGGGTTGCGAAACCGTCTAAGACCCTGGTTTTGCCTTCGGTCAGTAACTCTACAACACTCGAGCGATCAACATAGCGCCCAGACTTATCTTTCCAGATCCTGAATGAACAGTCGTCAATCTCGGGCCGTGGTGTTTCAGGATTCTTACGTCGGCGGTTCTTTCGGTCCCATTCTTGTTGGACTTTGCGCATTTCATCTAAATTTGCGGGTTCTTTACAGCGATAGAACCAAGAGCGCTCGTAGACAGGTTTATCGCACATCGGGCAGCCGCCCAGCTCTTCCTTATCCGGAAAAAGATCCTCAAACTCAAAAGTTCGCGTTCGTTCGACAATATCGGTCGCGTAGTCGCGAATACGATCCATGAAACTGTCTGGTTTGCGATTGCTCTGTTCAACGAGACCAAGGTCGTTTTCGATATCTGCGGTCAATCGCGGTGAAGCGAGACTCTCAACTTCCATCCGATGGAGAATATCAATCAACCGGATGCCCTTCACAGAAGGACGGAGCGCTTTCGCAACACGATCAATATATCCCTTTCTAATCAAGTTCTCGATGATGTCTGCTCGCGTTGCTGGGGTTCCGATACCTTTATCGCGCAGGGCGTCAGCCATATCTTCGTCATCGATTTGATTTCCTGCATGCTCCATGAGGGACAGAAGTCTCCCTTCAGTAATACGTGCAGGCGGTTTGGTTTCTTCCTCTAAGAGTTCATGAGAAACATCTTGAACACCTATACCTTCAGGTCGGTCTTCTCCCGCAACTAGCGGTTGTAATTTGTCGCCAGATTCCTTCGGGTCAGCCGTCTGACCAAGGGCAAGCCGCCAACCCGGCTCGATGAGTATGCGTGCACGAGTTTTGAAACTTTCTCCTTCAACTACCGTCGTCCGTTCAATTCTCGACCAGATAGCAGGCTTGCAGAAGGCGGCTAAAAATCGACGTGTGACCAAATCATACAGGCGTGCGTCATCTCCCTGAAGTGGTTCTTCGGGATTGCTTCCTGTTGGGATAATCGCAAAGTGGTCGCGGACTTTGGAATTATCAAAGATTTTTGACTCATTGGTCAGCCCGTCATTCAACAGTAAAGTCGCGGTGACGGTGTGGTCAGGATTCGAGGCAAGATTTGTAATGATCTCGTTGACGGTATCGCGATAATCCTCTGGGAGGGCTCTAGCGTCGGTACGAGGATAAGTGAGAACTTTGTGCGCTTCGTAACAGCGCTGCGCGGCATTCAGCGTACGTCGTGCAGACCATCCTAACCGACGATTCGCTTCTCGCTGCAAACTAGTTAGGTCGAATAGTGGCGGCGCAGACTCTTTTGAAGGTTTCCGCACTTCTGAAGCAACGCCAGGTTTTGACGCGATTTTCGCAAGAATTTCTTCTGCACGTGTTCGGTCAAAAATTCTTTCAGGTTTGATATGAGGGTCTTCATCAGATGTCTTGACGGCTGGATCGAACCATAACCCTTCATATTCATGATCAGACGCTCTAAATGTAGCGGTAATTTTCCAATATGCGCGGGGCACATGCTGAAGAATTTCGAATTCTCTTTCTACCAACATCGCGAGAGTCGGTGTCTGTACGCGTCCTGCGCTCCAAGCTTGATTCTCACTCCGAGTCTTCAGTCGTCGAGTAAGTGCTCTAGTCGCATTCATCCCGATCAACCAATCTGCGTGTGTTCTGCAGTACGCCGCGTCCCTTAGGCCGTTATATTTCTCTCCCGGTTGAAGATTGTCGAACCCGGTCCGAATGGCTGACTTGGTCATTGATTGCAACCAAATGCGCTTCAACTCGAGTGGAGTCTCAAAATAGTCGACAATTTCTCGAAAAATGAGTTCACCTTCTCGACCGGCATCACAAGCATTGATGACCGAGGAGAGCCCCTCCGTTTGCAAAAGTGAACCTATCAGGTTGATTCTTTCCGTGTGAGACTCTTTAGGCTTCAGGGCGAATTTGAGCGGAAGTATGGGCAAAGTGTCCAACGTCCACCGTTTATATTTTTCATCGAGGTCTTCGGGGGCCGGCAATTCGAATAGATGACCGACCGCAAAAGTGACCAACATGTCATTGCGTTCCCAATAGCCCTCCATCTCTTGAAAACCTCCCAGGGCTTCCACGACATCGCGCGCTACGCTTGGTTTTTCCGTAATCACCAGACTCTTAGTCATCGAGGCGGGAGCAAACCCATAAACGAGAGCGCTAGGCAAGCTCGCAGTGAAAAAAAATACGAACAGGTATGGCGTTAACCAGTAAACCGGACATAAAAAAACCCGAAGAAACTTTTCGCTCTTCGGGTCGTTTTATTTGAAAACTCTGTTGGTTTACGGTGATTTACTAGCTTCGTATGTGTCGAACATGCATAATACGTCGCTCAACGTCGATGTTCGATATCTCTACATTAAGGGTCGCACCCAAACTTAGTGCTTGAGCAAGGTCCTGGGAGGAGCCGTCATCGTAATCCCTGACATCAAGTCGACCTTCAACGCCTGGATCCAATTCGCAATAAGCATGATCCATCGCTACTTTGATAATACGAGCGTCTAACCGACTACCTTCCGTCAGGTGTTCCGGAACAGCTCGCCATGGGTCATCAGAAAGTTGTTTGATGCCCAGTGAAAAACGCTCCTGTTCCGCATCAATGTTGAGCACTACAGCGTCCACATCAATGCCTTTGTCGTAAAGTTCGGAGGGATGCTCGAAGCGCGCTGACCATGACAAATCTGAAATGTGTACCAATCCATCGATTCCGTCTTCGATCCCTACGAAAATACCAAAGTCGGTCACGCTCCGTAGAGGTCCGCGAAGTACGGTTCCCATAGGGTACTTTTGGGCAAGCATGGTCCATGGATTGGGTTCACATTGCTTGATACCGAGAGAAATTCGTTTCGTCGCAATATCCAGGTCCAAAACGATTGCCTCAACTTCGTCACCGATCGAAACGAGTTTCGATGGATGCTTCACCCGTTTAGTCCAGGACATTTCAGTCACGTGGACTAGACCTTCGATCCCGGGACGAAGTTCCACGAACGCACCATAATCAGTGATACTCACGATTACGCCACTGACCTTCGTACCTACAGCAAAGTGTTGATCCGCGTCGATCCATGGATCATCCTGAATCTGCTTCAGTCCGAGAGAAACGCGCTCGGTAGGCTCGTCAAATTTGAGAACTTTTACGCGGATATCTTGCCCAACACTGAACATTTCGGAAGGATGGTTGAGTCGTCCCCAGCTCATATCTGTAATATGAAGAAGACCGTCTATGCCTCCCAGGTCGATGAAAGCACCGTAGTCAGTGATGTTCTTGACTGTACCGTCGAGAATCGCGCCTTCGGCCAATCGGTCGAGAGTTTGAGATTTCAGCTCGGTGCGTTCTTGTTCAAGAACTAAGCGCCGAGAAAGAACGATATTGTTTCGGCGTTTGTTGTACTTAATGACCTTGAATCGGAACGTCTGTCCGATTAATTTGTCGAGGTTACGAATCGGCCGCAAATCAACTTGTGAGCCCGGGAGAAAGGCTTTTACACCAATGTCTACGGACAATCCGCCCTTTACGCGCGATACGATAACACCTTCAATTGTGGCATCTTCGTCTGCTGCTTTCGCGATTTCATCCCAAATTTTGACTCGATCTGCTTTATCTTTCGACAGCCGAATCAATCCAGAGTCAGACTCACGTGCTTCGACGAGAACGTTGATTTCCTGGCCTGTTGAGACTTTCCGTTCGCCGTTGACCATCGGAAATTCGTGAATGGGCACGTAACCTTCTGATTTCGAGCCTATATCGACGATAACTTGGTCGCGTTGTACGGCAACGATTGTGCCTTTGGTAATTTCGCCATCCTTTACCTCGTGTTGGAGGCTGCTTTCGAATAAGTCCGCAAAGGACATAGCGTCATTGTTGGTTGAGGGGTTATTTGTATTGGACATCACAGTTTAGATCTTCTTATGGGCGAGCGTTTTGAGAGCATCCCTGTAGCTAGTAGTGAAACACCACGTCAGCACGGCTATAGCTCGACATATTGTCGGCGTACAGCCACGGTACCAGACACAAAGTGAGTGATAACTAGCAGACTTTGCTAAAGAACATTCTCTAACCCGCCCGAATTAGCGTGGGCGGACCGTAAGGGCCCGATCTGAGCTTGTCAAAGGATTTTGAGCAGGTTTCCACGCTGTTTTTCACTCCTCGAATGTTCGCCATGAGCGACGACAAGAAAATATTCAATTTTCCAGCCTCGGGGTGCTTGACGCTGGCCTAGTTATCCGTCATTCACGGCTCAGAAATTTTTATGGGGTCTCTGTCGCGAAAAAAACTGCACAGTGTCGATTTGACACGGGATTTTGTCGCGGCTAGGCTCGCCTCGCATCAGAGGAATGGGAACTGCGCACGACGCGTACATTCGCAAAACTTCGGCGCGGGAACAAACCCTGTATTCAAAGGACGTTGGTAACGAGTAATGGGCGAACTAAGTAATATTATTGAAATGGGCGGAGCAACGATGAAGGTGAACATCTTCTTTCTTATCGTCTCTGTCGCAATTTTTCTCGATCGATTGATTGCTGTGTATTTCAAGTTTAATGTCGACGGATCACGATTCATGGTTCAGATCGAAAAACTTGTAGCAAGCGACAATATAGATAAGGCTGTAAAATTGTGTAACGCGGCACCTAAGGCCGCTCTCGCGCGGGTCCTACGAGCCGGTCTATCTCGATCGAACCGAGGAATCCTCGAAATCGGTAATGCGATCGAAGAAGAAACGCTCGCGGTAACTCCTGCAGTCATGAAAAGAATTTCTGCTCTATGGTCACTCGCTAACGTTTGCGTACTCATCGGTCTCTTCGGAACCATCTTGGGTCTCATCAAAGCGTTCAAGGCGGTAGGTGCAGCTGACCCCGAGATGAAGTCCCAGCTGCTCACGCAAGGTATCTCGGAAGCGATGTATCACACGGCCTTCGGACTCATGATTGCGATTATGTGCATCACGGGTCACTTGATCGTAAGTTCGAAAGCTCGAGCTATCGTTGAAGACATCGAATTGCACAGTCTCAAGCTGGAGAATATGCTGGCTCGACGCGCAGCGGCTCCACTGCCTGAAGGTCGATAGCATCCGCACGGTTGCATCGAATATCTAAGAAACAATTCGGAAGAGTATTTTTCAATGTCTTACGGTTCTGACAATCAGGAACAAGGCCAAACGGCGGGAACAGGCAGTCACGCCTATTCCCACTCTGAGGCCACTTACCTTCGCAAGAAGCGTCGTCAGCTCGTCGAAGAGCAGGAGATGGGCGAGCTCAATATCGTTCCCTATCTCGATATCATGGTGAACTTGATTATGTTCCTGCTTGTTACACAGGCAACCATGGTCTCTCTTGGCGTCATTGACGTCACGGCACCGAGTTACGCCCCGGCTGGCCCTGGCGCTGACGGTAAATCCAAGGTGGACCCTCAGGCCGACCTTAAGCTGACAGTGGGTGTATCCAATGATGGTTATTACATTGCGGCAAAAGGCGGTGTACTTGGGGACGCAAACAACAAAGAAGAAGTCACGGAACAAACCAAGGATGGCGTTGCGAAACAGCCACCAACGATACCTCTCGCGAATGGTCAGCATGATTATGCAGCACTGTCTCGCAAACTGAGAGGCATCAAAACCGTATTTCCGAAGGCTGTCGCGGTATATTTGGCTGCAGACCAAAACATCCCTTACCAAGTGATTGTAAAAACTTTGGACGCGTCACGCAGTGACGACCAAGGTGAGCTCTTTCCAGCCGTCGCCTTTTCGAGGCTGAGGTAATAGTATGTCGTATTCCGAAGGCACAGGTACTCGCGAGGATCCGGCAGGCGAAGTGATGTACGCGGCGACTCGTAAGCGTCGCCAAAACAGGCAGCGTCAGAAACATCATACGGATGACATATCTGAACTCAACATCACCCCTATGTTGGATATGATGACGATTCTTTTGGTCTTCCTGATCAAAAGCTTCTCTACATCAAGCGATAACGTGAACGTCGCAAACCTCGTTTTGCCTCATTCAACAACAAAGCTGAACACCGAAGAAGCATTACAACTCATGATCACTGAGGATTCTATTCTTGTTGATCAAAAAGTTGTAACGAAGCTGCAAACGGGCGGAATCATCAGCGCGGAAGATCTTCCAGATGGGCCGGGAGGCTATCTCATTCGGCCATTATACGATGCCTTAGAAGAACGTAGTTCGTATTTCAAAAGGATCGAGAGTAACGGTGGCAATGCATTTTCCGGTAAAGTCTCTTTGGTCGCAGACAAAAGCGCGCCCTATGGTCTTATTTTCCGAGTGTTATATACCTGCGGCCGAGCAGAGTTTGGAAGATTCAAACTATTCGTTCAAAAGCCCCCTTGATGCGATCTCGGCGATCTCGGCGACAACTTCCTCGAACGTCTTTCCATCGCTATCAACGACCACCGCGTCCTCTGCCGGTCTTAGCGGAGCAACAGCCCTGGCTGAATCCCTTTCATCCCTCTCTCTAATCTCAGATAGTATTTGTTCGTAGGAAGCAATGCCTCCTTTATCTTCAACTTGTTGCGTACGACGCAGAGCGCGTGTTTCAGCACTCGCTGTGAGAAAAATTTTAGTCTCAGCATCTGGGAAGACCACGGTACCAATATCTCGACCTTCCAAAACGGCTCCTTCCTCAGCCTCAAAGGCCAAGCGACGTTGGAGCTCCAAAAGAGAACTGCGTACTTTGGGAAGGACCGATACCTCACTCGCCCTCAGAGCAACGTCGGCCTCGCGTATCGCGTCGCTCACGTCCTCGCCACTGAGGCGGACGTTGTCCCCTTCAAAACTCATATCAAGTTCAATCGCGGCCTGGGCAATCTGATTTTCGTTGTCTAAATGATTTCGTATCGCGAAAAGCGCGATAGTTCGGTAGATGGCCCCAGTGTTTATGTAACGGTAGCCTAATCGCCGTGCCAGCGCCTTAGCTACGCTACTCTTGCCTGCACCCGCGGGACCATCAATCGCTAATATGCCCATTTTGCGTCTCTCCTTTGCTCGATTAGACTTTGAACTTTCAAAGCCACCGCGTCTCGTCTTGGACTACATTATGAAAACAGCCCTCGGCAAGACTTCTCGACGCCACAGACTGTGAGAAATGTCTCAAAAGCTTGTATTGCCGCTCGAGCTGTTCTACCGATTAACGTGCGGTGTTTCCACACGATCCGAATGAACCAAGATTTGTCACGTGGCTAAGGAATCCACGTGTTCGAAGAACCTTACTCCTCGGAGTGTTGTGGCTCTTCATCGCAGGCGTTTTATTTCGGTTTCGTTCGCAATTGCTACCCTTTGGTTTAGCTGTTCTTCTCGCTTTTATTATTGAACCGGCAGTGGCATGGCTAAGTTCGCAACAATTGCGCGGACGCCCAATTAGCCGAGTATCTGCCGTACTCAGCCTGTACGTTCTGATAGCACTCATCACCTATATCGCGACGGCTCTAACCCTTCCCCAATTTGGGACAGAGATAGCGAAGATTGGGGATGAACGTACGCAAATGATTCGAAACGTAAAGAAGTTTTCGAATACAGCGGTCGAACGAATCGAATCCCTCGCGGTAAAGAACAATATCTCATTCGACCGTGAAGAATTCACTCAAGCTGTGGGTCGAAATATCGAAAACCTGTCTCAGGAAGTGACAAGTAATGCTGCAAAACTTCTCACTGCGGGTAAGAATTTCGTTGCCGGAATATTCGTGGTTATCTTCGGGAGCTTTCTTGTACTTATGCTCACGGCGTTCATCAGCATAGGTAAGACTAAGATAGAGGACTTCGCGGTTTCCTTAGTTCCTCCCGAATACTACGACAGTTACGAATCAATCGCCGCTGAAATGTCTCGTGGGCTCGCAGGCGTTGTACGAGGTCAGGTGCTAATTTGCCTCACAAACGGTGTACTTACGCTAATTGGATTGCTCATTTTAGGTGTCAGATTCCCGTTCTTGCTCGGGACATTGGCGGCTGTCTTTTCCTTGATTCCGATTTTCGGTTCTATCATCTCCACGATTCCTATTGTTCTCATCGCGCTCACGCAATCTCTGACGCTATCAATTCTCGCCCTCCTCTGGATCATTGGGATCCACTTGGTTGAAGCAAACTTTCTCAATCCGAAAATAATGGGTGATGCAGCGAAAATTCATCCCGTTATTGTGGTGTTTGTTTTGGTCGTGGGCGAAACAACCGCAGGCCTGATAGGAGCCCTATTCGCTGTACCTGTGGCTTCAGTAGCGCTCACTTTCTTCAAGTTTATCCATGCACGAGCACTTCAAGATGTTCCGAAAAGAAGTCTTAATCGCGCAAAAAGCGAAGGGTAAACACCCGGTGGTCATTGGTAACTCGCAAGTAGGTTCTCGACAAGATCCTCAAATTGTTGGACCCTAGGCACGTTGATTTCAACCGTCGAAAAAGTTCTGTTTCTCAAGTCTGTTGACCTTTTTCGTCAGATCCCCGGCGACGACTTGGTAAGAGTTGCAGAGATTGCTGAGCAGATCTCCTTCAATAAAGGCGATGAACTCGTTGTCGAAGGAGAACCGGGAGAGTCGATGTATTTACTTGTCGCAGGCAAAGTTGAGATCATCGTAGGCGGCGAAGTTCTTGTCGAGTTTGGGGAAAAAGAGTGTGTGGGAGAACTCGCTATCCTCGACTCCGAGCCGCGAAGTGCGACCGTTCGATGCAAAGAGCCGGTCGCTGCTCTAAAGATCGAAAGAGAAGAATTCTATGAGTTAATGATCGAGAAAACGGAAATTGCCATTGGAATGATCAAAGTTTTGACTCGACGTATTCGAGAAATGACAACCAAAACGAGCAGAGCGAATAGCCAACCCGGTTAGCTATCATTCTCAATTGAAGCTGCTTGCTTATCCAACAATTTTCTGAATTCACGTGCCTTGCAAGGCTTTACCATGCGATAGTGCTGCTGGTGCTTTCACCGAATTTCAAGATTCTCTCGGGGCTCCTGATAGCTCTTACACTTTTTAGCGTTTCTTGCGGAGATAATACGAATGTCAACGAGCTCAATTCAGAGCTTGTTTTACCTCCTGCAGAACTGGAACTTGAAGACGCCTATGTTGGCTATGAGAAAAGCTATTTGTTTTCCGTCTCTGCGAAAGGAGAGCTACCTCTGAATTTCCAAGCGCAAATATTTTCAAGAGCTCAAATTTTTCAGCTCACACCCGGTGTTGGAGCAATACCAGCCAACGGGAGCATCCCTATAACTATTTCTGTGACTCCAGACCGACTAGGAACGTTTGAGGCGATACTTATCATCCAAACAGATGCGACCCTTGGTCAACCGGCAGCGCGGGTTAATCTAAGTCTAAATGCGAAGCTACCTCCTGACTGTGAAGATGGTAACGGATGCACCCTAAATCGCTTCGATCCACTGTCTCAACAATGTGAGACCGAATTCCGCGAAGGCTCTTGTGATGACCGAAACCTATGCACAGAAGAAGATAAATGTATAAGCGGAGAATGCATCGGCGAAGTTATTACCTGTGACGATAATGACTTTTGCACCGACAATGTTTGCAACCCTACCGTTGGCTGCGTTTTTCCGCCCACCCGTTCATGTGATGATAACAACCCATGCACTATAGACCGCTGTATTGCCTCTAGTGGATGCGAGTATGAAAATGTCGAAAACGGAACCTTGTGTGATGATTTTGAAGTATGCACAACCGCAGACGTTTGCGTTGCGGGTGTCTGCAGGGGCATAAATATTCCTGACGGGACTCCGTGCGACGATGGTGACCCTTGCTCAAAGAACGAAGTTTGTACCGACGGTCAATGCATAGATGATTCATATACTCCACCCGACTTTCTCGACATCAAATTTGAGACGACAATCGAAAACCTGCATCATCAGGCGAGCCAGAATCCTATTATTGATAGTGCTGGAAATATTATTCTAGGTACTCAGCTTGGTGCTGTAGCTCTCGACATCTGTGGTGATGTGCTGTGGAGGAACGACAATATTGGAGCCAGCTTTTGGAAAGAAGCTTCTTCTCTTCCCGGCGTACTTTACCTTCCTCTTCAAGATGCCATTGTCTCTGTTGACACTGTTTCCGGAGAAGAAATATCGAGAGTTCCTGCAACGACTCTGACTTCGTCTACGAGCACAGTTGGTGCCTCGTTAGTCATACAAAACATGGTCGTTTCAGGAGCAGGCAACCTACTCATCTCCTTGTATGACTCGCACGTCGACACGACGCTTATTCATGAACTTGACCCAATTGCAATGCAATCACATGAGGTCGACCGGTTCGCTGGTTACAGGAGCTACCAATTAGCAGTGACCGCCAATGAGGAACTTATTGCAACCTTCGTTTCAACGACGACCACCTCGTCCGCAACACAGCAAAGAGAAGAGCTTTTTATAAAGTATGACTTGCGAAACCGCGGCATTACTTGGACCTCAACATCTTCGACTCTTCTAGAACGCCCTGGTTCCTTGATACCGGGGGTGGGTTCCCACTTATATAGCTCTGGAGGATTCATTTACGACACCGTATCGAGTTCAATATCGTCTGTTTTTGGGCGCGGATCCGCGATGCAAAAGAACCCAAACCATGGAGGAGTATCTGTTGATCGTGATCGTATTATTTGGCTGGAGCAGCAAACTTCCGGAATGATGACCGACAGCGCATTTCGGGTGATATCAACTTCGACCCAAGGCGATATTGTATGGGAACGGGAACTTTCCGGTAATATTACGGAATGTTTTCCGGCGATCGGTCGCTTTGGTGATATTTTTATAGGCACGACCAAAGGAGAACTTGTGGGACTTCGGCGTGATGGAACAGACCTATTGAGCTATGCGAGTGACGTGGGCAATATGAGCTCGATGGCTACTAACCCCACGCTTAGTCCCCAAGGAGTTCTAGTTTTTTCGAGCGACAACAAGGTTGTCGGAATTCAAATTTTTTCTGGCCTTGCTCGTTCAGCATGGCCTCGTTTCCGGCATGACAACCTGTCGAGTGGACATCAATGACTCGAGTTTTTACCAAGAACCTGATCAGTTTCTACTTCTTATCAGCGGTACTCTTACCTGCGTGTAATTGTGGAGACAGTGATCTCGGCGAACTATCTTCTGAATTCTCAGTGACTCCTGAAATTTTACAGATACCCTCAAAGCCAGCCGGGGTTTCTTCGACAGCAAAGCTAACTCTTGTAAACTCGGGGGAAACCGTTCTGACTATTGTCGACACAACGGTGACTTCGACTGTTTTTAAACTAAACTTTGATACTCCACAGACTCTGGCACCCGCGGAGAGCATAATCATCACCGTGATAGCGAATGCTGAGCAAATCGGTATTCATCAAGCAAGCGCTGTCTTTAGAACCTCAGATAATGGCCCACGAGCTAGTGTCTCACTCTTCTACGAATCAGTGCAAAAACCTCCCTGCGATGACGGCAATATATGTACACAAGATTTATTCGATATAACTACAGAGACATGCTCACATCGCTATCTAAACGGTATCCCATGTACATCAGCGGACCGATGCATCATTGAAGCGACGTGCAACCAAGGAGTTTGCCGCGGTGAAACCAAAGTTTGTGACGACGAAAGTCCGTGTACAAGAGACTTTTGTCGACAGATCGATGGAGAATGTATTTTCATTGAAAACGACGAGGCCTGCGACGATGACAATCCCTGCACAAACGATGTTTGCTCCTCAAACGGCTGCAGGAACCCTCCGATAGAGAATGGCGCTCCTTGCGATGACGAAGACACATGCACAAATCTTGACGCTTGCTTCAATGGCGCGTGCATTGGCCGGGGTACCAACGACAACGGGATATGTGACGACCTTGACTCCTGTACTGAGAACGATCGCTGTATCGACGGAAAATGTGTCGGGACATCACGTATCAATGGGAAACAAGAAGGAGAAATCGTCTTCGATTACAGGCTGAACCCTTGGCCAAGTGCATTTGTTCATAGGCGAGAGGTGAGCTTGAGTGATGACCAAATTGCATATCTTCTAGACCATCATCCACTAGAACCACCGCAGGGAATGGCACATGTCATTTCGACGATGAAACAGTGCGGGACGCCAGACTACGAGTTTTCATATCAACCGCCAGACGGACTTGTCTATGTTAGATACGTTCGTAGAGAGATGCAGCTGCAACTCGACAACACGCTGCGAATCTGTGTTGGAGTGCGTCAGCTCCCGGAGAATGGCTACGCAGCGCAAACAACAACTTATCTGTTAGACCGAAACGGGCAATCCATTGCTTCTCAAGTACGTACAAAAGGGGGCGAAACGGGTCGTTCTTTGTTACCAGACGGCTCACACGTTTATGGAATTGTCTGGCCGCTCACGGAAGGAGCACCTACGGAAGCGGAGCCCGCGCTTCAAAACCTCCTCATTGTTCGAGAGGCACGTACCGGTCAAATATTGTGGCAACACGAACGAGCATCTTTAGACTGGGCCGAGTTTTTGGGCGTGGCTGGACCACGTGTGTTATTCTGGTCCAATTTTAGATTTGGAGCCCTCGACCTCAACACAGGTGCAGCCGTTTGGACTCAACCAACAAACTTCATCGCAAAAGAAATGGCTCTTTCTACCCAGCTGAATCTTGGCGTTGCACGAGTCGGCATGGAATACCAAAACTCACAAATATTAGGCGTTGAACTTCTAAATGGACGAGAAGTATTCGTCTTTCCAGAGACGGAGGACCTAACTTACCTGCCTCGGACAGACCCAGTGATAACTCCAGACGGACGGATTGTCGTCCTGATGCAGAGGAGCCGGATAACTCCCTTCATTCCGCTTGGGCTTGAATGGGTGGAGCTAGAACCGGATGGACGCGTTAGAAGTACAACACCCCTACCCTACAGTTTCCCCGCCGGATGGGAGGCTACCCGCGTAGAAGACGATCCCTACATAGCCATTGCTGAAGATGGAGTTGGCTACGTTGGATATGGAGATCAATTTTGGGCTGTAAATCCAGGCGGTGCGGTAAGATGGACGGTCACTTCTACCCTCGCAAATGGTTTCACGGGCACTGCCCCACTAATACGAGACGATAATACCCTTTTAGTCACTGACGGTAACAGGAGAATTTTAGGCATCAAAACCAATGGCGCCAAGCTGGCTCAGGACGGCTGGCCTACCTTCAGGCACGACAACCGGAGAACAAACTTTACGCCCTAGGCAGAGGTCAATCGACTAATTCTTATTCCGCTCTTGTTCTAACAGAGCTTCTATGAGGTCGAGCTTCGCAGAGGCAGCTTCTAGGTTTTCTAGAATAAGTAAGTCCGCGGCATGAGCGGCTTCTCGATTAATCTCTGGCGTCATTTTGATTCCTTCAGATTCTAGCTGACTCATCGAGGTCCTTACTTCACGATAACGCAATTTGAGTCTTTGCTCTGCAACTTTCGGCTCGAGAATACCAGTCGTGTCTCCGTCGGAAGATTTTCTCGTCGATAAAAGTGCAACTGTAGTTCCAATGAACACCGCCAGCAAAAGGCCGAAAGCCAACGTCGTCCAATAAACATTCGTCTTTGATAACACCACTCGCGAGCTCGAATTCCGCAAGTCAGGAGCGATTCGTTTTGAAGCAGGTTGTTTAGTAGGCTGCCGACGATTATCCGAAGCACTCGGTTGTGACGAGGGTTTTGAAATTTGGTTTTCCGACCCCATGCTCTCCTTCGGGGACGAGACTGGATTATTTCTTGGGCGTGCAACGAAGGGGTCATTCCCCCCAACTTCGTTCGCTTCATGCTCATAGGTGTTTTGTTGAGGGCTGGTAATTTGTCTGGCTTCAATACTTCGTTCAGCACTGCTATCAACAAAACCCGGTAGTTCGCCAGAAATCGAACTAAGGCTCGGTTCCGATTCCTCTTCCATATCGTGGGCGGGCAGTGAAAAAAGATCGCTAGGTATCAAATTCGAGTTTTCGGCATCGTTATGCGTAATCAACTTGGTTTTGACCGTCTCCTTCGGAGATTTCTGAGCGTGTTCAAGGCCCAAGAGCTCGGCCTTCTCGGAGTGTTGAGCAAACAAATTGAGCGCCTCGGCAGGTTTAGCAAGCAATGTCTCTTCGTCTAAATCAGCATCCTCTTCTTCGTAGCCCGTTTGTTCGCCAAACGGGCTTGAGTTTCCTTCAAGACGGGTCTCAGACCGAGCCGTAGCGAGTACCTTTGTGCCCTCTGCCCTCCCTAGAGCCTGAGACACATCTAAATTCACAATCGCGTCAAATTCCTTCACCTCATCTTCTTTCTCTTCCTCAAACAGCGCGGAAAGCCAACGGCCTACTGATGCATGAGGAAGCAACAGTTTGTAGCGGCTCGCAGCATGCTCCACCCTACGCATCAATGACCCTGCGTCACTTGGTCGTGCAATCAGGTCTGGAGAGAGCATGCTGTTAATCGTCGTAATAAACCATGGAGGTAAGTCAGGCCTCAAGTCCGCCAATGGTTTCGGCTTACTCTTCAGGGCCTTAGCCAAGACCTCAGCAGCCGTTCCTTGATAGGGAGCAACACCGGTCAAGACTCGATACATAACCGCCCCTAAACCGTAAATATCTGACGCTGAACTTGCCGGTTCTCCTCGGATAAGTTCCGGCGCGAGATAGTGAGGGGTGCCAAGTATTTCGCCGTGCTGAGTCAGTGCGCTCCGCGTATCTAGCTCAGATTTCGCCAATCCGAAATCCGCAAGCCGGGACACACCATCGTAACCAACCAGAACGTTGCCCGGGGTGATATCACGATGGACCAAGCCCATCTTCTCACCGTCCGGTTCGCGAGCAGTGTGCACGTATGACAGGCCCGATAAAGTATCGAGTAGTACCCTAATAACAACTGCGAGAGGCGCACCTTGTCCTCGTTCTCGAAGACGATCACCAATAAATCCGGTGTCCTTACCCGAGATAAGCTCACTGGCAACATAAAGCTGCTCATGAA
Organism: Myxococcota bacterium; assembly: GCA_036337945.1. GTDB lineage: Bacteria > Myxococcota > Kuafuiibacteriia > Kuafuiibacteriales > Kuafuiibacteriaceae > JAYZDF01. The sequence goes on from JAYZDF010000035.1 coordinate 84,952, forward strand.
CTGAGCCGACATCCAAAGTGGCGACAATGTTCGAATGAAACAAGCGAACTGCGAGACCCGCCTCCCGACGAAAACGTTCTGCGAAATTCGGGACTCGCGCAACATCAGGTCGCAAACGTTTAATTGCCGCTAAGGGGCTATCGTCCCAAGGCGTTCTCGCAATATAAACTTCTCCCATTCCGCCGCGTCCGATCGCACGGAAAATTAAGAACTTGCCGAACTGTTCGAAGTTTTCTGTCAAGTGATGCCCCCGAGTTTAGGCGGTCATTCTCAAGTTATGGACCGTCAGTCGCCACAACCACTCGGCCTTCAAGAAGAAACCAAAGATTCTCTGCCTGCATTCTCTGCAAGTCTTCCTCCGAGACCGTCACTTCCGTCCCGGTCACATTCAAGCCCGTCGCCCGAATCACAAGGGGATTGTCTCCAACTTTTTGATCTTTCTTCGCGCCTTCAATTGAGCGAGTGTACGACGCCGTGCCGAAGTTTCTAAAGAAATTCGGTTTTACGTACTCACTTGCATACAGCGGTGTCCCATCGGGTTTCAAAACTTTAAACGCTAAAGCAGGCTTCGCCTTGAGACCAACAGCATCTACAATCAAGCCAGTAAACTGACGTTTGCCTGCAGTCTTCAGGGGTTTCTGTTTTTTCGGTGGTGCAAGGACCATCGCGAGTGCACCATCTAATGGACACTTGAGCACAACATCCACTCCATAATCCGAAAAGTAACGGGTGTCTGAAGTCTTACAATTTTGCACGATCGACTCAATTTGCGTGCGAATCGGTTTTGAGGCCAGCTTTGAGGAGGCTAAGACGTCACCACTGAGTCTCAGACCATCGAGTGCCCTCAGTAGGTTTTTACGAGCAGCGAGAGTCGCAGCCTTTTCAGACGCTTGGCGTATAGCTGCAACGTTAGGAAGCGTTTTATCAGGAGAGCCACTTCCAGTAGCGATAATCGTCTTTTCCGTCCAATTTACTTCGCCTTGAGTGAGACGCTCGGTAACAGTATCATCTTGAGCCCAAGCGTGACTGGCTCCCAGGATCACAAAGCCAAATACCCCCAATTTACATAGGCGCGCCGATAAAGAAATCACGTACGGTAGTCCTCCTTAGTCCGCAGAATCAAACGCTCCCACGGGAGCCTAGAGGTACCACGAAAAATTCCCCCACTCCATGCCTGGTCAAGCTTTTCGCACATTTACGCACACCGGAGTTTACCCTTGACATCGTGTCACTCGAGGCGAAAGCCACACAGTACATCTATAAACGACAGGAGCGTCTGAAATTCAACGACATATCGACCAGGTTGCTTTGACGTAGGTCGATAGCGGGAGTATTAAAATAAGGCGTAGGCACCTCACTATAGTTTCATGAGTAGCACGATTTATCTGCGCCATTCGAATGGCGAACCCTTAGGTCCAGTTTCAATGCAATCTCTCGAAGTCCTGTACGACTCGCATATCATCGATGAGAGGACGCCAATATCTCAAGATGGTCGAACGTTTCATCGGCTCGAACAGGTTCGTCCGGTTATTGCTCATCTCAGGGACGTCAAAGCGCAACTGAATGAAGGAATTGACGTTTGGCGAGAGCCGGAGCCCGCGATGCCAACTGAACTTCGCCCACCAGATCGAGCGAAAACAGAGACTATCCCTGCTTTGATGACGGATAATGAATTCGATTTCGAGACGACCTCGCCAGTGAAAGTCATGTTCAAGCTTGCCGTTTCCAAACGAACAGGAACGCTTGCGGTAAAACTCGAAAAAGGCATGCTTTACCTCTACTATCGCGACGGAAAAGTCGTAGATGCCAATGCCGAACTTGAGGCCCGTAAACTGGCCTCATACCTAGTAAAGAACAAAATTTGCGACCAAAGTGCAGTGCGAACCGGTATAGAAAGAGCCCCCCAAATGGGCGGTGATCTTGGAACTGCTCTGATCGCGCTGGGTCTTATTCAACCTCATGAATATGTCACGCATTATGTTACATGGGCAAAGTCCCTCGTCGGATTTGTTGTCGCTCAGACTTCAGGCAGCTGCTTCTTCTCGGATGAAGAAGTGAAGACGCCGGCGATTCCATTGGGACTCGACCGCTTCAAAGTGCTGATCGATGCGGTGCGACTTGGTTTCACGGAAACAGAGTTGTCTAAATTACTCTCCAGCAAAAAGAAGTGCCTCCTTATTCCAGCCCACGCAGACGGCGCGACGATAGAGGAGCTAAAGTTAGATTCGAGGGAACTTCGCGTTTATCGCGGTATTGATGGAACAACAACCTACGGAGAAATAGTGGGCAAAGCGCGTGAAAAAGCCGGGTCCGTCGTGCGATGTGTGTATTTGATAACAGAACTAGGCTACGTTGTGTTTGGTGAGGCGCCGACTGAGGCAGAAGCGAACGAACCCGAGGTCCAAGAATTACAAGATTTATACGAAGCCTTGAAGTCTAAAAACTACTATGAAATTTTGACGATTACCTCGAAATCTACGGATGAAGAAGTTCGAAATTCCTATATGAAACTGGCTAAGAAGTATCACCCCGACACTGTCTCCCACTCAAGCTCACCAAAAGTAGTCGAAACAAACAATAATATTTTTGCTCTCATCCAGGACGCATTCGATCAAGTTGACACGCAAGAAAAACGCTCGAATTACGACACGATGCTGAAAGCAGGCGTCACTACGAAAGCCGACGAACAAAAACTAGTACAATCGATACTTGAAGCCGAAAATCTGTTCACCAAAGCGCAAACTTATGTTCGGACTCACCAGGTCAACATGGCGATTGAAGCCCTCGAACAGGCCATACGACTCAAATCCGATGACCCTGAGTTTGAAACGCATCTTGCCTACTATAAGTTTCTGGCACAGAAAGATGATAAAAAAGCGGCTGCTGCTCGAGCGATCAATGCGATTGAACGCCAACTTCGCAAGCAACCCAATATGGCGTCAGCGCACCTCTTTTTGGGGCGTCTAAACAAACTAAATGACGACCTAAAGAAATCAATGAGCCACCTTGAGAAGGTTATAAGTATTGACCCAAATAATCTTGAAGCGAAAAGTGACTTACGGCTCGTTAAGATGAGACTTCAAAAATCAAAGTCCCGCAAAGGGCTTTTCTAAGACAAATTCGAAAAATAGGCCAGCATGACCCTAGAAGGCAGAAACAGAATGAAAAGGAATCTAAGTAAACTAATAGTACCCGCTATCCTGGTTGCAACCGTCTCATGTAGTGGAGAACAGGGGCCACCCGGAATCTCGGGCTCAGGATGTAGTGTCATTGAGGACGCAGAAGAAGAAACCATCACAGTGCGTTGCGCAAATGGCTCGCAGGCCACCGTTTCTGCCGGGAAAACCGGCACCCCCGGGCGCGATGGAATTAGCTGCTCAGTTATCCAAAGAGGAAATGATCAAGTCTTGAATTGTTCGGACGGTACCTCGGCCGTAATCAACGGGAACTCGGGGGGGTCTGGCGACGGAAGTTCCTGTGAAATTAAGACTTTTGAGACCGGGTTTAATATCACCTGCTCAGATGGAACATCGATCACAAAACTCGACAGTCCTGCCATCAATGCAGGAGGAGCTCACACTTGTTATTTGGATACAAACGGCAAAGCCACGTGCTGGGGAAAGAATGATATGGGTCAATCGCAGCCCACAACGCAGCGTCTTATCACCTATGATGTTGGGATGAACCACGCCTGCGGAATTACAGATGCAGACCAAATCGTGTGCTGGGGCAACAATATGATGAACCAAGCCACACCACCTAGCTCCGGTTCATATAGCCACGTCAGCTGCGGCGGTAACCATTGTTGTGCGCTTGAATCTTCAGGCAAAGCGGCATGTTGGGGAAGAGACCTTGAGGGTCAAGTTACCAATGCGCCTGATGCCACTTCATTCTTCTCACTGATATCTATGGCCAAAACAAGCTGCGGTTTACAGCTCGATAATACGGTGGTGTGCTGGGGAGATAACTCTAATGGCATCGCCTCACCTTCCTCAAGCACATTCACAAAGATCCACGGTTGTGCCAGTCATGCATGTGGGATCACAACGTCAGGAGCGATTGAGTGCTGGGGGGCCGACTGGCCCGGCAACCAAAACACCACGCCACCTGGAGACGACTATATTGATATTTCAGTGGGCGCGAACAACGGGTGCGCAATCAACCGCAGCGGACAAATTTCGTGCTGGGGCGACGATACTCGCAACCTCATTTCCAATGCGCCTAGCGGAGTATTTACCTCCATTGCTCTGGGCGGTATGGGTCATGCATGCGCAATCAGCTTTACCGGTGAAGTCGTATGTTGGGGGAACAACGAAATGGGGCAAAGCACAGTGCCTAGCTCACTCTAACTGTAGTACGTCACTGTCTTTCATCGTGCGAGCACCCCTCACCTCAACAAAACGCGTCATCAGTTTCACCGCTTTTCGAGGCCGGCTCTTCTCCGCGTAGATATGCGCTGCATAATACAAGACCTCCGGAAAGCTCTCGATGAAATCCTGGTTGTCTAATACATCGTCAATCAAAAACGCTGCGTCAGTAATGCGTTGGTCAAGTAAACAAAGATATGCATACAAAAATCGGTGCGCTGGCCCCATTTTCTCGAATCCGTCCGGAAAATCTGCCAACTCTAACGCTTTTTCTTCCTCGCCATTCACTAGTCGTCGAAGTACTTTCGCATATCGAGGACTGTTGCGAGTTTCCGGAAGGTCGAGAACGACCGTTTGGTCAAAAGCCCCCTCAAACCAATCCAAAATAGCTTTCGTTCTCTTTAGAGAAGCTGCAGATGTCGAAGACGTTTCCACCTGCGAGTTTTCCGCTCTCGAAATAAATGACTGAGTATCAAGGCGACGCCCTTGTCGCAGGAGTCTTTCCGCCGCTCGCGCGAGTGTGGACGGAGAATTAAAATCAAACTGGTCAAAAAACTCGGGGAGTTCGTCGATTCGTCTGCCAGCAATTTGATCAACGAACGGTAACCTTGCATCCTTTTGAGAATACTCTAGTAAGTCTCGAGGCGCGCCAAACTCTATCATTGCATTATCGTCCGTATTGAGTGGTCCGTGCCCAATTCGCCGAACAAGCTTTTCTCCACCGGATACAAAAAGACCAAACAAGTCTTCTGGCTCGTGAACCTCTGCACGTGCTAATTCGTTTCGAAATCTTTCATCCGCCAAGGCAGCTGTAAGTCGCTGTTTCTTAAATTTAATTGGCTTTCGTGAACCGAGCAGCAATGTATCATTGCTCGTTGGATTCGGACTAAATACAACAACTTCAGGAAAGACGGACTGGAATGTTCTTAAAATAGCGTGAATATTCTTCGGCGATAGCTCGTACAGCTGTAGCCACTGCAGGAAGACACCGTCTTCTGCCAACCTGCCTTTCGCTATGTGGAAAAAATCCTGAGTGAATAAGCTCGAAGCACCGCTCATCCACGGATTCGATGGCTCGCTGATTATCACATCATACTCAGCCTCATGCGTAAGTAGATAATTTCTCCCGTCATCAACAATCGCTTCATATCGGGAGTCTTTATAGGGCTGGTGATTAACATGACCGAAATATGTGTCCGCGGCTTCTAGAACTGCGCTCTCTAGTTCAATAAGTTTCACGCTTTTGACCGGCGCCTGAAGCGCAGCACCAGGAGTGACCCCGGAACCATAGCCAATAATCAAAACATCCTCAGGGTTGGGTGCGACTAAGATGGGCAAGAGGCCCGATAAAACCTGCGTAGGCATGTCACCATAATCGCTAGCATCAACCTTTCCGTTAACTTTGAGCCATACACCGCCCTCTCCGTCCGCCTTTTCAACTGTAACTGTCGTAGAGATACCATCTCGGTGATAAATGAGTTTACCACCTGCTTCCCATCCATCAGCAAACACGCTGCGCGCGAGATAAATACGAAAGAGTCCAGAGGTCCAAGAAGAGACATCCCATCTCGGTAATAGAAGCACCACGCACACACCCACTGTTGCAAAGATATACAGAAGCTTATCTTTCTTTTTAGCAGACGCCGCGAGAAGAACACCCAGCATGATACTTATGATCGCTGAGCCAAATAGCCCGTTTTGAACTCCAACAAGGGGAAGGAGTAAAAATCCACCCGCGAATGAACCAACAATCGCGCCAACAGTGTTGTAGGTATAGGCCATGCCGACAAGCGGCCCTGCCTCTAATTCATTATCATCAAAGTGTTCGGTGTTATTTCTATCTTTCTGAATTGCTAAAATTTTGACGACCAAAGGCATCACTGAACCAAGCACCAAAGTTGCTGGAAGCATGACCACGGACGCGATCGCGAAATTCGCAAAATAGAGACCACTGGTTGTAAGTTCATTGTCGAGAGCAACGCGATGTAACCAGAAGGGTAATTTGTCTACAAAAAGGGTTCCAAAAATAGCGAGAATCCCAATAAGAACCTGAATTCGAGCGAATACGGCTACGGGCTTTTCTATTCGGTCCACATAACGGGTCATGACTGCTGCGCCACCGGTCAGCCCCACCAGAAAGGTAAGGAGAATCAACGTAAATGCATACGTGCTCGCTCCAATCACGACCCCAACCGCGCGCGTCCACAAAACCTGAAGCGCCATTGCTGCTGCCCCTGAAAACGCAAAACAAAGCACGACTAGCCTGGCTTCATAACGAGAGGGATGCTCTATAAGTTCTGCTCGAAACTCTCGGAAGACGTCCTCTTGCTCGTCCTTTGCGCGCGGCAAGAGATATTTACCACCACGGAAATAAACTCCCGCAAACACAAGCGCTGCAGCACACAAATCCATAGACGCTGCAATATACACGGATGTCCTCATCCCCAGTTGGGGAATCAAGAAGAAGCCCCCGAGGGCGGCTCCAATTACAGCGCCAAAAGTATTGGCCGTATAAAGCGCCCCGACCTGGGCTGCCATTTTGTCCGATTTTTGCACAATTCCTTGCGCAAGCGCCGGCAATGTCGCCCCCATAGCGGTTGTGGGAACGACCAAAACGAGCGCAACAAGGACAAATCTTAGTAGACTATAGCCCCAAAAGCCGAGGAAATCATTCGATACGATTCTCGCCTGAATGCCCGGCAATAATGACAATAAAAATGGTACAAAAAGGCCATATATACCGACGACTGTCTCTAGCAGCGCAAATGTCAAAAAAGGGTTCTTCAGACTGGGCGCTCTTTTGCCCATAAGATACGCGCCAAACGCTAGCCCGCCCATGAAGGCTGTCAACGTCGAAGAGACAGCTAAAGCAGATGCTCCGAAAACATGCCCAAGGAGTCTAACCCAAATGACTTGTAAGACAAGCGCTCCGGCTCCCGAGAGAAGAAAACAAAAGCCGATCAACATGCTTCATCTCGTTGAAATAATGCGCACATGGAGTCTGAGGTTCCTACTCGGATTCAACGAGCCTACCCTGTTCCATCACCAAACGGCGAGGCATATGCTCAGCCAACTTTGAACTATGCGTTACAAGGACAATGGTAAGCCCTGTCTCTGCCGACATTTCATCTAACAGCGCGTGAATGCCACTCGCACTCTTTTCGTCTAAGTTACCTGTGGGCTCATCAGCCAGCAAAAGTTTCGGCTGTAAAACGACAGCTCTTGCGATCGCCACACGTTGTTGTTCCCCCCCTGATAGCTCACCAGGCCGATGATCAACTCGATGAGACAAGCCCACTTTATCTAACATCATACGAGCACTTTCTTCAGCATCGGCTGCACTGCGGCGTTGAATTAATGCAGGCATCATCACGTTTTCGAGCGCCGAGAACTCCGGCATTAGATGATGAAATTGAAAACAAAACCCGATGGTTCGATTACGAAAGGCAGCAAGGCCAGAACTATTATAGTGAAACACGTCTTCACCTTTGAATAGAACCTGTCCTGCGCTCGGTGTATCCAGGGTTCCGAGCACGTGAAGGAATGTCGATTTACCTGACCCAGAAGCACCAGTAATCGAAATTCGCTCTCCTTCACGGATATCCAGTTCCAAGCCTCGTAATACCTCTATCTCACGATCATCTAACCAATAACTCTTCTTTAGGTCTCGTATTTGAATAAGTGCGTCACTCACCTCGAAGCCCCTCCACCGGTTTCAAAGCTGCCGCAGCCATCGCTGGGTAAATTGTAGCTAAATAAGTCACAATTATCGCTGAGACACCGATTATCGTAATTTCTAACCAATCCATGACTACGGGCAATTGGTCTATGTAGAAAATATCTTTATCTAATTTTAGGCCGTAATTCTCGATAAGCCAACACGTCGTAATACCAACGGCCAGGCCAAGAACCGCGCCCCCCACGCCGACGATTAACCCCTGAACCACAAAAATCTTCATGATCGATGATTGAGACGCGCCCATCGATTTCAAAATAGCAATCTCTCTACCCCGTTCGAGAACGATCATGACCAGCGTTGAGACGATATTGAAAGAAGCAACGAGAACAATAAATATCAGCACTATGAACATTGCCAATTTCTCGAGCAAAAGCGCAGAGAACAGTTCTTTATTCATTTCCCGCCAGTCCTTTACGCCATAGGGATAGCCTCCAAGCTTTCGTTTAATCGTTTCTACAACCATACCCGTATCGTTGATTTCTCTTACTCGCAATTCAACGCCCGACGCTTTCTTTCGTAGACCAAGGAAACGCTGCGCGCGTTTCATTGAAAGGTACGCAAATTTGGAATCGTACTCGTACATCCCGGAAAAGAATATGCCCGCAACCTTGAAGCGTCTCAGTTTTGGCTGCGGACCAGTAGGACCGATTTCTTCTGATGTGGGAGAAACAAGACTTACGACCGAGCCAATATCAACACGCAAAGTTCGTGCTAACTCACGTCCAATCACTACACCGGGAAGTTTTTTTGTTCTTCGCCTTTCAGATACAACGCTGTCTACAGGTTCGCCTGGGACGTCAGTAGCGGTACTTGTGGTTGAATCTTTACGAGTCGGCCAAAAGGTACGAAAGCTTGGGATTTTTTCTGGCCGAGTGAGGTAGTCTAAACTTCCTCTTTCCATGTTTTTTCTTAGATCAACATTGGCTTCGCTATTGGGATCTAGACCTTTGACCAAAACCCCCGAAAGACCTCCGTCACTCGAAATCATGCCC
>JAYZDF010000036.1:0-22142 GCA_036337945.1 Myxococcota bacterium
AACTGGGGCCGACAGACCTGTAAACAACGCTTCGAGCAGGATGGATGTGGACTGTCTATCTTCAGGGACTGTCAAGATTCAAAAAGGCAATGGGCGGGCACAATAGATGAAGATCTGAGAATTTCGATGAAGCCCATTTTCCGAGACGACTTGGAAACTCCCGCTGTATGCCAAGGCGTCTTGGACGCAGAAAGCTTCGATGTGGGAAAATCCGGTAGTGTTTCAGAAATCCGCTACTCGGCTCAATTGGCCTGCACCAACGTGCCGGGAGTGGCCTCGATCGGTCTTGAATCTCAGCTTTCTAGCGAATTTCATCGGCCTTACCGTCGCGAAGATGCTGTGCAGGTCGCACGTGTAGATCAAGCGTATCGAGATTCGATTTCGGAGGCGCTATTAGTGCCGGTGGGCGATGAGGAAGAACTTTGGGTAGTGTATCGAGGTAATGCGCAGTCGGATGGTTCTGAGGCATCTATCTCGATACATTCGGTGACTGAACAATTCTCGAACGGTCTTTTCCGCAGTTCAAAGCAAATCATCCCGATGCCGAATCTGCAGGATATCGCGATAGCACCGAATAAAGAACATATCTGGGCAGTGGCGGGACCTGAGCTCATAAGAATTCGCGTCGATACAAAAGAGCAAACCAAATTCAACATTGTTGAAGGTGTCGACTGTAGTAGTTCTACGAATAATATCGAGGTTATGGGTAGCACTTGGGTCGCAGTGGCTGCTGATAATGAAACAATTTTTACGGCCTCAGATTACCGGGAAGGGACTCTGATAAGCTATTTGATGCGTCAATGGCGTGTCACAAGCTCGACGGCAGCCCCGGATTGCGTTTCTGAAATCCAGCTCAATGAGCCGCTCGGGCGAAATACGCGGCTGAAGAAGTACGAACTCGCTAGTCTTGTTGAAACCAGCACTACGATGTTTGTGTTGAGCGAGGACCCTTTTACGTTTCATCGGCTATTCAAACTAGATTTTTTCCATGACGGAAGCGAACCGGAATTTACCGAGGTGACAGATCAAAATGTGTTTGATTTCCACGTCTTCGCTGACGAAGGCCTGATTGGTGTAATCGCGAGCGATATGCGTGTCTATCAAGAAATGACGTTCGAGGGCGAGTTTCAACGTGATACTGGTTCTGCGTTCCCTTGGCTTAGGTCACCTACCTCAATAACCTACGATGAAGTCGGGGACCGCGTCTTTGTGGTGGGCTATGATTTTTGCGAGGTGACAGACCGTCCAGAGAACGACCCTTGTATGAATCCTTTCGGGGGGGATGACCAAACCATCCGAGTCATGGCCGCCGGAAGCATCAACAGAAGCAGCCGCCGAACAGCACCGAATAAGATCGTGTTTCGTGATTTCGAAAAAGGTACAACGTTGAACTTCCCGGCGCGCATCGAATACAGTCCCGTCGCTGACCAATTGCTGGTCTTCGACACCAGCCAAGCGTATCTCTATATCGTTCCAACTCCATAGCCATTGTCGAAAACGATAGACATCATATTGTGTTTTTGTTCTTAAATCGCCTCAGCAGATAAAAAAGGCCTCTGAACCTAGGGTTTTAAGCTCTTTTACGCTTACTTTCTCGCCTTTTTACGTATGCTCGAAGTGTCTGGTTGTCAGAACCCGATTGGACCTTTACCCAGTGTGCTCTCATGAACGCCGACGCAAAATTTCCCCACGTACCGATGCCGTTGCAAAAAGCCATGACCGCTCGTGGCTTTTCTCAGCTTACACTCGTGCAACAGCAAGTACTTCATTTGCATTCTGAAGGCTGCAACCTACGAATTTCTTCGCAGACCGGCTCGGGCAAAACAATCGCCATCGGTCTCGCACTCGGGGAGACATTACAGCACATTCGTGAACCGTGGAAAGCGGGCCCTATCGCTTTGGTCGTGGCGCCTACTCGTGAACTCGCCGTTCAGATTCAAGGTGAACTATCGTGGCTCTATGCGGAACTGAAGCATGTGAAGGTGTCCGTGGTTACGGGCGGAACGGATATTTTTCGCGAAAAGAAAGCGCTCAAGGACAGACCCGTCGTTCTTGTAGGCACTCCGGGGCGACTGTTAGATCACTGCCGACAAAAAACTCTCAAGCTCGGTGAGACTCAGCACGTGATTCTCGATGAAGCCGACCAGATGTTAGACATGGGCTTCAAAGATGAACTTGACAGTATTGTCGAGTTGCTCCCAACGGAACGCAAAAGTCATCTCATCTCGGCAACCTTTCCAAAAGAAGTCAAAAGACTCGCGGACAGATTTCAGCCAGAAGCCGTGGTCGTGGAAGGAACCAAACTCGGCGCGCCAAATCAAGATATTGAGCATATCGCGTATCGAGTTCGCTCTCGTGAAAGATATGGCGCACTCGTTAACTCTCTGCTCCTTGCGCAAGGAGAACGATGCCTCATTTTCGTACGACGCCGAATGGATGCCTCGGATCTTGCGGAAATGCTTTCAAGCGACGGTTTCAGTGCCATGCCATTCAGCGGTGACCTTTCACAAGCACAGCGCACTCGAACTCTTAACGCGTTTCGCCAGGGTGTTGTGAATACGCTCGTAGCGACGGATGTGGCCGCGAGAGGAATTGATGTCGCGGATATCTCATCTGTGATTCACCGCGATTTACCTATGGACTCTGAAACGTATACCCATCGAAGTGGTCGTACGGGACGCGCTGGAAAAAAAGGAAAGAGCGTGTTGCTCATCCCGCCCGCGGGAGAACGAAGAATCCGCCGCTTACTGAGCGAAGCGAGCATCGAAGCGACATGGCAATCAGTTCCTCAGCCCAAGAAGATTGAGAAGACAATGGTCAAGCGCGCTCGACGAAAGGTTCATGCGCTCATGAAAGAAGAGCCACAGCTTTCTGAGAATGATTTGGATTACGCAAAAAGCTTGTTGGATGAGTACGATGCGCGAACCTTGGTTGGACTCTTGATGGAGCTGGCCGTTCCTGTCCTCCCACGAAAGCCGATTGCGGTGGCGGAAGTTGACGCAGACCGTAAAGAGGGCAGAGGCAAAAGAGACCGCGGTAACGATAATCCGCGTCGGGAAAGACATAAAGAAAAACGAGATAATGATTATGTACCCTTTGTTGTTCAAAAAGGCCGAGGGCAGGGGGCCAATACCAAGGTCTTATTGGCCAAAGTATGTGATCGTGGTCAGTTCTCAAGTCGCTATGTCGGGGCGATAACGGTTCTCGATGAGAAGAGTATCGTCGACATTTCTGTTGAAGTGGCAGATGCCTTCGAAGAAGCACCTCCCGCTGAAGGTAAACATGAGTCTTGGGAATTCACACGGATGAATAAAGGAGGCTCAAAATCTAAATCCCGAAGAGAAGGTTCTGACGCAAGACCACGTCGACAAGCGAAATCAGGACGTCGTGGATTTGAACCTCGTGGTTCGGACTCAAAACGTAAATACCGAAAACTTGGCGAAGAAAATGGTCGCGGTCGAAGAAACGCTAAACCTGGAAAAAAAGGACGCAAGTCGCCGGTTCGAAATAAGCAGCGTAGTAACAAGCGATAATCAATTGGCTGGTTTACGCCAAACGGTTGCGAGCCATGGTTGCTCATCACGAGGTTTGCCAGGTGGTCGAAAATAGTGCTCAAGCTCAACAAAGTTTGCTTGCCTGAGATATTCATTCCAAGTCGAGCGGCAGAGAAAGGCGCCGTATCGATCGGGTGTGAATTGTTCAAGATCTGGCCCTCGAGGATTTGAACAAAAGAGGACTCCGCCAGGCTTGAGAGCGTCTCTTATCTCTAGCAATACACGCGGTAGCTCCTGGGTCGGTACGTGAAATATCGACGCATTCGCAAAAACACCGTCGAAGTTCGCAGAAGGCAAATCTAGATGAAGAAAGCTCTGGTGAAAGACTTCGCATCCGGTATGCGAACGCGCCATGCGAACGAACTCTTCGCAGCCGTCGAGCCCCACTGCTTCGTGCCCCAAACTGAGAAACGCAGCCAAATCTCTACCGGGGCCACAGCCGAAGTCCAATATACGGTAGGGTGATTTGCTCTGAATGTGTCTGAGCAATGCTTCTCTGTTTTGACTGACGTCGTGGTCTTTGGTGCCTTCCCAAAAGTCCTCTGCTTTTTGCTCGTAGTGAGAGATGGTCTTTTCTTCGAGTGTTGTCAGTTCTGAGGCTGACAAGCTTTGTAGCCTTTTAGGTTTCATAATGTACTCGCGGCAGCTGAGAGGCTGCTGGTTGAAGTTCTAAACTGTATACTCACTGGAATTTTTCTCCAAGGCTGATGGCCACTATAGAAACAGAGCCAAGAGCCCATAAGAAAATCCGGATAGTACCAGAGCCGCAAAACATCCCACATAAAGGGCTTTCATTCCTACTTTACGTAAAGTCTGAATATGAACGCCCAAGCCAACTCCTGCCATGGCCATCGTGACCAAGAATAGTGAGCCTTTCGTAATCGCTTTGCTCAAAGGTAATGGCTGGTCTCTGGTGGCCCCAAAGATATTAGGTGGAATTGGCAACGTGACATCAGGAATGAGATTCAAGCTGTTCGCAATCGCGAGAGCGATAAACCCGAGAATGAAAGGTGGAAAAAAGGTAGACCATTTCGTTTTCTGAGCCGCTTGTTCCTCAGTAGATTGTTGTTTTGCTCTCGAGTACCAAGCCCCAAGGATGACCATAAGAGGCGCAAGGAGCAGAACGCGGACGAGTTTAACGATGACCGCGATTTCCCCGGCTTGATCGCCATAAGCGAATCCAGCGGCCATCACCTGAGGCGTCGCCTGGATAGCGATGCCGGCCCAAATCCCAAATTCCTCCTGAGACATGGTGAGAGTGTGCCCTAAGACAGGGAACGCAAAGATGGCGATAAGACCGAAAATTGTGATCGTCGTGATCGCAAAGGCGGTGTCATTGTCGTCGGCTTCAATGGTAGGTGCTGCCACCGCGATTGCCGTACCTCCGCAGATAGCCGTTCCAATCCCAATTAGGATTCCGAGTTTCTGGCTTACGCCCATGGCTTGGCATAGCCATATGGTGAGAGCCAAAGCGACAAACACGCAGAGAACCGATATCCAAAGCGCTTGAGCTGAAACCTCGAGTACGTAAACAAAGTTCAACTTCGCGCCCATGAGCACGATCGCGAAGGGGAGAATTTTTTTCACGGAATACTTAATTCCCGGATTTGTTTTCGACGGAAGCTGGATTGTATTCCGAGCCAGCATTCCGAGGATGATCGCAATCAAAAGGGCATCAATGGGATGACGTCCATCAATCGTAAACGGGGCAAAAGGGAGGCCGTGAATAAAGAAGGCGACGACCGCGATGAACGCGGTGAGCAATACGCCAGGTATACTATTGCTTGTCCCCATTAGGTCACTTCACTCAACCCGGTTGATACCGAATATATCAGTCCCTATGCGAACATTTGTCGCTACGTCAATTCTATCTCGAGAGTTAGCCATTAGGTTTTAGGTTAGAGAATGCATTCTAACCATTGCCAGCCCTCTGGCATTGGCAGCAATGAGTGAGGGGCAAAAGATGAGTCTCGCGGCGAACTGTCTTCGGTGAAAGGCGAGCAACGCTACAGGCGAGAACATAAGTGTTCGAGTTTTTGAGCGCTTCTGTGCCGTTGGTGCTCTCGTTCGCACAAGTAATCCAGCGTCTGGATATTCAAATCTTGTCTTCGTAAAAACCCTTGGCTGTGGCGGGAATGCTGGATTCCTATCGAGTTACCTTATTTGAGTGTGCTAGGGTGAGAAGGCATGAAGTTGGATCCGATCGGGGTAGCCGTCCCGTTTTTTATGGCGCTAATCGGACTGGAATGGGTGATTTCGGTCGCCTCAAAAAAGAAAGTATATCGATTGAATGATACGCTTACTGACTTATCATGTGGCATCGGTGATCAGCTCCTCGGATTTCTCGCGAAAGGTACTTTAGCATTTGTTTATATTTGGATTTACGAGAATCTTCGCATCTACACGTTTGACGCGAGCTCTTGGGTCAGTTGGGTATTCGCGATGCTTGGAGTCGACTTTTTCCACTATTGGTATCATCGCTTTAGTCATCGGACGCAGCTTGGGTGGGCGACTCATGTGGTGCATCATCAAAGTGAAGAGTACAATTTGGCAGTGGCCCTTCGGCAATCTTGGTTCGCCAAGTTCTATAGTTGGGTGTTCTACATTCCTTTGGCCTATTTGGGTGTGCCTGTTGAGCTTTATGTCGCTTCCTATGCCTTCAACCTCTTATACCAATTCTGGGTTCACACGCGGTTGATAAACCGGCTACCGGCGGTTTTTGAGTGGGTATTCAACACGCCATCTCACCACCGGGTTCATCACGCAATAAACGCCAAATATCTCGATAAGAACTATGCTGGCGTATTGATTTTGTGGGACCGAATGTTCGGCACATTTGAGGCCGAAGTCGAAGAGCCGTTATATGGCACGTTGAAACCAATACAGAGTTGGAGTGCCGCTTGGGTGAACGTGTCACCCTGTATGAAATTATTGAGAGACTCTCTTTCAGAAGAGAGATTTTTCGATAAACTCACCCTCTGGGCTCGTCCTCCCGGCTGGGATACCAAAACGGCGAGAGTGATTCAGGTGCCTAAATTTCCACCTGACGGTCGCGAATATGACGTAAATCCTCGTCGGACTGCGATGATTTACGCCCTCATTCAATTTGGCCCTGTTTCTTTGCTCCTTACCGCGTTGCTGCTGGTCCCTGACCAGTGGCCGTCTAATGTGGCGTGGATTGCCGTCGTCTACGGTTTTTGGACGCTCGCCAGCGTAGCTGCAATCTATGAACAAAGATCATGGGTACGATCGTTCGAAGTAGGGCGATTGATTGGGGTCTTGGCGGCAGGGCTTTGGATTCTATCCAATTACTACACGACGTCTGTTATTGGTCTGGTTACACTCGGTATCGTTGTTCACTGCTATCTAGGTTTAGGGATTCTAGCGGTTACACACTTTGCGGGCCGACCTCGGGTAACTGCCTAAAAAATTTGTGATAGCGGTCACACCGCATTTCCATGACATCCCAATGACAATTTAACGTCAAAATCAGGAATTGAGCAGCTTGCGTTCAATTTTTGTAAAACTCTTCTGGACGGGAATAAGCGGTGTAGTTAGGAGCTGTTTGTCTCTTTTAACGCAAGTGTGTGAGACGAAAGTTTCTAAGGAAAGAACAATGTACCGGATCATACAAATTATATTGGTAGCCATTGTCTGCACCATTTCTGCTTTTGCCAAAGCGGAAGGGCTTTCTTCAAAAACTGCCACAATCACTAAACAAAGAATCGAACCACCTAAGTCTGCGCTTGAAAAAGGAAACTGGGAGTATCTCGAAACCAAAAAAGGAATCAAACTCTATCGGAAAAAGGTCGGCAACAAGGGACTCTTTGCGGTTCGCGGCGAACTGACCATCAATGAACCGGTCGAGAAGGTGGCCAGCGCGGTGTATGACGAATCTCGTTGGACCGAATGGACCAAAATTGCCTCAGGAAAGCTCTTAAAGCTCCATCCGGACAACCGTAAGACCGTATATCAAGCGTTCAATCTCCCTTTTATTCTGAGTAACCGCGATGTCATTTATACATTTGGAGTCTGGAAGCTCCCAGATGGAACGACCTTTATTTCCGGTAAGACTGAGGCCGGAGGCGAAAGTACTGGTCCGGAAACCGTTGGAGTTCGCATGAAACTCGTAGCAGGTGATTGGTATATGAAGCCCATAGCCCCGAACAAGACTCGAGTTATTTTAGAGGTCCTCATGGATCCTCGTGGCAGCCTCCCAGTGTGGTTTGTGAATATCGTTCAACGTGACTATCCAGTGCGCGCATTAGGCGGACTCCGTCGGCAAACCTCGAAACGCGATATCAAGCCATTTTTGTCCAGGCAGCTCACCAAACTGACCCGCTAACCGAGCGAATCAGCCAAAATCGTCATTTCAGAGCTGTTTTCTCCTGGTAGGTTCATGCGGTTTGCGCTAAATCGTCTGACCTCATGACCGCTTTGTCCGCCAAGCAGAAGAAATACCTAAAGGGGCTGGGGCACAGTCTCAAGAGCATAGTTCAAGTTGGCTATAAAGGCTTAACGGAGGCCGTGGTGTCCCAGATCGACCAAGCGCTCAACGATCATGAGCTCATCAAAATTAAGGTCGGCAACAATAGTGAACAGGGTCCGAAAGAAATGACCTCGGCTTTGGTCGAGTCGCTGAGTTGCCATGTAGTGCAGACGATTGGTGGGGTTATACTGGTTTACCGTGAGGCAGAAGAGCCCGAGGACCGAGTCATTAAGTTGCCCAAAGCTTAGACGACCAAAAACAGTCCAAGGGGCTGCAATCGCTGTTTTTTTCGTCTTTATAGACAAAAACCGATTGCCTCATCGCTCTAATTGTTCCAAGCGTCCACGGAATAGGTGAATGGACGCGCAAAACGTGCCGCATCTTGTTTGAGTTTTGAGATTGCATTTTATCCAATAGGTTGGTAGAGCAGTCCCGTGTTCAACGCGAACAACAATGTAGCTCTCGCTAACAACTGCACTTGCTGTTGTTGCTGCTGCTGTTGTTGATACGCGGGGACACTAATCCAAACAAGAAAATAGGATTGAAACTCCCCGGGACCCAGCCGGTGGAGTAACGTCATGTTTCGCGCCGTCTGAGCCCAAGGGAAAAATAGACGGAGCAAGAAATGGCAACTTTACCTTTAGTACATATACTTTTTGAAAATGAAGCTTGGTTAGAACCTTTAGAGAAAGGTTTGGCAGCCGAAGGCTTCTCCTTTCGGCGCGTGAAGCTTAACGAAGGAATCCTGGACCCAAGCAAAACGCCAGCGGAGGGCATTTGGCTTAACCGACTTAGTCCATCTTCCCACACCCGTGGACACGACACCACGGTAGCGCTCGGACGCGAGTTTCTCGCTTGGCTCCACGCGCACGGCCGCCGAGTTGTGAACGGACAAAATGCATTCGAACTCGAAATGAGCAAGACGCGCCAGGATACGGCGCTTCGTCGACAAGGTATCGTTACACCCAAAACGCTACTCGCGATTGGCCACAAACACCTGGTTGAAGCGGCATCACAATTTCAGGGACCGTTCATAACAAAGCATAATCAAGGTGGTAAAGGGCTTGGCATTCAACTGTTTCATTCTGTCAGCGCATTTGAGAAGTATATCGAAAGCGACGCGTTTGATGCGGGCCCGGACGGCAAGATCATCCTTCAGCAGTATATCAAACCGCCTCAGCCGTACATTACGCGCGTAGAAATCGTCGGCGGTCGATTTGTGCTTGCGATGCGCAGCTCTACAGAGCAAGGCTTTGAGCTTTGCCCCTCTGATGCGTGCCAAGTTCCGAGCGCTGGTCCAGACGTTTGCCCCGCTGACGGCGGAGGCTCGAAGTTCTCGCAGTCTGATGTCACCGCTGACGACCCTCTCGTGCAGCAATATATTCGGTTGTGCAAAACCGAGAACATTGAAGTTGCAGGTATTGAGTTTGTAGAGGACGAGAGCGGTCAGCGCTACACTTACGACATTAACGGCACGACAAACTACAGCGGCGTGTTCGGTGAAAAAATCGGTGTCGATGGAATGAGAGAATTTGCTCGATATCTCCGAAGCGCGGTCGCACCAGAGCTCGAACGAACAAAGGTTAGCGCGGCTTAAAGGTACTTTTCGCCGGATAAGCTGTTACACTTGTCGTCGATGAAATGTCCCTGCGGTACCGGCTTACTTTATTTCGTTTGTTGTGGTCGCTTCGTAGAAGGTGACGAACTGCCTACCACAGCAGAGCAGCTGATGCGTTCGAGGTACACTGCTTTTACTAAGCGGCGGTGGACATATGTTTCTCAAACGCAAACAGAACCGTTCGATGGCACTGGCGATGAATCGGTCAGTTGGACCAATCTGAAAATCCATTCCACGGAGGGCGGAGGCGAGAACGACTCCGAGGGATGGGTGACTTTCACAGCATCTTTTGAACAAGCAGGAAGTACCCGCGAAATGACGGAGAAATCTTATTTTCTCAGAACGGGTTCTCGATGGCTTTATGAGCCTGCGAAGTCTCTCACTGGGCTTCCTAAGGCCTTTATTGTGGGATGAGAGACTAGTCTACTGCCGCGCGAATACCGCAACGAACCCAATCGCCGGTTACATCTGTGAGCTGGGCTCCTCTATCAAGCTGGATGAATGCGATGGAGCTCGTAACCGTAACGTCTCGAATTGCAATAGAAACGGTCGCGGACTCTGTGCCTGTAGCGAGCGTCATGCCGCTTTTGTCTCGCACAGACGCTGTCACATCGATAATTCCCGAGCCAGCGGTTCTTGAACCACAAAAAACCGAAACTTTCTCGTTGGGCTGCAATTCAATCTTGTAGTGGTCAGTATCACCGTACGGTAAAGCAGAGATGATATAACCCGCTCGATTCGTCTCTGAGAGAGGAATCGCCTCGGCGCCTTCTTGGGTGTTATTTCGGGTGTCGAGCATCTCCGCGGGGTTTTCGTTAAAGATAAAGTTTTTGACGACGTAATGGTCATTGGCACCAGCTGCGTCACCAGGGTGAGCTAACCAAAGGAGGTATTCACCACCGGGCAAGCTCGGAGACATTCGAGAGAGTGTCTGATCAGCATTGCTAATTTTGGCGCTGACTGTAGAACCTGAAACGTCCGTGAGCCACACGTCTCCAAGTCCACTTGTGGAGCCATAACCGTTCGGCCCGGCAGGCATGATTTGGATGCGGAAGTTCCGAGCCTCTCCAGGAGGAATGGTCACGCGGTACACGTCAACATCGCCGTTATCAGTGAGCGTTCCGAGCGCGTATCCAACAGGCCGGTTTCCGCCTGTGAAAAAGCTGAAATCGTTGGCGCTCGCTGCGTCGTTGCCGCGCTCGGCATCAACTGTCACGAAATCATTGTTTTCCGTAACGAAGCGGTCGACTTTGACGACATAACGAAATCCAGCACCACCTTCGTTGTCACGGTCTTCTCGAGTCGTAGAAAAGTCTTCGACTTTCACGAAATAATCTCCGGTCGCTGCGACGTGATAGATGATTTCCGAGTCCGAGTTGATTCCCGCAATGTCATCGTCATTTCTCGCCAGTTGCTCCATACTGCTATTGTATAAAGTGACTACGGTATCCAGGTTATTGACCTGGTTGGAAGAGACGCGCTCTGTGGTGACTGCTATCCAATCACCCGCGGTTCCTTGAAAGCGAAAATAGTCGACGTCTCCCGGGGGATTGATTGCACCCGATAGTTTGCCATTGATGTTTAGCTCTCGAGCCTCAGCGAAACTGTCGTTATCGTCTGTCACAGGGCCTGTATCTGGTGCCATTCCTGCGTCCATAATCATTTCCGCCGCATCGGGGTAGACAGGCGCTGCATCGGGATGGACACCGCTGTCGGTGTTAGTCGGCACTCCAGGGTTCGGAGTCTCATTCCCTTCCTCACTTTCCGAACATCCGAACATAACGACGGCAGACGAAAGCGCTACAAGCTGCAAGAGCCTGAGACGTATTAGATTTCGGTTTTGAATCTTACTTTGATTGGCCACGAGGCTGGTATAACACAGCTTTTGGGCGGTTTTCCATAAGCGGTGGAAAGTCGAGATCCCGGGGCTAAACTTTCAAGCTACGGGAGTTTCAAGGTAATCGCGCCACCAACGATGACATCGGCGGCAAAAGATTTCTTTTTAGAGGAGGGGAGATTGGGCATCATTCGTTCGGGACGATAGCTCACTCGCAATTCGTTTGCCTGCGGTACTTTCTCAAAGAGGTTGTCCGCTACAAGATAGTCTCTTTCTTGCGGGTCATTGCGTTCGTCTTTTCTCTCGATAATCACTTTGAAGAGTGCGTTTGTGGTTTCACCGGGTTTGATCGTCACGTAGTCATTCTTGCTCGGGAGTTGAACAGAGACGTTGTGCGCCTGACCGCTAGTGAACCGTTTTTGCCGATTCTTTAGTTCAACCAAGAAGTAACGCTCGAGTGTAGCGATGGTCGCTTCTCTACGACCCACATTCTTGCAATGAACCGTTACCTCACAGTGTTCGGATTCCGTGTCGGGCGTCAGAGAAAAATGCAGGTCTTTTTCCGTAAACATGGAGGGCTGACTCTAGTTTACGCGATGTTCGGTTCGAATATCAGAGACACGTTTGAACCAGGAATTCATCGTTGGACGAGCTTCAACTTGGTCGAAAACAGGAAAATCTCGAACACAAGAGAGCGCACCATGCATAGCAACATCGGCCATAGAAAGTTTGTCACCGACGACAAAGTTTTTGTCGCCGAGCCATTCTTCAAAGCTGTCCAGGCACTCCTTGACCCATGCGTGGCCGTCGGTTCGGTTTGCTCTTTTCAAGAGCCTTTTCGAAATCATATGCATGACGAACGACCCGCCAATTCTGACACCGAGTCCTTGCAGCGGTCCAAAATTACTTTCGCGAGCAACGACGGTCGCTGCTTGAGCCGCTTCTTTCCAAGTTCCATAAATCACTGTCGGAAGAGCGGCGATGATTTCACTGTCGACCCAGTCTTCAATTTCCGCGCTTCGTTTTGCCTCTTCTTCGTCCTCTAGGCGGTAACCGTGTCCGCTTGTGTACTCTTTTTCGATGTATTCTAAGATTCGGGTGGAGTCTTGAATCACGGTATCGCCGACCTCGATAATGGGAACTTTTTGCGGGGTGCCCTCGGGCAGTTCTGGAAGCTCTTTCTTGCTTCGTGGGCTCACCTCAACCTTCTTGTAAGGGACGCCGGTCACGTCTAGGGCGGCTTTTACTTTATTGCAAAAAGGACACAGAGAAAATTGATACAGGGTTACGGTTTCTGGATTACTCATACATGGCTCCTGGTATAAACTTTGGGCACTACTCTATAGGGAGTAACAGAAGACATGGAAAGTAAATAGTTGTGCGCTATTGATGAAAATCGGTTTAGGGGTATTCGCGTACGCATTGCGCTCGGGTGAATGGATTAGAATTTCCTTGAATCTGACTGATTTTACGTTCTCTTTCGCATTCCCACGCGTCGGGTGGGTCTGCTGCTGACCATCGTCGAAAAAGGCCGGTTTGCTTGTCGCTCATTACGAACGCATTTGGATAGGCCGCGTTCATATACAGATATGTTCTTGCAATTTCGCCGCGTATCTCGGTGGCAGGCTCCACGCGTCCAAAAGCGATTTCAAAATCACAGGTGCCAAAGGCTCTGACTTCGCCATCGAGCAGTCCAAAGGGTTTGTTGCCGCGAATGTTGTTGAGTTGCCCGACTGCAGGGAACAGATTGTGAAGGTCTGAGAGCATCCTACGAGCTCTAGGGTCAACTTTTTTAGCGCATCGTCGGCCTCGATAGGCCTTTCCTTTCGAGTTGATGCATCGGGGATCTCCGTTTTTCCAGGCGCTCGAAGTGCGACCAAGGATAGACGCGGGCACCACATGCTCCCATTCTACGCGTCGAATTCGTTTCGACGGCTTTTCTGGCTGAAACGCACATTTCGAAAGTTCGATATTGAGTTCAGAATCAAAAGGACATCCACAGTAGAGTGTTTTTCGATGGTTGCGATAAATGGCCTTCATCATGCGTTTGGCTTGCGAAAAACTCTGAATACGTGAATTTCTGGAAATTGGAGTCAGCTCACTTTGCTTGCAGGCGGCGCCCAAAACTGAGGTGAGTAAGACACTCCAAAAGATACAAACACCAGATTTCACGGGGAATAGTGTACCTCAGACCTGCTATTTCCCGGAAATTATCGGTTTTTTTGAGCGTGAGTCTGCTGCATCCGCCAGAAAGTGGATAGTAAAGCTCGGGAAATCGGAGGTAATCTCGAAGCTATGAAACAGCTAGCTCACGTTGTTGTTGTTGCAAGCTTCTTATTTGGCTGTGGAACGAATGACGACACGCAATCACAAGGCGCTGGTTCGACCGATGCCGCCACAAATGAGACGCGAACGCCAGAGTCTGATTTTCGTCTGCTTGATGTAAATACAGCCTCGCCAACGTACAACACCGAGGTTTCGCCGCGTGATCATATTGGGAAAGTTTCGGGCTGGTACTTTGGACGAGCAACCTGAACGTACTGTCAAAGCCAGTTTGGCTTTCTCGACCAACTTCAAAAAGAACTTTCCGCTCTTGATACGCCCGTAGAAATTCAGATTTTGGGAATCAATGAAATCGATAAGGCGAGTGGTAATGACAGTATCACTGACGGCCGCTCGCTGCCATGGCTGCAAGATACGGAAGCAGTTGCTGTCACTTCGGCTTGGCAACATAATCTCAGAGATGTCGTGATTCTAAATACCCGCAATGAGCGGGTTGCTGTTTATGGATTGACCGAAAACAGTCTCGGTGACCCTTCGAATTACGAAACCTTGAAACAGCTCTTTTTAGATGCTGCGAACAGTAAGTAACCCAGCCTCTATTTCCCTACCACTACGGCCAATAAAGCTTCATAGACAGAGTCTATTTCCGGTTATAAGATCATCTTGTGAGCGCGGTCGAGGAGAGCAACCCGGACAACAAAAGAGATTCGGATGAAAAATCGCGATTAGACTGGAGCCGCGTGTGGGCCCTAGCACGCCCCGAGCTTCGTAGTCTGGTCTGGGCCACACTCGCGTTATTGGTGGGTACAGGTTCAAGTCTTGCAGCACCCGGCTTAGTTGGGATGCTCGTGGATGGCGTAACTGAAGGTCAGGGCCGTGACGCGCTTAACCAAGCTGCCCTCATTCTCTTAGCGGTTTTTGCGGTGAGTGGTGTCGCAACAGCTTTTCGCAGTTACTTGTTCACGGTGGCAGGAGAGCGGATTGTGACTCGACTACGAACGCAACTCTATCAGGCTGTGATTCTCCAAGATATCGCGTTCTTCGACGAGCGTCGTACGGGAGAGCTCATGAATAGGTTATCCTCGGACACGACAGTTCTCCAAAATACGGTGACGGTGAATGTGTCCATGGCGTTACGTTATTCTCTGCAAGCCTTGGGGGCTGTCGCCATTTTGATGTGGACTTCATGGAAGCTTACGCTCGTTATGTTGGTTTCTGTCCCGCTGGTGATGGTCGGTGCGGCAGTCTACGGGCGGATGCTTAGAAAGGTCAGTAAGAAAGTACAAGATGCACTCGCCCGTGCCTCAGAAATCGCAGAAGAAACCATCGCAGGCATACGGACCGTGCGAGTGTTCGACCGCGAATTGTTTGAGAGCAGACGGTACGAAGCCGCAGTCGAGGAAAGCTTTCAATTGGCTCGGTATCGATCTCGCCTTGGTGCGGTTTTCAGTGGTGGTGTAAGCTTCGCCGGTTATGGAGCGATATCCGCTGTTTTGTGGTACGGCGGTGCTCTTCTTTCGGAAGGGCAGCTGAGCTTCGGGGAGTTGACCAGCTTCATTCTCTACACCTTCACTGTTGCTTTTTCTATCGGTGCTCTGTCTAGCCTTTGGTCTGACTTCGCAAAAGCATCCGGCGCAAGTCAGAGAGTTTTCGAAATTTTGGATTCAGAGGACCAGCAGTTGAGCCAAGGGACGAATATTTCCCGATTGCAGGGAAGGGTAACCTTCAAAGACGTCGAATTTGCGTATCCTATGCGACCAGACGCAATGGTCTTGTCTCAATTCAACCTCGAACTTCTACCAGGGCGAGTGGTGGCTCTAGTCGGTCCGTCAGGCGGTGGAAAATCGACCGTTGCAGCGTTGATTAGTCGGCTTTACGAGCCGACAAGCGGGCAGGTTTTTCTGGATGATAATCCTTATCAAGAGTTGGATCCCTCCTGGCTAAGGCAGCAAATTGGGGTTGTGAGTCAGGAACCCATTTTGTTCGCCACGAGTATCGAAAACAATATCCGGTATGGCCGTGAAGATGCCAAAGAAGAGGAAATTATTGCGGCAGCCAAGGCGGCAAATGCGCACGATTTCGTATCCGGATTCCCTGAGGCATATCAAACACTGGTTGGGGAGCGTGGTGTTCGACTATCAGGAGGACAAAAGCAACGAATCGCCATCGCCCGCGCAATCTTGAAAGATCCTAAGGTTCTTATTCTCGATGAAGCGACGAGCGCGCTAGATGCTGAGAGTGAACATTTGGTGCAAGATGCTCTTGATAAGCTCATGGTTGGCAGAACGACGATGGTCATTGCCCATCGTCTAAGCACGGTACAGCAGGCCGAAAGAGTGGTCGTTCTTAACGACGGTCGCATCGCTGAACAAGGTACACATGAAGACCTTCTATCGATTGATGGACTATACCGCCGTCTTGTTGAGAGACAATTCGCAGCTTAGCGATTGATAAGCGTGTTTCAGCGATATTCACGACGAATTAGAAACCCAAACAATAGACGCCTTCATCGAGAGGCCCTCCGAAAACAGCACTCAGGCGTTGAATATGTACATTGTCGTATTCATGTTTGAATTCATCCTTTATAGGCAAGAGGGTCAGTTTCGTCGATGGCGGCTTTCGGCAGGCGTATTGTTGTCGGGGCAGCGGCTGTTGAAGCGGTTGTGGTTCTGTCACGCGAGAAAAAATGACAGAGCGCGAGGTCGGGTGCAGTGGATATAAACGCGTCGCGTGCCTACCGTCCTTTTGTTAGCTTCTTTAGCAACGCATCGAATCTGAGAATCTCTGCTTGAAACTCCGAAGCGTATTCTTTCGATTCGCGGTTGAACTTGGCTAACAATAGATGGAAAGAGCGAAGTTCTGATTCTACCAGTTCAGCGGACTTGGCTAGACTCACATGGGCGGGGTCTAAACTCTCTTGATTGAGTTTACAACGTGCGACGATCTTGAGTCGCTTCTCTTCGAAAGATTGCCAGACTTCTTCATGAGCGCCTGCTTTAGGTTGGGAAAGAATTTTACCCGCCTGATTACGTATGTTGATCTCAAGCTGCTGCAGATCTAACCCACAAGCCTTGAGAGCTCGGCTATCAACGGTTTGAAGCTGTCTGTATTGCTCGACGCTCGGCAGTCGATCGAGGTGTCTGACAATTCCGTTGACCAGAAAAGTCATGAGGATAGCGAAGATTATCGCGAGGAACACACCGACCACATATCGATAAGGTCTCAGCTGTTGTTGCTCAGATTTTTGACCAGTGTTCACAAGGTTGTCTTAGCCTGCATAGGAAGAACTTTCCAGCGTAAGAGCGCCTTTGATAGCTAATAAACGCTGGGCACTACGATGTTGAATTCCCCAAAGGCGTCAGTTGTCGAACTTTGGAGCTGAATCACGGTGTTTTCGTATTTCAGGTACGGGACAACCATAGCCCCCACCAAAGGTTCACCGTCCTCAGAACTTACAATTCCGCGTTGGCGTGCGCCGCGAGAAATAACGAGCGGTTTGAGTTGCCAATCTGTTTCCTTCGGAACCTGCACAAATATGTACCCCTCCGGGCTAGGAAGTGAAGCGCTGCGGTAATCCGGGCTTGTCTGTAGTAAATAATCTCCGGGATCGAGCCAAGCTTCATATTGTCCAAAATCGTCGGTTGTCGCTGTCGTTCCAGGCGAGGGATAGGCGTCATTTGAGCTCACGAAGTTTATCGCTACGGTAGTGTTTGGTATCGGTTGAGCATCATGAGACAGAACAGCGCCAACAACCCGTACACGTTTTGAAATATCGATTGTGGATGTGAGAGTTGGCTGATCCGAGCTACCAATCGAAATGGAAGTGTTCGTCCGACGAAAGCGGCTGCCCTTTGGGGGGATAACTTCGACTTTATAAGTCCCCGGCAGAAGAGATAGCTCCGAAGTTCTTAGACCTTGTTCGACAAGAGTCACGATACCATCGTCATTCGTTTTGGCCTCGACCTCGAATGAGCCGAAAGCCTGTTCACTTGTCGCCGTGATGACCACTCTTGCGTTGCTAATCTGTTCGATGTTTCCACTTGAGTTACCGCGGATTATTATTTGCGTGTTTACGCGTCCGGTTGCTTCAGGCTCTGGGAACTGAATATCGATTCTTCTGTCTTCTCCCGGGTCTATACGTATCGACTGCCGGTAAGTCCATCCTATAGACGCTGGAGATAATGTTTTCGCGACCAATGTAAACTGTGCATCTAATGTTTCGGGGAGTTTTAGACTAAATGCACCAGTGTCGTCGGTTACGGCGGTAGAAGATGGAATACGAGACGTTTGTGAGATGGCACGTACTTCTACGTTTGAAACAGGTTGTTTTTCTCGGCCGTAAACCACTCCTTCAATTTTCCTAAATGTCTCCGGGAACAAAAAGGTTTTATCTTCAGTCGAACTTTTGACGGTAAATTTCGTATCAACTCCTGGATAGGCTCCTTGTTTAGGTTCGAAGCGAATACGATAAGGTCCCGGTATGAGGTTTAATTCGGCGGACCGTTCCGCAAGATAGGTCTCGCTGTGAACAAGTTCAAAACCTGATGGGCGCTGCTCACTATAGACATAAATCGATGCGCTTACACGTTCCTGATCCCCATCCAAAACCTGATAGTTAAACGTGCGAGGTTTGCTGATCCTTAGCTGAGCAATTTCACCTGTATAGACAATATCTTCGGGTGAAAGGTGTGTTTCCACAAACTGTGAGGCTGGATTGGGTTCGACAATGTAAGATAATTCGATGCTCGTCGAGCTGCTAATTACACATTGTCTAACAAGACACGATTCGTTCGAGTAGCAGTCATCATCCACTCGACATTCTGTAACCGAGTCGTCGAAAGGATTGCCGCTGACTTGCTCAGCGCAGCCCAAAACCAGGAGAGCAGCTAGAGCAAGCCCGTACGTTTTTTGAGAGGCAAATAACTCTACTGAGGGCATAATTCACCTCGGTCGACGAATTGTAAGGTCCAGCGATGTTCTAGGAGTGAATAATCGGTCTCTCCATCTCCATCAGGATCTGCGTTGATTTCTGCAAGATTCGAACTCTGCGCGCTAAGCGCTTCGAATTGTGGTGCGTCGGTCACGAAAAGGGAAATGACATGGGTGTTTTGAACATCGAGTCCGATGATAGATAAAGAGGGGAGAAGAGTATCCTGCACAATATAGGTGCCGGAGACCGAAGCCGGATACTCTTGTTCGCTTATTATGGTCGCGAGGTTATCTACGAAGTTGTTGGCAACAAAGCGCGCGAGTATCGGGTCTCCGTCTGGCTCGAATACATCGGCACGAAGTTTTATCCCGGGACAATCTTGTGCAAAAGTGGCGGGGTGGGACACCTCAGAAACAGAGCTCTGTGGCTTGATTGAACCCAAGTCGATTTGCGGAGGACGGTTCGCCGAGTCTGCGATGACCGTTCCGTCTGGGGGAACCAAACAGCTCATTTGTAAAACGGAGCAAAGCACGATGCACAGAAAGTTTCGCAAATCTCGTGCCGTATAAATGTGCATCAAAAGTTCCATTTCTTCCGGGCACTTCGAGAATCGGCCTTTATGGAACCACTCGCAACCCGGACATTTCTGTCATACACGGATTTCGTTCTTCTCGCGAGTAAAGAGTGAGGGGTTATTCCGATTCAAGCCCGAGTTTGTCGTCTTCGTCAGGCAAGGGGTCATTTATCTTTTTGAGGTAACGAAAAATTGTTCGAGCATCTACGCCGAGATCTTTCGCGGTTTGAGTTCGGTTACCGCCATTTCGCTGCAAGACTCGTGCGATATATCTAATTTGAAACCGCTCTTTTGCGATCGAGAGCGGTACGATTTC
The DNA here is from genome assembly GCA_036337945.1 of Myxococcota bacterium. Classification (GTDB taxonomy): domain Bacteria; phylum Myxococcota; class Kuafuiibacteriia; order Kuafuiibacteriales; family Kuafuiibacteriaceae; genus JAYZDF01. Next base: position 19,602 of record JAYZDF010000036.1, read on the forward strand.
TTCGATGTCACTTGGATCGAGATCAAGATCTTCTGCGGTAATGAGATTTGAGTCCGTCAAAACAACGGCTTTTCTAATGCGGTTTTCAAGCTCGCGAATGTTTCCAGGCCAACTATATTTCTTTACGGCTGCGAGCCCTGCTTTTGACAGGCCTTTGACTGAGGATCCCACTTCGCGTTTCGCCTTGCCTAAGAAGTAGCGAGCAATAAGCTCGATATCCTGACCTCGCTCTCGAAGGGGAGGCAGGTGAATATTCACCACGTTCAGCCGGTAGAATAGATCCTCTCGAAATAAGCCTTCCTGAATGAGTTTCGGAAGGTTTTTATGAGTGGCGGAAACTACCCTGATATCGACCGCAATCGGTTTGCTCCCTCCAACGGGTGTTATGACTTTCTCCTGAATTGCCCGAAGCAATTTGACTTGCAAAGAGATCTCCATTTCTCCGATCTCATCAAGAAAAAGAGTTCCGCCTGCGGCCGCAGCAAAGTGTCCCTGTTTGTCAGCGATCGCTCCCGTGAACGCGCCTTTTACGTGTCCAAAAAGTTCAGATTCAAGGAGGTTTGCGGGTATAGCACCGCAGTTAATGACAACAAGAGGCCCGCGATTTCGCGGCGAGTCTTCATGGATTTTGCGAGCAATTAGTTCCTTGCCGGTACCTGTCTCACCAGTGATCAAAACTGAAATATCTGCGGGCGCCACCTTCCGTACACGTTTCATGACGGTCTCCATCGCATCAGAAGCACCTATGATTTGACCGTCTCGAGTGTCATTCAGTTGAGCCTCTAATCTATTGAGAGCGGCGGTAAGCTCTTCTCTGCGTTCTGCTTGTCCGATAAGTAGACTGGCTTGCGCGGCAAAAACCGTCAGGGTATCCAAGGCGGCGTCATCAAACACATCTGCAACGCGATTGTTTCCTAGATAAAGCACTCCTTTCAGTTCCTCTCGGTCGATGAGAGGGCAGCACATGACACTGTGAAGCTGCAGACTCATAACCGAAACCGACGCATTGAACTCTTGGTTACTCATCGCATCTGCGACGATAATCGGTTTGCGGGATGCAATAACCTTTTGAAGGATTGAGTCGCTAAGGTCTGCGAGTTCAGATGGAAGACTTTCTCTGGCAATATTGCGTGCGCAACTGACGCGAGGTTGCCCCTCCGGATCGAGTAACACTAAGAACCCCTTCCCAGCACCGGTGAGATCGATCACAGAATCGAGGATTGCCTCAACAAGCGAATTGGTCGAATCGTTGGCCAAAACTTTGAGTGAAAACTCGTGAATCCGCCGATATGCGGAGCGAGATTCTGTTGTCTTGAGTTGAGGTTGACCGGGAACCGCTGGTAGCGGAGAGCGAGTATTTGGCTTAGGAGGTTCAGCGGCGAAGAATTTCATCGAAATATCGCCCAAACGAACGATATCTCCGTCGGACAGCCGTGATGACTTTTGTCTTCGACCGTTGACGGTCATATCCCTGAGCATCCCAGTAATGCTGTATTGCTGGTTAGCTTTGGTGACGTGCGCGTGCGTGGTCTGAAGTCCGGAATCCTTCAAAACGACATCATTGTCGCTGGCCCGACCGATAGTTGTGAGTGGTCGAAAGATCTTTACTGTCTTCGATTCTCCATTTGGGAGATCTATGACCAGATAGCCCATCCTTTCTTACCTACCAACCACTGCGCCAAACCGGGATGCTAAATCGTGAATCTATCGAGCCTGATGTCCCAGAATCTATCGTCTGAATGCTTTGCCTATCTTCAGTTCGGTTCGACAGTTCTCGATATGCCTGAATACTCGAACCAAGGTATCCCGCGGAAAATAACCCAGCCCCCGTGTACATGCCAATCACGTAAGTCTCGAAACGTGATTGTTGTGACGCGGGAACTCCATTCGCTTCGCGAAGCGAACTCGCGGCCCAATATCCGCCGATATTAAGTGCCACGCCTACAAGCTGAGTGGCGAGCCAGGTCCAACCCCATGCCTTTTGGCCCTCGATGATTGCGAGCTGCGCGTAGCTGAAAGGGAGAAAGCTCACACTTGGATGAGCGATGACCTGAACGAGATTTGACGGAATCTGTTGCTCTGGTCCTTTGATAGGCTTCTCGACCGGTCGAATGAGTGTCTGGCGCACCTCATCGAAGGTTTGGATGACGGCGGGCGGTACCACGAATGGGTCAAGTTTTACATCTGGCTCAAGCAAGAGAAGCTGCGCGAATTCCTCAGCGGCTTGTTTCTGGTTTCCCACCAAATGATAACTAATCCCGAGTAAACGCCGCGCTTGGCCCATCAACTTTGGGTCTGATATTCTGGGTGGGTGGACCCAAGGGTCCAGAATATCGATGACTTTTTGGAAATCTCGATATTCAAAGGCATTTTTTGCGACATTGAGCGACGAGACAACGTCTTTCGGAGTCCCGCCAGAAGTGGAGGGCTTCGCGAGGGCTGGAGGTGCTAAAAAGACGCAAAAAGCAGTGCAAATAGAAAACAAGATTAGAAATACTGAACTTTTCTTGCCCGAATCCTGCCGATAACGAGTAGCGGCAG
>JAYZDF010000037.1:0-10298 GCA_036337945.1 Myxococcota bacterium
GAAAAGTGAGTGTCACAGCCCAAGCCGATAAAGAAGAAAAAACTAGTTGATGCGGTCGATAATCTGATGTTGCGCCTTGATCACCAACCATCTCGAGTCCTCTTTCACCAGGTCAATTTTTAGCTGAAAAGCGTCATAATCAGCTTTATTTGTCAGGTCTTTCAATGCTTCGATTTTGTCGCCTCGAGCAATTGCGATTCGAATGTCTGCATTCGCTTCATTGTCTGACCTCACGTCTATTTTGGCCTCATATAAAAAGACTCGGTGCCATTGTTTGCGATACAGTTGTGCGACTATATACCGCTTCGCGTCCTTTTTGCTCATCGTGTAAGGACCGATGAACTTCTCACTTACGTTCTCCATAAGTCCACCAAGGTCTTTTTTATTGGCGCTTGTTACGCTTTGTTGAAACATCTTAGTTATCTGCGTTTCCGGACTTTCTTCTTTTGTGCACCCAATCACTAAGAAGAGAGTGAGAATAATGATACCGTCCAGTACGTTTTTTCGGACGCGTTTGCACCACGGGCTTAGAACAGGGTGTCTGTGACTCATATGTCTACATTGACCCATCTTCCGCGAATAGAAAACCACCCCTTGAGTAAGGTTTTTACAAGAGTTGTCAGATTGATCGCCCACCAGACTCCTTCTGCTCCGTAGCCCAGCGGGAAAGCAAAATACCAAGCCAACACGACCCGGAATAGATTGTTCGGGAAGTTCACCCAAAACACGAGCTTTGTTGCGCCTGCTCCGTTTAGGACGCCCTCAAATAAGCTTTCCCAGGCCACGAAGACCTGAGAAAAAGCGAGTACAAAAGTATATTGAATGGCCGCTTGGTGAACCATCGCGTCCGAAGCAAAAAGACCCGTGAGAAATTCGCCAGCGAAGCCAAATAACAGGCTGGCGATGAGTCCCATTGTCCCAACAATAGGAATACCAAGCTTCATCGAAGAAAACGCATCATTTGGACGTTTTGCCCCAAGTGAACGACCGACGAACGAGGCTACTGCTAAAGATACACCGTGGAAACAGGGCCAAGTGAATCCTTCGAGGGCGCTGAAGCCAATACCTAAAGCTGCATTAATATGCGGTCCTAGGGGCGAGATCGAAGTCGTTAGCATGACCCAATAAGAAAGGGCATAAATGATGGTCCCCATTCCTACAGGGATTCCAATGCGAAGAACTTTTCGAAGTGCATGGCCTCCTCGAATATGATTCCGAGTCAGACCGATCATTCGAATAAGAGAAAAAAGGCCGATAAAAGTTGCGATCCCCCGAGATAGATTTGATGCTAAACCAGCACCCATGATGCCGAGGTCGAGTGTGTAGATAAATAGAGGTGTGAAAACGAGATTTAGGCCCAGCGAGAGAGCGTGAAGCTTCATTGGTAGCTTCGCTTGGCCCATGGCTGTAAAACTAAGATCGATGAGCGGAGTGAGGGCTAATGGTAGCGACGTCAGGCTTATTGTTCGCAAGTAGATTTCGGCCTGCCTTGCCGTTTCATCTGTGAGGCCAATCAGGGCGACAATTTTATTTGCTCCGAAACCGCCAACCAGCGCTACAAAGATAAAAATACCGACGGCACCGAAAAGGCCGGCACCGAACGCTTTTTTTCGTTCTTCTGTGTCTCCCGACCCTGAGGCTCTTGCGATCCAGGGAGAAACGCCAGCACCAACCATTTCGAAGAATCCAGCAAATAGGATTAGTACGAAAACGTTAGCTCCAATTGCGGCCTGAGCTTCTACGGACACATCTTTGATCCAGAATTGGTCAATCGACCTGTATCCATGGGTCAAAACGGTAAACACTGTACTGGGAATTGCGAGTTTTAGTAGACTTCTTGGACTAATTTCTAATGCAGGCGTGGAGTTCGCTCCATTATTTTCATCTCCAGTTTCCACAAGAATCTCCCTGGCAGCTTCTAGAACTTGTGACCTCGTGTTCGCAAGTTGCAAAGTGTAATTGGCGAATAGAATCTAAATTTTGGGATTACGATTGGAAACACGTGTGTTATCGAGTGCTCAATCATCATGAATAATCCTCCTAAAGCCCAAATTGTTCCTAAAATCACCGAACTGCACGGAGTCAAACGCTCAGATGATTTTTATTGGCTGCGGAATCGGGAAGATAAAGAGGTGATCTCTTATCTCGAGGCCGAAAATGAATTCACCAAACAATCGACCCAGCATCTCGAAGGTCTGCAGCAAGAAATATATGACGAAATGCTCGGAAGGATAAAAGAGGACGATGATTCTGTTCCCTACAAAAAGGGTGCCTACTTCTATTACTCTCGAACTGAAACAGGGAAACCGTATCGAATCTATTGTCGAAAAAAAGAGTCTCTTGACGCCGTAGAGGAGATCCTCGTGGACGGAAATCAACTGGCTGAAAACCGTGAATACATGCAACTCGGCTCTATGGCAGTGAGTCCTGACCACTCGATTTTGGCATATTCTGTAGATTATGAGGGTGATGAACGATTCAAGCTCTATTTTCGATGTCTAAATGGTCAGCGCCAGTTCGAAGAAGAGATAAGCAACACATCTTATTCTCTTGCTTGGTCAAACGACAACCAAACGATTTTCTATACTGTCGTTGATGAAGCGTCTCGGCCTTACAAGATCATGAGACATCGGTTAGGTCAAAATCAAACGCATGATCAACTGGTGTATCACGAAGCCGATGATTCCTTCTTTCTCACTGTGAGCAAAAGTCGAAGCGATGCCTACATATATATCGATGCTGATAGTGCCGTGACCTCAGAAATCCGTTTTGCCAACGCCAATGAGCCTGATGCTGCTTTTCAGGTCTTTGCCCCTCGCGCAAACGGAGTTGAGTACGATATCGAGCATCACACAGATCATTTTTATATTGTAACAAACGAAGATGCGCTTAATTTTCAGGTCTTTCGAACACCTATAGGTCAGCTTGACAAGAAAGCATGGGAACTGGTGATTCCTCATGATGAGAAGGTGACTATAGACGGGCTTGACGCGTTCTCAAATTATCTGATTGTGTATGAAAGAGCACAAGGATTGCCCGAGATTCGTGTCTTAGATCTTACCTCTGGGGAGAGTCATAGAATTCCGTTTGATGACGCGAGCTATAGCGTATGGTCAGGGAGTAATCCGGAATTTGATATTTCTAAGCTAAGGTTTGGCTATTCCTCTTTACGTACGCCCGACACAGTCTATGAGTATGATTTAGCAACGAAGGTAAAGAAAGTTCTCAAACAGTCTCCAGTCTTGGGTGGGTATAACTCGGATGAGTACGAAGACGAAAGGCTGTGGGCGACAGCCGACGACGGGACACAAATTCCAATATCGGTCATTTATAAGAAAAATTTGGTACGAAATGGAGAACATCCAGCTCTTCTCTTTGGTTATGGTTCATACGGTTACTCCTATGATGCCGACTTCGACTCTGACCTTTTTTCGCTGATCGATCGCGGTTTTGTCGTCGGGATTGCTCATGTTCGCGGAGGCGGAGAACTCGGTCGAGCCTGGAAGAACGCTGGTAAGTTTTTTGAAAAGAAGAATACGTTCAGTGATTTTATTTCGTGCGCCGAGCTCTTAATTCAACAGAACTACACATCTTCAGATCGTTTAGCGATATCTGGGCGAAGCGCAGGCGGACTTCTAATGGGCGCGGTCACCAACATGCGTCCTGACCTATTTCAGGTGGTTATTGCCGGTGTACCTTTTGTTGATGTCGTGAACACGATGCTGGATGAGACGATTCCGTTGACCGTTATCGAATGGGAAGAATGGGGCAATCCTAAAGATAAAAAGTATTTCGAGGCCATGCTTGCATATTCGCCGTACGACAATGTTAAGCCCGCCAAATATCCGAATATCCTTGTACTGGCCGGCCTGAATGACCCGCGAGTTCAATACTGGGAGCCAGCGAAATGGACCGCGAAACTCCGTGTCAATTGGCGAGGAGATAACGTGTTATTGTTGAAGACTGAGATGGGCGCAGGTCATGGCGGCAATTCTGGTCGCTACGGCCAACTCAAAGATACAGCATTTGAGTACGCATTTATTTTGGATCGAGTAAACAAATGAGTAATTTAGAAGACCAAAGTGAGCTGTTCTTAGCCCTAACTCCGAATCATGTCTTACAAGCAGTGGAAGAGGGCGGCTACGAGCCTAGCGGACACGTTAACGCCTTACACTGTTTCGAAAACCGTGTTCACGATATTCGATTGGATGATGGAGACCATATCATTACTAAGTTTTACCGTCCGGGCCGTTGGAGTCGTGAGCAAATTCAGGAAGAGCACGATTTCTTATTCGAACTTCGTTCCGCTGAAATTCCAGTATGTGCACCGCTTAAATTTGAGGATGGTGAATCTATTCACGAAATCGAAGGTATTTATTATGCTGTTTGGCCTCGCGTCGGTGGTCGGTCTCCTAGCGAACTTAATGATGAGCAGATAGAGATCTTGGGTCGTCTCCTCGCGCGCATTCATAACGTGGGTTCTAGTCACTCTGAAGGACGGTTAGAACTCAATGAAGATTCATATGGTTTGCAGAACCTTGAATTTCTCCTGACACAAAATTTTATTTCACCCGTTTGGGAAAACCGATTTGAAACGGTGGTTCGAAAGATTTGTGAGCACTACAGCGAGGTGGCGCAAGATGTTCCTACTCATCGTATTCATGGCGACTGCCATTACGGTAATTTACTCAACGGCCGTGAAGGCTGGTTCTTTGTTGACTTTGATGACATGCTAATTGGTCCGGCTGTTCAAGACGTCTGGCTATTATTACCGGGTCAGGATCAATATGCGAAGGAGCAACGGAACCTTTTTATAGAAGCTTACCGTCAGTTTCGTCCTTTCGAGCAACGATGGCTCAAGCTGATTGAGCCCTTACGAGCTCTGCGAATTATAAGGTACGCTGCGTGGATTGCACGTCGATGGCATGACCCAGCTTTTCCCGCGGCTTTTTCTCATTTTGGAACAGAACAATATTGGCAAAGAGAAACGATTGATCTCGAACAACAGTTTGAGTTGATACAGAGAGAGTTCAACTTATACTGAAGATTAAATAAAAATAGCTCGGATGATTTTACTCACCCGAGCTAGAAGGTTTTAATGTAATTACAGTGAGTTACTAAAGCTCAGCAACGGCAGCTTTCACTGCTTCGTAATCGGGCTCAACGCCCGGGTTTGGTGCAACCCATGCAAAACGAATGACGCCTTCTTTGTCGACGATGAACACAGACCGTTTTGCGGCAGTGTATCCAGTCATTCCCGCAAAATCGTCGTGATCTACACCGTAAGCGCGAACAGTGCTTCGTGTGAAATCAGAAAGCAGCGCAAATCCTAGTCCATTTTTTTCGGAGAATGCTGCGTTCGTGAACGGGTCATTGACACTGATGCCGTATACGTCAGCATTAAGATCGTTCAAAGCGCTGTGAGCGTCTCTAAAGCTGCACAGTTCTTTTTCGCAAACACCGGTCCAGGCTGCTGGGAAGAATGCTAGAACCACGTTCTTTCCACGAAGAGATTCGAGCTCAACCGTTTCAGTTTTAGATTTGTGAAGGTTAAAATTGGGGGCTTGGGTACCTACGTCTACCATAATAGTTCTCCTTGTGGTGGCTTGCTATCGGAAGCGTAGACGAGATGCAAGTCGCGCCGGACTTTTCAGTCATTCTTCGGCCGACAGACATTCCTCAAGGTCTTCATAAATGTGGGTTCGAGGAAAGCGTCCTATGATTTTCGCAGCCTCGCTGTCTGGGTTTAAACCTGTGATAACGAGTTCCGCGAACTCTAATTCTCTAGTTTGAGTAAGGGATTCCGTTGTCTCTATAAAGCGGTTGGAGAGGGGTTTTTGGATACATAGGTCTATGACCAAGCGTTTCGCTTTGTGCATGTGGACCATCTTTAAGGCCCGACCAAATGATACATCGACAACCTCTATCAAATTCGGAAAAGCGATAAACGACAGGATCGTTTCTTGGTCGTACCGAAACACAGGCACGGAGTCTTTCGCCAATTGCACCCATTGCTGGCGAAGATTCTGGGACTGACCGAGCGCATAGCCATCTCCGACGACCATAAGCATCGTATCGATGACCGAGCTGATTGCTGGATCTAGAGTGTCGATATATGAAATAAGGGTTTCTCGTAGGATTAAGATTTGCCTCATGACGCTCGATAAAGGTCGCCCTTGGAGTGCTTGATTTCGACTATGTATGGCCAGTAATTGATATAATTCGTTCAATCGTTCCGGGTTGGTCACTTGCAAAAGCATATCTAACCAGCCCGCGAATTGTTCTCGAACTGCCATTTCTCTACCTAGAAGTGAATTCTGAGCCGCGACATTCTTTACCCAGTCATTAAGTATTTGGTCGACGTATTCGTCGATTGAAACTTTGCTATTACTACTCATCTCGTGTCAGATCCCTAACTACGGAGTTACCAAAATGTCCCATCGTTTTGTATTCATAATGGATCCCATTCAAAGAATCGATATTCAAGGTGATTCTTCCTTTGCTCTTATGCTCGAAGCACAGTCTCGCGGCGGTGAGGTTTGGTACGGCCTGATGAAGGATCTGGAACTGCTTGGTAATGTACCTTATGCCAACTTGACTCGGATACGTGTGCAGCAGGTTGAAGGAGACCACTTTGAGGTCATAGGTAAAGAGAGAATCTGTCTTGATGATGTGACAGCTATTTTTATGAGAAAAGATCCTCCGATTGATGCTGAGTATTTTGCATCAACCTTTATTCTCGATTTTGTCTCTCAAGATAAAGTGGTTATGGTCAATGATCCACGTTCGTTGCGCGATTGTAACGAAAAAATATTCGCTATGCGTTGGCCAGAACTCATGCCACCGACGATGGTTGCTCGATCAATAGATAGAATCAAGGCTTTTATCCAGGAGCACCAAGATGTGGTTGTGAAGCCGTTAAATACGAGTGGTGGCGCTGGAGTTGTGCGTCTATCTCATGGGGACAAGAACACCGGCTCGATTCTTGAAATGCTTACTCAACTTGAAACAAACGCAATCGTTGCCCAAGCGTTTCTTTCGAAAGTCACAGACGGCGATCGGCGAGTACTCTTGATTGGTGGAGAACCAATTGGTGTCATTAATCGACGGCCATCAGATGATGATCTTCGCTCGAATATGCACGTTGGAGGAGTTGCGGAAGCGGCCGGTCTGACGCCTCGTGATCTCGAGATCTGCCAAGCTTTGCGTTCGGAACTTGTCCGGCTCAACTTACCATTTGTTGGAATTGATATCATCGACGGCCATTTGACCGAAATCAACGTGACTAGCCCGACAGGATTTCAGGAATTGAAACGGCTTTCGAACATCGACGGAGCCGCACTATTGTTGGACTGGATTGAGAATCGTCAACACTCATCGAAGTCCGAATAGCCATTGCGCATTCCGCTAGGATTACATATGAGCAAAACCGTGAAGGCGGAAAAAATCGTGACTTTTGAAATGTCAGAATCTGAGCATGATGAAGTTATCGACTGCCTCCGGCCTTTCATCACGGACCAGCGCTTTGAGGTTTTTGAAGAGATACTCAAAAAGCGCACCCGCGAAACTTGCGTAGTGCTTGAGCAAGTTGCCAATCCTCATAATGCCTCTGCGGTCATGCGAAGTGCTGAAGCGTTCGGCTTATTCGAACTTCATGTCATACCTCAGGAAGGCTCTTTTTCAGCAAGCCGTAATGTCGCTAGCGGAGCCCAAAAGTGGCTCGACTTTCATATGCATGCGCACACTGAAAAGTGTTTTGATTCTCTGCGTGGTCGCGGCTACGAGATCTGGGCGTCTGATTTGCAAGATGATGCCTCACCAATTGATGAGATCGATTTTTCGAAAAAGATTGCCTTAGTCTTCGGCAACGAGCGCGACGGAATCTCAGAGTATGCACGAAAGCATTCAGACCATCGATTTATTGTCCCCATGCACGGTTTCGTAGAAAGCTTCAATATTTCGGTAGCTGCGGCCATCAGTATTTACCATGTGAGTCAAGCTCGAGCAGCCCAAGGTTTGAAATCTGGTTTGACACCAAAAGATCATAAGGCTGTTCTCGCCTCTTGGATCACACAATCCGTTCGGGCGTCGCATCAAATTCTTGAAAGGAAAGGTCTGAAAGTGCCAATTATTCGGCCTCAACGTATTCGGGACGTAGAATAGAAGTTCAGAGTTTGTTATTGCCATAAAGCATGACCGTCGACTTATACCGCGTCCTGGGGCTGACTCAGACCGCAACGCAGGTCGAAATCAAGAAAGCTTATCGCGAGATCGCAAGGAAGTATCACCCTGATAAAAACCCAGGTGACGAGGCTGCGGCTAATCTTTTCTCTGCGGCAGCTGAAGCGTATCGTATCTTAGGCGACGTTGAACTGCGTTCTCAGTATGATCTGCACGGCCTGAAGGCTGCTGTTTCTGCGAGAACAGCGGCGCAATCTCCAAAACGTGAACCAGAAAATCCAGCTGACGTGTTTCGAGATATCTTCGGTAGCAACTCTCGAGCAGGTTCAACCCAACGGACTTCAAGTGGAGGTCGTCCTAGAGCAGGACCAACCGGTCGACCGCCTCGACGCGAGTCTGCCTCTCGAGAAAACAGCTCTCCCCACGTTAAAAATAGAGTCTCAGGCCGAGATTACGATAGTTTTCGGTCGCGAGCCGCCCGAGTGCCGAAGAGCGAACGCGGTGATGATTTAAGGTTTAATCTCGATCTGCGTCTTGAAGAACTCGCCTTTGGTTGTGACAAGACAATTTCTCTTGAGAGGAAAGATCGCTGTCGAACGTGCGGAGGAACCGGCGCAAAACCAGGAAGCGCTCCCGTGATTTGTAAAGAGTGTGGTGGTTCTGGTGAAAAACTAGATGAGGCAGGATTTTTTTCAACGAGAAAGCCCTGCGAAGCTTGCGACGCCACGGGATCCATTGTTGCGGAAGCTTGTTTGACTTGTGCAGGCGAGGGGGTCGTCTCTCAGCGAGTAGCAATAGAAGTCAATGTTCCGGCTGGAATGGAAGTAGGAACTCGTCTCCGGATCAAAGGGGAAGGAGAACTGGGACGCGGCGGTGGAACCCGTGGTGATCTCTTTGTGGTGATTCAAATGACTCCCCATCCATTTTTCCGACGAGATGGTAGCGATATTTTGGTAGACGTGCCTATGCGATTTGATCAGGCCGCTCTTGGCTCAACCGTGGAGGTGCCGACTCTCGACGGCCGTATACGGATGAAAGTTCCCGCTGGCTCTCAATCGGGGCGTGAATTTAGACTGAAAGGCAAGGGCTTGCCTCTAGCTGAGGGTCGTGGTCGAGGAGACCAGCGGGTCAAAGTGATTGTCGAGGTACCCACTCATCTCACCGAAGAACAGTCACGACTGTTGGAGAGATTCGGGCAATTAGACGAGGAATACGCGAAGAATCCTCTGGTCAGGGATTATTTGCGAACCATGAATGATTACTTTTCTGGATAATCGCTCGTCCTACATTGACGAAGACCCTTTAGTCTTGTGATAACTCGGTCAATGTCTGCCTATAGCGAAGCCCTTAAAAAAGTAGGACTTTTTCACAACGCGTCGGAGGAAGAGTTGTCTCATCTTTCTTCCGTTATGGAAGAGCACAAGGTCCGCAAAGATACCGTTGTCGTCAATCGAGATGAGATTGGTAATGCAATGTACGTGATCCTCAGCGGACGCGTGAAGGTTGTTATTCAGGGTGACAATGGACGTGAAGTGATTCTCACAATCCTCAAATCCGGTGATTTTTTTGGCGAAATGTCGCTTCTCGACGATCTTCCTAGGTCCGCTAGCGTTGTTGCTGCCGAGGAATCAACGCTTCTCGTTCTTCATCGAGCGCAGTTTGCTGAGCATATTAAAAAGAGTCCGTCTACTGCACTTAACGTAATGGCAGAACTATCGATGAGACTGCGAAGAGCAGATGAGATCATCAGCAATTTGGCGTTGCTCGATGTATATAGCCGCGTCGCTCACATAATGATCGATCTCGCGAAGCGAGACGGCGAAGAAATGGAAGAGGGAATCTTGATTCGTGAAAAACCGACGCAGCAAGATATTGCTTCTATGATTGGCACCAGCCGTGAAACCGTGAGCCGCGTACTCTCTGAATTTCAGCGACGTGGATTCGTAGAAATCCGGGGTCGAGAAATTGTATTGTCTCGGAAATTTATGGGAGACGTCGCCACCAGCGCATCGGGAGAGCACAAGCTTCCTTCCTCCGGTTGATTATCCACGAATATATCAAAGGCAGATTGTTGTCGTCTATTCAGGACGAAGCTGCTGAGGATTTGGGGCTACGTT
>JAYZDF010000038.1:0-32505 GCA_036337945.1 Myxococcota bacterium
TCGCTAAGTCGACTTCGCGCTGAAGTGGAATCAGTCAGTCACGAGTCTTTCGCTCGGTTTTTAGTCGAATGGCATGGCATAAGCCTTAATCCTAAGCATCAGGATGGACTTCTAGACATCATAGAGCGCTTGCAAGGAGCACCCATCCCTGCGACCGTTCTTGAAACCGATGTTCTGCCCGCGAGAATTCACAATTATCAACCCACAGACTTAGACGCCCTTCTCGCATCGGGTGAAGTCGTTTGGCTTGGGATCAGACCGACGGGGAGCAAGGATGGTCGGGTCGCACTATATTCAAGCTCTCATCTTGATCTCCTTGCCACAAATATCGAACCCTTGGAGGGAGAAGTTTACGACGCCATTAGGACCGCACTAAGAGGTAGCGGTGCAGCCTTCTTCAGTCACCTTCATGGGCAAATCGGTGGACTTCCCGCGGAACTACTCACTAAACTCTGGGATTTGGTTTGGCATGGAGAGGTCAGTAACGACAGCCTAGTTCCTTTGCGAAACCTTTTACGAGGCACTCAAAAAAGAGGGCCTCTCAACCGAAGACGTCTCCGGTTCAGAAACGCTCGCCCGAGCGGACTGCCAGGTTCGGAAGGACGCTGGTGGCTGGTCAGTGAACGACGAAGCCGACTCGCCACACCAAGCACAGATAAACGTATGGCACTTGCCCAACAATTGCTTGAGCGGCATGGCGTTTTTACTCGTGAGGCTGTTTCAATGGAAGAACTAAGCGGAGGGTTTTCGTCTGTATACCCCATTTTGAAAGCTTTGGAGGAGAGTGGGCAAGTTCGGCGCGGCTACTTCATCGAAGGTTTAGGGGCAACTCAATTCGCCGTGCCTGGAGCCGAGGATATGCTCCGCGCTCATCGAGACGAAAACGACGATATTTGCGCGGTGTGTTTGGCCGCGACGGATCCAGCAAATCCTTACGGTTCAGCCCTACCTTGGCCATCAGAAATTGCAGGCAGGCCCGAACGCTCTCCTGGCGCGCGGGTCATTCTCGCCAACGGAAAGCTTATCGCTTTTATTTCACGTTCAGGTAAATCAATGAATACTCACCTTAGCGAAGATGAGGTGGAGCGTCGAAAAGAACTTCAAGCCCTAACCTCAGCACTTACCCGCCTCTTAGAACGCGACCTCCAAAGAACCATTTTCTTTGAAACAATTGATGGAGACGCCGCGAACAAATGGCCGCAGGTCTCAAGACTTACAGAACATGGATTCAGAAGCTCTTCTTCGGGTTTGCTTTTATCAAAAAAGACACACTTTGAGGCTATAAATGCCAGAAGGTGACACCCTCAAAAAAATACAGCTTCGGCTCAATGAGACAATCGTACAAGAATCTGTGCAACAGTTTTATTCTTCTGACCCAGCTATCGCGCGGATCGACTTCATAGGACACAGTATTCGTGCTGTAAAAGCACGTGGAAAACACCTCCTGCTTTATTTTAGTCATGGCTACGTCATTCATACTCACCTAGGACGAGAGGGGCGGTGGAGAATACGTCCTATTTCCGAAAAATCGAGACATCACTCAAAGATGGTCGTCGCGATTACTACGGAGTCCTGGTTCGCCGTCTGTGAGAATGCCCCGATAGGTGAAGTTATGACGGAGTGGGAATTGCAGCACCACCCTCTTCTCTCAAATTTGGGTCCAGATATACTCGAACCCGGGCTCGAGCTCGAGAGTATCGTGAGTAACCTTTTGCGGGCTGGCACCGTCGAACTGGGAGAAAACCTGCTCGACCAGAGAATATGCGCTGGCATCGGAAACATCTACAAATCAGAAATCCTATTCTTGGAGCAACTCGACCCATTTCAAAGAACCGACAAATACTCTTCAGAGCAGCTCTTAAGTCTTATTGAGAATACAAGAAGATGGATGCGCAGAAACATCGCGCCAGGTATTCGACGAACCCATTGGGGACACCGAACCGTGAAGTGGGTTTATAAAAGGGCGGGACAACATTGTATGAAATGTGACCAGCTCATTCGAATGCGACGACAAGGGCCGCAGCAGCGCTCAACCTATTTCTGCGCTCACTGCCAAAAAGTGCCAGAGACCCACGGGGGATTCATTTCGAATGATTGAAACTGAGCTCCCCGAACTTTCATGGCGAACCAGTGTCGAGCACGAATTCGCGGCACCAGAGCACTACGACCTCGTAGGAACTTTGAAGTTTCATCGATTCGGATTGAGTGATCCGAGCGTCATTCTGACACCAACACACATGCGAAAGCTTCAGTGGTGGAAAGGACAACCTCTGTACCTTGAGATCGAACATCACAAGGAATCTCTAAACGTTCGGTGTACCGGGCCTGGTCATAAAATACCTAGACAGGTCATTGAAAAATTTTTGGGTATTCATGCATCCGCTTTCCAAGTTGAGGGACACGCATTCATGGCTAGGCTTTCTCGTCAATACCGAGGGATTTTTCCGACGAGAACTCTACACCTTGGTTACGACTTGGTGAGAACCGTAATGCAGCAACTTATCGAATGGAAAGACGCAGCACGGGCTTGGCGACACTTTCTCAGGCAAACGGGCTCCTCCACGCCCGTTGACTCCGAATTACTGCTGCCACCGAGCTATGAACAAATACACCGTGCCCCAATCGATCTTCTTCACAGTTCCGGAATATCCCAGCGACGATGTTTGACGATTCGAGAAGTCGCAAGAATCGGGCACCGCATTGATTCTTGGGCATGCCTAGAAGCTGACGAAATCCGAAATAAACTCTCTCATATTCCAAATATTGGTCCATGGACGATTGAACACTGCCTTGGTTTTTCACTGAACCAACCGGACGCTATTCCCTTAGGGGATTACCAGCTTCCACACACGGTCTCATGGGCTCTAGAGGGGCAAGATCGAGGAGATGATGAGAAGATGTTGAAGCTCTTAGCTCCCTGGGAAGGGAGACAATGGACAGTGTTGCGACTTCTTTTTGCAGCTAATGTTCGAGCACCACGAAAAGGACCTCGATTAAACCTAGGAAAACCGAATCGTCCGAGATTTGGCCGCAGAAAAAGCTGAATTCATGCTTAGGCTTTATTTCTGCTTCCGTTTTTGAGTCAGCAATATTAGAAGCCAACGAGTAAACGATAGCACCCAATTTCGAAGACGATGCAGCACTTATGACCCTGAAGGTAGACCACCAGCTAGAAGAACACACTCTTCGCTATCCATTCCACCGCTACGTGGAGATGTTTCAAGATTCGGACTTCGCATTCCTCCTCGACAGCGCAGGAGGCCGAGAAGAGCTGGGGCACTACTCATACTGCGGCGGTGATCCGTTCTTGGTCTATAAAGCCAAACGAAAGCACGGAGCCTCCGGTACCGCCTCAGCCCTCGTCAAAGAGATAACATTTGAAGATGAATTTGGAAAAAGGCTTTCGAGCGCAAATGAAAAGATTCGAACCGTAGAACTTTTTGGTGACCTTCGAGAAACGTTTTCAAGGTATCAAATTACTCCGGAAAGTTATGTGCTCGACGATGTCCCATTTTTTTCGGGGGCCGTCGGTTATTTCGGCTACGAAACAGGGCACTTCGTTGAAGCACTCACGTCCCATAGCGAAGATGATTTAGGTATGGACGACATATGCCTCTTGTTTTGTGATTGTGTATTTGTTCATAACCATAAGACCAGCAAAACGTGGATATCAGTCGTTGGCCGCGGCGCGACGCAAGAGGAAGCAACTTACTCGAATCAAAGAAAGAAAAAAGCATTTATTGAGCGAATCCATCAGTTCGAGAAACTTCTAGATGGACTAGGGACGCCAACGACAACAGGCCTAAGCCCACGGCCCATAAGTCTAAATCAACCCTTCTCTCGAGAGCGATATTGTGAGTCCGTACAAATAGCGAAAGAACACATTTTAGCGGGTGACGCTCTCGAAGTATGCCTCACCCACAGAATGGATGCACCGTTTGATTGTGACCCATGGCAACTTTATCAAGAATTAAGAAGGATCAATCCGGCTCCTTTTGCGAGTTATCTCAAGCTTCCGGAAGCAACCATCGTCTCCTCCTCCCCTGAAAGATTCTTAAAGCTTAGCCGAGATAAAACCGTGCAGAGTCGGCCTATCAAAGGTACTCGGCCCCGAGGGAAAGATGCTTTGGAGGATGAGAAGCAATTCCGTGACCTCAGCACAAATGTAAAGGACAAGGCCGAGAATATGATGATTGTAGACCTTGTCCGAAATGATCTAGGAATGGTCTGCGAATTTGGCACCGTCAAGGTGCCCGAACTATTATCTGTTGAAACATATGCAACTGTATTTCAGCTTGTTTCAACAATCGAAGGCCAACTAAAGCCCTCTAAAGATGTTTTTGACCTTGTAAGCGCTGCCATTCCTGGGGGGTCTATGACCGGCGCGCCAAAGATTGAGGCCATGAAAATCATCGACACACTTGAGCCAGTTAATCGCGGCGTGTACTCAGGGGCGATTGGCTTCCTAGACTTTTCAGGAACAGCTGATTTGAACATTGTTATTCGAACCATAATTATCAAAGAACAACATGCATATCTCAGTGTTGGCGGTGCAATTGTCGCAGATTCAGAACCTTCTAACGAATATGACGAAACGATGGACAAAGCACAAGCGCTCATTAATGCGTTGAGAAACTGTCAGTCGGAGCAGCATTCATGAGTCTGCTGATCATCGACAATTATGATTCGTTTACATTTAACCTCTACCAATACTTCGGAGAACTAGGGGTTGATGCAAAGGTTGTTAGAAATAACGAAATCTCGCTCGAAGACGTGAGAAGGCTCGCGCCGAAGAAAATCGTAATTTCACCTGGGCCTGGCCATCCAGCAAAGCCGGAGTACTTCGGTGTGTGTGCTGAGGTTATTTCACAACTCAGCCCCCAAACTCCAGTGCTAGGAATCTGCCTCGGTCACCAGGGCTTAGCGCACGTCTTCGGCGGTCAAGTCGTACGAGCGCAGCGGGTCATGCACGGAAAAACAAGCCAAATCATTCATAAAGGCGACCAGCTTTTCGCACACGTCCCCTCTCCTTTCGAAGCAATGCGGTATCATTCGCTCATTGTAAAAAGAGCCTCGCTTCCTTCGTGTTTAGAAATCATCGCAGAAACGAATGATGGTCTTATCATGGGCCTTAAACACAAACAGCACCCACTTTGGGGCATTCAATTTCATCCCGAGTCCATTGGGACGCAGTTCGGGCTTCAGATTCTGAGGAACTTTCTGAATTTAACCACCGTTTAGCGGGTGTTATTTTCGGTATTTGCGCTACATTCAGGGTGAGTTGAAACCATCAGTTGTTTTGATCAGTGGAGATTATGCTCCAAACATTGGGGGGCTTGCCGGACATGTCCACGAGCTCGCGCAAGCGTTACATGATTCGAATCATTTGGTCTCGGTGATTACGTCTGTTTCGTCCGATATTAAGGACTCTGTTCCTTGGAAGGTTTTTCGCATTCCACCAAAATATTCTCGGGCCAGATGGATTGCGAGACCTCAAATCATCAGCCAAACAAAAACGCTCATCGAGCAACTTAGACGACAAGGCGCCGCGGATATTATTCACTGGCACACTCTTGACCATTTTTGTCAGGCGACCAAGAAGCTGAAACATCCTGCGAAAGTTTTTACGAACCATACCAGTCATTTCACAGCAGCACTGAGTCGAGGGCGACACGCTAGACTGCGGCGACAGATTGGACATGCGCACGCCTGGATAACTGTTTCTGAACGTCTACGCTCCAACACCCAAGAAATCGGAGTACCCGAGCAGGATGTTCATTTGATTACGAATGGCGTTAACGTAAGAGAGTTCAAACCACGCGATCAGATAGAATGCCGGAAGGCGCTAGGCTTACCCACAGAAGCCATTATTGTTTTATACGCGGGTCGGATTGAACATGTTAAAGGCGCAGATGTATTAGTTGATGCTATCAAACAGATCATCGTAGCTCAGCAGAAACGGGATATTCGGTTTGTCTTTGTAGGAGACCACGCTCGTGCAAAAACCTCAGATTTTGAGCGAAATATCGACGAGAAACTTCTAGAAGAGAAAGACGCAGATATTGTTCTTTGCAGAGGGCCTCAGCCAAGACAAGAAATGCCTAAATACTATGCCGCAGCGGATTTCGTGGTGCTCCCGAGTCGTAACGAGGCAACAAGTCTCACGGCTCTTGAATCGATGGCATGTGCAACACCGGTGATCGCATCATCTGTAGGCGGACTCATCCAAATCATAGAAGATGGGCACGATGGCCATTTAGTGAAATCAGAAGATAGCAGTGAATTGGCCGCTGCTATAATCAGCCTCGCGCACGATGAAAACCGTAGAATCGGCTTCGGTGAGCGTGCCCGTAAGAAGGTAGTCCAAGAGTGGAGTTGGGCGAATGTTGCCCAGCAAACATCTGAAGTATATCAAAGCCTTCTTGGTACCAAATAGGAACCCTAAGGAGAACGAATGAACAGGCGCATCAGAGTCCTATTGGCAGACATTACAACTTTGAAAGTCGACGCGATTGTGAACGCCGCGAATGAATCTCTGTTGGGCGGCGGAGGCGTCGACGGGGCTATTCATGCCGCCGCTGGACCCGATTTGCTGAAAGCCTGTCGGATATTGGGTGGATGCGAAACAGGTAATGCGAAATACACACTAGGCTTCCGATTGCCCGCAAATTTTATCATTCACACTGTTGGGCCGATCTGGAAAGGCGGGAGGCATAGAGAACCTGAGCTCTTACGTGCCTGCTATATTAATAGCCTCGCTGTTGCCGCAGAACTGAAACTCAAATCCATTGCATTTCCTGCGATTAGCGCCGGAGTGTATGGTTACCCAATGGCAGCGGCCGCAGAGATTGCAGTGGAAACAGTTCGGCGAGAAATAGAGGGGAGAGATGAATTAGAGAAGATTGTGGTGACTTTCTGCTGCTTCTCGCAATCGGCCGTTGATGTCTACGTTCGAAAAACCCAGTAATTACAAACACATGCAAAACCTCAGGCGATGGTGACGGCGGTCACGCACACATCAGCGCCTTGTATTCGTTGAGCGGATCTTAGTAGAGTCTCCGCATGAAACTTATACGCCTCTTTACCGCTGGTGTTGCCGCAAGTATGTTTATCGCTTGTGGAACGGCCGATACCGAATCTCCTAAACCAAACGACACTCCGCCTCCGGGCAATATGATGACCCCTCCTCCCCCTCCGCCGGAACCCATTGCGGTAACGAAGCAGAGCCTTAAGGAGATTTTCCAGAAAAACCTTACGACCGCTCTAAAAGGACTCGCTACCACCGAAGATATCACGCGAGAGATGGAAATGTTCGAGGGACTCGGAATTTCTATTACTCGGGATGATAGTTGTGATGAAGAAAGGTCTTCGGTGCCGGACAACGGGATGAACGAACCGCCAAATCCTGACCCACAGCCAGAACCCTGTGAAGAAGATACGCGCACCGCACAAGAACGCGCGAGTGAAATGGCTACAGAGGCGACAGACGCATTATTTGACGAAGAAAACCTTGAAACAGAAGAGGACAAGAAAGTCGTCTACAAAATGGTTTTCGATTGCGGTGAGGAAGAGCCAGAACCAGGCGATAGAACTGATCCGCCTGGAGCTGGCGATCCCAATAACCCAGACCCGGGTAATGACCCAGAACCAGCACCAGAGCCGGACGACTGCGAGCCGACAACGATGAGAATGGAGATGAGCTCCACTCGGCAAGGTGACATCGATATCGATATGTTGATGGGTGACGCGAAAGAAAAGATGCTACGCATCAATCTTTACGAAAAATACGTGGGCGTTGATGTTGATTTGAAAGACGCCTACAGTTTTCTTGAGACCGAGCTCGACGTCGAAACTTCCACCGATGGCCCTAATCTGCCCGAGTCGGTTGAAGGACGCATCACAGCTGGAGTCGACTTTTCAAAGGCAGACACTATCGAAGCATCTTTCAGCATCAAAGAAGCCATTAAGGTTCGTTCTGAGCCTGGTGAATATTCGTACAAGCTGGATGTTGGCGTTGCGGAACCTGCAGGTTCTCTCACCGTTGACGAAGTTGCGAAATCAGTAGTTGGCCTGCTGAATATGAAAACTTTGGATCTCGAAATCATGAGCGACATTTTCGGTTCAGAAGACTTAAAAAGCGGCAAATTGAACCTGCGTCTGGGCGGTTTCGGCGGCTCAATGACACTGACTGAAAACGGCGACAACGATACCTTTGCGGTCAACGACATTAATATGGGAGATACTACGACCTTCGTGAAACTGGACGACAACACCCTCGTTTCTATTGACCTGAATGAGACAACAGGTCGAAAATTCTCGCTGAATATCGACAGAGAGATGGAAAGCACCAAGGTTGGATTCACACCACAGTTTGACGTCAAGGTTATGTTAGCACTCGCCCCACTCTTCGACGAGAATGCCGAAGAGCCCGCTCCTGATTGGCTTCTCGACGAAACCTTCAAGGTCACTATTGATGGCGCTGCGCTGCCTCAGATTCAGGTATTCGACTCACTCTTTGAATCTGATGACGATTTTGACGACACGGCGCATGACGACCCCAACAACTCCGACGATGACTCGTCAAATCCCGGTCAAGATCCTGGTGATCCAATGGTACCGGAACCAGAGCCGGAACCAGAAGAACCTACGCAGCTCCTCAAAGTTGTCGATGGCCTTCTCACTTTGAAAGCAATCAAGGCTGACAAAACGGTTTCGGTATCTGCCGGGCAATGCCTACTGGTTGGTGGCGAAGAAGACAGCATGGATGACCCCAACATGGGCGAAGAAGAATCAGAGCACATTTTTGATATCTTCCGTGCCGGTACATGCGCTGAATAAAACGTACACACGGCGGGTTGCGGCTCTAATGACCGTAACCCGGCTTCTTTCCCCTCCAAGCTCTCCCTAAAGTTACTTAGCCAATGAGGCCTACGTTCCAGCCGAACGGGTCTTTGCTCTTGTCAATTCGAAGCTCCGACAAGGTTTCTAGTAATACAGGAGCAATTCGCCAGTTGTTCGGCTGCGTGAGTTCGTAAGTGCCACTTTCGAGACCTAAATGACTAACGTATGAAATCGTTGCGGCGGTACCTAGGCCAAAGATTTCTTGAAGAGTCCTATTCTTCGCAGCTCTCTCAAGCTCCTCAATAGAGACCTGCCTTTCTTCAACGTTGAAATCCAAATGTTTCGCGAGCTGAAGCACGCTTTTGCGCGTCACTCCCGCTAAGATCGTATCCGTGACCTCAGGAAAAATTAAGACGTCATCGATAACGAAAGCCACATTCATCGTGCTACATTCTTCGACAAAGGAATGTGTCGCAGAATCGGTCCAGAGAACCTGGTCGAAACCTTGTTCCGTAGCACGGACTGTAGCATATAGGGCGCTTGCATAATTTCCGGCCGCTTTCGCAGAGCCAATTCCTCCAGGGGCAGCTCGAGTTAATTCTCGCTCGATCTTGAGCTTCACCGGGCGTCGAAAATATGCGCCCACCGGACTCGTCATAATGAGAAGCCGATAACTCTTACTTGGCCGCACACCAACATGTTCTTCTGTCGCGTACATGAGAGGGCGCAAATACAGTGCACACCCATTGCCTTCGGGCACCCACTGAGCATCTAAGCTAATAAGTGTCTGTAGAGCATGAATGAATTGGTCCTCTGGAAATGAAGGCATACACAAACGCTTCGCGGATTGATTCAGCCGACGAATATTTTCACGTGGTCGAAATAGTGAGATCGATTGGTCAGTCTGGCGAAAAGCCTTCATCCCCTCAAAAATGGCCTGACCATAATGCAGGACCATCGAAGCGGGAGACAAAGCGATAGGACCAAATGGCTCTATTCGGGCGTTTTTCCATACTCCCTCGTCATAATCGATGGAAAACATGTGATCTGAGAAGATATCTCCAAAGCGCAACTTGGAGAAATCAACCGTCTGCGCCCGCGATTCCTTGGCGCGAATTATTTCGATTTGCTCCTGTTTCATATGCGTCCCTATATGTCCTAACCTTAAGTGCGGTTGAATTCCTAGCTTTTCTCCATCAAGCCGCGCTGTGTGCCTTGTTTTAGAACATGTTCACTTGATTAGTGAACTGTTTAGTGTCTTCCCTGGTTCGGGTGGAACGAAGTCCGAAGTGACGTTGAATACACCGAAGGGAGACTTGAAATGCCGGAAGGACCAGAAGTACGGAGGGCAGCAGATAAAATAGAAAGGTCTATCAAAGGCAAAATCATCGAGCGAGTCGATGCGCCGCATACGGAAATAGCCTCCATAGCAAAGAAACTCCAAGGCGCACGCTGCGTAGGTGTAGAGACTTATGGAAAAGCCTTTGTCTTACGGTTCGACCGGAACTTCGCTATCTACGTCCACCTTCAGTTATACGGCGTATGGAAGTCCGGGAAACTATCCAGATTCCAATCCCTTAGTAGGTCTCTCCGATTCACACTCCAAACCTCGGACGCGTACGCTTCGCTCTACTCTGCGACAGACATCTCTATCTTGGATTGCAATCAAATACATGAGCATCCTTATATTTCGAAGCTCGGCATTGACGTGCTGCACAAAAAAAGCACCCAAAAGGTGCTATTTCAGCAACTTAGCGAGCGGAAATTCCAACGACGCGAACTAGGCCTTCTGCTTCTTGACCAGAAATTTGTCGCGGGGATTGGTAACTACCTTAGGTCTGAGATATTGCATATTGCGAATTTGCATCCGGATACAAAGCTGGCAGACCTTACAGAGGAAAAACGTCAGGAATTGTCGGACGTTATAAAAGCCACCTGCTTTCGAGCCTATAAAGCTTCGGGTGTCACTACGAGTAAAGAATACGTAAAAAAGGCAAAAGAACGGGGTCGGACGCGTAGGCAATACCGACACTATGTTTTCGGACGAACAGACCGCGCCTGTCCGACTTGCCGCCGCAGTATTCAAAAAATCACTCGGGCGGGCCGAAACCTTTTTCTCTGTGAAACCTGCCAGCCTCACCCCAACTCCCCGAGAAAGCGGATTGCGCCATAAGCGCTCCCAGAAATCTGTTGACGAGTTACTCTCTAGATTACTGAATGATTGTTTAGATACATTGGCAAGGCTGGGAGACAGACCGCTTACGAGAGTTCGTAAGCCTGAACCGATAGCGGGCACTACCGATTGGATTATCTGGGCAGCCTGGGCGGACCGAATTACGTTCGAAGAAATCAGGGAAAGGACGGGAAAGAGCGAAAATGAGGTCATTCGAATCATGCGCCGTAACCTCAAACCCTCGAGCTTCAGGCTCTGGCGGAAACGAGTAGCTACGCAATCACTCAAGCACCGCAGGAAATTCCGATTTGATCGACGCGTCACCCGCGACTGGACCACCGAATAATAGTAACTCCTTCAGGTTTTCACCTAGCAAATATGCAAAAATAAGTTGCATTTTTTCGAAACTCAACGACAATCTGCGCGTCAGCTCGGCACGCGCCTCCATAAAATTTGAGCTCGAAGAGAAAACCACTTGCACATTTCTGCCTACATATTGACTGCCCTTGTTTTGGGACAGCCCGTAGAACCCGCACCTGAACCACCGCAAACAGATTCAGAGCAGAATAAATATATCTTCTATCGACCTGATGGTATCGGTGCCCATGCGTTCCATACTCCCTGGTCAACCATCATCGAGTCAGGTTTTGAGGAATACGGGAGTCGCCCACTGAGTCAGTTAGATCTCTCCAAAGGCCACCGAAATGTTTTTTCGGGCCTCATTCGACCGCGAGAGGCCATTCAAAATTACGGCGTCAATAATTTCATTTATCAACAGTTACTTCCCGGATTTTGGGTCAAGGACGCAACACCGTCCTACCTTCCAAACTACTTGTGGCATCTGATCGGGGGTGGTTTTCGGTTTCGGCAAATGACCGAATATTACGAGCATCATAATTACACTCATCCCCAATTGATGTCTTGGCTCACCTTATACGCTGGGCATTGGCTGAACGAAGCGGTGCAAGCCCAGAAGTTTAGCATGGGATCTGCCGATGCGGTGGCGGACCTTCTGCTCTTCGACTGGATTGGCAAAGTACTCTTTCTAAGCACGCCTGTTGCCGAGTTTTTTGCGGACTTTTTTCACCTCAAAGACTGGACTTTCCAAACGTTCTGGGACCCGTTGAGTAATAGCCTCGTAAATACCGGGCAGCTTTACTGGGCTCGTCTCCCACTATACTGGGGATTAAGTCTCTCCACGATTACTGGTCATACGGTCAATGCGGTCAACCTCACCTATTCGGGAGATAAAGATCAAACGCAATGGACCTTCGGACTGGGCCTACAAGCCAGCGGTTTTACGGTTTCAGATAATGACGATCTCTCCCCAGTCGCTTTTCAGCAAAGTCTCTTTTTGTCTTATTCTGAACTTGATAACCCACTCGTTGTTATTGTGGCCAAAGAGGCACTTCCTGGAAACGAGCTTTATCAAGACACACCCGCAGGTACGACTCAAATTCGCCCGGACAATTATTCGCTCGCTCCCTCTATCAATATCAGCGTCTACCCGAAATGGCTTGAATTGTTCGAACAAAAATTGGCGGTATCGGTCATATGGGAACGTGAATCATTCTTCATAGGGGTTGGTGCGGGCCCACTGCCAATAGGGCTCAGCCTCTCCACCCCGCTTCAAGAAAAATACTTAGACGATTATTGATCGGTTCGAACCCGCCACGGAATCGGCTTTCCGCGAGCTGGACTCTTTAGCCTTACACCCAAAAATTCCGCCATCGTAAACGTAACATCGACGTTGTTGATTTCACCCGCCTCGATTTCGTTTTCTCGTCCTCCTGGGCCGTTTATGATTACCGGTGTGTAGAGTTCAGCGTCGCTGTTGCCTCCATGCTTCGTGCCGACTCCACCGTGGTCCGAAGCTACGATGATGAGCGTGTTGGAAAACCTGTTATCTTTTTTCAGAAAATCTAGAATTTCACCCACTTGAGCGTCGACGCGAGACATGGCCGCAAGATATCGCCTTGTTTCCCAACCGTATTCGTGGCCCATAAGATCGGCTTGAACGAGATGAACAACGAGAACGTGGGGAGAATGAACGCTCAGCGTCTCCTTAACTGAAGAAACGGTATCGTATGAATGTTCGACCCAGCGCTGATGAGTCACATCTTTTCGAGACCAAAGTTTGCCAAAGTGTTCCCACTCATAGACCGCGCTCGTCACTCGTTTTGGAGACTGCTTGGTTACTGCGGAGAATATCGTCGGGAATCGGGCTTGGCGAGTCCAGCGAAACCACCACCACTGATTAGAGTGAATACCGTGGTCTTTTGGATAAGCTCCCGTCAGAATAGAAGACCAATTTGGAGAACTCTTTGTGGGCATGACCCCCTTGCTTTTTCGCACCAAAAAGCTGGTTTGCATTAGCTCATCCAGGCGTGGGGTTGTTGCTAAATCTAAGCCTCGATTAGACAACCCATCAATACAGAGCAGTACAACGTTCTTTTCAGCTTCATAGTAATATGAGGGTCTAGACATAAAAAGCGACGCGGCTAGACCCCAAAATAATAGGGTGCTGGTCTCAAATCGACGCAAACAGCCCCATTTTTTGTACTTTGAAGAACGAGTTGCAGACGAAGAGAATGTAAGGTGATGACGATGTTCACGCGTATCCTCATAAATCGCCATGACCGAAATGAAAGTATACCCCTAAATATTGAGAAGCAATCTACATAATTCGACAACTGACCAAGAAGTGCTTGCCAAGCCGAAAATCCCCCGCACAATAGTCCAGGCACAGCGACTTTCAATGGCCAAAACGACGAAAATTTGCAGGCTACGGCTACTCTTTTCAGTGAGTATACTTCTGCCGCCCCTCATCGCTTGCGAAGGCAGAATCGTACCGTCTGGCTCTGGTCCCAGCATCCAAGATGGAGGCGACAGACTAGATGCGGATGAGCTGCTACCGGACGCACAGTCGAATCAAGACGCCGGGGTTCAAACTCCCGGATTCAATGACGCCGAATCTCAGACTCGTGATGCGATGGACATTTCAGATGCAATGCCTATGGATGCCGCAGAAGCCTCATTAGATTCTGCTACCATGACAGACTCCGGACCATCTGACTCGGGGTCACAGCCTGATTCAGGAGAGACAGATGCCTCTTGCCTGCCGAATTCTACTCAATATCCTTCTCAACAGGCTTTTGCTCTCGCGAACGACTGTCTGGATATTGTACCTCGGCACATTGCATCACCAGGGTATCTCACGGTGGGTCAAGCATGGGGAGATATAAACAACGATGGCCTCCCAGACTTATACGTCGCGAACCATAACGGCTCGAACCAGCTCTTCATCAATCAAGGGCATGGTCGTCTTGTCTCAATGACGTCATCCGGTGCTTTTTCACTTCCAAACCATAGAAGTGGAGGTGCAAGTTTCGTTGATTTCGACAACGACGGCGACTTAGACCTTTATGTGCTCAATGACGGGCCTAACGTTTTATTAAGAAATGATGGCGGCGTATTTACAGACATTAGTGCGCAGGCCAATATCGCGGACCCCGGAAACGGAATGACGGCCTCTTGGGCCGACTATGATCAAGATGGATTTCTCGATCTTTTTGTTTCGAACTGGCAATGCTTCGAATGCGTCACGCCGCCTGGTCCATTAGGTAACTCTGACCGACTTTACAAAAATAATGGTTCAGGACGTTTCACGGATGTTACTCACCTTTTGGGACAGGATTATGTCCTCGGCGCGACCTTCAGCGCGATTTGGTTTGACTACGACAATGATAATGACCTCGATTTATATACAGCCAACGATAGCCCGAAGGCACCGAGTAACCTTCGGCGCAACGTCTTATGGAGAAATGATGGCCCCGGTTGCGGAGGCTGGTGTTTTACCGAGACGGCAACTCTGACAGGTACAGCGATCAGCGTTGACGGGATGGGTTTAGCCGTCGCTGATTACGATAACGATCAAGACTTAGATATTTTCTGCACCAACAATGGATTTCCTGCGCTACTGCGTAACGACGGAGAAACCGGCTTTACAGAAGTCACGCAAATATCTGGCGTAGGTATAGAGAGTCAGACATGGGGTGCCTTCTTTTTTGATTATAATAACGACCAATATCTTGATCTATACACAGCCGTCTCTTGGGATAGCTGGGGTCTAGATAATAACCAGCTCTTTGAGAATAACGGCTTAGGAAGTTTTACTCTGGCTAATCGCTCGCAGTACGTGACTCATGTCGAACTATCTCTCAGTGCATCATATGTCGACTTTGATTCAGACGGCTGGCTCGATATTTCGCTGGGCGACTACGACAGCGATTACAAAATTTACCGGAATATTCTTGGCGATACATCGACGAATCGTTGGATTCGCTTTCGCTTATCGGCTCAGAACAGGGTCAACAGAAACGCGATCGGTGCTCGAATATATCTCGAACTGAGTAACGGGGAGACATTAATGCAAGAACTCAAATTGGGCTCGAGCTTGGGAACCAATAATGAACTTAGCCTTCATTTTGGCCTAGGTTCCGCGTCAATCGTACGAGGAACAGTCCGGTGGCCAGACGGGGTTTCTGAGCCTCTTCTCAATCTTCAAGTAAATACAAACAACCACATCATTTATCGTTGATGCCAAGCTTTAGTCTCTCGTCTTCAATAGGACGAAAAAGAGCTTAGATTTTGGGTCGATTCTACACTTGTACATTTGGAGCTAAAATATTCAACTGGTACCTTGTATTTATGTGCCGCAAATCAAACAACTGTTCGATCTATTATTATCTGAGTTTTTTGACTTTGTCTGGGTTTGTCTTTGCCTGCGCGAGTGATCCCGTACGCCAAACAATACCACGTCAAAGCATAGAAGCCGATAGTCGCGTTGAGACCAGTGTTGATAGTGGCGTTGCTACTTCGAGCGATGCCGCGACTTTCTCTGACGCTGAGGAAATGGAGCTAAGCGATACGGGCCATTCTGAGGAAGCCGATGCGGGAGCAATCACCTACCCTGACGCCGAAGCTCCAGCAATGCAATTCAATCCAACAGCCTGCACCACAACGAACCCACAGATGGGCGAATGTGAATGTAGTACCGAGCCAGGATTTACGACCTACGCCTTTAATCATGCCGGTCAGCAACGTTGTTTAACTGTCTTTGTAGACCCAAATAATCGACAAGTCCCGAAACCACTTGTAATCCAACCAAACTGCTACTCGGCAAACCGACTCGAGCCTGCGGGCAAGGCAAATTCCGCTCGAAACTTCGGTTTCCACACGATGTTTCTCACCAGCGCGGACGGGAACTGGGAGTTTCCCAATGACAATAGAATCAATCAATCAAACTATCAGAGCCAATGCGACGAGACTGCCTCAAAAGATATCGGCTATCTCCAAGGAGTCTTTGAGGTCGTAGATGATTTGATCGCGAATCAAGTCGTCGATCCACAGAAAGTATTTATTTCCGGATTCAGTCAAAATTCTATGTTCGCTTTATTCGCAGCCACGTGCTTTTCCGATCGAATTGCAGGCATATGGCAAGGCGGGTCAGGCTTGTTCAGCGCGAGCGACGGCTCAACTCCACTGCCCCAATGTGAAGGAGTATGCACAAGGAGCGATTTTTTGACATACAACAGACAATGTCGACAGCAAGCACCATGTTCCGATTGTGAATATTTCCCGGTGTATCCTGCGCAAACCTCCAAACCGATTAAAAGCTGCATTTTCATGTATGAGAACGACAGCGCAGCGGCAACCACGGCGGTCCCGGCGTATCGAGCCTTGAAAAACGAGGGCCATGACCCAACGTTGCTTATTTTCTCGGCCGATAATTCTATTAACCTAGGAGGTCATCGAAATCCCGTCAATGAATGGGCATGGATAACGAGCTGTCTAGGGTTTCAAGATGAATGCTCTACGGACTGCTCGAATGCGGTGGTTCAGTGCATCAATAGATTCCGAACCAATTTCCGTGACCGAGACGGTAATTCATTTGATTTTGGAAATCCTATGCACCGAAACATCGCAAGCTTTGAATATAGTCAATGTTTAGTGCGCATGAACAACCTCTGCGCGAAAGGGTGTTCCGCGACCGACGCAATGCTTACTTTGTTCGAAACAGTTGGATGCAAATGCACAAGTTCTGATAGCACCTGTAACTGCCAAGTTGCGAACGTACCCGAAAACTGTCGATAATGCTTTAGAGAAAAGAGAGGCTCTTTATTTAGGCTGCTCTTCGACAATTTCAAGAACAAAGTCCGCGGCACGAAGATATTCGATGTCTTTGTTGATATCTACGAAGGTCATCGGATGACGTTCTAGCCAGTCTGCTGAAAAGTATAGAATCATACCTTGACTCGTGGTCTTGACCTCTATCGCGCGCGGTGCCTGGTCGCCCCGACTGCGCTGTAGGGTCGTCGCAAGTCGAAGAATTATAGATAGGTGCTTAGCCATTGACCCGTATCGCTCTGGTAAATCATCGACTGCTTCTGGGTGAAACTTCCGGCGATGGTTTCGTATGATTGCAGACAATACTCGTTGAGCGTTCCGTGAAAAGCCTGCCATATCTGCATTTTCCACTAAATACGCGCTGTGCTTGTGAAAGCCAGTGTGTGAAATAGAACTTCCGATCTCGTGTAGGTAACAGGCCCATCTGAGTAACTTACGCGCGGCCGGTTCCTCAAACTGCCAATTATTTCTAACCTGCTCGTATATGCCCTCGGCAACTCGGTGCACTTGCTTCGCATGAGTTATATCAACTTGGTAGCGATCACAGTACCATTCTACAGTTTTCTCTCGAACGTCTTCGTGTTGTAAACGACCAACGAGGTCAAATAACACCCCTTCCCTTAGTGCACCTGGAGAAGGCGTCATTTCTTCTATTTTCATCACACTGAAGACGGCACGCAATATCGCGACACCACCAGCAATGACCGACTTTCTATTCTCAAGAAGTCCGGGAATATCTAACTCATCAACATGCCCGCATTCGATCAGGCTTCGTTTGAGTAATTTTACACTCTTCTTCGTGATTGTTCCCTGCGACCACCGATTGGCTTTCAGGATTTTTTGGACGGCATGAATTGTCCCAGAGCAGCCTATGGCAGCGTCCCATCCACGGGAGCGATAGATTGCGACGAGAGGCCGCAGTTCCGCCCGGGCAGCAACTTCAGCCTGCTCAAAGTTTTCTTCAGTGATATATCCATCCACAAAAAAGCGCTTCGAGTAACTCACGCAACCCATAAACAAACTATCGGCTTCAAAAATCTCGGCGCCATCGCCTACGATACATTCAGTGCTTCCACCGCCGATATCTACTACAAACTTTCGTTTTGTATCCAAAGAGAGGGTTTGAATGACACCCAAATATATCAAGCGGGCCTCTTCTCTGCCCGCGATAATTTCAATCGGATGTCCCAGTACTTTTCCCGCTTTCTTCAGAAAAGCACGGCCATTCTTAGCTTTTCTTAGAGCGTTGGTTCCCACCGCTCGAACTCGACCAACTTTTAGTTCGCGGACACGCTGCCCAAACTGTTCTAAACATTCCAACGCCCTTGCTTCGGCTTCGGCTGTAATATTCCCACGCTTGTCGAAACCCGCGGCTAGTTGAACGCGATCGCGTAGGCGGTCGATAATCTTTAGGCGATCATCTTCAAGACGGGCCACGATCATATGGAAACTATTTGAACCCAAATCTACTGCGGCCAATTGGTCGGGCATATATGATTTCTAACGCAATACTGTTCTAGGAGCCAGAGTCAGAAGGCGAAGAATCAAACATCGCTGGTCAGTATCACTATGATTCGTAGTCGGAAGGTAACTCAAGTGTCAGGGGACCAATGATACCTTGGCGCAATTCATGAATGAGTAACTCACTGACTTTGTGAAAATCAATTTCGCCACCATGTGTGATGCAGACTCTCTTCTTCGCAATCGCTTTAAGTACTTCTAAAGGTTCGGGACTGAGTTCCTGAAGCTTGTATCTCTTCTGTAAGGCTTCAGAATAATGAGTCATGAGATATCGTAAGGCAAAAGTAGCAATATCTGTGCTGTCGACAACCGAGTCCTTGATCGCGCCGGTCACAGCTAATCGATAACCACATTCAGGGGGATCTAATTTTGGCCAAAGGAATCCAGGTGTATCCACGAGAATCGTATTCTGATCGATGCGAACCTGCTGTTGCTGCTTTGTCACCGCCGGTTTATTACCTGTCTTGGCGATAGCACGACCGGTCAAAGTGTTGATGATCGTCGACTTACCAACGTTAGGAATTCCCAAAATCAACATCATATCGGGACGCGACCTGCTCTTCTTACCAATCAATCTCTTTCTAAGCTTCCGAAGCGACGACTTTACCTTTTTAGGGTTTTCTCTTGTTACGTCAATCGCGGTGACGCCTTCTTGTGCGTCGAAATATTCCATCCACGCCTTTGTTTTGGCCGCTTCCGCCAGATCGGATTTGTTCAACAGCTTGAGACAAGGTGTATCACCTCGAATTTTTTGGATCAGCGGATTTTCGCTACTAAATGGTATTCGGGCATCGAGAATTTCAATGATGAGGTCAATCCTAGGCATCAGCTCGGCAATTTCTCGCTTCGCCTTATTCATATGACCTGGAAACCAATTGATAGCCATAATGCCCTATGGCTTTCGCACAGAAGTACCACATTGTGAATCAGCAATCATGACTTTATCTCAGACGCTCGTGAGAGCGTGCTAAATTCAGTTTAGGCAAATCAGATGACCGAAAAAAATCGACAAGTCATAAGATTTATTGGCGTTTATCACGCCAACGGAAGCCTTTTGGGAGAGGTTCGTTATTTATTCACAAAACTTGTTGGCTCGGGGAGTTGTTCACTCTGCGATATCACTCATAGCGGCCTGTCCAAAAATAAGACCTGGAGTAATTGCGAAAAACAGCTTCCCGTCCCCATCGAGTTCTTTCACCTGGACGAGCTTACACCAGAACTCGAAGCACTCACGCGTAACCAAACCCCCTGTGTGGTTGCTGAAGACAGCACGCAACTGAAAATAGCTGTCTCTGCTGAGCAATTGAATCACCTCATCGGCCAACCTGAAGCACTATTTCAAAAACTTATGGAGCTTCTCGGGAAATCTAGAGAACAAAGCGAATAATCCACTCAAGCAGTTAAGAAGAAATTTTATTTTGAATCAATAGACTTACTAACCGTAAACTGCGATGAGGAGATCATCGTGAATTCTCGTGAGGCAGTGATTCAAATTTTTACGGATGGCGGATGCCGCGGCAATCCCGGACTCGGTGGCTGGGGTGCTCTTTTACGGTTTGGTGATAGAGAAAAAACTATCCAGGGAAGCGAAGCGAATACCACCAACAATCGAATGGAACTCACCGCAGTGATTCGAGCGCTTGAAGCGGTCAAACGCCCACTACCCATACGAATCACGACCGATTCTCAGTACGTCAAAAACGGAATCACCAGTTGGATTCATAACTGGAAACGAAACGGCTGGAAGACCTCAGCCCGAAAACCTGTCAAAAATGTAGACCTCTGGATGGAGTTAGATGAACTCTCTGAACAATTCACGATAGAATGGGCCTGGATTAAGGGTCACAGTGGACACCGTGAAAATGAAATCGCCGACGCGCTCGCCAATGCCGCGATGGATGACCACGTTTAGTTTTTTTGAGCACGCGAATATTGATGCCTGAACCTGAACTACGAAAAAAAGCTCTTTTTTGCCGAGAGTCGAATTAATATGTCGAAGGTTGTTCTACTAACTGGTGCCACTGGACACCTTGGAAATTCTCTCATCCCTGAAATTCTTCAGAACGAGGATGCGCAAATATTGGCGCTTGTTCGTGCCAAAAATCCAGAGCACTACTCCAACAGAGTTGAACGACTGTATAAAAAGCACGGTACTTGCGATGGCCGACTGTCTTTCATCAAAGGCGATGTAGGCAGCGAAGCACTTGGTTTGACGTCCGATGATTTAGCTAAGGTCCACAGTACAGTTACACACCTCATTCTTTCCGCAGCCAGCGTACGATTTGATATGTGTGAGGACCTGGCTGCCCAACAAAACATCAAAGCGACCGCAACAATGCTGAAACTTGCGGGACAGCTAAAAGACCAAGGGCAGCTACAGCGTTACGACCACGTAAGCACTTGCTATGTCGCTGGCCGACGGCAGGGACTCGTGTATGAGCATGAAAACGACGAAGGTCAAAGTTTTCGTAATTCTTACGAATGGTCAAAATGCCAAGCAGAGATACGGGTTCGTAAGGCGATGAGCGAAGGGCTTCCAGCGGCGATTCATCGACCTGCGATCATTGTCGGAGAACAGCAGTCAGGTGAAACACAGTCCTTTAACGTGATCTATTGGCCATTGAAAGTGTACGCCAATGGATGGTGGAGAACCTTTCCGGGCAATAAAGACGCAAAAGTAGATATCGTCCCTGTGGACTTCGTATCCAAGGCCATCGCGACGATACATCGGCAACCTGAGACGCTAGGCAAATGCTTCCACCTCGCCGTAGGAAAAGAGGCTCCCAGCGTCTCCCAACTGGAAGCCATCGCGCGAGAGATCATTGGAGGACCACCCGTTCGATACGTGCCGCAAAAGCTATACAAGAGATTCGTGCGACCATTTCTTTTCCCGTTACGTCTCACCAAGCGCGGAAAGATGATTCGACGCGGTGGCGATGCATTTATGCCCTACTTCGAATACAATCCGACCTTCGATACAAGCAACGCAGAGCGTGCATTAGGCTCTCTGAAACCGCCTCGCGTTCAAGATTATATCCGAGAAATTTTCAAGTTTGCGGTACAAGCCAATTTCGGCCAAAATCAAGCTTCTAAAAAATAACGAATTCGAACACTGCAGTAAGATCTAAGGTCGCCGTCCGTGTATACTTTGGCTGCCGCTATGAGCGTCTCAACGGAACATTACGATTGCGAATCCTGTGGAGCAGGCCTCGTCGTATCTGATGTTCAACGCTCCTTGGTGTGCCCATATTGTGCCTCACCATCGGTCATCCACCGGGAACCAGAAAAGGACAGACCTTCACCGGATTTTGTTATTCCATTTGTTATCGAAGACAAAACCGCCTCAGAAAAAGTCAAAGCCTTCCTGCGTTCCAAGTATTTTGCTCCCTCTTCCTTGAAGGAAGCCAAGCTCGACAACATTCGAGGAATTTATCTTCCCAGTTATCTCTACACTGCCTGTGCAGATTCCGAGTACCGAGCGGAAATTGGCGAGGAGTACTTGGACGAAGAGAAATATCAAGCCAGAGATCAAAACGGGAAATTCGTCACCAAAACTCGTACGGTGGTTCGAACCGAATGGTACACCTTGAAGGGAAGGCATTCGATGTACCTCAAAGATATTGTCGTCAGCGCATCAGCGGGACTGCCGAACCACGAGTTAGAGGCCGTCGAACCGTTTGATTTACGATTTATCCGCCGCTATGCACCCGCGATTATATCAGGATGGATTGCAGAAGAAGCTTCCTTATCTAAAGCCGAGAGCAAGAGTTCTGCTCATGAAGAATCAATGGCGGAGATAGGAACTACACTCAACCGTTTTCTTCCCGGCGATAAACATAGGAACTTAAGTTATTCTACTGATCTTCGGAGCGAAACCGTCGCATTGTGCCTTCTCCCGCTTTGGGTATTCGCCGTTCGATATCATCCTAAGAAACCTCCACTTCGACTCATCGTCAATGGCCAGACCGGTGAAGCAGGAGGACACGTACCGACCTCTTGGGTGAAAGTGCTCATTCTTTTGAGCGTACTCATAGGAATCGGGCTTCTCGCATATTTCTGGAGTACTCAATGAACCAGCAACGCTGCGAACAATGCTTCTCCGAAATTGAAGCCGAAGACCTGCGCTGTGTGATCTGCGGTGTCGTGACGCCAGAAACCGAAAAACCACCTCGCCCAGCGATTGAAGTATTGCGTTGTGATAATTGCGGCGCGGCGGTGAGCTACGATGTCAAACATGCGGCACCACGATGCGGATTCTGTGGTTCAACCACTAAGCTTGAAGAAATTAGTGACCCACTCGAACAAACCGAAAAATACCTGTCACTTGATGTGACCACAGAAGACGCGAGGCAGGCATTCAAAACCTGGCTTGGAGGGAAAGGCTTCTTCGCGCCAAGTGACCTTTTAGAGCAAACGAAACTGGAGAAGATTCATCCCCTTTGGTGGACGGGATGGGTCTTCGACGCCAAAGCGCAGGTGAGCTGGACCGCAGACTCGAACGCTAACGCACGAGAATCCGATTGGGCGCCGCACTCTGGTCAAGTCTCGTACAATTTTGACAATGTTCTCATCTCTGCCTCCCGAGGACTGTCAGATGCTGAAGTTCAAACCTTGGCACCACATTATCGATTAGAAGCAATACAATCGAAAGAAGAACTCCCCAATGACGCGATCATTGAGCAATTTGAGACACAGCGTTCGGCGGCTCGGAGCAAAATCATCCACAACATTCAGACGATGGCTGAGGCTCGAGTACACCAAGATGAAGTGCCAGGGAGCAGAGTACGAAACCTGCACGTGCACTGCTGTTTGGAAGCACTGTCCACGGAACGTATAGCCTTTCCGGTCTACATTCTCGCCTACCGGTATCGCGAAGAACTGTATCGTGTCGTTTTGCACGGTCAGAAACGAGATGTCATTGCAGGCCGCATGCCTATTTCATGGGCAAAAGTCCTGCTGGTCGCCTCACTCCTACTCTTGGGGCTAGGCATACTCGGCTACTGGCTGTCTTTGCAGTGATGAACAAAAGACGTCTACGTCGTCGGATAAACCATCAAAAGCGAACAAAACATCGAGTCATTATCACACACAACTTAGTCAAATGTGGAGATATCCCCATAAAGGCTTCATTCCACGAACAAAGCTTTATGCGCCTGAAATGAATCCGCTTCGCTCCCTGTTGATAAACGGTAGCGAGACTCAAAAGCAAACAACCGACATTTGACCGGTTGGCAAATTGAGGCTCGCAGAAAGAGGATATCAACATGTGGCAGTTTTTTTCTGGTCCCATCAACACGCCTATGCCGACGCCAGAGCAAGCGCCGGCGGGACGTGACGAAAAAATCCCCGTTCCCGAGAAGCATTTTGTCTTGGGAACACCACTGGACAGTTCATTCGAAACGTATGACTCCGTCGTTTTCGGAATGGGTTGTTTTTGGGGCGCCGAAAAGAAATTTTGGCAAACCGGACGCGTCCATAGCACATCCGTCGGATACGCTGGTGGCTACACCAAAAATCCACATTACCGTGAAGTCTGCTCAGGTCGCACGGGTCATGCAGAAGTCGTTCGCGTGATTTATCGTGAAAACCAAATTTCGTTCGGCGAACTGCTTCGGATTTTTTGGGAAAATCACGACCCAACGCAGGGCATGAGACAAGGAAACGACGTCGGCACAGAATATCGCTCCATCATTATCGCGAGCACTGAGCAACAAGTAGAACAGGCCAAGGCTTCGTTGCAGCAATTTCAAAGCGAACTGACGGCCGCTGGCTTTGGCCCGATTACAACCGAGATTGTTTCAGGCCAAGAGTATTACTTTGCGGAAGATTTTCATCAGCAATACTTGGCAAAGAATCCGGGCGGCTACTGCGGCTTGGGTGGGACGGGCGTGAGTTGTCCCATTGGCCTCACTCAAAATGCAGATGACGGAAACAACCGCTAAATATCCATTATGACATTGCGGCCTCAGCCGTGCGTAGTCCACCTATCGCAGTGGCGAGCGTTGATTGTCCCGGAAATCCGCTGTCCCCTACCGTGTAGAGTCCGTTCATCAGCGCGCGTGGAAACATTCCTTGGTAGTTCTGGAGCCCTACTCTGCGCGGAATTCCTCCCACGTAACCAAAAGCTCTTCTGGTAAAGCGCTCAAAAGTTCTCGGGCTCGCAGTCATTTCGAACTTCGTTTTTTCTACGACGCTGGGCATCAATGAAGCCAAAGTTTCCTTCATCCGTAGTTGGATCGATTCGATATATTCGCCTTTCTCCTCGTCGGAATAAGACAACAGTTCACTCATGGGCACGTGCGTAGAAACCGTCATCGTTCGCTGACCATCGGGAGCACGGTGCGTCTCACGAATATCGCTCACCGAACAAAAGATATGGTTCCCGGCGATGAATGGTTTGTTTGGGTTTGCAACCAACTCGTAATGATGCGCCGACGGTGAATCGATCGCATCATGTTCCACGGCCAAATACATCATTGCTGCGCCCCACCCTTTTTGGACCCGTTTCGCGCCGGCATCCAACGTTTTGACGGCGTCACGGGAAGGTGTTTGTAGTAACTGCTGCATATTTTGAGGAAGTAGGTTCGCCAGAACAATCGGCGCACGAATCGGGCCATGCCTTGTCTGTACGGTCCAGCATTTATCATTATACTCCAACGACTTTGCTCTGGTCGAGAACATCACATCACTGCCGGACCTTGCGATATGGTCGCAAAGCGCAGTGGTAAGGACGCCAATTCCACCAGCAACATGTCCGGTTCCTCGAAAGCAATAATCGGTAGCCGCCATCGCGAAAGGTGCCTCAGCATTATCAGAAGGAACTTGAACCGTTATCTGGCAAAGCGCATCGAGATACACCCGCAGCGGCTCAAAGTTTTGCAACCCAGATTGCTGCACAACCTTTTGCATAGATTTTCCCATCAAACCGAGGAGAGGTAAGTATTTCGGCGAACGAGCAACATGAGTCATAAGCGAGCGAGCGGTGATCGGAGGAAGTAAATAAGGATCATCAAATAGCGCCCATAGGGTATCCGCAACGTTCTTTTGCTTTTCAAAAAAACGAGCCAATTTCGGCTTCGATGCCCCAGGTAGCCGAGAAAAGTTCTCCACTAATTCTTCGCGATTGGAGGACACTTCCAGATTCCAATCTGGAGTACGCAACTCAATTAGCGGGTTCAACCAATCAATGTCGACGGGCAGATCGTACTTATCAATCCAGCGGCGCATGAGCTGACCTTCACCAAAGCCAGAGAACAAGGTCGCACCGGCTTCAAAAGAATAGCCACTCCGAGTAAAGGTCGAGGCGCAGCCACCAGGATATTTCAAGGCTTCTAAAACCGCGATTCTTGCTCCAGACTCAACGAGCCCCATCGCGGCTCCAAGGCCACCGAAACCGGTTCCAATAACAATGGCGTCGTAAGAATTCACCCCACCAGGGTCGTAGAACCCTAAATCGAGTTCGTCAATCAGAGAGAACTCAGTAAAATCATACACTTACAAATTCTCGAGGAGATATGCGAAAGAATTTCAGGGCTTGTCAGCAGCAAGCGGTTCCGCGGTTTGTGCGCTTGAGTCGAATGGAACTCTTACCTGACCGCCAATTGCCAAGGTCTGAAACGCAGACGAATCGATACCTAGTTCACTTAGCGCCACCCTCAAATCTTCGCGCGGAGCGAGTAAACCCTCGCCCGCCAGGGGAAAAGTTCCCCAATGCATCGCAACAGAATACTTCGAGCGGACGTCCATATGAATCTTGACCGCCTCTTTTGGGTTCACGTGAAAGTCCCGCATGAACCAGCGCGGCACATAGGCGCCGATAGGAATCATGGCTAAATCGAAAGGGCCTATCTTCTGGCCAATCTCTTTGAACTGAACATCATTGTAACCCGTATCTCCCGCAAACCAGGATTTGAACGCCCCTACTTGAACGCTCCAAGCGGCCCAGAGTGTATCGAAGCGGTCGAACAGACCTCGGGCTGACCAGTGCTGAGAAGGCGTCGCCGTCACTTGAATTCCATTGATTTCTTTTTGATCCCACCAGTCGAATTCAACGACATTCGTGACACCAATATCTTTAAACCAAGACTTTAAGCCGAGGGGTACGCACCACTTCGTAGAATTACCAATTACTCTGACTGTCGCCTCGTCTAAATGGTCGTAGTGATTGTGCGAAATGACGACCAAATCTATTTTCGGCAAATCCTCGATTGTGACAGCTGGTTGCGTATATCGCTCGGGTCCTGCAAAACTAACCGGCGAAGCACGTTGTGAGAATATAGGGTCGGTAAGAATGTTTTTGCCACTAACCTGAAGCAGAAAAGTGGAGTGGCCAATCCAACTCAGTCTTGCCTGCTCGCTTGAACCAAGCAGCATTTCTTTCGACAGAACCTTTTTTTCAATCTTCTTTGCGTCCGCCAAATCAGGCGACTTCCACTCACCCGAGAATCGAGCTTTGAGCAGCTTCCACAGTCCCTTATTTGATCGCCCGACGATAGGGTTAGTATATCCATCCTCTTGATGGTGCTTAGGCCGTTCAGATGTCATGGGCGGTTGACTCGCGCAGGCCGCGGACGAAACCAGCAGCGTCAGAAAAACAGAGTAAGAAAGGCGAAGGCATATCAATGTTCAACTCGGGAAGCACCTATACAGCGTGTAGGAGCCCAGATTTATTTCCGTCAACGGAAATTTAGATGCAGCCGAAAGATACACCTGATGAGTAACTATCGAAATTTTGAGAGGCGGTCGGGGTAATCCGTAATTAGACCATCCACGCCCAGTTCAAGAAGCGTCTCCATATCGTCAGGACGATTAACCGTCCAGGGGATCACTTTGAGACTTAGAGACTTGGCCTTCGCAAGAAACGCAGAGGAAACGTAGCCAAAATACGGCGAAATAATATCTACGCCGAGTTCTTTCGCGGTTTCCAAAATTTCCATGCCATTTGCGGCAGAGCCTTTCTTCAATTGCTTCTCTTGCTCTGGAGTCGGTTCGAACAGAGCCGCTAATGCGACATCGGGTAGATGCTCTTTCACCATCGGCAAAAGCTCTAAACGAAAAGACTGTACCGTGGTTCGCTTGGCCACATCATTTTTGAGCACTGCGATTTTGAGAGCCTCCACTGAGCGCGCTAATTCCTCCTCCGTAAAATCTTCGCTGACTTTGACCTCTACATTGAACCGCATTGGGACAGACACCGAACTCGACGATTCATACGCCCGAATCTTGGTAAAAAACTCTGATAGCGTCACGAGAGATTCACCGGGTGACAGTTCCTGGCCTGGGAACCGAGCGTTCGGTTTGCTTCCGCAATCGAAGGTTTTTAGCTCAGACACGGTCATTTGACGAACCGGCTGTTTTTCAATCGGTCCACCATCTCTGCGTTGGCACAAACCAGGGTTGGTTTCGACATCATGATGAATTATCAGGTCCCCATCCTTGGTCAAGGTTGTATCCAGCTCAATCGTGTTCATCCCGTATCTGTAGCATTGAAGAAACGATACCATCGTGTTTTCAGGGCTTAGTCCCCGAGCTCCCCTATGTCCTTGAAAATCAATTTGATTGAAACGAGAGGTTGGCTTCATAGTCGTTTGGCACCCCATATTCATCACGGTTGCTATGCATAAAGTGCTCTTGATGAGTTTCACGACTAGCGCTTAGCATAATTCGTCCTCGTTTCAAATACAGCCGCACCCTTATCCGCAATCTATCTTGCGCAATGTTCGTTTCCATCTCTTCCTCAAAGCATGATAAGCTCCGAGGCATGGGATCAAAGAAGTCAGGGTCGGTCGAATATGCAACCGTTGATGATCAGTACTTTGAACAACGAAAGCTTAGGCCTTATGCGCGAGTCTTTCACTTATGGGCTTTAGGGGTCGGTGCCGTGATTTCCGGCGACTTTTTCGGCTGGAACTTTGGTCTCGCCGCGGGCGGCTTCGGTGGACTACTCATCGCGCTTATTATCATTACGCTGATGTACGTCGGCCTATGTTACAGCATTGCCGAAATGTCTCCCGCCCTACCCCATGCTGGAGGCGCTTACTCCTTCGCGAGATCATCTATGGGCCCGTGGGCGGGTTATATCACCGGACTCGCGGAAAATATGGAATATATCCTTACCCCAGCGGTGATCGTGGTCGGTATAGGTGGCTATATGGGTGCAATAACGGGTAGTCCAGCCAGCTTTGCCCCAATCTGGTGGTTAGTGGCGTACGCAATGTTTGTCGGACTCAACATTTGGGGCGTAGAACTCTCCTTCAAATTCTCGGTGGTCATCACTTTCTTAGCCTTGGGTATCCTCATCGTTTTCTACATTGGTGCGATTGGCCACTTTGACTTGGAGCAATGGGCTCTAAACATCGCTCCTGCTTCTGCCGAAGGTAGCCGCTGGCTGCCTTACGGTATCAAAGGTGTTTTTGGTGCCCTGCCCTTTGCTATTTGGTTCTACCTTGCGATCGAAGAGCTCCCCTTGGCTGCCGAAGAATCTCATGACCCCAAAAAGGATATGCCCAAGGGACTGCTGTACGGACTCCTGACGCTCGTGATCTGCGCGTTCTTAACTCTGTTCTTGAACACGG
This sequence comes from Myxococcota bacterium, assembly GCA_036337945.1. Classification (GTDB taxonomy): domain Bacteria; phylum Myxococcota; class Kuafuiibacteriia; order Kuafuiibacteriales; family Kuafuiibacteriaceae; genus JAYZDF01. The sequence continues at coordinate 29,299 of JAYZDF010000038.1, forward strand.
GCATTCATCCTGGAGCCGAAGCTTTAGCCAAATCAGATGAACCACTTTTCGAAGGCTTTAAGGCCATCTTCGGAGACGGCATGCATACCAAGATTCTCGCCCTCATCGCCGTTGCGGGACTTATCGCGAGCTTTCACACCATCATCTTCGCCTATGGACGTCAGATCTTCTCACTCTCAAGAGCCGGCTATTTTCCTCGATTCTTGTCATTGACTCACTCCAAACGACAAACGCCCCATGTGGCTCTGATTGCCGGAGCGATACTCGGATATATAGTCGCATTGCTTATCCACTTTCTTGGCTCTGACCACCCCGTAGGTGCCGTCCTACTAAACATGGCGGTCTTCGGTGCAGTACTGTCCTATATTCTTCAAATGGTCGCGTTCATTATTCTCCGGCGAAAAATGCCCAATATTGAACGGCCGTTTGTCAGCCCGCTCGGTATTCCAGGTGCAGCGTTCGCACTGATCATATGCTGTGTCACACTCATTGGCTTATTTTTTTCAGACCCTGTGTATCGACGCGTTGTGATTGGTGCCGCGATTTGGTTTGCCTTGGGCATTGCTTATTTTGGGCTCTATGGACGTCATCATTTGGTTCGCGCACCAGAAGAAGACTTCGCCCTGAAAATGAACGAGACCGACTAACGATATAAACAATACGAGCGTCAATGTCTGCTGGCTTCGGCCAATCGCGCGTTGTATATACAGACGCGATGCACACACCTTCCGAAATCGAACAAACAGCCAATCGAAACAAGGACGCAGTGGCTCTAGTCACCGGAGCCTCGGCAGGAATTGGAGCCGCAGTGGCGCAGGCGCTGCTCCATCAAGGCTTTCGAGTGGCTGCTTGCGCTCGACGCCTAGACAAACTCACCGAGGTTTTGAAAGAAGCGGACCCAGACCAAACACGTAGTCTAGCGATTGCTACTGATATGAGAGATATCAGCCAAATCGAACAGATGTTTGCCCAGATTCGTGAGACCTGGGGTGGAGTGAACGTGCTTATCAATAATGCCGGGCTTGGTCACAATGCCCCATTACTCAGCGGAGACCCCGAAATGTGGCGCGAGATGCTCGATCTCAACGTACTTGCCTTATGTGTTTGCACCAAAGAAGCCGTCGCAGACATGAGGCGAATGGGCGACAAAGGACACGTTATCCATATCGGTTCCATGTCGGGTCATCGAGTTCCGGGTGGTTCGGGCGTCTATTCGGCCACCAAATTTGCCGTACGTTCATTGACCGAGGGACTTAGAACAGAATTGCGCGGACTAAGCAGTGCAATTCGAGTCGGTTGCATCAGCCCCGGATTTGTCGAAACAGAATTCGCCGAGCGCTATCACAAGTCCGCTGAAAAAGCGGCTGAAACCTATTCAAGGTTCAAAGTACTTGAATCAAAAGACATCGCAGATGCGGTGCTCTTCTTGCTAAACTCTCCCGAACATATGCAAGTTCACGACGTACTGATTCGTCCGACTGCACAACCTTCTTAATCTTGTCGCACAGCTTCCGGGGGGTGCTCTTCAATAAAGCGGACAATCTCGTCTTCATCATCGAGAGCCGTCAACAGAGAACCATACTGCCGATCGTGCGCGAGTTTGGATAAAAGCGGATAGACCGGTTTTGTCTCAGACCAATAATTCGTATTGAGAAAGACCATGGGGCTAATGAGGCCGGTGCTGCCGTAGTGATTCTGACAAGCATCCAAGAACACCTCCTGAATGGTTCCCGCGCTTCCTGGCGCATAAATCACGCCGTGCGTTGCAATCGTCAGTAGACCATCCTCCCGAAGACTATTCGAGAAGTATTTCGCAATGTGCGTGGCAAATAAATTTGGAGGCTCGTGCCCATAATACCAAGTAGGGATCCCTAGGCTTGTACCGGGACTGGTCTGGCAATCATTGATGACTGTCAGCGCTGTATCCCACCAAGCCTCGTCTTTGTAGCTAGGTGCTGCGGAAAGCCGTTCTATAGCCAGGTCAATGGCATCGATGGGTTGATTGCTCAGAAATGCACCTAAATTAGATGCCTCCATTGCTCCTGGACCACCACCAGTCGCAACCAACACGGACGAATCAAGGTTCGCAAGTTTGTGCGCAATTCGCGCAACTTTACGAAACGATGTGTCTGTTCGCAACATACTGTGCCCTCCCATGATCGCGACGACTTTCCGCGGTTTTCCGTCATTGTCGAGAAAATCAGCCAACGCGTCGTCGATAGAGTGATCATGCAATCGCTGAGCAAGAGCCTCTGCTACGGGAGGTTTATGAGTGTTTTCTTTTGCACAGCGATAGTGTTCGTACACGAGAGCATCCCGGCTTTTGGCTATCGATTTGTAGTCGCCTAGGTTATAACCTTCGGACAGTTCCTGCGGAGAGTACAAGCTGTTTCTGTATAGTCGATACGGCATCGCGTCTAGGCTTGGAAATATTACGCCACCACGTTTTTGAATACTTATCGCGACCTCGTCGGACATATGACAGCCAAGGAACACCGAGGAATGAACGTCTCGCGCAAGCAGTTCGTTCTCATAGTCCCTCAAGTCGAGTCCTTGCACTACGACGTGGGAAAAATCGGGGTTCTTTTCGAGATGAGCCTTAATATTCTCAAGATTATCAATTTCAATTTTCATAATTTGGTAATGTACGCTTTAGTTTGAGATCGTAATTTTGTCTAACCGCACATAGCTTATATCGTGCCAATAAACCCTTGCTTCCATGCGGTGGCCGCTGCGGCCGAACATGTCGAAACTCACAGTAAAATCTTGATACTGAAAATTCGCCGGGAACTCGTTTCTTCGCAAAGGCCGGCTCACTAGAATCTCTGATGTCGTCGCATCAAAGATGTCGACGGTCACCACCTCCTCTTGACTATTATTGGCCACGTCAACCATCAACCGATAGGTCACCGTAAGCGGTTCCTCGGGCCAATCCGTCGCATAAGGACCAAAAGCCATATGACCCGCTTGATCTGGTCCTGTCGCTGCTGACCAACCGTCAGCCTCTGCTCTACCAACGATATGCATCAGGTCCGTTTCAGCTTCGTATACGCGTTCAAAAGGAGGCGGCAGAGGGTCTTCGTGCCGAATCTCTAAGCGTCGGACTGCAACATAGCTCGTCGTTCCACCGGGAATTGCCATACCGTCGGAATGACGTGAACCGTGCAGTAGTCCGCCCCCCATCTCAATGCCTCCATGAACGTAGCA
>JAYZDF010000039.1:0-31859 GCA_036337945.1 Myxococcota bacterium
ATTTTTTAGTACTTTGTACTTATCTCTCTCTCTCTTGCCAAAGGCGCGTCGTGAGACGCCCCTTTGGTTTTTTTTTAAGATTCAGAAAGTTGGCTCAAATGCTGCTGCATACTTTTTATCACTAAGTCGATAGCGATCCTGTTCTCTCCACCCTCCGGGATAATCAAGTCAGCATATTGCTTCGAAGGCTCAACGAAGGCGAGATGCATCGGTCTGACAGTCTCGTAGTATTGCTGCCGAATCGAGCCAAAGGAACGTCCTCTTTGCTCGATGTCACGTCGAATTCTTCGAATCAGTCGAATATCGGCAGCCGTATCCACGAATATCTTTATATCAAGTGCGTTTCGCAGCTCTGGAATAGCTAAGGGGAGAATGCCTTCCACAATGACGATCGGAGCCGACTCAATCTGGACGGTCTCGGCTTTGCGCATATGAGTCGCAAAATCGTAGACTGGCTTCTCAATGGCCTGGCCTGACTTCAATTTCAAAAGGTGTTCCAGAAGCAATTCGTTTTCGAGGGCGTCCGGGTGGTCAAAATTAATCTTAGCCCGGTCTTCGGCCGAAACATCGGAAAGGTCCCGATAATAAGCATCGTGATCGAGAAGAACTACAGCAGATCCAACTACTTCCGCGATATTATGAGCAATGGTAGTCTTTCCGGACCCAGTTCCGCCGGCAATTCCGATGGTAAGCGTATTTGACACAGACCTCGTTCTAGCACGAACTATGACTCGTGGGACGTTTATCGAAGTTGTTTGTGCAATTTGTCGCTCTGTTCGGATTGTTCGCCTGTGACGGCAGCGGATTGGATGAGCCACCGCCATCAGGCGAGGCCTTTTGTTACATCGGCACGGTCACAGGAAATGATAACGCTGCTGCTCCTCTTTCACCCGAGCAATGTCACTTTGTGGCTACCCTGAACCCCAAGACCGGACCTCTTGGAGCCGTAGGTCTTCCATTAGAAAACGCGGCCATACTGGCAGTGAAAGACCTCAACGAGGCAGGCCTAATCGCCGGTAAACCTGTTTGCTTGGTCTCTGGGGACACTCGTACAGACAGTGATTTTGCAGCGCAGCTCATCGAGAATATACTTAGTGAATATCCGATTCGCGCAGTCAATGGGGCTGCAGCGAGCTCAGCAACCGAAAAAGTTGCTAGTTTTCTAACTGCGACCAACGCAAGTAAAGGACCTTCAGCAAGAGTTGCTCAGGTTTCTTGCTGTTCGACTTCGCCCGTATTCTCAACCAACCAACAAGTTCAAAGAACCGTGCCTTCTGATGCATTGCAAGGCGTCGTCTTAGCCAAGTTGGCTCGTGAGCAGGTTTCACCGCCCGCCGAAAAAGTATCGGTGATCTATATTGACGACATATATGGTCAGTCCTTGGCTGACGTGTTTCGAGCGAACTTTGAAGCGCTCGGAGGCAAGATCTTGGCATCTACTCCCTTTACTCCAGGAAATGCTGATTATTTCGACGTGTTGGAGGCCGCGTTTTCAGGAGACCCTGATTCAATCGTTCTTGTTGCCTTCCCAGGTGACGGCGCTCAGATACTACGCAATTGGCGCTCGAGTGGACTTGGGAAGTCTGTGCGATGGCTGGCAACCGACGGACTTCGCGAGGATAGATTTCTTCAAGGAGCAGGTGAGGGCGTCATCACAAGTCTCATTGGAACCGCACCTGTTCTAAAAGGCGAAAATTTTGCGGACTTTGACACTCGCTATAGAGCGTTCTGGAACAATGAGGCGCCCGGTATATTCACCTCAAACCAGTATGACGCGATGTTACTGATAGGACTCGGGCTCGCCCGGTTGGGTAACTCTACCAATGAAGAATTGTCGGTGGCTATTCAAGAAGTTTCCAGTTCGACGACCGGAGCTTCAATTGTCACTCTTAAGTCCATAAATGACGGCCTTGTAAAGGCGAGTTCGCGACAACGAATCAACTATGAAGGCGCAAGCGGCGCAGTCGATATAACTCCTACTGGTGATGTTTTATCAAACTATCGTGTTTGGACAGTTGGAACTCGAGGCCGAATCATTGAAACAGAATGTAATTGGAGTTGCTCTCGTTCTGGAGAAGATGATTGCCAAATGATTGAGCCTGCGAGTTGCCAAGGCCTGTAAGCAGGCCTGTGAAATGTCTCTCTAGAATTCTTGAATCAGCCGCAAATAGACACTTCTACCCATCCTAGGTATGTCCCATCCTCGAAATCCGCCTTCGACTCCGGCTTGGCCCAAAATATTTGTCGCACGGAGTGAAATGACGGTTTCTTTCTTTGAAAATAGATATAGGTCTCGCGTTGATAAGTTCATATCCATTTCGAAAAAGCCTGGAAGCTCACCGTTTTCATATTCGCCGAGAGCGAGGTTTGATCCAGAAGGTCTTCGCGTTCCAATATAGCGGCCTTCAACATATAGACCAACCGAATATGAAGGAATGGCAAGGTCTAAGGAAATCCCGCCTGAAACTTGGGGAAACAAGGACTGCTCTCTAAACTCTGCCCTGATCGTTTCTGGGGGTTGAAACTGTGATTCGGGAATATCAGCCAGAGTGTCGTTGAGTGAGAGTTGCGCGCTTAGTCGGGTGACGATGAAGTCACTGATACTGGCTGGAAGTTCACCGCTGATTTCTGCCTCTATCCCATTCGAAAGATAGCTGCCTGCGTTGGTGGTGACGAAGAGACCGCCCTGCGTCGGAAAAGAGAGGATCAATTCATTGATATAGCTCAAGTACCCGGTGAGTTGAATCTTGAGAAGGTCTCGCACATTGAAGCCAGCTACAAGCTCACCGGTCTGGGCCGTTTGAGGCGCCAATCCTTGACTGTTGCAAGGGCCAAAATTTTGGCATCCGATTGTATCTCCGATGTAGGCTGCTTCATGGAATTGTTGGTCAGGTGTTGGCGCGCGAAATGAGCTTCCGTACAAGGCTTTTACAGTCACACCTTCAAATAGTTTAAATACCGTTCCAACCCGCCCATTTATTGAAGCGCCAAATCGATTGTTGTAGTCAAATCTAAATCCTCCGACTCCGTTAAACCAGTCGATAGGTTCTGCTTCGATTTGTGTATAGAAACCAGAGTTCGCAAATACTTGATTCGTATCTTGTTGGGCCACGACAGCTGGAGCACGATCGCCTATGCGGTACACACCCACGTTTTCTGTGAACACAAGCTCTGGAACTTCTAATGTTTCGATATCAACCTCGAAATCTCCCCCAAAACGAAGTCGAATTCGAGGACTGACATTCCACTGAAGTTCCGCTTTCGTGTTGAAGGCATCGCTCTTCAGCCGATCTTCAATATGATAAGCCGTAGAAACACCACTTGCTCCCGTTCTAAGGGGCCGATAACGATTGCCTTCGGCTGTTGATCCCGAGGTGTACGCTGCAAATACGTTGAACTTGAAATTCGATTGAAACACAGTGTCGAAAGAAAGCCGGGCCCACGCGTTGTCGAGAGCGACCTGATTAAATCCGGTAAGAGGCGCATAATCCAACCATTCTGCGCGCGAACGAAGTCGCTGAAGTCCGCCATCCAGGCTTATACTTGTCTCCTTATCGAGTTGTATAGCGAGGCGCGCAAATACAGAGGCAGGCACAGAGATATCTTCTTGGCTGAAGGCAGGTAAGGCGCTGCTTAGTGGTGAAGTTGCTGGAAGCTCCAAGCCTGAACGATCAATTCGGCCAAACGACCCGGCCCCGAAAAAGGAGAAGTTTCCCGACTTTGTTCCCAATATGAGATCTCCATTGGCCGAATACGTCGTTCCAGCAGCAGACTGAGTGTTCGAACCAGTGACGGCTGCGATCGAGCCGCCTCGAACGTCACTTCCTCGGCGCGTGATAATTTGTAGGACACCAGAGAATGCATTTGCACCGTACAGCGCAGATGCAGGACCACGGATGAGCTCTACGCGATCAATCGCTCGGATTGGTATCATCTCGAGGCCAAGCATGTTGCCACTCGTGAGCCGAAACGAAGTCGGCTGACCATCAATTAGAACTTTTATAAGCCTGGCTTGTCCACGCAGGCCTTCATGCACGCCGCGAATACCAACATCGACGAATACTTGATTGTCGATAACATGCAGCCCGGCCACATTTTGGAGCATTTCAGACACAGTTCGATAGCCTCGGTGTCGGATGTCTTGCTGCGTTAGAATCCAGACCACAGCGGGCGCGTCATCTCGAGTGGTGGCATTACCTGTGACCGCGGTAATAATTTCTTGTTCCTCGTAATCTTCAATAGTGCGAGTGACTTCAGGTGAAGGGGTAGGTCGCACCTCTGCTGGTTGTTTCGGTTTTGTTTCTTCTTTCTGTATGTTTTGAGGCGGATCTTGCGCTTTTGTATTCTTCTCGCTGGTCACAATTGAGGGAAGACGAGCCAGCCGTGAATATTTATCTGCAATTTCACGAAGCTCTTTGGAGCGCGTAGGGCTCAAAGCCGCGATATCGTCCGCTGTCTTTCGCAACCGCTCGATTTGCTCCTGGATATCTTGTGGTGGAGGTTGCTCAAGCTGTTGCTGCGCAGGGGAGATTGAAGCCGTGGATTGCTTAGGAGTGCTCAAAGCAGTGAGCGTTTCAATAATTCCAAGAACTTCCTCTTTGTCGGATGGAGGTGAGTCTTGTTTTAGATATTCGTTGTACCAATAGATAGCCTCTGTATAACGTTTTGCATCGTTGCAAGCTCGTGCAATGTTGTACTGCACATCTGGGTGCGGAAGGATCTCGTTTGCGGAAACGAAAGATTCTATTGCTTCCGTCAGCTCTCCCTTCTTTAGTAGTTCGATACCTTGCTGGAAAAAGCGGCGAGCTTGGCTCCTTGCGTCAGCCAATGCTCGAGAGCTCGTTAGCAAAAGGGTAGCGACAAATATTATCGAAACAAGCTTCTTCATAGTGATTTTCGCCAAGCTAAGATTCATCTAGAATGAATGATTCGTCCACTTCACGAACCGCTTTTTATGGATTTTGACCTCAATACGGATTATTGCGGTAGTCTTCTGGCGCTTTTTTGGGCTTTGCCTTGCTTTTTTTGGGCTCTAGCACGTCTTTTTTGTCTTTTGATAGGTCTTTCGCGCGGCGTTTTATAGTGGGTTTTCGTCTTTTTGGAATTCGCGGAGTGGGCTGGGTGATTTGTTCGAGAATGACACTTAGATTATTCTCGTCTTTCCCAATGACAAGAGATTGCGTTAATTCTCTGAAGCCTTTGCGTCTAAAGGTAACAGAACGTACATCTTCGCTCGAGGGTAACTTTGTTGCGAACGGAGTTATGCCAAGGAGTACGTCATCGAGGTAGATTTCTGCTCCTTGTGGCTTCGAATCAAACGTAACTTTGCTTTGTACCAATTTCTTGTCGGTCTCAGGGGTGACGACCGTTTTTGGTTTTGCGGGCGCTGGATGAGAAATAGTTGTGACCGACGCACCTTCCTCTTTTGAAGTGAAAGCTATGATAAGGCTTAACGCAATGAGTAGTCCCGCGAGCCCAACATAAAGGCTTGAGCGGCTTTTTTTGTTTTCTTTGACCGAAAACTGCATTGAATTCGTCGGAGTTGGTTCAGGGGCAAAATTAGAGTCTTGAAATGCCGCTTCAGCTTGGTTGTGACTGGCGGATACTTTACCAGAAACGGAGCCCGTGCTTGAGTTGATTTCAGAGCTCGGTGTGACTTCTGGTAAGTCATTCGTGCCAAAAGTCGATGATAAGGTTCGTTCGGTCGTAGCTCCGTATTTTCTCTGAACTTCCTTGAGCTCATTAATGACTTCGGACATTGAGGAATATCGCTGGTCACGGTTTTTCATTAAGCACTTTCGTGCGATGGCTTCCAAGTCTCGGTCGTGCTCAACACCTGAGATGGGTGGTACCGAATGGTGGATATGCTGATATATCACATCGATGCTCGTCTTTCCCATGAATGGAGATTGGCCGGCGAGCATTTGATATAGAATCACACCTAGGGCGTAAATGTCCGTCCTTCCGTCGAGCTCTTCGCCTCTGATTTGCTCAGGGGCCATGTAACGAGGTGAGCCGAGCAAGACCCCAGCTTTTGTAAGATTTACGGGGTGCTCGTCGTCGTCTGGGTCGATCTCCTCCGGTGGCGGTAAGCTGTCGACATCCAGCTTCGGTTTTTCTAACATTTTCACGAGTCCGAAATCGAGAACCTTGATGTAATGATCGTCCTCGCCACGAGGTACAACCATGACATTACCGGGCTTCAAATCTCTGTGAATAACATTGCTCTTATGTGCAACCCTTACAGCGCGTGCGATCTGTATGGCGATATGCGCGATAAGTTCGCCTTCAAGTGGGGCATATTTTTTCACGTAATATGATAATGAAACCCCATCCAGAAATTCCATGGCCATGAATAGGTCGCCGGAATCGGTCTCACCATAGTCATGGATAGTGATTATATTCGGATGAACTAATTGAGAAGAAACAGATGCTTCGAGGAAAAAACGTTTGGGAAATTTAGGGTCACCATCCGTAAACTCGGAGCGAAGAACTTTAATCGCTACAGGACGACCGAGCGGAAGCTGAGTAGCAAGGTAGACACGTCCCATACCACCGCGCGCAATTTCCCTTTCCACTCGATATCGGTCGTTGATATAAATCGCCTGCGCAGAGGGTAGGTGTGAACTTGGTTGTCGTTGATTTACGGTATGAGAGCGAGGCTTCGAATGAGTAGCTCCCATGCTGCCGCTTATCGACATGTCCGGCTGCCCACCTGAGGTAGTGTTCCGTGGATGAGAACCGCTGTTCGTCGTTTCAACAGCGGGATCGGTCTCCACGTTGTCTGGCTTTCTATTTTTGCCGTCGTCTCGCATTCGCGCTTACTGTTGGAAGTCTGACATGACAAGCCAGATACGCCAAGAGCAAGTTTGTTTAGTGATTTCAAATACTTAATCGGTTGTGAGATCTATATCACACGCTTGTCGAGGAAGCATGCCCGTCTTGCTCACGAATTTATCGCTCTTTTACGTGGTTTTTTACGCGGTAACTCTTATTTATTTGCTCGCTCAATCACAGGGATCGCGCGGTCAAATGGACCCAGTTTAACTCATTTGATTCGTCCAGTGGTCTCTTACGCATAAATAAAGTTCCTTCAGAAAAACGTCCGCTTCGTTATTCGATATTTCGCCGCTAGCTATCAGAGGGCTGAATTGCGTCACGAGAACTGCTCTTAGTTGATTCCTTTCCGATTCTGACAATTGCTTTGCGCGCCGAAAGTACTCTTCGAGCAGCGTGAGTATGCCTGAGTCAAGAGTCATAATCTGAGTGTAGTCTAGTGCGAACTTCGGGTTGTCGAGCTGCGCATAGGTTTCGCCTGCGAAAAGTTCTAAGACAGAAGATATTTTTCGTCTTCGAATGACCACCGTTCCGCCCATGAGATCACCGATGCGTTGATGATGTCGTGTGACGAGCGTTGAGACTAGACCAGCGAGGTACAAGCCAGGTAAGACATCCAGAATCCTAGCAAAGTTGCGTACACATGCTGATTCAATACTAACTGCGTGTCCCGTGTAGCTTTTCACTTGAATTTCTAAACTACGTTTTCCTACTGTTTGGCCCGAGTTCAGATAGTCGAACAAGATAAAGTAAAATATGTTCAGGACAAATATCGAGATCCCTATGGTGATGAACGCGAACTGTGTGAAACTCGCGGGCATCTCGCCTGCGTTGATCTCGCTTAGTGAGATGCTTATTTGCCCAGAAGCGAATAGCCCCGCTGCGATAAGTCCGATTGCAGTCCAGATAATGAACAGATCAATGATACCTGCTGCAATACGGCTCCCTGGCCCCGCAAGCTCGTAGCGAAGTGTGACCTGTTCAGGAGTTTGTATTTCGACGAAACGTCTCACGAATGTGGTATGTATACACGAGATGAAGGAGGTTTTTCGAGGTGATACGGACACGAAAGACGCGAAAGCGTTTGACGACCTGTTAAATGACCTTGAGAAAGGGGTGACAAAATCACTCAGTGTCGAAGACGCCAATACTCTTTTCTCTTTGCAGCGTAAGGTGACTGCCCAACTTGCTCGAGCTCGAATGAGACCAGGTAACGAATCTCGTTTAAGGTTTTTAGACTCGCTCGTGAAAAGAGGTCACAATGTCCTTTTTCCTGCAAAAATCAATCTTATTCTAGCCTTCAAAGCTCTCTTTACTGGCGGATTTGCAAGAATATTTCGCGACTCGCTCAAACTTCAACTTGTCAGTTGGACGATGCTTCTTCTTGGTTTTATTGTCGGATTTTTTCTTACTCGGAGTGACCATGAATTCGCCTACATGTTTGTCGGACCAATGTATCCGAGGGACTATCTGCGCGAACTAATTGTGTCTTCAGCCGTGCGAAGTGAATTTCTGACCTCAGGTCGTGGCGCGGTGACAGCAGAGCAAACGTTCTTCTTCACGGCACTGTTTTTCAATAATTTTCGTGCTGCGATGTCTGCTTTCTGCGTTGGTATATTTTTTGGATTTCCGACGATTATTATTTTGCTCGTAAATGGCGCCCTTTTGGGAAGCTTTACTGCCATTTTCAATCAACAAAGCCTTGATTCGAGCTTTTTGGCTTGGGTACTTCCTCATGCGATTCCTGAACTTGCCGCTATCTGTATTGCCGCCGCAGGAGGGCTACAGCTTGGAATTGCTGTTTTACGTCCGGATGAATACACGCGAAAAGATGCAGTCGCGAAAAAAGGCAGAGATGCGGTCGTCTGCCTTGCTCTATCGGCGGTGCTCCTCGTTTACGCTGCGCTCATTGAGTCGTTTGTCAGACAATCTTCTGCAGATGACACACTTCGTTTCTTGTTAGTCATGCTTAATATTTTCGGTCTAGCCGCATACTTTACCTTCGCGGGAAGGGCAAAGCTACAACGCGGTCAAGTCGTTTAGGTGTCTTGTTTACTCGTGGCTGAGTAGTGTGTTTTCTCGGATTTTGGCGGTAGCAGCGACGACCAAAAAGCTGAGCGCGCCCAAGCTGAAAACCTCGTCGCGGGAATGGAAGACTAAATAGCTCAGGAGTCCGATAGCAACGATTGTGAATCCTAAAATTATGAAAATATTGCGCTTCGAGAAAAGAATTGCAAAACAACTTGCAAGGACAGGAACACCCCAAAGTGTGGTTCTAAGTACCGCATCAGGATTTTCGGAGACCATATCCCATCTATGTATGAGAACATCCGCAAATATGATGACCGCTCCGGCAGCAAAAATCAGTACAGCGGCAGCGGCGGCGTCTTTTGCGACCATTGCACTCTTCTCAAACTCTTCAACGTGCAAGTCAACGAATGCTTCAAGCGCGGTGTTGAGGACTTCCATCGCGATGACTAGAAACACACAGAATAAAAGGGTCGCTCGCGATGCTAGTTCGAGTGGTAGCGCCATGCCAACCAGCATGACTGCGAGTCCCGCGACCCAGTGAATTTTCATATTCCGCTGGGTACAAAGTGTTCTAAGCAGTCCGTTCGTTGCATAAACAAAAGACGCTCGAAATCCATAAGAGAGAGGAGGTTTGGTTAGACCACTGTTTTGCTCTTCTGTATGCTTGTCTTGCTGTTTAGTCATTACCGCCTCAGTAAGACATATACGGCGCCAGCACCTCCGTCATGAGGTAAAGCGGTACAAAAAGCGAGCACGCTTTTCGAGATTCGGCCTCGTTCAAGCCAGTTCTTTAGCAATCTTTTCAGGACCGGTATATTATCCTTTGAATTGAGTCCCCTACCGTGAACAATCAAGACGCAACGTTTGTCACTTAATCTCGATTTATTGATGAATTTCACGACTTCATCGAAGGCTTCGTCTCGATTCATTCCGTGCAGATCTAAATGCGCGCCTAGAGCATAATCACCCGCCTTTAGTTTTCTAAGAATACGACGGTCTAGTCCTTCAGCACAGCCTTCAATGAATTCATCTGAGTCGCTGATATCGAATTTCCCTGTCCCGTCAATCAAACTTGCTAACTCTGCAAGAGTTTCTGCTTCCTCATCGTGAATATGGATGTGTCGCGCATGACCGGGTGGTAGAGGGCGAGTAACCAAACCGCGACCATCATCTTTTTGAGGCTCAACATCACCGAAAGCTCGTAGGAAGGCGAGCTCATCCTCCGATTGCGAAGGCTCAGACTTTTTCTCGACTCTCTTCAGCACGTCTTTTTGAGCCCGTTTGCGATCATTTTTGATCTTCTTTTTCAGCGACTTTGCCGCGTCGTAAAAAGGATTATTGAAGGGACGATCTTTCTTACTCATAGCACTTTTAAAGGGTTTTCATCGGGCTCTCGGAACGCAATGACGCATCGCTTCCATACCTCTACTCCGTGAATCCTTCATAACTCTTAAACATTGTTTTAGGAACTAGGTCCAGACATGTGACAAGCAGTTTGTTTTCTAGGATTCTACCATCATGCAGGTTCAGCCAAGCCAGGTTCATGAGACTTTACAAAAAGCGATTCTTACTGACGGTTTCTCAATGGTCTTGGATCTTGAGAAGAGTCACGGTCAGTGGATGTATGATTCGATGGGTGATCGCTATTACCTCGATATGTTCACATTCTACGCATCGAGACCGGTTGCATTCAATCATCCGATGTTGCGAGATGAAGCGTATATCAAGCGCCTACTTGATGCTGCTCGCTTCAAGCCAAGCAATTGTGACACGTACACAAGATTATACGCAGAGTTTGTTGAGGCTTTTCGAACAAAAGCTATGGGACCAGGAATGAAGCACTTGTTCTTCATCGATGGTGGCGCGCTCGCCGTCGAGAATGCCTTGAAGGCCGCATTTGATTGGAAAGCGCGAAAGAACATGGCTTCTGGTCAGGTTGCGAAAGACATGTCCATCATTCACTTCAGTCACGCTTTTCACGGCAGGAGTGGATATACGTTATCACTGACGAACACGGCTGACCCGAGGAAGACGCAGTACTTTCCAAAATTCGATTGGCCGAGAATTCCCGGTCCAGCGCGCGAATTTCCTCAAACAGAAGAAAACCAAAAATCGTTGATTGAAGCTGAAAGAAAAGCTCTTTATGAAATTGATCAAGCCTATTCTCGGCATGGCGCCGACTCGATCGCGGGAATCATTATAGAGCCGATTCAATGTGAAGGTGGAGACCGACATTTTCGGCCAGAATTCATCGCGGCGCTCAGGAAGATTTGTGATTCGCGCGACTCCTTACTCATTTTCGACGAAGTTCAAACGGGACTCGGTGGAACAGGAACCATGTGGTACTACGAGCAACTTGATGTGAAACCAGATTTAGTTGCTTTCGCAAAAAAATGTCAGACAGGCGGAGTGATGGCATCTGAACGTCTCGATGAAGTAGAATCTGTCTTTCATACGAGCTCACGCATTAGCAGCACGTTCACGGGTAATTTAGTGGATTTTGTGCGGTGTACTCGGTATCTCGAAATTATTGAGGAAGAGAACCTCCTCGAACGAGTCAAGACAGTGGGAAGTTTCATTGTGTCTGAACTCGAAGCTTTGAGCGATCGGTGTGACGAAGTGACAAACGCGAGAGGAATCGGAACGATTTTGGCCTGCGACGTACCTTCAACAGAGGACCGTGATACGGTTATGGAAAAGGCTCGCGAAGCGGGGCTTTTGATCCTCGGTAGTGGAGAAAGAACACTGCGACTTCGTCCCGCTCTTGATCTCACGCTAGAAGACGCAGAGCTCGGAATGCAGTTGTTTGCTAAATCTGTCGAAGGCCATTTTACGGCATAATATTGAGTTTTCGTTTCGTCGGCTTGAGTTTGTTCATGTTGCCGTCGCCCAAAAACCGACCGTCGTCTGGCTAGGTTCGAAATCGATGTACGAAGAGTCCGCTTCTAAGTTTTGGTTCAAACCAAGTCGATTTAGGGGGCATTACTTCACCGGCCTCAGCGACCGCCATGAGTTGCTGCATTGTCACAGGATGGATACTGAAAGCAAGCTTCCATTCTTTCGAGTCGACTCGTTTTTCAAGTTCATCCATGCCACGAATGCCTCCAATAAAGTCGATACGATCACTGGTTCGTTGGTCTTCAATACCAAGTAATTTTGCCAAAACTTCAGCACTCAATACACTGACATCTAGGCAGGCGACAGGGTCCTCAGTTCCTGGAGGGGTCTTCAGTTTTAGTTCATACCATTGTCCGCTCAGGTACATGCCGTAATGATAGGATTCAGTCGGTTTTACTTGGTGGTTCGACTTCGTGACTTCAAATACTGCACCTAATTTTTCTAGTAGCTCCTCTTCTGTGTTTCCGTTCAGATCCTTGATGACGCGATTGTAATCCCAGACAGAAAGGTCGTTTTCGTCAAAAATGACCGAGAGAAAGAAGTTATGCGGCGCATTTTTATCTCCATCCGGATTTTCTTCTCGAATTCGTTGTCCAACCTTGGCGCTCGCAGCCGAACGATGATGTCCGTCTGCGATATAGGTTTTGGGGATGTCGCTTTCAAACAGGTTTTGAATTTGCGAGATAATTTCTGCATCATCAACTACCCATCCTTCGTGAAGAACGTCGTCATCGGCAGTAAAAGAGAAAGTTGGTTCATGAGATGCCTTCCACGAATCTCGAATCTCTTTTAGTCCTGTATGATGCGGGTGTGAAAGAAAAACCGGACCAGGGTGTGCGCCGATGCGAGACATATGAGCAATTCGGTCTTCTTCTTTCTGTGGGCGTGTAAACTCGTGCTTCTTAATATTATCTTCGAAGTAGTCGTTTATATCGCTCACACAAACGAGGCCTGTCTGGTCGATATCACCCATACGTTGACGGTAAAAATATAGACTCGGTTGTTGGTCCTCAACCATCCACCCTTTCTCGATAAACTCACCAAGATTTGCCGCCGCCTGATCGTAGGCTTGTTCTGAATGAGAGTCGATATCGGGAGACAAGTCGACCTCTGGCTTAATGATTCGGTAAAAGGACTTATCGTTGCCTTCACGTTCGGCTCGAGCCTCGTCAGAGGAAAGTACGTCGTAGGGTCTTGAGGCGATGGTCGATTCTAGCCCGGAAGCAGGTCTTAAAGATTTGAAGGCACGGATTTTTGTCATTTGCCGCGTGTATACCTACGATTGCCTTTGAACCCAATGCCCAAACCAAAAACATCTCTCGATAAATGAATGATTGAGATGATTTGTTAGTGGTTTTCTATGTGTCTGTATTTATTGTGTTTTTTGTTTTGCCGTTGTTGATAAATATTTCCTGGCCATCATTTATTCTGTGTCCGTCAAAGGATAAGGGTTTCATCGGTCCGCTTTTATTTTCTCACTCGTTTCCTTGTTCCGCTCAGGAGAGGTTTCTCGTCATTTTCCGTAGCTGCCAAATGAGGAGAATTTTGCTCCTAGAACTGTCATCTAACTGCTTGCCGTCTTATTCTCCGCAGCGTGAGTCCATGTAAGCAGTTCGTCTTGCTTCCCGTAATTCTAACAGTACTCCTGTTTGAAAATACTGAAAGCCACGCGTCAGAAAAGGCTAATGAGAAACAGTCGAAATACTCACTACGAGTAAGTAGCGGAGGAAGCTTTTTTTCCGGGAACCTAAATCAGGTTCAGCTTAATGGAAGACTTCATCATGCATATAACTCGGATACGCTCGGCTACGATTTCATAGCGATGGGATTTCGGTTTTGGCTGAAACCTAGAGGGACAGAAGAATACCGACGAGTGGGTGATGACTTAAGC
This sequence comes from Myxococcota bacterium, assembly GCA_036337945.1. Classification (GTDB taxonomy): domain Bacteria; phylum Myxococcota; class Kuafuiibacteriia; order Kuafuiibacteriales; family Kuafuiibacteriaceae; genus JAYZDF01. Next base: position 13,658 of record JAYZDF010000039.1, read on the forward strand.
CTCATTGCGATCCCGTTTTGGTACTTTGATAAGAGTTTCTTTTTGATGCCAGTCATTCGTTACGAATCGTCCCAACTCTATGCCATCGACCATCGAATGAACGCGGGTCTCAATGTTGGATACACTCCGGTGAGAAGTCGAAATTTCTTGGCGCGAATCAGTATAGGCGGAGCGTTTGAGCACAGCACATTCAGCTCTGACGAATTCATGCCTACGCCGGAAGTCTCGAATGACGGTCGAACTTTGAGCGGCTTTCGAGTCGCCGTGCAGTCCAACGGTTGGTTCCGTGTGAAGGAATCACCTTTGAGTTTTCGATATCTCTTCAATGGATTTGTTGACCCAACCAATCCGGGGGATTTCCGCGCGATTCTCGATGCTTCTGCGAATGTTCGACTTTTTGGCCCTCTAGGACTTCGATTATCAACGCTTTTGAATTATCGCTCAGTGGGGCTGGTGGGCGTAGAGCCTTTTGACGTCAGAACCACAGCCGGACTGAGTTTTACGCTCAAATAGGTCCAATAGTAAGGAGAATATCTTGGCAGCAACAGTTGAAAAACCGAGCCTTCTCGAAGGGGACGTTGACACTTCCCTAAAGCGCCTGGCGATGCCGATGGCGCTTGGACTCGTATTTATGATCATGGTGAATATCATTGATACCTACTGGATTGGTCAGCTGGGCACCGATGAATTGGCAGCTATGACGTTTACCTTTCCGGTAGTCGGAATTGTCAGCAACATTGCGTTTGGCATCATGATCGGAACCTCCACCGCGGTGGCTCGTCAGCTAGGGCAGGGGAAGAGGGCTGAGGCCAAGCTGATCACAACTCATGCTTTATATCTGGGGTTGTTTCTCGTCATTCTCGTATCAGTCGTAGGCGTGTACGCGCAGGGCGCTATATTTCGCGCACTTGGCGCATCAGAAGAACTCATTCCTATCGTAAAGCGGTACATGACGATTTGGTTCCTCGGCGTCATATTCTTGATCGTTCCACTGATTGCCAACGGGGCGTTGCGCGCCGATGGAGACGCGAAGACGCCAATGTACGTCATGCTCATTGCGGCGATCACTAATGCTGTATTCGACCCGCTGTTCATTTATGGTTGGGGACCTGTACCAGCTATGGGTCTCGAAGGCGCAGCGTATGCCACCTTAGCGGCAAGAATATTCGGGATGCTATTTGCGTTTAGAGTACTTGTGTTCAAGTTGAAATTGGTTGATTTCACGCCTCCGTCTTTTGGAAGACTTAAGCAGTCATGGCATCAGATTCTGTCTGTTGGACTGCCAGCAACCGTAACCAACGTATTAGGACCAGTTGCGGTTGCTTTGATCACCACAGTGGTTGCGGTTCACGGCGATGAAGCTCTCGCCGCTTATGGTATAGGAGCAAGGGTAGATGCACTTATCCTAATGGCACCGTCGGCGCTTTGCGGTGCACTGAGCCCCTTTATTGGTCAAAATTGGGGCGCTCATTTGGGCGACAGAGTATCCCGGGCTGTCCGTTTGGCCCTGAAATTTGTGATTTTGTGGGGTCTCGGCTCGCTCGCCGTTTTGCTCGTTGCGGCTGAATTGATTGCTTCGATTTTTACTGACGAACCCGAAGTACTACGAGCGCTCTCCTTGTACTTGCGAATCATTCCGATCGGGTATGCGGGGCTCGCGGTTGTTCTAGTCGCATCTTCAACCTTTAATGCCGTCGACCGCGCGATTCGCTCGACATGGCTTTCTCTTCTTCGAACGATCGTGCTTGCTGTTCCAGCAGCCTGGATAGGCAGTCACTATCTAGGAATAAACGGTGTATTTATTGGCTTGGTCACAGCCTCGGTCATTTCGTCTCTTTTCGCAGTCCGGTGGTTGCGCACAATTACTCAGCCGAAGAGTGAACTTACTGCGGATAAATCAGAAGTCATTAGCATAGACGAAGCAATCGACATGATGAATTCAGAGCGTAATTCTCAATCGCTTTCAGAATTACTAAAAGACGTGAAATCTCTTGAGGATCTCGTGCTCCGTAAAGCGAGACGAAGTACAGTTGGTCTGTTTGTTGGTGAACGAGAGCTTGCACATATTCACAAGGACGGTTCTTTCGATATTCCTCTTCCGGTCGAAATTGGTCGAAACCTGGTGCGACTGGGGGCAGTGACACATCACCCAGGGCATGATGATCTCGGTTGGTATCGCGGAAGCATCGAAAATGATTCGGCCAAGTGGCTTACAAGAATGGCTCATGTACTCTATGAAATCAGTAAACGGGGCATAGACGACGAGATTACCCAAGAAGAGATAAAGATACTATGTGTGAGCGAACAGTGTGTAAACGCTTTAAGGCGCTCAGCTTCTCGATGGAATCTTAACCTCGGGAAATACGAACCGTTCGATCAAGAAGTTTCGCCAGCGACCTAATCTTCTTCGCTCCGAATGGGCAGCTATGTCGAGGCTCTTTCTTTTCTGCGCCTGGGAGTGAGCATGAGTATTATGCCGAATACCGTAGCTAAGGCGCTCCACCGCAAGAATCGAGGGGTGAGTGCTTCGTAATGAAAACGTACCTGATGACTTCCAGCTGGAACTCTCACACCCATAAAACCGAGCTCTGCGTTCAGCAGCTTCGCTGGAGCATCATCAATAGAAACTTTCCATCCCGGAAATGAAACTTCAAGCAAGACCACGACTGTCTCACAAGAACTCTCAGATTTTATATCTGCCCCGATATCCGAAAAATCAATCAGCTTAACTTGCGGGCGACACTCGCTGCTAGTGGAGGTCGCTATGCTTGACTCAGTGTCGAAGATCAGTGCTTGATCCCATGATGAGGTCGCGGTGACTACTTGAAGTAGACTTTTTTTATCGAACTTTTGTTTCGAATCGAATACGCGCCAATTAGGATACGCGCGCACATAATTTCTCACTAGTTCAACCGGAACCAGGTATTGCGGCTGTTCTTTTCCTATTTCGTATTTGATCGTATTCGGTTGGCGATCGGGGTACCAAGTTGAAAGCCAGCCAACTCCCAGCCTCCCAAGAAGTGTCTGCGCTTGGGTTGTGTTCGCTTTTTCGAACAAAGAAAAACCAAGTGCAAGCCATGGGTTACTTTGACCGTCGGGGTCAATATCTCGAAGGAGTCTAACGCCTCGAAATGCGTGCTCGCCTCGTTTCCTCATCGAGATGGTTGCGAGATGAAAAAGGCTCTTGGATGTATCTCGTGGTATGTCTGCGCGCTTTCCAAACGGTGTCGCCGTAAAGACTCTCTTTTGAGGACTTGCGATCATTGAACGCATATCTTCTGGCAACCTCGCCTCGCGAACGTTAGCACCTACAATTGTTTGCTGTCCCGCCAATGCGAGGTCCAAGAGAATAAGTCCCACGACGGCCCACTCTACGAAACCTCGATGCACGCGCTTCGTCAGTCCTATGCTACTGATTATGAGTAGTGCTGTCAGAGCTAGCAGGCTATGCTTTAGAGATAATATCATTTCATCGACGGCGAGAAATGGTAAAAACTTCGCTTTAAAACCGACAGGAAATGGATAGTCACTTCTCGCAGAAAGTTGGCTTGCGAGATAGTCAGAAGCGGACGAACTCTGCATCATTGAATACAGACTAACCATCATAATTAACTGAACGATGATAGGGATGATGATGTACGGGCGGTTCTTTCGATAGGACCTCAACAGCAGCGGCGATAGAGCCGCAAAACCGATGGATAACGGAATCATGAATTTGATCGGAAACCGGCTGCTTTTCAAAAGCGGGAGTTGGTTGACAATTTTATGTATTGGCGTAGTAGCGCCGAATGCTATGGTGAGCATTAGCACCATCATTCCAAACAGCGTGAGCTTTTTGGCACGAAGATTTGCGGGCACTATATAAATGAGCAGGGTGAGCAGAGAGCCAAAATAAAGGGAGACCAGGTATGGAGTCATACGCGGCGCCGATAGCTGCGGTGCGCTCGGGAACGTCCAGAACCCAGGAGCGAAAAGGTCAATCGTTTGTGATAACGTCAACGCCCAACTGCTCGCCTCTTCGTAAGTGAAGCCGCGACCCCGTGTTGATTCCAATAAACCACGAATTACGAATGGAAATAAATCAACGGCGGCAACGCCGACCGCGAGTACTGCCGCAAATACAAGTGAAAGAGCAAATTTCGTATTGATTTGAGGCTTGAGCCACAAATACATAAGCGCGAAACCGAAGATGTGAATGAATAAGAACGGAGGTATAAGTCCCATCAAATGGAACCCTGTCGTGAGTCCTAATGCGGCGGAGCTCTTCATTGATGGAGATTCGAACACAGACCGCAGCGCAATGAACATCCAAGGAATGAAAGCGAGTCCTTGGGCTGCGACAAGCAGATTTTCAAGCGAGAGACAGGGCCCTGCAAGACTTGCTACGCCCGCCGCAAGAAATGCTTCTGACGGTGAACATAAGCATTGCCTAGCAAAAATGTAACTACCGAGAGCTAAAAGAATAAAGTGCGAAATGACGAACCAGTCATAGAATATACCAAATTCTCCAAGGAGAAGAATCAAGGAAGTAGGCATCCAGAAGCCGTTTGCCGTCGCTTGTTCTAAAGGAATGCCATTGGGATTCCATTGGGTATGCGCGGGAATTCTTCCATCTAACAGTGTCTCTTTCGCCGCAAAGTAAAGCGGCTTAAATACACTGGAAGTATCGCGAAAGAATAAACCTTGTTCGTTTCCGATGACTTGGCCGAAAGCAACAAGAACGAGACTAAATAACGCGAATACGCAAAGGTAGTCGGCATACCGGTGTTGCCATTGCGTTTTCAAACTGGAGTGAGCCTACTTGAACTCACTAAGCATAACAAGCCACAATCAGCTTCAACCTAGAGACTATAAGTATTGCCGAACCGCGTGCTGAATTTTCCAGATTCTCGAGAGTCCCTTTGGCGTTGGAATATGTTTGTAGGCACTGACGAGCTTTTTTTCCTCTACATTCCAGTTATGCCGGCGTTGAGCAGCGGAGCGCGCTTTTGCTCTCATCTTGGTGACGCGTTCTGGGTCGGATGCAAGCGTATTGATCGCGGTTGCGATCGATTCTGCGGAACCTGCTTCAAATGTAAGGCCTATCTTTTCGGACTCGATGACTTTCTTGAGTTCAGGAAGGTCTGACGCAACGACAGACAATCCCGCGGTCATGAATTCAAATAATTTGTTTGGTGTAGAATATCTATTATTCAAACAAACCGGTTTGTAGGGGATGATGCCGATATCCGAAGTACTGGCTGCTTGTACCACCTCAGACATAGGAACCGGGGGTGAAAAGGCGACCGTGTCTTCGAGATTATTTTTTTCTATATATTCTCTGAGTTGATTTTCTAGGGAGCCGAAGCCTCGTAGGATGAGCTTAGCGTTCACAAAAGCTTTTGCGGCTTCCAATAACTCTTCTAGTCCTCGATTGTACGCAAAACCACCGTGGAACAGAACTTCAACCGGAGACTCGCTCGGACGCAAATCCGTCTGCTCCGCCTTTTGCTCAGCGGTGAGCCGTATCGCGTTTCTCACTACCGTCGGCTTGGGTATTCCGTGTTTATCCATGAAGAAATTCGCGATGCTGTCGCAAACCGTGATGACGAGGTCGGCTTGCACAATATACTTCGATTCGATTTCTTCGAAGTAGTCGTTCCATTCAGGAACGGCTTCGTCTTCAGCGTGTTGTTGCCACCAAATTTCGTGCGCGTCAAAAACGACCGAACATCCCGTGATATTGGAGGTTCGAATGCCGGCTTCGAGAGTATCCAAATCGTGGCAATGGATGACACTCGGCCAGGTTTGAATTGCTGCTTCAAACAACGTACTTGTCAGTGATTTTTGTCTTGCGAGACGATTTCTGACCGCGGCTTGGACGACTCGGCGTCGTGCTTCGTCTTTATTTGCGATTTCGTCATTTGCAGAAGGAGCGGATGTTGCACCTTTTACGTTTGCGCTCTCACCTCTGGGAATTTTGCGAGCCCATCGATAAGCTTTTGTCAGACGCTGGTAAGCGCTTGGTGAAGCGCTCGCGAGTGCATTCTTGACGCGGGCTCGCGTACTCTGGTTCAAAGCGACAAGTTTGACGTAGAAGCCTTCGGGCTGCAGTTCCCAGCCGGTGGCTTGTCCCCGATAACAAACACCAATGACACCGACCTTGTGACCAGCCTCCGCAAGAGATTGTGCCGATTTTCGCACACGAGGGTCTCGCTTCACGTCGTTAGACACAAGCATGCAGATGTCCATGGCTGAATCTGATGCCAAAAGGGATGAGCCTTGTCAAACGACGAGGATATCACCGAACTGACAGAGTTTAGTATGCCAAGTGTATGAAATAGCTCATGAATTGTGCAACATCAGAGATTTGTCTTCCAACTGGTCACTCCATATCGTTCTGTGTTAGCTGCTTGCCGATGCACATTCTCACTGTAGTAGGTGCGCGGCCGCAATTCATCAAGTGCGCCGTGCTCTCAAGAGCACTTCAAGACCGAGCCACGGAGACGATTGTCCACACAGGACAACATTTTGATTATGGTATGAGCGAAAGGTTTTTTGAAGAACTCCAGATCCCTGACCCCAAATACAATCTATCCATTTCGGGTGGACTCCACGGTGAAATGACTGCTCGGATGATGATCGCTCTTGAGCAGGTGTTCATGGATGAACGGCCCGATATAGTGATGGTCTATGGAGACACCAATTCTACGGTTGCGGCGGCGATGGTCGCTGCAAAATTACATATCCCTATCGCTCATGTTGAGGCAGGGCTACGTTCTTTTAACCGGTTGATGCCGGAAGAGATTAATCGCATCGTGACCGATCAGGTATCTGATCTGCTATTATGTCCAACCCAGAATGCGGTATCACTTCTTAAAAAAGAGGGTCGAACGCGCGGCGTTCACTTTGTTGGTGACGTCATGTTCGATTCTGTATTGTTCAACCTCGAAAGTGCTCGCAAAGATGTTCCTCGTCTTCGTGATGATTCGTATATCCTTGCAACAGTGCATCGCCCAGAAAACACGAATGATCTGTCTCGCATGCACAATATCTTCAGCGCTTTCTCCGCTATGCCTAAACCAGTCGTTTTGCCCCTGCATCCCCGAACGAAACAGGTGATTGAAAGTCACGACAGTCTTCATTCACTGGTCGGTAACAATATCGAAATCGTTGCGCCGATGAGTTACAAGGAAATACTCGTGGCAATGGCCGACGCGGACCTGGTTTTGACGGATTCCGGTGGAATGCAGAAAGAAGCGTACTTTGTTGCTACGCCATGTGTCACCTTGCGAGATGAGACGGAATGGCCCGAAACGGTCGAGGCAGGTGCAAATCGAATCGTCGGTGCAGACACACAGAAGATTCACGCGGCAGTCGATGAGATCGTTCAAAGTCCGGGTCTGGGAGAAGCGGAAATGACGGGTCCATTTGGAAATGGCCAGGCCGGGCAGAAAATTGCCGATATTATCCTGAGCAATTAGTCTCCGACTGCTGCTGTGATCGTTTTTTGAAATGTAAAATCCCGTCCACCAAAGTCGCGGATCTTGTAGGCAGGGTATCTATCGCTAGACGAGGCTTTTAGAGTCTTTAGCAACAATATCAATCACTTACGGATTGGCTAGGTCTCCTGCTTCACCGGAAAGCGCGCAGGTAGAATCCCAGTGATTTTGATTAACTTGGCAAAACATTGACCCTGCGATAGCCCCCGTCGCGGAGCGATAAAGAGCGGTCGGGACGCTTGACGCTACCCAAAAAGGTCTAATCTATGAAACAACTGCTAAATTCTGCATTCGTCATGTTTTGCCTGCTCTGTCTGGTGATCATTGGCATAATCAACATTGCCCAGCTGAACGCCCTTGAGGAAGGGATGATTTCCAACCGAAAGGCCATTGCTGAACTCAGCGAAAAAGTTAGCGAAGGTGGAATTCCTGTGGCGCAGGCGGTTGCGACTAACGCATCTCCTGCCTCAGAAGAAGAAGAGGCTCTTCAAGATCCTCAGAACCTTTTGAAAAGACCAGAATCTGGCTTACCTGGAGGTGCTCGCCCCGTAGTCGGAGGAACCTTTCGAGGCATTATTGGTTCAGACCCTCCCAGCCTGAACTATTACTCCTCAAATGCGGCAGATGTGTCGGAGATTACCGAATACACGACCGAAATGTTAGCGAAACGCCGCTTCGATAATCCGTCAATTTTTACCCCTGGTCTCGCCATCAAAGTGACTACGCCCGATGATGGTCTTACCTACGAGATTCAGCTTCGTAAAGGAGTCTACTGGCACACACCGCAAGTCGATTGGGAATCTGGAACATACGATTGGTTAAAGGGTGATCACGAGCTTACGACTGATGATTTTAAATTTGCATTTGAGATGCTCGAGAACCCGCAAGTATCTGGACGAATGGCGGTTCTTCGTAATTACTTTGAATCTCTCGATGGGGTCGACATCATCGATCGTTACCGATTCCGAGTGCGTTATAAAGAGCGTCTATTCATGAATCTGCCCATTCTTTTGGACGGTTTTGCACCTGTTCCACGATGGCTTTTTATGTACGACGAAGCGGGCCAAAAATTTGATGATGCAAACTGGGGCTTGAAATACAATGAGCACTGGTATCACCAAAAGGTACTGGGTGTTGGCCCGTACAAATTAGAAAAATGGGAACCCGGCGTCCGCTTAGAATTTACTCGCAACAAGAGATACTACGGGAAGCGACCCACCTTCGACAAACTGTCGTTTGCAATTATCAAGGACCAAAACGCTTGGCCTCGAAAGCTGAAGACCGGTGAAATTGATATCACCAAGATTCAGCCGGAGCAGTACCGAACTGAGGTTCTAAATAAAAAAGGGAAACTACTCGGCACCGAGAAAATCAAATTCAAGGAACAACCGACACTCGGGTATTTCTATTTGGGTTGGAATGCAGACCGACCATTTTTCAGACAAAAGGAAGTTCGCCAAGCGATGACGCTTGCATTCAATCGCGAGGAGATGATCAAGAGCGTATTTTCAGGTCTTGGGAAACTCACAACTGGGCCATTTGCTCAGCAGAGTGATTGCTACGACAAGAACGTCAAGCCATGGCCGTTTGACCTGCAAAAAGCCGCAGCAAAACTAGAAGAAGCGGGATGGAAAGATACCGACGGTGACGGCATCCGAGACAAGGTTGTCGATGGTACAAAGATTCAGTTTAGCTTCAACCTTTTGGTTTATGGCAGCTCGAATGAATACACCACTCTTGCCAATATCTACCGAGAAGACTTGCTTCAGATTGGCGTCAAGCTGAATCCGCAAGCCGTTGAGTGGTCGACCATGCTCAAGAAAATGAATGGCCGAGAATTCGATGCGTACACCGGTGCCTGGGTACTGGGATGGGAAACAGACTTAGTCCAACTGTGGCACTCCAAAGAAGCGGACAAGACCAAGTCAAGTAATCGAATCGGGTTCCGGAACAAAGACGCAGACCGTATCGCAGAAGCGCTTCGTCGCACCTACGACGAGAATGAGCGGACCAAGCTTTGTCATGAGTTCCACCAGCTTGTGCATGATGAGCAGCCCTATACGTTCTTTTATCAGCGCAGCCGACCTGTTCTTTACTGGGATCACATGAACGAACCTGAGTTCGCCAAAATTTACCCGTACCGAAACAAGTTGAAGATGTCTTTTAGAGAAGCGCGACCCTAAGAAATGCTTCAGTACGCAATCAAACGGCTTCTTTTGATGCCGCCGACTTTTTTTCTCGTTTCGTTAGCGATCTTTTTCGTCCTGAACGTTGCGCCCGGTCGGCCAGGTACGTCCGATAGTGCTGCGCAAAGCGGCGAATCTAGCCAATCGGCCAATCAACGAGAGAGCTTTCGAATCTTCAAGGAACAGTTCAATTTGGACAAACCGATTTTGTTCAATACTCGCTTTTCACTGACTAAAGCAGACATAGAAGAGGCCCTAAAGATAGCCTACAGACTCGATTCGACGGACGTCAGGTCAGCGGTACGTATCGAGGCTCAAGACAATCTCGACGACTGGGGCAATTACATGGTGCGGCATCTCATCTCTATATTGAGTGATGGCTCAGACCCCGAGTTATCGAGACTGGCAGCTCTCCATCTGACTTCCGCTGCCAAAACAAAGTTTCTTCGCGAACGCGGGGTCGAGGATGCGAAGACGAGAGCACTGAACCGGGAAATCGGGCGTCGAAATCAAGAATTCGCGGATTGGTGGTGGAAAAAGTCCGAGACGGTTCAGCGAGCACCCGAAGTCAAAGCCAATTGGGCCAAGTGGTGGGAAAAGAACCGTGCGCGCTATGAGTATGAAGGCGGCGAGAAAGCCAGTATCTTCTTTTCTGATACCCGGTTTGCGAAATACTGGGGCAATCTTTTGTCCTTAGATTTTGGTGTATCTACTGCCGACCGTCGTGAAGTATTGCCTACGATTGTCTCCAAGTTGAAGTACAGCATGAGTCTCACGATGTTGAGCGTAATTCTTGCGTACTTGATAGCCGTTCCTATTGGTATTTTCAGCGCGGTGAGAAACGGTTCGAAGTCTGACGCAAGTATCACTTTGGTTTTGTTCATCCTCTACAGTTTGCCGACCTTCTTTACGGGCACTGTACTACTGAGGCTTCTCTCTGAGGGAGACCCCATCGGCTGGTTTCCTACGGGTGGATTCTCTTCTCCCGGCGGAGACTATCGAACAACCTTATCTAATCTCTCTGACATTACCTGGCACTTGGTCTTGCCTATCGCAACGTACACTTCAGTATCCTTGGCGGCGCTGTCTCGATATGCGCGTTCAGGTGTGATTGATGTGATTCGAGCTGATTACATCCGTACTGCGCGAGCTAAGGGGCTGCATGAGTTTGTAGTCATTATGAAACACGCAGTTCGTAATGGCATGATTCCTATTCTTACCTTGTTGGGGACTCTACTGCCGGTATTGGTTTCTGGTTCCGTGGTCATCGAAGTCGTTTTTGGTATCCCGGGTATGGGTCTTTATCTGTATGACGCGATTAATTTGAGAGATTACAATGCGGTGATGGGCGTTCTCGTTATCGCGAGTTCATTAACCTTGGTCGGGATTTTGATTTCAGACCTTAGCTACGCGGCTGTCGACCCGCGGATTAGTTTCGATTGATAAAGATGGATAAGCCAGTTTTACAAGAAGACCCATCGTATCGCGAAATTGTCTGGGGTCAGTTCAAGAAGCGGACGCTCCCATATTCGGCGCTTCTTGGGATTTTCGCACTCTTTTTTATCGCGGTTTATGCGCCATTAGTCATCAGCAACAAGCCATTTATTTGGCAGGTTGACGGCGGAGAAATGAGCTTTCCTTGGTTTTCAAGTTTGTACGACCGAAACTTTTTTGAAAGCACGCTCGATATCGCATTCAATTGTTTGTTGTTCCCGGGAACCATTTTGGTTCTTCCGGCCGCCTGGATATGGCGAAGCACTTCGGCGCTTCCTCGAAAAGAAAGACAACCCAAACGTTCGCGGGCTGCATACGCAACCTTAGCCGTTTTGCTTCTTTCTTTCTTGGCGATTGTTGCCGCCTCGAAGGGCACACCAAAAATTGTTTACCCTGAGCTGCAGCAAAGGCTTGAGGCCGAAGGTAAGCAGGTTAAGGCCGTCTATCCACTCATTGCTTATTCTTATCGAGATATTAATCTCAAGGAAGTCCGCGTAGGCATTAGCTCTAAGCATTTCTTAGGCACGGACAATGCGGGTCGCGACGTCTTTAGCCGGTTGGTTTACGGCACTCGAATTTCTCTCACTATCGGTTTGTTCGCCGTCGCGATCTATATCCTCATTGGGATCTTTTTCGGTGCCTTGGCTGGATATTACGGCGGCTGGATCGATATAGCGATTCAAAGGCTTATTGAGGTCGTCATTTCTATTCCGTCTTTATTTCTCATTCTGACGGTGGCGGCGTTTATCGAGAACCGGTCTATCTTTCACATCATGGCGATTATCGCGGCGGTTCGTTGGACAGGTCCGGCTCGCCTCGTACGTGGTGAGTTCCTTCGACTGAAGAATTTAGACTTTGTTGCGGCAGCACAAGCATCCGGATTCAAAGAGTCCGTCATTATCTTCAAGCAAATATTGCCGAACGCATTAGGGCCCGTCCTGGTATCGGCTACTTTTGGTGTTGCTTCGGCAATCCTGACCGAATCAACGATGAGCTTCTTGGGACTTGGAGACATCACGGTTCCGAGTTGGGGACAGATTTTGAGCACCGGTCGAACCACGGGTAGCTGGGTCATGATCTTGGCTCCCGGTTTTGCCATTTTTGCCACAGTCAGTTTGCTGAACCTACTGGGTGAGGGCGTTCGTGATGCGCTGGATCCGAAATTGAGGAGCTAAGGAATGGCATTACTCGAGATAAAAGGACTCAAGACCCACTTCTTTACGGATGCCGGAGTATTGCCGTCGGTCGATGGAATTTCTTTTTCGGTCGATAAAGGCGAAACCTTAGGAATTGTGGGAGAAAGTGGCTGCGGCAAGTCAGTCACCGCGATGAGCATTCTTAGGTTGATTCCGCAGCCTCCGGGCAAGATTGTCAGCGGTGAAATCCGCTTTAACGATATTGATTTGGTTGATATTTCAGACTCACGTCTTCGCCAAATTCGTGGCAATGAAATCGCGATGATCTTTCAGGAGCCGATGACCAGTCTCAATCCGGTCTATACGGTGGGGAATCAAATCATCGAAGCCATCATGTTGCATCAGGCGAAGGAGCCAGAAGAAGCTCGTGAGCTCGCAATCCAAATGCTCAAAGAAGTTGGTATTCCAGACCCGCACACGAGAATTGACGAGTATCCGCATCAAATGAGCGGCGGGATGAAACAGCGGGTGATGATTGCAATGGCGTTGTCTTGCAATCCCGCATTGTTGATCGCGGATGAGCCGACAACAGCCTTAGACGTGACGATTCAGGCGCAAATTCTAGAGCTGCTCAATCGAATGCAGCGCGAGCGAGAAATGGCGATTATGATGATTACCCATGACTTGGGTGTGGTGGCGGAAACGTGTCAGCGCGTCGTTGTCATGTATGCAGGCCGAGTCGCTGAGACAGGTACGATTGAAGATATCTTTGAACGACCTCATCACCCTTATACCTATGGGTTGCTTCAGTCTTTGCCCGACAGGGCAGCACCAGGAGCCAGACTACCTACCATCGAAGGCACGGTACCGAGTCCCCTCAATTTTCCAAGCGGTTGCCGATTCCGTAATCGATGTGAGTCCGCTACTCAAATTTGTGAAACGGAACCGCCACTTATCAATATCGGCGAGAAGCATCAGGCCTGGTGTCATCACCCCATTTCAACGGAGGCCAGCGCATGAATGCAATAGCGAGCGAGCCGTTGTTGAAGGTTCGAGAACTCAAAAAAGGCTTCCCCGTAACGAAAGGAATTTTTCGTCGACAAGTTGGCTTGGTCAAGGCCGTCGACGGAGTCTCTTTTGACTTGCTTCCAGGGGAGACGATTTCGCTAGTCGGCGAGAGTGGCTGCGGTAAAACCACAACAGGGCGAGCCATATTACAGCTGATCAAACCAAATTCTGGTGAGGTCCAATTTCGCGGAAAGGACCTGACAAAGTTGGATGCCAATGAGCTTCGTGAAATGCGACGGCATATGCAGATTATTTTTCAGGATCCATTTTCTAGTCTCAACCCTCGTCAAACCGTGGGTGAAATCATTGGTGGACCGATGATTCTACACGGGATTTGTGAGGCCGGTGAGGTGGATGATCAAGTTCGAGACCTGTTGCTCAAAGTGGGCTTACAGCCGAGCTATATTTCCCGATATCCTCATGAATTTTCAGGCGGTCAACGGCAGCGTATCGGTATTGCGCGAGCGATTGCTTTGCGCCCTGATTTCATTGTTTGTGATGAAGCGGTATCGGCCCTCGATGTCAGTGTTCAAGCGCAGATTATTAATTTGCTCCTCGATTTGAAAGACGAATTTGGGTTGAGCTATTTGTTTATTGCGCATGACTTATCCGTGGTTCGGCACATTTCTGATCGGATTGCTGTCATGTACTTAGGACGAATTGTGGAATTCGCCGAAAGTGATGCTTTATTCGAAAAGCCATTTCATCCCTACACTCAAGCGCTGCTTTCAGCGGTTCCCCATGCGAATCCGGCTAAACGAAAGAAACGAATTATTCTTCCCGGTGATGTTCCGAGCCCAATAAACCCGCCTTCCGGGTGTCATTTTCACACGCGCTGTCCGGTCGCGGAGCCTCGATGTCGTACGGAGTCTCCGGAAGTACACGACCTTGGGAACGGACATCGAGTGCAGTGTCATCTTTATGAGAACAACACCGAACTCGTTCAAATTGGGCAATAGAACTTCATTCTAATTTACGTTGCCTCTTTTACTTTCGAAATACCGCTGCAAAACGGTGTTGGCTGAGTTGATCACGCTCATCTTTTGTGTGTCACCGCTTTTATAATCGGGATGGTTTTGTCGGGCGAGTCGTCGGTATTGCCTTTTCACTTCGGCGGGTGACGCTGTTTTGGAGAGGCCAAGTTCAGAAAAAGCAGAAAGCACCGAAGGTGGAATCTGCTCTTCTTGAGTCGTCGCTTGAGGCCGGGACGACGAAGCCTGATAAGCTCCAGTCGCTAGCTGTTTCCATCGATTGACCGGCAAGCGCCGAGGTGATTTTACGTCTAAGCCCGCGTTGGCGAGGGCTTGCCGAAGACTGTCATTTTCTCCCGCATCAAAGGCAAAGGAGCCGTCTGCTCGAAGGATGAGTCGATGAGTTTCGACGCCGTTTGTTGATGAAAGCCCAGCTTGGTCTGCGACGAGTTGTTTGAGTTCGTTGTGAGAATGCTGCCTGTCCACTTTCGAACCCCCTTGTAGCCTCGTCCATTTGCCGGGTGTGACAATAAAGCTTTTGTGCTTAGGGCAGCTATGGACGTCAAAATAGGTGACATTACGGTATCCGTGCATCGTTACCTCAAAATCTGTCAGGCTGTGACCCCCATAAATTTGATTCAGTTTGAGGGTGTTATTTTTCTCCGTTTGCGCATCGAATTGGCTATTCATGAGCGAAGGATGAAGAAGAGGTGATAGGGTGGATTGAGATGGCCGAGCGAGGACAGGCGGACAAAAGCTCGTTTTGGCATTGCGCTCAAAGGAAGGAATAGCAGGTTGTGGCATTCGTGCCTCACTTTTTTGCTGTCTTGAGGGAGCCTTTGTTTGGTTTTTCGCGTGAACTTTAACAAGCGATGGTCGGGAAATCTTCATCATTATTTTTATCGCGGCAATAAAGAGGAGAGTTGTTCGTATTCTCTCTTGAACGCGCAAATAATTGTTAATTCAACGAAAACAGTAAAAGATTGTCACATGTCTTGATGAGGTGACACCTAAGCAGATACATTATTCTTTCGCGCAGTGAGAATAGATGATCTATGTCATAAAGTGTTACGCTTTGGGTGCGGAGCGCGACGTGAATTATCTTGCCCATCTTCATTTGGCTTATGTGACCAGTACTTCATTAGAAGGCGCTTTGATGGGTGATTTCGTCAAGGGTAAGAATTTGGATGCCTATTCCGACGAACAGCGAATCGCGATTCGGCTGCACCGAAAAATCGATCGATTCACCGAAGACTCCTCGGTCATCCAGGCTGCGAAACGCTCTTTTCGTTCCGAGAATCGACGCTTTTCTGGGATTGCTTTGGATGTGTTTTGGGATCATTGCTTAGCACTTGATTTGGTAGAGCAAGGGAAGATCAGACATTTCTTGTCTTTCGTCTATGAGACTCTAGAAACCAAAGAACCAACTTTCGTGACTTCATTTGAAGAACTACGTGCCGCAATTTTGGAGTATCGTTGGTTTGAAAGCTTTACTGAATTTGCTGCGGTAGAGCGAACTCTCGCGCGAATTACTCAGCGCAAACCGCGGATGTCTCATTTATTACAATGCGTCGGTGATCTTGAAGAGAATTATGAAGCGCTCAAGGGGCGGTTTGTTTCCTTTTATCCCGAGCTTTCGGGCGCATCAAAACAATGGGTTGATGAATTGCGAGGGTGAGGCCCTATTCGTGGCGTAGACGATGTGCAAAAGCAGCGAACTGCTGTGTTGCATTCGAATATTCGTGCCAGGTCTCGTTACTCTTTTTGCGGAAGGCTTCAAGCTGTGCAGGTTCGTTCAGAAAGCCTGAAATAAAAGCTGCGATTTTCTCTGGAGAGGTTTGAGCCGGAATCAAGACTCCGTTGTCTTCGTTCACGATTTCCGATGTGCCGCCTACATCTGTAGCAATCACAGGAATGCCCGCGCTCTGTGCTTCCATCACCGAGACAGGGACGCCTTCAGAGTCGCTGACGTTGATAAAGAGATCGACCGGTTGTTCCACGTAGAACTGACGAACGTTTTGATTGGGCGTGTGACCATGGAAGGTGTATCTCACCGAATTGCCAAGTAACGTACGGGCTTGCTCCTGAAGTTGCGCGGCGAGGGGACCGTCGCCAAAATGGTGCCATTCGACGCGGGGCTTCTTGGTTGGGTCCAGGTGGTTGAGCGCTTCGATAATCAGATTGACCCGTTTGACCCGAGTAAGACCAGAGCAGCTTACGATTCGCAAAATCTGATCACTAGAAGGGGTCGTGGTGCCCAAGCTGTGAACGCCAAGACGAGAAAGTTCTACTTTATCTCCATATAAAGGATGCCGCGATTGGAGATATTCGACACCGTCCGCAGAGATAGAGAATATCTTTTTTGTTTGCTCCAGGACCAGGTTTCGAAATGGGAACCAGGCGGGGTTATAGAGTTCTTCATATAGATCCCAGCGATGAGTGCGACATACAAAAGACAACGAAGGATTTTGTTGAGCAAGAAAAGCGAGCCCGACGGGAGTGGCTTCCAGCCAATAACTGTAAAAAAGCGTGTTTTCGACTTCGATTTGATTTTGCTGTCCAAACCAAAAAACAACCTTTTGTGCCGCTCGTAAGAACCGAAGCAAGCGCCGCGAGCGGGCCACGAAGCTTTGTGCGTTGCTTGATTCACCTAATAAGCCCTTTGATTCACGAAGTATGCTCCGGATGTTCGCCCGGGCCACACCTTGTCGAACCAAATCTCGTGGACTTATCGAGGCAAGACTATCGTCACAGACGACGTTTGAGGGAAGTCTCCGTGAAGCGCCTTGGACATGAGCGGGAACTATTCGGACCGTATCGAAGGCTTCGGCCAGATAGGGAAGTTCAAGTTCAACGAAGGTCTCTTTGTTTCCGTACGGAAAATGTTGCGTGAACAGTACCAGATGCCGGCGTGAGTGAGATGAGCTCATGATGGGTTGGCAATCCTTTCGACAAATTTTGCCATCTCTTTTGTTTGTGTCTCCCACTGGAGGTCGGGTGAACGATTGGGCGTTGTGGGTCGGTCCGCAAGCGCATGAATGGCGGACGCGGCCTCGCGGATTTGATGGTGTTGAAACGATTGGCCGGCGTTTTCTGCGTGGATAAGCTCTGAGGCCTCTCCGGGCGGCCCTAATGAGAGAATAGGACGTCCGCACCCCAGGTATTCAGCGAGCTTTTGAGTCCTACAATAGGCCCAGGAAGGGTCATCGGGCAGAACCATCGCAACCACATTGGCTTGACTCATCCTTTGGCGAGCTTCTTGCGGCGTCAGCATCCCCAGGGACTCGAAGTCTGCGCCGTATTCTTGGACCGCAGTCGCAAGTTCACCATCCAGATCAAATCCAGCGTGTTCGAGTTTGGCATTGGCTTCGACGACAGCCTTCACCAGTGGTTTTGGGTCAATGAGTCCATAAAATGAGCCGTAAAAGCCAACCAGCGGTTTTTCGCGTGAGGGAAGAGCCGCGGGCTCAGTTTGACTCGGATTGTAGCCATTATAAAACGGATGCACTGGAATAGTGGATCCGGCGAGGAGGCTGAGCCGCTGCGCCATGTACTCCGTCGCGGCAGAGATTCCATCTGCGCTCTTCAGAAGCTGGGTCTCGAACAATGAATGAAGTTTGGTGTGAATAGGGGTTGGTGGCGCGTGGCGTGGATGTTCCGTCCAGGGGTCGCGAAAATCGAGGATGTATCGGGAACCCAATCTTTTGGAAAGAAGTGCTCCGGCTAAGAAGATGCTGTTCGGAGGTCCGCTGGCAATGATGACGTCAGGCGGCGGCTGGGATTGCGCGGCAAATAAAATTCCCGGGATATCTAAGACGTTTTCATCTGGAATGGTGAAGTTGTTGACCAGTCGTCGATAAACTCGT
>JAYZDF010000040.1:0-8079 GCA_036337945.1 Myxococcota bacterium
ACCAAGGTTGGCGACGGTTATCAACGAGTCTCAGTCGGTGGTGAACACTCTTGTGCTTTGAAAACAAGCGGCGAAGTGTCGTGTTGGGGCTCAAATGCCTATGGACAATTGGGAGCGCCCTCGATTGAAGACTTTGACGGAGACTTTGCAGCAACAAGCACGCCCACTGCGATTGTGACTGCGACAAACCAATCCTGGCAAGACATCGAGGTTGGGCAGTCGCATTCTCACGCGATTAATGCCGCCGATCAGTCTCTCTTTAGTTGGGGTCTAAACCAATATGGACAGCTTGGTCTTGGCCTCAACCCGAATGGTTCAATGAACACCGATACGATGTTTGAGCCTCGTCGAATTCGCACGACATCAAGTATTCGATGGGACAGTATTACAAGCTCACCCGTACACAGTTGTGCCATCGGTAATCGTAGTCAAATTTGGTGCTGGGGACAGGTGTCTGGAGGCATGGTCGGAAATGGCTCCCTTACTCACACCCACAACCAACGCGCATATACGTACACAACATCACCGAGCAACGTCACTGGTTCGTGGCGGAGCGTTGTCGCAGGTAATGATCACGTGTGCGCGATCTCTAGCTCTGGAACAGTGTCGTGTTGGGGCGGTGGATTATATGGTCAACTTGGAATTGGTTCTTCTTCGGCGACGGCGCAACCCGTCCCGCTAGAGATTCAGTCGAATGACCGCTTTAATACCTTATCCGCAGGCCCATATAACTCGTGCGGTGTCACAACCACGAATCAAAGAGTGTGTTGGGGCTCAAATTACCATGGGCAATTTGGGCACTCAACGCCCAGAAGTACACCTTATTACTCGCCCTTTGTCCTCACCTCTACCATCTCAATGAATGAGGTTCACCTTGCAAAATTCGAGGAGTCGGAAAGTTACGACTTACCAAATAGCTGCGGGCTAAGTGATGGTGTGAATGGTGGAAAAAAACTTTGGTGCTGGGGCAGAAACGATTACGGAGAGCTTGGACTTGGCTATGATGACGTAGTTGTCATCGAACCACCGATTGCGGTCACCCACGGAAAGATAGACAATCAAAGAGTACAGCTCACTGCCGATTGGCGTCAGGTGAGTGTTTCATACAGTCACGCATGTGCTGTGAGGAGCGACGGCTCTTTATGGTGTTGGGGCTCCAACTCGCACGGGCAGCTTGGTCATTCTGATAACTATAGCCGGCTCATTCGTACTCGCCCTTATCGAATCACGCGGCCCTAATTCACTTGGCGTATCAACTACTCCCAAGTATTAATCATGTAGTCATATGAGTGTACAAACAATTCGACTGGGCTTGGTTCAGATGCCTTGTCAAAGCGCAAAAGAAGAAAACTTGAAAGCCGCCGAAGCCGGGATCCGAGAATGCGTCTCAAAAGGAGCTCAAGTCGTATGCCTGCAAGAGCTCGTCAATACGCTCTACTTCTGCAAACGAGAAGAATATGAGCACTTTGAGCTCGCAGAAGACAAAAACGGGGCCACAGTGCAGCATTTTCAAGCCCTGGCTCAAGAACTCCGCGCAGTTATCATTGTTCCATTCTTCGAGCGAAGAGCTTCTGGTATTTATCACAACTCAGCGGCCGTCATTGATGCAGACGGCTCCCATCTCGGGCTCTATCGAAAAATGCACATTCCAGATGACCCAGGCTTTATGGAGAAGTTCTATTTTGCTCCTGGAGATCTTGGTTTCAAAACATTCAAAACCATCTACGGGACGATTGGCGTCCTCATTTGCTGGGATCAATGGTATCCCGAAGCGGCTCGACTGACTGCGCTTCGCGGTGCGGATATAATCCTCTACCCGACCGCGATCGGATGGCATCCAGACGAACCTGAAGAACGAAAGCGATACGCAGAATCGTGGCAAACAAGTATGAGAGGGCACGCCATCGCCAACGGCACGTACGTCGCTGCAGTAAATCGCTGCGGCCAAGAAGAAGATATAAGCTTTTGGGGGAAATCGTTTGTCGCCAACCCCATGGGGGAGATCATCGCCGAAGCTCCAGAGGATGCTTCTTCCAACATTGTTGTCGACTGTGACCTCAAACTCTCAGAGCAAACGCGGCGGGAGTGGCCATTCTTCCGGGACCGACGGGTTGATGCGTATGAAGGCATGAATGCACGCTTCATCGACGACGACACAACATCAAATACCTGAAGCGAACTATGAATACATTGCATCAGACTAAAATAAGAATGCCCGCCGAATGGGAGACTCATGATTCTACCTGGTTTACATGGCCTCATAACGAAGAAACGTTTCCTGAACACTTATTCGCGGCGCAGAAAACAATCGCTAAATGCATAAGAGAGATTGTGAAGCCGCGAAACCAACTCGTCCAAGAACGAGCGGAGGTCATCGTTCGGGACTCGGAAGAAGCAGCTCGAGCGAAGAGCGTTCTTGAATTCCTCGGAACAGATCTAACGCAAGTCAGATTTCACTGTATCCCCAACAACGACGTTTGGATTCGAGATTACGGACCTATCTTCGTCTCTTGTGAAACACAAGGCAGCGCATCGGAGTTAGCTGGCATATGCTTTCAGTTTGATGCCTGGGGCGGTAAAGCCGAAGAGTATTACGGAGCGACAGCGAAACTTGATAACCAAATTGGACTGGCGATTTGTGATGCTATCGGCGTCCAATCGGTATCCGTCAATGCAGTGCTCGAGGGCGGCGCAATTGAAACCAATGGCCAAGGCACCTGTATCACCACCCGGAATTGTCTGGTTCAACGAGACAAAAAGACAAGTGAGGCAGAATGGGAGCGTATTCTCTTTGAAAGCCTCGGATTTGACCAAGTCTTATGGCTGGATGGGGTTCAATTTGACGGTGATGACACCGAGGGTCATATCGACAATCTCACGCGATTTGTCGGTCCCAACGAAGTCCTTACGCTCGTCTCAGAAAATGCGAAGGACCCTTGGTATGATGCACTTCAACGAAACCTAAACCAGCTCCGAGAATTTCGGACAAAAGAAGGTTACCCTCTCGAAATTACTCAAATGCTTATGCCCTCCCCTCTTTACATGACTGCGCTCATGGACGGTCAGCGGGGTAGAAGAAGATATCCGGCGAGCTATGCCAATTACATTATAGGAAACGGTGTGGTTCTGGTTCCAACTTTCGCCGACAAAAATGATTTACAAGCTTTAGATACAATCGCAGCCTGCTTTCCGGAAAGAGATGTGATCGGGATTGATTGTAGTGAATATATCCTAGGACAAGGTGCTCTGCACTGCTCTACTCAGCAGCAGCCCGCGCTCTAGACTGCGCGAACCGGATTCCAGCTTGCGTCGCGAATGAAGCTTGTGTCCAAATACTCACGTTCAATGACTTCCGCCATCTCGTTTGCGTCATGATATTTTTCCCAAGACACACGAATTACTGGAATGGTCCGTGCAATCTCCTCGATAAACACTTCGTACTCCGACTGTAGCATTTTCAAGTAATCGAGGGAGATCTCACTTTCAACATCACGCGAACGCTCTTTGATGCGAGCCATTGAGGTTTCAGGAGAAATATCCAAGTACACAATGATATTTGGACGACACATGAAGTTTGACATGTTCTTGAATAGACTCAGGTAGGTTCTATAATCACGCTCATCCATTAGCCCGAGATTAACCAAAGTCTTGGCAAAGATCGCATCTTCGTAAATCGTTCGATCTTGAACCGCACCGCCGCCTTTCCAAATAATCTCCTGATGCTGCTGAAATCGACGATTCAGTAGATAAATCTGGGTGGCAAAAGCATACTGCTTTGTGTCTCGGTAAAAATCAGACAAGTACTCATTATCTTTAACAGGTTCGTAATAAACAGGGATCGAAGTGTGCTCGCTGATTGCCGTAGCGAGGGTCGACTTTCCAGCACCGATCAATCCCGCAATCCCAATAAACAAGTCCTGTAAATTTCCTTTTGCCGCATTATTCATAGAGGCAGACGCTATACCCGCACGAACATAATTTTCCAATGCTGAACCGAAGGAAAACAGAAATTAGTGCATACCGCGGAATCAAACAATTCGTATTAGTTTCATCGGTCGCACCAACGGCACCAATTGCCGTCGCCGCCCATAGCACAAGCACTACAGATAGGGTCAGCGGAACAATCACCATTCGCGCAATCAACGTCAGAGGGTAGGTTATTGCCGGAAATCAACTGCTTGAGCCAGGACGCATAATCAACACCTTCTGTATTCCGTTGATACATCATCGCGTAGGGGTGAATGCAGTGAACTGCTCCGGTCGCAAGGTAGTATCTGAAATTGTCGGCTTCAGCACGAATTTGACGAAGCGAATTCGACATTTTCGGACTCCATTCGGCAGGGTCACCGCCCATGGCTTCGTAGAAGAACTCTTGGTCCGCATCAAAGGCTGCATTATATTGGGCATATCGTGCATTCGGGTAGTGATTCGCGACTTTGGTGTACAGATCAACAATATCCAACTGAAGCACGTCAACGTTACCTAAGCCATCAATCCACTCAGGTACTGCTTCCTCCGCATTCCAATTCGGAAAACTATTTCGAAAAAAATCATCAGAGATGATTCCAGCGCCACTATCGGCCAGTACGCTCACTTTTGTGTTTTCTAAACCACCATTTCGTTCATAGTAATCAGCAATCCAGGGCGAATGCCCAATAGAGCCATATGAACCGGCAGAGCATCCCGTGATTAGAATCTCTTCAACATCTGGATAACGGTCGAATGCCCAAGCAAGCGTCGTCCGGGCATTGACCAAACCACGATGCTCAACCAATACGCTGCCATCGTCATAGACCCCTAGCGCATTTCCCCAGTGAACGTCCCCGGTACAGTATGGCAAATGGACAATGGTCCATCCTTGAATCGGATTGTCAGGATTACTTTGCTCGTAGATTCCTGCAGCCCGCATTTCGTCGTAATATCTTTCGATCGCTTCCTGCGAGGGCACATCCGGGGAAAAAATAGCGTCGGCTACCGAGCAAGTTCGAGCATCCCAGCAGGCACCACCGCCGGCGAAATCAAAGACGATACGTCTGCTATCACCGCCTCGTACAAAAAAGCGGTAGGGCGTGCCTCGAGAACAAATCGTATCTCCACCCGGTTCAATGGTGATCAATTCGCCTGCAGGTGGTGTGTCGGCAAGGCCTTCAATGAGTTGTGGAGAAGGGACATAACCTGCGCGAAAACTTCCATCCTCGACTGCTTCCGAATTTCCGCAGCCCGAGAGGCACAAAAGAGCAGAAACAGCTAGCAGAGGAAGGATACTGGTACGCATTGATAGTTCATACAATCACTTCAATGGCAGCGGCAAGATCGGGAAATCCTAAGGGGTGTTGATTACTTACATCCACATAGACCAGGCGCTTGTTGGATGACATCACGAACAAAGGCTTGGGACTGGGGGGACAATCCCGCGAACAATTGAGGAAAGGCTTGGAAAAATTGCTTCATAAGGCCCATCAACTGTTGCATCTGCTGCATTTGGAGATTCTGGGGTTGAAGCAAATGCCTCAGTGCTCCAGCAACAGGCCTCGCAGGACGACCGAGCCCGTGAAGTTGGTTCATTGTGCTGTGGTACAGCTGCGGGGTAATAGCGGGTCCAAAGCCTGCATACGGAAGCACTGAAGGGGTAAAAGCAGCCCCGTTTCCGCCATTTTGGAGCGAATTAATGTAATTGGCTTGGCCAAGGATCTGGTTAGAAAAACCATTGCTGGTTCCATAGGTCATGCCTGCGATCATATTCTCAAAACTCATCGTCGTATTGAACTACAATAACTATGCCAAACCTTAGCTCACTGAACTTTCGCATTTGCCCATAAGAAACTCACAAGTAACGCAACTTTTGAGGGGCATTCTTGGGCCTATGGCAAACGATCAAGGGAAAGCCAATGGAGGAAATAAAACTTTCATGCCCTTTGATGAGTCTTAGAGATTGCGTGTAATCCAGAACATCGGCAGGTTACCGAGTATGCGAACTATTTATGCCGAAATACTACTCTGTTTCGGAATAGCCTCGAGTGCGGTTCTCGCTAGTCCCAGTTATGCCGATGGAAACAGTGATAGGATAAAAAAGATCCTGGACACCACAGACGACCTTTTTCGAGGCACCTCTTCACATGGTCAAATGTCTATGAGGGTCAAGACCGCTCATTGGACCCGAACTGTAGAAATCGAATTTTGGGCACAAGGTGAAGACAAATCCTTCATGCAAATCACCGCGCCCAAAAAAGAGAAAGGCGTAAAAACTTTGCGGGTAGACAAAGATATGTGGAATTTTCTTCCAAAGGTAAAACGCGTGATCAAGGTCCCCTCTTCGATGATGGGAGGCTCCTGGATGGGAAGTCACTTCAGTAACAACGACCTCGTGAAGCAAAGCCGAATGGACGAAGATTTTGATGCCAAAATCACCTTCGAAGGAAAACGAGGGAACCAAGATGTCATTGAAATTACAGGAATGGTACGAGAAGACGCTGTCATCGTCTGGGGGAAAGTCGTACTGGTATGCAATGCAAAGAGTCTCATACCTATCCAGATCGATTACTACGACGAAGATATGAAGCTTGCTCGCAAAATGACATTTTCAGAACCCAAAATGTTCGGGAAGAGAAACATCCCAGCGACTATGAAGATCATTCCCACCGATGCCCCGGATGAATATACGGAAATGCGATACAAAAGCATCGATTTTGATGCCAAGATCCCAGACAAAATCTTCACCAAACGAAACCTGAAGCGCTAATGGAGTCTTGAATGGAAAGCTGGACCCTTGCTTGGCGGAACTTATGGAGAAATCGCCGGCGAACAATGATTACAATCGCGGGTGTCACTGCAAACGTCGCGGTGCTCATCGTCTTGCTTTGCTTCAATGAAGGTGTCCTCGAAAACGGACTGAACAACGTCTTGCGAGTCACTATCGGAGACGCCCAATTGCATGCGCCCAATTACCGGCGTGAAAAATCGTTTTACGATACGATCTCCAAGCCGAATGAAATCGTAAAAAAAGCAACGAAGCTTGGTTATAATGCTGCCCCGAGAAGTTTCGGATTCGGCCTGGCAGCCGCCGGCAAAAAGTCTTCTGGTGCTGCCTTTTGGGGCGTAGAACCGAAACTCGAGAAACAAGCCTTTGACCTACCTAGCAAAGTAGAAAAAGGGCGATACCTGGATGAAAAGACGGAAATGGGGGCCGTCATCGGTAAGAAACTCGCGAAGAAACTCAAAGTCGATGTGGGGGATGAAATCGTAGTCCTGGTTCAATCTGCGGATGGTTCAATGGGTAACGAACTTTTGAAGGTCGTGGGTATTTTTAAAGCCGTAGGTGAAAATATAGACCGCAGCGCAGTCATGATTCGGAGCCAAGACTTCGCCTCTTTGTTCGCTGCCGAAAATATGATCCATGAAATTGCCTTCACAACATCCAAGCCACAAGAACTGACGAAGACAATGGCAGATCTCGAGACAATTAAAGGCAGTAACGAGCTTCTCTCCTGGAAACAACTGCTTGAGGCGTTCTCAGAAATGATGACGATGGGGAAAAAATTCATGGGACTTTTCGCATTTATCTTCGCTCTTGTGGCTGGCCTGGGAGTCATGAACACCATGCTCATGGCCACCCATGACCGAGTGAAAGAATTCGGCGTACTCAAAGCTCTGGGCGCCAGTTCCGGACGTATTCTCACCGGCATTACCCAAGAGGCGTTCATCCTTTCCGCTTTTTCTTGTATCTTCGGAGTGCTCATCGGCGTCGCTGTAACGATGTATCTCGAACAATACGGACTCGACCTCAGAGCCTACGCAGGGGACACCATTAACTTTAGTGGTGTATCGTTAGATTCTGTGTACAAAGCCAAATTGGTCTTTGGACATGTGCGTTTGTCGGTATTTATGATGTTAATCATCTGTCCTATTTCAGCTCTATATCCTGCTTTCAAAGCAGCTCGTCTTGATCCTGTGGTGGCAATGAACCATGTCTAATTCTGCTTTTCTGACGCTTGTTCGCCAGTCTTGGCGAAGTATTTGGAGAAATTGGCGACGAACCTTGATTACCGTATCAGCGATCAGTCTCGGAGTCGGCATGGCTGT
>JAYZDF010000041.1:0-26664 GCA_036337945.1 Myxococcota bacterium
GCGCTCGTAGCCTTAGGTATCGCCGCTTCTAAGCGAATGAAAGGCCTGTCAGATTATTTTGTCGGCGGAAAGAAGCTTGGGTTTCTCGCGGTCGCTTTTTCTGCAAGGGCCACCCGTGAAACGGCTTGGTTACTGCTGGGACTTACCGGGATGGGAGCTACAATTGGATTGAAGGCCTTTTGGGTTGTGGCCGGAGAGTTTTTGGGTGTCGCAGGTGCCTGGTTTTTACTGGCCAAACGCTTCAAGAGACTCACCGATAAATATGATTCTATTACAGTACCCGATTACCTCGAAAGCCGATTTCGAGATCGAACGCAGAATCTTAGAAAAGTCGCCGCAGGTGCGTTAGTCATCTTTGTGACGATTTACGTCAGTGCTCAAATCGATGCGACCGGCAAAGCTTTTGAAAGCTTCTTGGGATGGAATTACTTTGCAGGAGCCATCACTGGTTTTGTGGTTGTGCTTGCGTATATCACCAGTGGTGGATTTGTGGCGGTCGTCTGGTCCGACGTGTTCCAAGGCGCACTGATGTTTTTTGGTCTGACCATCTTGCCCATTGTCGGTCTGATGAGTGTGGGCGGTTTGAGTCCCGTGATGGAAGGTCTTGCTCAGCAAGACCCAGCTCTTGTGACCTGGATGGGAACGACAGAGGTGACAGCAACCACCATCGCAGGAGTCTTGGGCCTATTACTTATCGGTCTTGGATTTTTGGGTTCGCCTCAGATCTTTGTGCGATTTCTTGCTCTGAGATCAGAAAACGAAATCTCTCGAGGTGCAGCAGTCGCACTCACTTGGACACTTTTGGCCGAAGTTGGGGCTGTCTTTATCGGGATGCTTGGTCGGCACATTTTTGGACAGGACCTTGGAGAAGATGTCCTTCCAAAGCTCGTTGAAAACCTCATGCCGCCAATGGTCGTCGGATTATACATCGCCATTGTGCTCGCGGCGATTATGTCGACGGTCGACTCACTGCTCGTACTCGCAGGAAGTGCTGCGGTTCGAGATGTGTATCAAAAAATTATGCACCCGGAGCTTAAGGATGAAGACCTGGTCAAAACCTCTCGCTTCCTCACGGTCGTGTTGGCGATTGCGAGCCTCGCAGTGGCGCTCACGGTTGCAGTTGTTCAAGAAGACAGAACAGTGTTTTGGTTTGTCATTTTTGGCTGGTCGGGGATTGCAGCCACGTTTTGCCCAACCATCATCTTGTCTTTATTTTGGCGTGGCTTCACGGCAAAAGGCGCACTTGTCGGGATGATCAGTGGATTTTTATGCGTTCCCTTTTTCAAGTTCGTTGCACCGAGCTTGCCGGGAATAGGTGCGATTGTTGATGCATCGGGAGAACTACCGCCAGCATTTTTAGTTTCGGGGCTTTGCGCTATTCTCGTTAGTACATTCGATCAGAGCGGAAAAAGCGCTATTCAGGATATTGACGAAGACTTCGCTGAATTCGAGCGTGATAAAAACTAAGGTAGACCTCGGAATAAACGTCCACGTCCGGGACGAAGTACAACCACAAACCGATAGCTGAGCCGAATGACACCGTCTTCGTCCGCCATCGCTTCTGGAGGATTTGGAAAGGGTTGGGCAATTTCGATGGCTCTGACAATCACATCATCAAGAAAAGTCACACCACTGCTTTCTTGAACCTGGACGGCTAAGACGTCTCCCTCAGGTCCAATTTCTAGTCGAACCACCGTGGCCCGATCTTTTTGACCATAGATTCGACGAGTGGGATCTCTGCGGCGGTATTCTGTATGCAGATAGTTATCCCAATAAGGATACACACTTTCGGATACGCGATGAATGAAAGTCGCATACTTGAATTCTTTCGTGTTTAGATAGGTCCCATCACCTTCGCGAACGCCCTCGACATAATCCATAGAGGGTGACCCAGCCAGACTCCCTTTCCTTCCTAAAGTGGGCACAAGGGCAGAGAGCGTAGGCACTTTGGGCAACTCTTTATCGAGATCGATTTTGGGGCCTTTTTTTCCGCCTTCTTTTTGGTTTGGGTTTCCAAGAGATAATTCGAGACGATCAGAATTTCCCAATAACCGCTTACTGCTTTTTCGGTTTCGTAAAGCGAGTTTCTCAGAATCAAAACCTAAGCCGAGTTCTAGTTTTTCTCGCTCGAGAACTCGCGGCAGTTTGAGCTTCGGCTTAGTGTTCTTGGTCTTCTCAAGAAAATCCTCAACCGAGCCGTCACCGTTGAGCGTGAGAACTTTGTTGAGCAGCCCTGGCTTATCGGACTTCAGCGTATTTTTTTGTTGGAGTTTATTTGTTACGCGTTTTTGCCGCGGGTCACGATCCTCCAATCGAGCGACCGTCTCTTTTTTAACGTTGGTGTTAAACTTCGAGAGATATTTCGCGTCCGGGTTCGGGGTGTCGTCTTTTGTTGCCGGGACATTGACCACCTGACGGTCGGGTTTGACGGGCACCTTCTTTTTGGGCTTCGGTTGCTGGACCACTGCTTGTTGGGCTGGTTTAGCTTTATTCTTTTTCGATGGTTGTGTTCGCTGATTCGATTTGCTCGATGAGTTCTTAACTTTGAAGTTGCTCGACCACTGCTTCGACGGGATCTGTACTACACGAACCGCGGACTCTCGAGGCTTCGCATTCAGATACGATTCCACCCAATCCTTTAGGGGAAACGTCAGCATCAGGTGGATTCCGGCCGAAACTGCAAGGCTGCAGAGCAAAACCTTTAGGCTGGACCGGCTTCGAACGCGTTTCATGGCGAAATCTCTTTTTCTAAGGTAGCATTCTGATCACGGCATCGGCAAACCAATGATGCAGCAACTTATGACCCGATTTGTCTTTTCAACACTGATTTTCGCCTTTTTATTCGGGTGTCCCACCATACAGACCGTGGTTTTGAACATCGATGGCATCGAATTGGCAGAAGGCAGCCTTAAAGGCCAGTCATTTGACCTCATTGTCTATGGTCAAGGTTTCGGCGTGGACCAAGTCAGTTACGACATTGCGAAACAAACCGGCGTCGCAGAAAAACCGGCGTATCAATTTCGAATCGTTGATGCAGCCGGATCGATCTTGGCCCTGGCCGAGGGTAACCAAATCAAAATCGTATCGACGAACCGAATGGAGGTTAATTTCATATTGGCGACCGGGTTGAGCGACGGAACCTACGACCTAGAGTTAGCCCTCACAGGACCCAATGCACCCCTTCTCGATACCTTAAGAAACGGCATTCGCGTCGGCGAGCCGATTGATATGCCAGCTGATGCTGGTTTAACTGCGGACGCCGGACCTGCGGACAGTGGACAGGCAGCACCGGATAGTGGCGCCATGGCTCCTGCGGATACCGGCGTGAGCCCTCGAGACGCAGGAGAAGAAAGTGTTCTAGGCCCCTGGCAAGGAAACTATCGTTACCGCCGAGAGGTAAAACTGACCAATCCAACCATGGATACCGCCCCGGGCGGACTCACCATTCGTGTGACCGTTCCTCATGGAAACCACATTCAATCGGGGCAAGCTCAGCTACCGGCCGAAAATGAACCAGTGTCGGACCTGGCACTCTACTGGAACAGCCAAGAAATTCCTTATCAGTGGGAAGACCAAAATATTGCGTACGAGAGAGACACTCTGGCGCTGAATACCTTGACGATGATCGCAAAGCTCCCTGAGACGGATCCAATTCCGGCGGGACCTCTCAACCAAGCGGTGCTGGTTTTGTACTTCAACGACCCCTCGGCAACACCACGACGAACCGACGACGTTTTCGACTTTGTGGAGCGCTTCAGTGCTCCGCTCTCTGGATGGGAAACCAGTGACTGGGGTCTTGCCTGTTCGGATCGTCGAGGACAAACCAGATTCAACAGCTACTGCGTTGAAGACCGCGCGATTATGGACTATGCGCCTGATTTAGGCAGTCCAAACACGACGCTCAGTAGCGCCCCAAGCAGCCCGCTGGTGACCTATGAACTCAGCTTTTGGCTTGCTGGCAGGATGGGCGGTGCAAATGATCTACTTCTCTTTTACTACAGCAGGGACAACACGAATCTTCAGAGGATATCCTATATTCCGCGAGCGAATTTCACAGAAAATCCTCCTGATCAGCCCTTACCCCCTAGTATGGCCAGTGGCTGGAAGCTTCCCTCGGCATCGAGCCAAACCTGGACTCGAACAGTCGCACATTTCGTTCCTGGGCTGAACAACCCAAGTCTTCACTTTCGCTTCCTGTCTCCCGACGGCGTTCTGAGTACGACTACCCAGGTGGACGTGGACGATATCCAAGTGAGAACCAGGCTTAACCCTGACTTCGAGATCACTTTGGGCCCGGTCGAGTCGAAACAATAAAACCCCACCTAATAGCCCTTTATTCTGAGATCATCAAAATGCTTGACTCCCAGGGGGGCGGGTCTTTATGAACGGCGCCTATCTCGGGAATGAACCTGAGACCGGAGCACTGCTCCAATTAGACAAAGGAAAAGAATATGTTTCGCAAGGGCCTTATCGGCAAAAAGCTTGGCATGACACAGATCTTCGAGGACGGCGCACGCATTCCTGTCACTGTGGTTGAGCTGGGTCCCAATACGATCGTTCAAAAGAAACTCCCCGAAGGCAAAGATGGCTACGGGGCGATTCAGATTGGTTTTGGGGAAAAAGAACATCGAAAAGTCAACAAAGCCATGACCGGCCACTTCAATCGAGCCGACGTCAAACCAGTTCGCGAGTTGTGCGAAATCAGGGTACCTGACGACGCAAAATTGGCTGAGTACGAAGTTGGACAAGAAATCAAAGCAGACATTTTTGCTGCTGGTGACTGGGTAGACATTACCGGAACCTCCATCGGTAAAGGTTTCGCGGGTGTTATGAAGCGCCACAACATGAAAGGCTCTAAGCAAGCGACCCACGGTACGCACGAAGTATTCCGTCACGGTGGTTCTATCGGTATGCGCTCGACTCCAGGTCGCGTTATGCTCGGTAAGAGAATGCCTGGTCATATGGGTAACAAACGAGTCACTACTCAAAACCTTCGAGTCGTCAAAGTCGACCTCGAGAACAATCTGGTTTTGATTCGTGGCGCGGTTCCGGGACCAAAAAATGGTACCGTTGTTGTTCGCGACGCAGTCAAAAAGCTAGGTAAAGCACTCAAAGCTGCTGCTAAACAGTAGCGCACCCTCCTTTTTCGCGCATGGCTAAACAATATCAGCAGCGCGACAAGTACTACAAAAAAGCAAAAAAAGACGGCTTTGTCGCCCGTTCAGTCTACAAGCTCGAAGAACTCGACGCTCGTCATCAACTTTTACGCAAAAACGATAAAGTTATCGACTTTGGGTGCGCTCCAGGTTCGTGGCTTCAATACATTGGTTCGGTCATCGGTGAAGACGGTTTCGTTCTCGGCTACGACTTGGTCCAGCCTCGGGTGAGCATTCCGAATGCCAAAGTTGTCGTCACGGATATTCATGAACTGACTCCGGAACAGGTACGAATGGATTCTGGTGATCCGGACTTTCAAGTGCAAGTCGTGTTGTCAGATATGGCGCCGAAAACGACCGGCATACGCGATGCAGACCAGGCAAGGTCCATAGGCTTAGTCGAACACGCACTTTATCTTTGCGAAAACATTTTGGTCCCTGAGGGAATATTTGCGGCCAAGGTGTTTCAAGGGCGTGGGCTCGATGAGTTTATTCAGCAGCTTCGTAAGACTTTCAAGAAGGTTAAGACAATCCGACCGAAAGCAACGCGACAAGGAAGCCGAGAAGCATTTATCATTGCGCAAGGCCGATAAGATTATTTCAGTACAAAATGTCGTATCACTAAGTACGCAGTGAAACCGACCGCGAAAGTAAACACCACCGAAATAACGACAAACCAAGCAGGAACCTCATGAGGCTGAAGCTGCCCTCTGGAGGTGGTCTTGGATTCAAGTTCTACTTGACCCTTTCGTGCTCGCTGACCAGGCGAAGATTCTTGCGCGAGCGAATCCTCGGAATCATCCGGGCGGAAATGAGGAGGGGGACGAAGATATGTATCGCTCACCATGTCATCATCAGGCGTCGAATAAAGCTTCGGGATAGAAGAGGCTGGAAAGTTTTCTGAGTACTCGGCCGCTTCTCTTACAAAAGCTTGCTGCTCCGCATCTGACTGATCAAAGTACTCTCGACCAAGAACCGCAAAGTCGGATGTGGTTGGAAAAAAATTTGAAACGTACAGAAGTTCCTCAGAGGATGAACTAAACAAATTTGCGATATGCTGGGGTGTCTCGTCACGAGGATAAAAGGGATCTTGTCCGGCACTTTGATGTAAATCGGAGATTCCGGCCTGCTGCTCCTGAGTCCATTTCAAAAATTCGTCGATGACATCATCGATGGGAGGCGAACGAAGTTTCACTTTCTCTGCCGCTAAATCCTGCAGCGTTACCGACTTGTCAGTGGCCTCAAGGAGCGATTCGAGCGACTCGACAATCTCGAGCGCGGAAGATGGTCGGGCCGCTGGAGATTTATTCATCATCTTCACCAAAAGTTCTCGTAACCCGGCGGGGATCGGGCGCAGCCGAGTATCAAGACTCGCACGCAAGTGAAACTCAAGATCTGGAACGTCTATACAACTGTCTTCGAAAAGTTGCTTTCCGACACATAGTTCAGCCAACACAACTGCCAAGGAAAAGATATCTGCTGCTGCTGTTGCCTTTTCTCCCTGTAAGTATTCCGGCGCACCATAGCCACGTTTGCCTTTCGTAACTCCAACCTCTGTTTGGCTCATAGCGCCTCTATATTTTGCAATCCCAAAATCAGAAAGCTTCACAACTCCGTCGCGTGAAATCAAAATATTATGAGGTGTAATATCGCGGTGTACGAAATCAAGTGGCTGACCTCGATCACCGCGCAAGGTATGCGCTTGATGTAGAGCTCGTGCTACCGAGATCCCGACATCCATTACAATATTAAGAGGTATGAGGTCGTCGTCCATCAGGCGGGAAAGCGTAAATAGGTTTATCCCATCAACAAGCTCAAGGGCGATATAAGGAACCTTGCCAACTCTACCTGCTTCAAGTTGGTGAACGACATTCGGGTGTTGAATAAGTCTTCCGATCCGCGCCTCGTCGCGAAACATCTCCATTGATTGATTATTCTCTCCGGCATAATTTAACAGACGTTTCACAACGCAAACTTCGTCAAACTTTTGGTTTTCAAGTCGAAAAGCCAGACGTATCTCTGACATACCGCCAAGACCCATCGGCTTTAGCAAAACAAAATCACCAAACATCTCGAGGCCCTCGATCTGTTCAATGAATTCAGGCCGAATCTCCACCTGTCTCACACCCCCTGCGCCCTTTGAGGGGCGCATAATACCGCTGGGGCGGATTCGTTTCGTTCTGCCTTGACCTTTTACTTCGCCTTCGACCCGGGTCGCCTCTCCATCGGATGTAAACTAAGCGCATACTTAGGAGTCCAACGTTTCCGACAACGACGAGCTCTCGGGCGGGATGGCAATCGCACGTTGTTCGATTGTTTCTTGGTCATCGCAACCCTTCGCAGAGTCAACGACGGTTGGAAACTTAGAGCGCCCTAACGTAATTTCATTTGAGCTGCGCGAGGCTTCATCTATTTGGTGAAATCGATCAACAAGGTTTGGATCGACCTCACCATCTAGTATCGTGTCGACCGACATATCGGGTTCATCACCGCAGACATAATCGCTGTCTACGATCGTTGAATCCTGCGCTTCGTCCTCCGCAAAGGATTCCAGCTCATCCAAAGGAGAGTTGTAAGAATCCGTTGTTTTTGTATCGTCACCCGACAATGCAGAGGTGTTGTACCACGAATAGCGCTACCGGTCGCATTCCCCGCCAATCATATTTATCGAACCAAATGTCGGAACAATATCAGCGAGGAGACCACCTTCAACCAACCTTGGAAGCGACGAGGTAATTGGAAAACAGGGAGGACGGACGCGGATTTTCCAAGGCTTACCACTGCCTTGGGACACTATGTAAAAGCCGAGCTCACCATTAGCACCCTCGACGTATGAATAGGCTTCGCCGGCCGGAACCTGAATCCCATCAATAATGATCTTGAAGTGATTCATGAGTTCTTCAATCGCATGATGAACCTTTTCTTTCTTCGGCATGATGAGTCGCGGATCTTCAACGAATAACGTTTCGGGCGTGTCTTTGATTTGATCTAAGCACTGTAGAATAATTTTTCGACTCTCACGAATCTCCCTCATACGAACAAGATAGCGATCATAATTATCACCGTGGTCACCGACCGGGATATCGAAATCCACTCGGTCATAAACTGCGTAGGGAGCTGCGGATCGAACATCATAAGGAACGCCGGTGGAGCGCAAGCATGGTCCTGTCCAACCCCAATCAATCGCATCCTCTTTTGATATTGCTCCGACGCCTTTCATTCGATCTATGAAGATTCGATTTCGAGTCAGCAAACTTTCAACATCTTCAATGATCTCCATAATGCGGTCGAGCTTCTTTCGTAATCCTTCTTCAAAGCCTTCGGGCATATCAGCGACGACACCACCAATACGAACATACGAGACCGTGAGCCGAGCTCCGCATAGCTCTTCTGTCGCGTCCCAGAGAAGATCACGCGCTTCTAGCAAATAAAGAAGACCGGTGAAGGCAGCAAGCTCCATCGTCGAAGCCCCGACACAGGTGCAATGGTCAGCCATCCGCGAAATTTCTGAGGCGATAACTCGAAGATATTGAGCACGTTCAGGAATCTTGATGTTGCATAGCTTTTCAACCGCCATCGCGTACGCACAGTTATTGATGAACGGAGAAACGTAATTGAGCCGGTCAGTGTACGGAAAAACCATCGTCCAGGTCGCATCTTCAGCACTCTTTTCAAACCCACGATGTAGATACCCCACGTCCACATCAATTCGCTCGATCAGTTCGCCATCGACCTGAACGCGACACTTCACAGTTCCATGCATCGCAGGATGGGATGGACCCATATCGATCATCATCTTTCCCTCTGAAGCGTCAGACAGATCGAGAGGGCCAAGACGTGGTATAGAGGAGCGCTGTGAGGGTTCAATCTTGAGAGACCTGAGTTCTTCGGGAACTCGGTCCAGGGGTGACGACTTACTCATACACACAGTATTTTGACTCTGTGTCTCCCGCTGTCAATTCATGGCTAAGGGTTAAAACCCTAAAAAAGAGATAATTCGGCGGTCGATTGAATGTTTGGTGCTCTTGTGAGGTCAAAGCTCGCATGGTAGCAGCGAAGTCACCCATGAAAAACACGAAAGCATTGTGGCTTACTCTCGCCACCTCAGTCCTATTCATTAGCGCGAATCCCGCTGAAGCAACCAAAGTTCAGCTAGAGACAACGATGGGTAACATCGTACTCGAACTCGACGCAAAGAAAGCACCAAAATCGGTCGCGAACTTCTTAATGTACACGAAGTCAGGTCATTACAACGGAACGGTCTTTCATCGAGTTATCAACAACTTCATGATCCAAGGTGGCGGTCTTGATGCAAAGATGAATAAAAAACCGACTAAAAAAGCCATCACGAATGAAGCCGACAACGGACTTAAGAATGTCGTGGGCAGTGTAGCAATGGCTCGCACAGGGAATCCGCATAGTGCAACCGCCCAGTTTTTTATCAACGTCAACAATAACGGATTCCTAGATCACAAATCAAAAGATAGTCGCGGATGGGGCTACGCAGTATTTGGGAAAGTCGTCAAAGGTATGGACGTCGTCAATAAAATCAAATCTGTCAAAACCACCCGCGTGAATGGACGGGGAGATGTTCCTGTCAGCCCAATCACGATTAAGAAAGCAACCATCATCAAGTAAAGCTCGAAGATAATGCTCTGCGCGTTCCCTTTTATGGGGGACGCGGCTCACCAAATCCAACACTAACTGTCCTGCCGCAAAAGCGAAGAAACGGTGGCGCACCGGATGGATCTTTAATTAGGCACCGAGTGCTTTCGTAATCTTATTGCGAATTTGACGAGTTTTCTTTCGCATCAATTTAGCCTCTTCTGGAAACTCATGATCGTACCCAAGAAGATGAAGAGTACCGTGTACTGCTAAGAGCTCTAACTCTTTGTCTAACGATACTTTGCGCGAATGTGCTTGTCGAATGGCGGTTTCCACACTGATAATGACATCTCCGAGGGGCATCAAGTGTTCAAGCCCTGGAAACTCAACCGATTCATCATAAGCAAATGCTAAAACGTCGGTTGGTTTATCTTTTCCGCGCCACTGCAGATTGAGCTCATGAATCTCTTGATCGTCTGTGAGTAGAATGGAAACATCGCGTTCGGTCACTCCTTCAAAAATCAGGGTCTCATTGACCACTCGTTTCAGACGACGTCCGTCACCGCCTTGCGCGGCGCTACGGCTCCTTCTTAGAAATGAAATAGTCATGTCTTAATCCTTATCCAATTTCTTGCCGGCTCTTGAAGTCATCAATATACCTAACATTTGGTTGCTTGATGACATTCGGGAATTGTTTTGCCAATACCTCAACAAAGCTACCGGATATAGCGAAAAGATCCGCCAACGATAAAGGACAATGATCAAGTTGCCCCGAGGCAACGGTCTCACTGATCACTTGACTGGTTACAGCTTCTATCTCTGGCATGTCGATCAATTGTTCTTTCGAACGATTGCGGAGCGCAGATTCAACAGCATCCGCTAACATCACTAGTCCCGCCTCCCTTACATTCGGCTTTGGACCGTTATAACGCAATTCGCTTCGCACCCGCGGAAGCAGCGAAGAGTCCTCTAAGTTCCAGTCTTGATTCGCCGTCACTATCTGATTCCCGTGATGTTGTGAAATTACTTCAAGAACGTCCGCGCCCAAACGAAACGTCTTTCCTAATTCCAAGCTCTTTTTAACGTGTCGTCCAATCAGCTCGTAATTGGGCGGTTCGTGGACTGCCGACATGCCTCGGAGGTCCTGATTTTCGCTATATGCGGCCGGGTCTTCTAGTTTTCCCACGTCATGAAAGTAACCAGCTACGCGAGCAAGAAGTGGATTCGCACCAATCTTCATCGCACTCGCTTCAGCCATTGCACCAACAACAATCGAATGGTGATAACTACCGGGTGCTTGCAGTAATAATTCGCGCAGAAGAGGATGATTCAAATTACTCAACTGCGCGAGTCTTAGTGGGGAGGTATGACCAAACAGAACCTCAAATACCGGAATGAGAAGCAATGCCAACCCCCCAGAAAGAAGGCCAGAAATGAACGCTGCTCCAATATCTTGAACGCGGTCCATCGTAATTGCTTGCTCATGTAGCGCGAGAAGCCCAACCGTAACGGCTTGCCAAAATCCGCACCAAAAACCAACGGCCAGCAGCTGCCTTCGAGGATTTCTCCCTGTCTTCACTGTTGCACCTGCGAGTGCACCCATAAGCGTATAGATCGTGTACCCGAGGCTTAGGTCCATCATCCATCCTGCGGTAATAGCTAATAACGGAAGAAAAGATGCGCTAGCAGTAAAGCCGAGCATAACGCGGCAAACAATTGCTCCGAAAGCAACGGGAACGAGAAAGTGAATCGCAGACAAGGTTACCGGGTCTTTAGGATGTAAGTAAGCTGTCCCAAGACGATAATTGGTCCAAAGTAATAGCAAAGTAACTAGATATAAGCTTGTCACTAAAGCGAGGTCTCGACGTCTTGGAAGAAAGTCGTTAATGCTGCTTCGAAAATAAACAAATAATGCGAGCAGTAAGAAAAAAATGATGGCTGCACTGCCAATAGGTTTAAACAAGTGCGACTCTCGAGAACGCCAATTTAACAAGGAGTCTAAAATGAGTTTATCTCGCATACTCACCTCTTCTCCGCTCCTGAGAATAAGGTCACCTGTCGCGACTTGTATCAAAACAGGTTGTATTGATTGCCCTGCAGTTTGAATTCGTCTTTGTGTTTCCTGCTCATTTAGGCGAAAGTTTACCAAAACTAACCTTTTAGAAATTTCTGTTATGCAGCGTCGAAGTTCTAAAGAAAAGTGGGTAAGTTTCTCAGCGCTCAGCTTTGCGATATATTCTCTGGCTTCTTCCACCGATAAAACACTTGTAAAATCTGTAAGCGTTCGCTCGTGCTTCGCATCGCCATCAACACCCAAATAACGAACCCTCACTCCCTTTTTTACTTGAAACTCAATAAGCTTCTTATCTTCGGCAATTTGCTTTTCATGAACGAGTTGAACCAGTAACAAAATTGCATCACGAATTTTCACGTCGGATTTATTTTTCAGTAAGAGTTCGTACCAGTTTTTTTCGACGAAAAATCCTAGTTGGCGCATGAAGCGCTCGGCGTCCACTGCTTCGCCAGGTGGATTCGATTCTTCATCGAATACACTAAATGCGTTATTGATTCTTTTCTTGAGGACAATACTCGGTTGGGCTGCAAAATCGAGGACAGGCATAACGGAGGCCATCGCTTCGTGTCTGAGCCTAGACTCCAGTTCTGTATCGCGAACAGTAATATCAATTGGGCTTCTTAGGTCTTGGGGGGCAATCGCGCCGACGTCTAACTCTGGCAGGCCAATAAGCGCATGATCACTTGCCGGTGATGACATCAGGCCTACTCCGCAAGCAATAACCCCAAAAAAAACAAAAGTATTGAGCTTCGAAATAAGTCTTCTCAAAGGGATTGTATTAGATTTTGCTTCACCAAGCATTCTTCGATTCCAGGTTGCCGAAAAACGTAGTCTTGAGCAAGTCACTTAGGTTAGTTCTTTTTTGTGGACGCGTGGACTGTTAAGGATGCAATTGACCTCTATAACGTCAATGGTTGGGGACGTAAGCTTTTTAGTATCAACGAGAAAGGACACGTCATCATTGAGCCTAACGGTGAGGGTGAAGGACAAATTGACATAAAGCAAATTGTTGATGACTTAGTGCGTCGAGGTTTGACCTTACCGCTACTGTTGCGTTTTCCTGATCTGCTTCGCGACTCTCTATCCAGAATTTGCAATTCATTTTACGAAAAAATCGAGGAGTACTCATATCAGGGCTCGTATCTTCCTGTTATGCCCATTAAAGTGAATCAGCAACGCCACGTAGTCGAAGAGCTTCTCGAGTTTTCTGGAGAATATCCGCTGGGTCTGGAAGCAGGAAGTAAACCGGAATTATTAATTGCCATAACACTCATGAGTAAGCGAGGCGGACTGGTTGTCTGCAACGGCTACAAAGACCAAGCGTACATTGAAACGGCGCTCTTAGCACAGCACCTAGGCATCACTACCCTGATCATTGTTGACCGTTTCGCCGAACTGGCTATGGTTGTTGACGCCGCGAAAAAATTAGATCTGAAGCCTCTCATTGGCATCCGCGCTAAGCTTGCTTCGAAAGGTTCCGGGAAATGGGCAGAGAGCGGTGGCGATCGGTCAAAATTTGGGCTGACGGCGACGGAAATTGTCGCTTGTGTTGAGCATCTCACCGAAGCCGGGATGCTTGATCAGCTCGTTTGCCTTCACTTCCACATTGGCTCACAAATCACAGCGATTCGTGCCATCAAAGAGGCTCTCAAAGAAGGCTCTCGCATTTATGCAAATCTTTACAACATGGGAGCGCCACTTCGGTATTTCGACGTGGGAGGAGGTTTGGCTGTTGATTATGACGGATCCAGAACCAATTTTCATGCCTCGAAAAACTATTCCACTTCAGAATATGCGGCTGATGTCGTTGACGCGATCGCCGCTACACTTGATGAAAGTAATATTCCTCATCCAACAATTATCTCAGAGTCTGGGCGAGCGCTCGTAGCTCATCATGCTGTTTTAGTCTTTGATGTATTAGGCAGATACGAACCTTCAATGCCTAGCCCAGTAGATTTATCACAGGCAAGTACAGCGGATGAACCGAAGGTGATCGAAGATTTGCGAGAAGTCTATAAACTCGTATCGCGCAAAAATTATCAAGAGGCATATCATGACGCCCTACAGCTG
This sequence comes from Myxococcota bacterium, assembly GCA_036337945.1. Classification (GTDB taxonomy): domain Bacteria; phylum Myxococcota; class Kuafuiibacteriia; order Kuafuiibacteriales; family Kuafuiibacteriaceae; genus JAYZDF01. The sequence continues at coordinate 13,906 of JAYZDF010000041.1, forward strand.
AAAGAAGATGCTCTTTCAATGTTTCGGCTAGGAATTCTCGACTTACGCCAACGTGCTCAAATGGAAGAGCTGTTTTGGGCGACCGCCCATCGAATATGGAGAGTTGTCAAAAATCTCGATTATATTCCTGAGGACTTCGAGGGATTGCAAAAGCAACTCGCCGAAACTTATTTCTGCAACTTTAGTGTGTTCCAGAGCGTCCCTGATTCATGGGCTGTGAATCATCTATTTCCTACGATGCCTATTCATAGACTTAATGAAAAACCGACGAGAATGGGTACGCTGGCTGACTTGACGTGCGATAGTGACGGGAAGATTGATCAATTCATTGATTTACACGACGTAAAGGACACTTTGGAGCTTCACGACTTTAGAGAAAACGAACCTTACTTTTTGGGAATCTTCTTAGTGGGCGCGTACCAAGAGGTTCTGGGTGACCTACACAACTTATTTGGGGATGTTAATGCGATACACATCCAATTGGACCACGAGACTGGGTATAAAATTCGTCATATCGTAAAAGGTGACACCATCAAAGAGGTGTTGGGGTACGTAGAGTACGATCCGTCTATGATGTTGTCTGATCTTCGACAGGCAATCGAGTTATCTTTATCGAAGCGGAAAATGACCTTTGAACAAAGCGCAGTCTTGGTTCGACACTTTGAAGCAAGTCTGTCGGACTACACCTATCTGGAACAACCGCATCTCGCAGAAACATTGTTGGCCTCTGTTGTTCCACAACCAGCGACAGAATAGACGGGCTCAGGTCACGCCCATTCATCCGTAGCGCGAGAAAGGAGGAGAGGTACATCTTATCGCTTGGTTTCTTCTCAATTTGATAATATGGTTTTCCCAGTTAGCAGCGGCTGATTGGAAAAATTGTGGAATGGCTCATAGAGACGCTCAAAGTCGCGAGAAAAATAAGAGATTTGAGCGATAGCAATGCAAATGAAGCGCACTCTGTGAATTCTCAAGATGAACAACCCGCGAAAGTCCCACTGGCAATACCCGGGATAGGACCCATTCAGCTCGCTGAAGTCGATGGTGGACATAAAGATAAAAGCATGGATGATGTCCAGGGGAACAGCGCCGCCCAAAAACGAAGCAAAACAGACGCAAACATTGATATCATGTCCAAAAAAGTCGCCGATCAGCCACTTAAGCATCCGTACCGTATCCATCCCCGGAAGCTCGATAGAGATGCCGTTGATGTTGTTCGTCGCTTACGGAGATACAATCATTCTGCGTATCTCGTTGGAGGGTGCGTAAGAGATCTTTATCTCGGACTCAATCCAAAGGATTTTGATGTCTCAACCGATGCGCGGCCAGAGCAAATTCGAAAAATCTTTCGAAACTCGAGAATCATTGGGCGCAGATTCAAGCTTGCTCACATTTATTTCCGAGGCGGAAAAATTATTGAAACCGCCACGTTTAGAGGAACGGTCTTAAAGAACGCGGACGAAACCGAAGAAGACGTTGATCTTCTCATCACTCGCGACAATGTCTGGGGCAGTGAAAGAGAGGACGCTCTACGGCGAGACTTCACGATCAATGGGCTATTCTATGACACAACTGACGGTCGTATCATCGATTATGTGGGCGGCATTCAGGATCTAATTGCCCGACAAATCCGCACAATTGGAGACGCAGACATTCGGTTACAAGAAGACCCTGTTCGCATTCTTCGAGCGATTCGGTTCTCAGCTAAATTAGATTTTAGACTGGAACCTTCACTCAAAAAAGCCATGATCAATCACCGTGCAGAGCTTGTTCGATGCGCGCAAGCTCGGCTCATTGAGGAAATATTTAAATTATTTCGTACCGGGTACGGAGCAAACTGTATGAAGCTCATGCAAGAAACGGAGGTACTCGATGTCATACTTCCACAATTGGCTCCCTATTGCTCGTCTGATGTCGAGCATGACCTTATTACGCCCTATATCAATGCCCTTGATGCATTGGTAAGCCACAGGGGTCAGGTCAGTGATTCCGTCATTTTGACGACCTTGTTGATGATCCCAGTACAAGAAGCACTTGAGGATATCGAGCCACGCTACCACAGTAGCGAAATCTCAAAGGTCATTGTTCAACTCACAGCGAATATGGCGCTCACACGAAAAATGAGAGAGCGAGTTCGCCAGATTCTTTTGGCGCAAAGACATCTCCAGAAACCAAATGCCGACCATAAGCCACGTCGACGGATATCACCCAAGGCAATGTTAAAACGGTCATACTTTACAGATGCTTTGGACTTTTTTGAGATATGGTCCAGGACCGCAGAAGAGCAATTTGACCATGTTCAGCTGTGGAGAGCTCGTGCAGGAGAATGGGATCAGGACGCACCGGTCAAAGACCGATTTTCCAGAGACGAAGAGATGCAGACACGTCGGAAGCGATCAGCTCCTCGAAGAAAAAGAAAGAGGAAGAAGAGAGCACCATCTCAATAAGCATCGCACTAGAAACGAAGCGGTGAGAATAGAAAGCTCTCTATCTCAAGATGCTATTCAGCGGATTTCTTGAGCTCTTTGATCTTTAGTTTCAAACTCTTGACCTTTTGGCGATGCTTAATCTTGCGCCGCATTTTGACCAGTTTTTGTTTGCTTTTTGATCTTGCCATGGAACCCCTTCAGACCCGATCGGCGACAATTACGCAACCAAAAACCTTATTCTCGCGCGTTGTTATCTTTTGGAGCCAGGCGGCGGGATTCGAGGTTTTCCAGCATACCAGTTAGGAAACTTATCTTACGTTGTAAGACTACCGCGTCACCGTCAGCGGCAGTGACAGAAAGTGCATCGGCAGCTGCAGACAGAGTCATCAGTTGCGGTTCTACCGGCACAGAATCGAGCGCTGGCTCGACTGTTATGAGGTCAGCAGTACCAAGAATTACGCCATCTTCCATCTCAACGGCCGGTACACTTGCTTCGTAAATATCTAAAATATCTGAAGATTTAGCCTCGATCGGGATATCTGACTCTATCAACGCCGGAGGTAAACTATCCCTCACATACGCGGACTGGTCAGAAATATTCGCTTCAGCTTCATCAGCAAGAGAAATCTCGTCGGGAGATGCAAATTCGAGTTCATTCTCACCGAGAAAATCGAGTGCGTCGTCATGCTGATCGATCGCCACCGATGAAGCTGATTCATTCGGCGAAGCTCCCTCAACGGGCGCCGGGCTCGTGAGAACACCGTCTGTAAAAAGCCCAGGTACATCAGGAGAGGAATCAGGAAGACCGTCCTCAGCGAAATCACTCGGCACATCCGAAAATTCGGAGAATTCGGCGTCAGAAGCTTCCTCCATCGGTTCAAGGTCAACAGAGGCCAATGACATCTCGTCGGAGTCACCAGAGGAAACCTCGGGCTCGGAGATATCGGACGAGACTTCTTCGACAGATAGGGCTGACAAAGCCTCATCGTCGGCCGAGTCCGCAGAAACAGCTTCGAAGTCGATATCAGAAGATTCTAAAGATGCTTCCTCTATCGGCTCAAGGTCAACAGAGGCCAATGACATCTCGTCGGAGTCAGCAGAAGAAACATCAGGCTCGGAGATATCGGAAGAAGCTTCTTCGAAAGATAGGGCTGACAAAGCCTCATCGTCGGCGGAGTCAGCAGAAACAGCTTCGAAGTCGATATCAGAAGCTTCTAAAGACGCTTCCTCCATCGGCTCATCGTCGGCGGAGTCAAACGAAATGTCCTCAGAGACCGCAGAAGAAACATCAGGCTCGGAGATATCGGACGAGACTTCTTCGACAGATAAGGCTGACAAAGCCTCATCGTCGGCGGAGTCAGCAGAAACAGCTTCAAAGTCGATATCAGAGGATTCAAAAGAAATATCCTCGGAGTCGGCAGAAGCCAAAGCGGCCGAAGAGTCTAATTGTGCTGCGGCGCTTATTTCGGCGGATTCATCGTCGGCGGAGTCAGCAGAAGCAGCTTCAAAGTCGATATCAGAGGATTCAAAAGAAATATCCTCGGAGTCGGCAGAAGCTGCAGCGATATCGGAAGGAGGCTCGATGTCGACAGATTCAAAGTCAAGATCAATGGAATCGATATCCTCAGCAGGCGCGACGCTTTCGGTGGTGTCATCGAAATCGAAATCAATATCAATATCCGCAGAAAGTGTTTCTTGTGTGCGCTGACTTGCCAGTTCATCTACAAGGGAAGCAATCTGTCCCTTGGCTGATTCGTAGGCTTCTGTGAGCGTTTGAACAGCTTGGGATTGAGTCTCTTCGAATACTGCGGAGAAGTCGCTCTGCGTTTTTTCACCTTGCGCTTGCACCGCTTGATATCGTTCTTGATAGGTTTGTTCTAATTTTGACCATTCGCTCTGAAGCTCTTCGCGGCGAGCGGCTTTACGAGCTTGTCTTGCTTCTTCTTCCGCTCGGGCCGCTTCCTCGGCTTCGGCCTGAGCTTTCGCCTCGGCTTCGGCCTGAGCTTTCGCCTCGGCTTCGGCCTGAGCTTTCGCTGCGGCTTCGGCCTGAGCTTTCGCTGCGGCTTCGGCCTGAGCTTTCGCTGCGGCTTCGGCCTGAGCTTTCGCCTCGGCTTCGGCCTGAGCTTTCGCCTCGGCTTCGGCCTGAGCTTTCGCTGCGGCTTTTGCTCTGATCGCTTCTTCCGCTCGGGCTTGCGCGATCTCTCTCGCTTTTTCCGCTGCCTCAGCAGATTTGGCTTTCGCCTCTGCGCGGGCTTTGGCTACCTTGTCTTGAGCCTCAGTGTTCTTATCTTCGGTTTTAGTAACTTCAGTCTCAGAGCTTTGCTGTTTAGAAGTTGAATCTGACGGCAATTCAACCCCATCAGCTTTTGCTTTGCGAGCCAAAGCGATTTCTCTCGCTCTCTCTCTCGCTTTTTTGGCCGCAAGTTCTCTTGCAGCACGAGCAGTAGCTCTTTTTGAAACAACGTCAGCAGCCCGTTGAGATGATGCTTGGCGAGCCTGCCGTGCAGCCTCCTCCATCGCTTTCTTAGCTCTTTCTTCACGAGAAGCTTTGTTATCTGAGGCTGACTCGGTTGATTTTTCGTCCTCAGAATCTTGAGAACCTTCAGTAGGTCCTGATTCTTTTCCCAACGGAACACCTGGGTCGAGAGAAAGGTTTGCATCCGGCGGAGTCGACTCCTCGCTAGGCTCTGGCGCTGGAGGCGCAATCACCTGCGCTTCGGCCGGAGCCGGTGGAGTTATTACTGCGGGCGCCGGAGGCGTAATCGGTTGTTGCTCTTCAACAGGGCTTACGGCTGGAGCAGCACCTGTCGGAGGTCGTGGGGTAGTCTCGGAAACGGCTGGTGGGGGTGCGAACCCCGGTGGAGGCACGGACGCTGGCGGATAATATCCCGGAGGCGGAGGCATGGAGCCTTGGCCCGGTGGAACTTGGTATTGCCCAGGATAATTTGGGTAGTAGCCAGCCATAGCCGGATTTTGATATCCGGGTGGATATTGCCCAGGTTGAGCAGGGAATTGTCCCGTTTGGGCCGGGAATTGCCCCGTTTGAGCAGGGAACTGACCTGTTTGTGGATTGGTTTGAGCAGCTGCCTGATTCGGGTCAAAGGGTGCCATCCCAGGGTTGGTTTGCGGCCGTCCTTGCGGCGCTCCTGGTGGGTAATAGCCGCCATAAGGATTGGTATACGCCTGCGCATTCGCATCTAATTGAGGATCTGTTGTGCCGCGCGACGCAGGCGCGGGCGGGTATCCTTGCATTCTGCGCTGAATCTCATTCGCAAGGTCGACCATCCGGGCATTATTGGGATCTTTGGCGAGCTCCCCTTGAATCAATTGCAAAGCTTCTTGCAAACGACCTGCTTGAATATAGGCCATCACGTAAGCTTCAGGGTTCGAGTTTACGTCCTGCGGGGAGTACGAGGGAGCGCCATAATTCGGAGGAGGTGGTGCTGAATATCCGGGCGCTCCTGGATAGGCACCCATTTGCGGATACGCCCCCATAGGCACTCCTGCTGGGTAATTTGGAGGCGGTGGATATGAGGCACCAGGTGGATATTGGCCAGGATAGGGGGCCGCGTAGGAAGCCGTGCTTTGCTGTTGCGCAAATGCATTCGGATCCGGATAGCCATATTGAGGTTGAGCAGCGGCAGCGCTTTGCGCTTGAAGAGTGGCTTCTACTTGTTGAAAGAGTTGTAAAATTTGAGGGTCATCGGGAACCTGTTGTCGAAGAGTGTGCAGGAGTGAATAAGCCGTCTGCCAATCTTGTCGATTGAGACAATCGGTAATTTGCTGACGGAGTTGTTCTTGCGATGGATTCACAGGGCTTAAATCTAAGCCGAGTTGACCTCGACCACAAGAACTTGGAGGTAATCGCCCCGATCGCCTCGAGAAGCGCCCAAAACAGGATGATCTGACTGGGGTAAACCAAAGCTTTTGAGGACATTTACGCATTTACCCTGCTTGGCAGCCTTCCGGCGTAAAATAAGTTCAAGTTCCTCCGCATGAAATCCAGCGGTATGAATGGAAAGCAACAGCCTCCCTTTTTCGCTAAGCAGTGCAATTGTATCTTCAAGGAGTCGATCCAAATCTCGACGCAGCTCAAAAGTCTTCTTCCCCGCTCGTCCAAACGCGGGTGGGTCGAGAATAATCCAATCGTACTTATCTTCTCGAATTCGAGATCGTTTCAGAAACGTGAGTACATCGTCTGCAAACCACCGATGATTGTCAGGCAAGAGATTATTCAGCGCCATATTCTCGCGACCTAGTTTTAAGGCGCGTTTGGCAGCATCTACGCTTGTTACGCGACGAGCCCCTCCCCCGGCTGCATGGGCAGAAAACGAACAAGTATAAGAAAAAAGGTTGAGGACTTCCGCATCAACAACCTGCGTGTAAAACCAATTTCGCACTTCATGGAGATCCAGATAGAGACCTGTCGGCATCTCAGAGTTCAGCTCGCACAAGAGTTTGACGCTGCCCTCCTGAATGATAATTGGGGAAGCCGGAAAGCTTCCAAACGCAAGCTCACTTCTACTATTTGCAACTTTAGGCGCCCAAGTCTTTTGGATTACGCCGGCAGGAGTATAAAAATCAGCAAGGGTTTTAGACCAATCATCCCGTTCTTGCAGCGAAACACTGCTGCGAACATTGAGTACAAAATATTCGCCATACTTATCCACCGACAACCCAGCGGGCGCACCATCCCCTGGACCGTTAACCACTCGCCACGCATCCCGACGGTTTTGTAGCAAAAAGTCTCTGCGTTTGCGCTCGGCTCTTTGAAGCAATTCTTCGATTTTCGCGGTCATATTTCTCCGAAACTCGGGGAGCTGCTTACATGAGTGCAAGATATTCACTCAGAAGCAAGATTCCCGCGCAAAATTGCACTATACTCAGTCTGGGTTTGCACTTGGAGATACTCAATCGAAAGAAAGACCCCTATAAGCAGGTTACACTTACTTCTCTTCATGAGCCCATTGGTTCTGCACTCAGTATATCCAAGTGTTTATTATTTCTGAGCACGCTTCTTTGTCTGGCCTGCGGAGAAGAACAGACAGAATCAAAGACTCAATCAAGCGAACTCTCTGTTCGAGCGATTCCGGCAGGGCAAGACTTTACGGACGAACTAGAGATCAACCTGGTTAGCTCTTACCCAGCAACAATTTATTATACGACGGACGGTACACAACCCTCCGGAGACTCGGGCGATTCAGAAATATTTACAGGTCCGATTAAGATCAATTCGCAGACTTTACTCTCTTTCGTCGCTTTATCTGATTCGGGAACGTGGTCGCCGACGGTAGAAGAACTCTACAAGAAGATCGATAATCGCCCCCCTCCAATGCCGGCTCCCCGCATGTTGGACTTGACGGCAGACACCATTTTTTTTGAAGGAAAACCGGGACAAAGCGACCCTGTGGTTCGGTCCGTACTATTACGTTCTATTGGTACCGAAACGGTAAATGTCAGAAGTATTCGATTGCAATCCAATCCACGGGAATCAATGTTCTATGACCCTGACGCATTTGAAATTGTTTCAGACTTTCGCGAAGGAATCTTGGCACCAGGTGAATCCACACTCATCGAGCTTCAATACTTCCCTTCCGAAACACTAAGGAGCGATGTCTTGCGTATTTCTTCAGACGAACAGCGAAATGCAGGAGAACAATCCGTTGAGCTATGGGGCCGAATCGCAGACTGGTGATGTCAACAGCTTTCTAATAAGACCGAATAAAACGAAACATCTGAATGTCATAAGGTTCCGCCAGAGAACAATACCCGGACAGACAATGACGAACCGTTATAGTCTCAGCTCATTTCCAATATTCCGAGTACGGTTAAAATAAAAAGGGCGGTCAGTCCGAAGACTCACCGCCCGTTTTACGAACGTTTGTTCAAGCTTTCCTTACGGAAGCTCAGCTCGCTTATTGAACCGACGGACGATGTCAATAAAACCAACGTGCTCGTTGAGTTTCTGACGTGCTCGGCGGAATCGCAAGCAAGCTTCATCTTTCGCGGAACCTGTAAGGTTGTCGCAATCGACCTGAGCAGGCTGCCACTCTTGAGTAAGAATCGTGTTCGCGTCTTTCAAGATCTCGGCGCCGATACCCCAACTGTTTCCTCGTTGGTACGGTGGAACCGTATCGTTGAGAACCTGACGAGGTCGAGCCGCAATATCAGGCGCGCGGTACTTGATCCGTGTTTCAGGGTCGGTGAACTCAATCATTGTAACCGAAGAACCGTAGTCGACATCCTCTGGTGTACCTTCAATCGCAATCTTTGTGAACCGATAGAACTCAGGAGAAGAATCTCGAATCGATGACCAGTTTGCAATACCGAAGGCCAAAGCGTAGTACTGCAGCGTCCAAGACCATGAAGGAGCTATCTTCGGCGCTGAAGCCAATTCTTGGCGAACAGATGAACCGTCTTCGAATTCTTCGTCCAAGAAAGGCATATAGCGAATCGATTTGTTACCATCATCGTCCGTCACAACTGCAGATTGATATCCGGTGTGGTCACCACGAACAAGGCCATTCCAACGACGTAGAATTGGGTCTTCGTACGTTCGAAGATAACCAAGCGCAAAGGCACTCGCGTCGAAAAGGTCAGAGAAGTCTCGAACGAATCGACCAGACGACGAAGTGATCTGACGAATGGCTGCCATCTTATCCCAGAAGACACCCATTCGGTTCGCCATATAGTGGTACTCGTTAGTCCAAGAGGTCGTAAAGAATTTACCTTGACCGTAACCAATTCCGACATCGAACTCTTCGTTACAAGGTGCATCCTCACTCAACTTAGGCTCGTACATATTGTTCGTCGTGTTCAAGCAGTACGTGCCTGGTTCAGGAGTTTGAATCATTCGCTCGAGGAAATTCAAACCTCGGTAAGATGCTTCAGCCCAGTTATCGAACAGGTCAGCCTCAAATACAGTACGACGGGTATAGAGATAGAACCGGAATACATTGGTCATGTGGAACAATCGGCGGGATTCCAATCGATACACGTAATAGGCAGGATTGTACCAGCCGCTTACAGAGAATCGGTCACGCCGGAAGTTCGAGAACAAGTAATCGCGGTCATAAGCATCAATGTGATGGTTGACAGCTTCAAGGAAGTTCGCACCAGTATCCCAGCGCTGGCAGCCAGGGCTAAAGCCAGCGAAGTTGTCTGTACAGAAGTTATAAGGAACTCGATGGATATACGTGTTCCAGTTATAGCCGCGGTCATCAACGACTCCGTCGCCGTCATCGTCATTCCCGTCTTCCGCTTCGTTGATGCCCGTTGAAGGATCATCATATTCCGGTGGATTGAGAAGAGATGCTTTTTCCTGATTCATCAACTCTTGAGCCGTGACAATCATACGCGCATCATTGATGTTGTTAGGCCGCGCTTCGAGGTTTCGCACCTCTCGCATCAACCAGTTCAAATCAGAGATAAACAGCGTACACCTTGAACGGTCGCCTCGTTGCGCAGCATTTGCCTCGATACGAACGACCAGTTCAGAGAACAGATCATCGTACGTAGTCTCGCCTGCGTTCACAGAAAGAATCTGTGGAATGTTGCGGTAGTCCAAGAATCGCATCAAGAACGGTAAACCGTACCAAGTTGAATCGTGTCCGCAACGGCGGGCAAAGCTCCCGTACTTACGTGGGTCAGGAATAGAAATCTTCTGTGGGTTCCACGCGTCGATCAATTCACCGTACATGAATCGTACCGCAGCAGCGTCGTAAGGACCGATGCCGTGGATACCTTCAAGAGATACACCAAAGCCGTAGTCCATGATGGATGCATATTTATACTCTAGGCCGCGATTTGGGTTCTCTTTGGTCGGTTCGTTATTCCAGTAACGTTCCCAGAACTCAGGTCGGAAGTTGAGTGCATCGTTAGAGGCGCTGAAGTTGTGTCGAAGACCGACAGTATGGCCAACCTCATGACCTTGTACCGCGGAGTACATTTCACCACGTAACCATTGGTAAGTTTCTTCTCTTGGCTTCCCTTTGAAGAAATCTGCGAGACCAGCGGTAGTCGGCTCAAAGAAGTCCGCCATTTCCATACCGCGCTCGCCCAATTCACGAACCGATCGGTCGTATGGGTTGTCTTGTAGGCCTTCACCCCAATTGACAGGAGACGCAGCCGCCAATGCTTCAGCAGATACTGTCCCTGGAGCAGGCGCACCAAAGGCACTGACAGCACCATCAGAAACGCTACCACCCCGTCCAACGATATCAGCAGGTTGATACAGAGTTGGACCAGCGAATGCACGTAGAATTTCGTCCGTGACCAAGAGCTCACGTTCGATGTCAGTTCCTTCAAACATTGCTCGGAACCGTTCTTGCTCACCACCAGGTGCTTTATCTTCGAAGATCGAGTCGCCAGACTCTTCTACGATTTGTCGGTCGCTCTCCATAAGGGCTTGGCGTACTGCGGAGCGAATAGATTTGTTCTTTTCACCGCGCTTAGAAACGACCGTGTTACGAACACTGTCACCACGAAGGATGTCTTCGGTTGAAAGCTCACCATTCAACCATTGAAGCTTATCGACCTCACGTTGAGTGATTGCATCACCCGCGTCGCCAAAGTAGTTGGCCGCGTTGCTTAGGTACTCCCCTGTTTCAGGGTCAGTACCGAATTGAGCGACACCCCAAGGACCGGCTTGGTCAGGGTCAACGTAGTTTTGGAAGTGGTAACGAAGGTCACCCTCTTTTTCCCATTGGAACGCTAGAGGAATTGGTGTTCCATCTTCGTCACGGGCTTTTGGATCAAGAGTGTAACCAAGGGTGTTGAGTTGATGAAACTGAATCGCAGCGCAAACATTCTCGATGTTCCCGCGAGCGATGCTTTCCATTCCGCCAGCGACGCGATCAACAACCTCTTCTAAAGCAGCGCGATTGTCACCTTGTGCTCGGATATAAGCCTTGATGCCTTCGACATTGCAGCTGTTCTGACGGAATTGGAACATTTTCGTTCCGTTGTTCGCGCTTTGCCACGCGGTAATGTCGGCTTTGCCGTCAGCTGTTTTGTATCCTTGCAGGTATGCGACAGTTTCAGTGAATGGAACATTCCATTGGTCCGCCATCTTTTGAGCGCTTGGGATGATTTCTTCTGGGAAATCAACATTTCCGTAATACACGACAGGTTTTACTTCGCGTTCTTCGTAAGGAATCATCGCGCCACTAAGGTCGTTGTAGTTGTCTTGCCAGAGGTCGAAACGACCAGCGAGATAGATACGGCCTGTACGAGTCAGGAAACGCTCTTTATTGAAAGCGACGCGTTGTGTTCGGAAGTTACCGAAAGCCTCGAAGTATGGGAAGGTAACAACTCGGCAATCGCTAGGATCACGAGTTCCGGTTCCATCAACACCGTCACATCGACGTCCGTTGTTGTCGACGATGATTGCATTCCCTTGGTCATCTTTGAGTTCAACGTTGTCCGGGTAACGGAGTGACTGGAAGTCGTCCGTTGGGTCAACTTTTCTAAAAGACAGACGTACATCTACGTTCTGCGCACCACAGCGAGGAACGCCGTTATAGAGCAGCATCAAGTAACAATAATAAAGGTCTGGCTCAACATGGTAACGATTCGTGATGTCCATATAGTCCTCGGTAAAAGTCGGACGATTTGGATTCGTTTCTTCGTGACCCTGATGGAAGTACTTTCCTAGTGAGTATGCTGAGAAATAACCTTCTGGGAAGTTTGACCAGCCTGTCCAGAATGGCGTCGGGGTACCAACGACGTTAGTGGACCAGTCAACGCGGATATATTCACGTTCAAACCAAGGACGGTCTGTAGCGTTTTCAACGATGACGTTGTTCTCTACACCAGTCGTTCGGCTGTAGTCACGCTGCACATCAAAGTGGCTGACGATCGGGTACGCCATCGTTGGCGCACCGAAAAAGTCACGACCTTCATTGACGGGTTCGTCGCATTCTTCGGAGTTGTCGCAGTAATCTTTTCCTTCCGCATATGGAACGAATTCGTAACTACGATAGCCGATCAAGTGCGTCTCAGTGATTTCCCATCGGATTTTTTCAAGGCCTGACGCATAGCCGTCGACCGCCATGTCAGCGCCTGGGTCTGAAGCGATAATCGTCGCTTTAGAATACCAAAGGCCGCTGAACTGCGTTTTCTTGATGCCATTGGGTTGCGTTCGATCGATTGTTCCGACGTCGTTTAGACAGCCGACAACCATCGTCGCTACCGCAGCCAATGCGCTGAGCTGTATATTCTTTTTCATGAAGCTTTTCATTTTGCTCATCTCCTAATCCTGCTGCCTTACCGATCAAAAACGCGCGATAGGTTACGAGCGTTCTCAAGTCGTTCAAACCATGAGCGCCAA
>JAYZDF010000042.1:0-11485 GCA_036337945.1 Myxococcota bacterium
CTTTGTAAAATTATAGCGTTTCGATATTCCCATAATCTGGCAGGAGCTAGCTCAGCGCTCACCTCTCTCCAGCTAAGAAAATCGACTAATTGATTGGCCTTCCACATAAGAAAACCCAAAAGGGCTCATTCGTATTAGGGCCCTAACGCCCTCTCGTCAATGGCCTTCGAGATCACAAGTGAATAATCACTCAACAGTCGAGAAATCGTGAGAGTCCAAGAAGCCGGCTTTGACAAGCGTCAGGACGATAACACACGAGAGCTAATACAGTTCCTACCACTCATCGATGAAAGCGGCCAAGATACACATATTCGGGCTTTTGGCTTTGTTCGGATGCTCAGAGCATTCAATACAATCGCCCTCCACAACCGATAGTGGAATTCGAAGCGGCTCTGACACCGGGCAAATTTTTTTCGATGCTGGTCGCTCCTCGGAAGATTCGGGCTTTCATGATGCAGATGCAGGCCTCGCAACTGCACCAGCAACCCTTGTGCATTATGTGACCGGTTCAAAAATAGATGCTTTCGTCTCACCATCTGGGCCTGCATTAGTCTTGATGGGCGGTAGCCGGGAAGTCGACGCCGCGTTCGAATGGTGGGCACCGCGAATCAATGGTGGTGATGTGGTGATCCTAAGAACCTCCGGTTCGGATGGCTATAATAATTATTTATATTCAGAAATTGGCGGCCCAGATTCCGTGGAAACGATGCTTGTGACATCTCGCGCTCTTGCCGACCATGCCTACGTCGCGCCGCAAATCCGAAACGCCGAAGGTATCTTTCTCGCAGGCGGCGACCAATCGACGTATCTGAGCAACTGGAAGCATACCGAAGTAGAAAACGCCCTGCACTACGCGTGGCAACGTGGTGCTGTGATAGGAGGAACAAGCGCTGGGCTCGCTGTCCTGGGGGAATTTGTATTCGCTGCACACAACGGTAGCATAGACTCTGACACTGCCATGACTGAACCTTTTCATCCCCGTATGTCACTCGAAAATGATTTCCTCGAATTGTCGTACTTAGAGAACATCCTCACAGACAGTCACTTTGGGCAGCGCAGTCGGCTCGGACGATTGGTAGCTTTTATGGCCCGGTGTCACACGGACTTGACAGAATCGATGTCTACAGGCTTAGGCATCGACGAACGAACTGCTCTAATCATCGACAACCAGGGTCAAGGCACGGTGATGGGTAGCGGTCATGTTTACGTCGTAAAGAGCCTGTCGCCACCAGAGGTTTGTGAGAGCGGCAAGACGCTTACCCATACCTCGCTGGAGTATTGGAAACTTACCGAAGGTGATGCGATACAATTCCCTGGTGCAACGGTTTCGGAGCCCTCGAAGCCCTTATCGGTCACATACGGTAAACTGAACTTGTAACCCTACTTCGCTGAGCAATATCGAACCAGGCTATGCGAGATCACGAACGAACACGACCGCTTCCGCGTTTTGCAACGTCACGGGTTGGTCTGCTTCAGCCTCAGGAGACAGCGCAGGAGAGCCAAGAGCCAAGCGCCAGCCTTCCTTCTCTAGTCCTTGAATACCTAGTTCCGAGGGTGTGAGCGTAACGTCTACCCCCTGCATATTACCAACGAACAGTACTTGTTCTTTTTGGTCGGGGGACGTTCGAAGCCCATAAAAAACGGCTGCGCCATCCGAAGGCTCACGAATCTGAAAGACATCTTTGCCTGTCAAATTGTTCGCTAACCAAGGGTGAGCTTTTCGGAATTCTCGTGCAGTTTTTGCAAATCTAGTATTCTTGGAATCAAGGTTCTCAGTATGCGCATCTACATTCACGTAGTCGTGCAAGTCATCCATATATGCGCGCGCTAGCTTTTTGAGTGTATCAACCGTGAGCGGCATTAATTGCTCGGGCGTATCAAACGCCGCCATTCCCCTCACCGTTCGTTCTAGATTATCACCGGTCGCGGTATTGACCTGTTCCAAACCACGCCAGAACTCTTTGAGCTGCACATAGTCGTTGAAACCCAACGTTTTCATACGCGGGAAATTCTGAGGCTGAACAAAGGACTCTTCATCGACTCGCCATTCCAGGAATCGTGATTCTTCGGAGGCAACTTTCACACCGTATCGATCATCAGTGTTGCGTACAAACGCCCATGGAGCACGGGCATTTGCCTGTAAGAATTCCATCGGAACTCCGGGCATAAAAGCGTGCGTCCAAAGTGTCGCCGCTTCATGATCGTATGCGTGAGCGATCGTATCTTTGAGATTCGAACCAAGTCTCGGGTCGACGCTTTCTTCAGTCTTGATTTGCGCACCTCGACGCAAAGTATCGTGGTTGGCTGCGCCAGTAATCCATCGCTCACCAAACTGCGCGACCTCTTTTGCCCGCCATCCTTTATTGAGCCAAAACGGCACCACCATTGGAGTATTGTGGGCAAAGGTCAGCGGCCCCCACTGAAAAGCATGAGGTTGTTGCTCAGTGACTTCGCGATAAGTAGACTTTTGTTCCCAGTCAGCATCTGGCCAAGGCCTTCCGTCTTCAAATATCATCCAAGGCAGATATTTATTCCCATCCACTTCTTGGACAACGGCACTCATTTCCTTGAGATAATCATCATCGTATTTCAAGCTTTGCGCTTTTTCATCCCAGTATTTGAAATCTTGCGCACCATCTACCCGAACGCCGTCGACGCCGAAATTAGATTTGCGCCGCTGCATTTCGAGCATTTGGGCACGCACCGTGGGGTCTCGATAATTAACCGTCTTCCCGTACATGCCCTGCCCCGCGATGAAGCGGTCCTCTACGAGACCTACCGCCTGATTGTCGATGTGGCCATAAACCACATCCAGCACGACCTTTATGGGACCCGTTGGAAAATTGTGTAGCGTTTCGATAAACTCCACAAACTCATCCGGGCGTTTCGTCTCAAGCAGAGTCGGTGCGACGGCAGGAGTACCCGCCATGACATTGTCGTAGCCCCAGTTGGTAATGTCAGGGCGCTTCATACCGACTTGAACAAGCCCTTCACGGTCGGATTCTCGGTTGAAGAAACCTGCGGTTTCGCCTTCATGCTCGATCGTTGGTTCAATCGGTAGCAACTGTACACTGTCATAACCCGCAAGAATTTCGTCAGCCGGAGTGAGCTTTTCTCCGCATTCGATTTTACGGGCGAGCTCTTTGAACCGAGCAGTCAAGCCGGCAATGCTTCCTCTTTCGGTCGCTGTTTTCGTATGAACTTGAAGAATATTGGTTGGGGCGTCTTGGCGTCGCGGTGCCGTATTTGCGTCACTCTCACCGATGGTTTTGAAATGCTCAAGATCTCGCCGTGATGCCTGCATCTTCGCCGTGTCGTAGAGTTCCGCGGGCGCAAAGGCTCCAAAAGGCAAAGACGCTGCAAAATGATCGTGGTGCGTCTTGAGTTCGCCGGATTTGGGGTCTCGATAACGAACTTGATAGAAATGACCCAATTGATTCTTCGAGCCTCCCCTTACCCCATCGACTGCTGCCCAAAGGTATTCGCCATCCTTAGACAATGGGACACGTTTAACGTGCCACTGGGCATTGATAGGTGGCTGTTGAATGTCTATCTCCCCGACGGGTGTAAGAATCTCCAGGTAAGCTTCCTGTGAACCAAGTCTGTCCATGGCGGGGACCCAAAAACCAAATTCGGCCGAATGAGAACCGGTGACCTTGGCGCCGAGTTTTGTTGCGAGTACTTTCGCGAGTGCGAAATCATCTAGTTCAGTAGCTCGTGCTTCAGTCGCCCACTGAACTAGCCGGTTTGTTCTTGACCGATTCACCGAGTAGTTCGGCCCGTCAATCGCGCCGCTACGAAGTGCCAGCACGCTTCCAGAGGCAGAGTTCGGAATTGAGGAAGAATTCAAGGGGTTGTCGGGTTTCGAAATGTTTGCTTGAACAGTGAATGAGTCGGGTTCGGCTGTTCTGCTATTAGATGCAGCCGCCTGGCCCGTGGTCGTCTCTGACTTATTCTCGGCGAAGGTCCTTCGCCCCCACTGGACCTGATGACTCGTACGCTCAATCGGCATCAATTGGTTTCCTCATTCCAAACGAGCGAAAACAACCTGTATCTCGCACCAGAGGCGAGGTAATACTCATACTCACATCTCAACACATGCATTCTCGTCACATTGGGCAAGAGGTTGCGGAGTTTCTTCGTAAAAGCCCTATTATTTTTATTGGTGAACCTACTGAATGGCTAAAGGGTGATCTAGGTCACAAACCTAAGTCATCACAGACACTTGCGTCGATTTCGACGAAACATCAGCTGCCAACATACCGATACCCAAGACGAGAGAGATGCCGAATCCAACCCCAATATCATCCACAAATCGAGTAAACCACGCAGTTGCGGCAAGCGGACAGCCTCCGACTGCAGGAGCTAATCATAACGCTGCCCCTGCGTCTGGAGACGGTTTTTCTCGCGCAAGGCCTGCGCATAGCTCAAGCACCTCAGGCTTGCCTTCTGCAGGCCGCGTGTCGACATCGCCTCAAACAACTCGGTTCGGCGTCAACCTCTTCGGGACCTGGGTGAAACGCTCGCTCGCAACTCCAGAAGCGCAAGCGGAGTACCAGTCCTTGAGTCCGGCGCAAAAATCAGACTTGCGAGTTGCCGCACGAAACATGTTGAAGAGCCCGACGAGAAAAAAATCACAAGTGGGTAACGCAGCATGGTTGTGGACCAAGGATGTCATTGCTTCACACGAAAAAGACTCAAGCGCGGCAGCGGCGCTGGTCAAAGACATTGTCCGTTTTACCGAAAATGAAAAAAACCCAAACCTGAGACGGCAAATGAGCATTTGTCTCATACAGGCGGGCATTGCGTCGAAGAAACTCAAAGAGGAAATCCTTCCCAGCGCCCCTCCCTACCAAACAATATTCAAGGGGAATTCTTCATCGCGCCCCATCGAAATCACCATTTTCGGTGACGACGAAATCATCCACTCGTCAAAGTACCGACAAACCTTTGAGGCCGCAGGTGCGAAAGTCCGAACCAAACGTGGCGGTCTGGAAATCGATTTTCAGCCTTCATCACCGAGCGGGACGAAGTTTCGAATCAACGTACTGGATTCCTTTCACACATCGTATCGCGATGTTCACGCGTTCCGGGCGATGAGACAGAACACGGCACCTATCCAAGGCTATAATTTTCACTCTCAATACGGAACTGCGCTAGACCCCTCCATCCAAGAAACCAGAGGCAATAAAGAGCTTGAGAAGCTGTACATTATGGCTGCTTGTAAGAGCAAAGTTTTCGCGGACCGAGTCCAAAAGCTTTTCCCGAAAACGCAATTCATTTGGACGCACAATTCTGAACTGGTCTCAGACACACCCAAAATGTTGATCGCCCTTCTCGGTGGTCTCGCGAATCGGGAAAGCTGGGAAGGTATTAGAGGCCGGATTCAGTCTTCTGATATCTATCGAAAAAAGAGTTATGTCTTTCCGGATGATATTCGAAAACTCAGCTATGTAGACTCCGACCATGATGGAATCGCAGACCATGTTGACCAGCTTCTCTCTCCCACATTGAAGAAGCTTCCCTCGGAAGAAACGCTTAGCCCTCGAATACAAGATGCACATCCTAGGACTCTGGAAGGTATCAAAGCTCATCATGCAGTACAGCTTGCAAAGGGGCTACTTGGATATATTGGATTTACAGCAACCATCGAAGACAAATTTGAAGGTCACGGCTGGACAACTTGCGATGTAAACGGCCCCCTGGCCACGTTTAGCCCTGGAGCAAAACCGGACACCTTCAAAGTTTCTATTAATTCAGCGTACAGTCATGTCTCAGAACAAGCGCTAGCGATTGCACTGTCCCAAGAAATCTTCAACTTCGTTGGCCAGCAAAACCATGTTGGAATGCGTTGGCTCTCAGACCGGCAAAAACAGGTTGCTGCCTTCGCTGCTGGCGTTCAATTGATGAACGCCTGGGATCGAAAAGACCTATTCTCAGCTTATGCCTCGCAATATCCACTGCCCCAAAACCTGGGACATCACGCCATTACGCAAATTCTTCGAAAATATGATGGTGTCAGCGGGCCTGCCGTCAAAAAGCTAGATAAGCTTTTCGACAGCTGATCGTTTGTACTTGTTCTTTCTTGCTCACCAAAAGTCTTCCCAGAAAAATCCATGGGGAACCCTCATTTCGGGCCGCTGGGGCGCACAAAACGTATGTGCGCCGTGTTTACAGCATAATCGGTGAATGTTACTCATTCTCAAGGGCCACTCGACTGGCTTTGAGTTCGAAATGAGCGAAGAAAACAATCCCTTGTCGCAACCTCTCCCACTCGCGAGAAGTGATAGCTCAATTTCATCCAATGAAGAGGACAGTGATACCCAACCCGTTCAATCTGTAAGCCGCCGTATGGTCAACGCCTTGATTAGGACCTCTCATACCCGCCTTCAAACAAATTCCTTTGGGACTGCACCCACAAGGCCTCCTTCTTCAATGAATAGCGAAGAGCATAAACAGACGATCGCTGCGGATGACGAGAGCTTCATGAACACCGTTGTATCTGACCGTGGTGATGCTGTGGATTCTGACTCTTTTGTTGATGAGGGCCAAGAGTTCGGAATGAGTCAAAGATACACAGACCTCGGAATTCTCGGAACCGGCGGGATGGGCGTAGTACGTAGAGTGCGCGACAATTTACTAAACCGAACGCTTGCCATGAAAATCCTCAAAGCAGACCGCACTGAAAAAGAGGCCACCGTCGAGCGGTTCATTCAAGAGGCACAGGTCTGCTCACAGCTGCAACATCCAAACATTATGCCGATCTACGATCTCGGAACCTTAGACACCGGGCATATGTTTATGACTATGGCTGAACTCCAAGGCTCTTCCTTGGACGTGTTCATCGAACGAGTCCACAAGGCAAGTTCAAGTGCAGGTTGGGACGAAGCGTTCGGAGGCTGGAATCTCCATCGACTCGTGCGCGTATTTCAAAATGTTTGTCACGGCGTAGCTCATGCACACCAAAAGAAGGTCTTACACCGAGACCTAAAGCCGCAAAACATTATGGTTCATGAGAGCGGTGAAACGCTGGTCGTTGATTGGGGCCTGGCGAAAGTCCTGGGTTCTGCCGAACAGCAAGGCGATGTCGTCACCCATCGCTCAGAAGAAAACGCTCATGCAACCATGGCCGGTGGCATATTTGGCACACCCATTTTCTTAGCCCCAGAGCTCCTTCCGCCCAATGCTGAAGACGCAAGCCCGAAGTCAGATATCTATTCGCTAGGTGTGATTTTGTACGAAATCTTGCGCGGCTCACCGCCATATGAAGGAAAGACTGCGCTTGAAGTCCTCCTGAAAGTTGCAAAATCACCTGCACAACCATTCGAGTTCACGACCGTTTCGTCGGACCACTCGAATCAAGACCACGAGAACTCTCAACGGATTTATTTGAACTCCCGAGGCGCACCGCTACCCTCGGCACTCGTTGAGATATGCAACACCGCTATGAACCGAAATCCGAAAGTGCGCTACGACAGCGTGTCGGAATTGGTCACTCTCATCGGACAATGGCTCGATGGCTCACAGCGTCGTGAGAAAGCTTTATCTCTCGTCCGACAGGGACACGGCCTGACTTATTCCATTGATGACCTCTCAGAAGAAGCTACAGAATTGCGACAAAAAGCCGCCCAAGTGCAACGCGAGATTCCGACTTGGGTCAGCGATGACCATAAATTTGAATATTGGGAAATAGAAGACCGAGCTTCGAAATTAGAAGCGCAAGCTGTCGTCTATCACACCCGTCGCGCACAGCTGTTTCGTAATGCCTTGGCTCACAAACACGACCTCGTCGAAGCGCATACAGCCCTCGCTGAACACTATCGCGCAGTTCACGAAGAGGCTGAGATCGCAGGCGACACGATTGAGGCACAGCGGTCTGAAGTTCTTCTTCGAGAGCATGTCGCCCTGCTTCCCAAAGGCATTCCCACGGCTAAAACTCTCCGAAACTATCTCGAAGGAACCGGTTACGTCTCGGTATTTTCGCAGCCCGCAGGAGCCGAGATTCGTTTAGCAAAACTCTTGCCTCAGCGGCGCAGACTACAACCTGACCGCGAGGAATCCATTGGTCACACTCCTCTTGAAGAAGAAACGGTAGACAGAGGCAGCTACCTCGTCAAGCTGAGAAAAGAAGGCTACCACGAAGCCAGAGTTCCGATTTTTAACCAACGGCAAGACATCATTGACGGCACAAATCCTGAAGGCGAGATTGCGCCCGTACGTCTACTGCCGCAAGGCACACTGGGGCACCAAGATTGCTACGTACCTGCAGGTTGGTGCTTTGTCGGTGGCGATCACCAGACTCCTAACAGTGGCCCTCGACGACGAATTTGGCTCGAAGGCTTTGTCATTCAAAAGTTCCCGGTCACCCACGAGGCTTACCTTGTATTTCTCAATGACCTGGTTTCCAATGGTCGCGCCGACGAGGCTCTTCTGCACGTGCCGAGGGAGCAGAGCTCCAGCGACGAGGAACTCGGCTTGATGGCCTATCGCCAAGATTCACAAGGGTACTTTTCACTTCCTACTGACCCACTTCGAGAAACCTGCCATCCGAAGCAGCCCGTCACGATGATTCAGTGGCGCACTGCGCGCGCCTATGCAGACTGGCTCTCCCAAAAGAGCGGTCTGCCTTGGAGGCTCCCTATGGAGTTTGAATGGGAAAAGGCCGCTCGAGGTGTAGATGGTCGCTCGTATCCATGGGGAGACGAATTTGATCCTTCCTGGGCCTGTATGAAAGACAGTCACGAAGATTCGGTACGCATGCAGTCCGTCGATACGTTTCCCGCCGATGAGAGCGTCTATGGCGTCCGTGGGACGGCTGGAAACACCAGAGATTGGTGTCTCGACAAGTTCCGCGACGACGGCCCTCCTCTCGACAACTGTCGCTTGATTATGCCCAGCGAAGAAGACCTCGCGGACCCCGGATTCAAATCCACCCGAGGTGGCAGCTACGGTAACTCTGCGTCACGCGCGCGTTCCGCCGACCGGGACTGGTGGTTCCCAGACCGGAGCTATGTCGGACGCGGCATGAGACTCGTTTGGGCGATCAATGATTATGACTTCGGTGACTGAAACGTCTTAACAGCTACGGACAAAGCAGGCTAAGTTTGACTCGCCTTTTTTCAGAATCAGAGCCGACTCGTGCGACTGATTGACTGTTTTGCTAAAGCACCTTTTCGAAAAATTGCGAGAGCATGCTTTTATCCATGACGAACTCTTGGTGACAGCTATTCGAGCTCGCTCGATATGAACATTTCACTCAATTGGCTGCCACCATTTTTTCTGTATTTTAGCGGGTGAATATTCTGAGATAAGGAGGCCAATTACCGGAGCAGGACGGTTCATTTCTGCCAGTACGTACTCGCCATCCGCAGTGCTGGAATGAGGGATTGATCGCGTACAGCCCTCCCGTTGTGTTAACGCTTTCTTCACCTAAAAGGTATGGACCAAAGCCGCCTCCGGCTTGATCATTTGTCACAAGCACCTTGGGGACGCTAGACATGGTGGGGGGACAAGTTACTCCGGTATAGTCTGAGTAAAGCGGAGTCGCGCAAGTTCCGGTTGAGAACGTATTTGTGATGGTGGCGACCGTGCGATCAAACAATACGTATGGTGTGTTGCTGACGAAAATACTCTTCATCGTAGTTCCGCTCACCGCTGGGTTAATATGTTCGATAATTGTCCTTTGCTGTTGTGTATTGCCTGACACTACGGTGTCCGACGCGTCGAGCATCAAATCACTACCCAATGGCAGCAAGTTGTACGCGGAACTAATACCCTCGGTGCTCAGAAAATTGCCCGACGTTCCGTTTTGAGTATACGCGAAACTTGTACGTGAACCGTGAAACAAAAGTGTCCAGCCACCACCATCCGTGGTCATGTCACAGTAGGCTTCAAACGCCGCGTTGCCCCCTGCTCCATCGGGGTCAAGCCAATAGGTGCCGTCTTGAGAGGATGGGTACAAAGCCTTGATGGCCGCGCAAGATCTCGCCGCGGTAGTTGGGGTGCCCCCATTAAGAGAGCGGACACATCGGAAGCCATATTCTTCGTTTCGCGCACTCGCTGGCCGTACCAAACGCCAACTTATGCTGTAGGCGCCACCTTTCCAATGGGAATCCTTGAGAAGTCCATTTGCGAAACTACTTGTGCTGGTCCACTCTCGGACATTGCCCCCCATATCACAAAGCCCACTCACACTTACTCCTAGTGGTTTTGAGCAGACCGGCCCTGTCGAGCCCAAGCCGCAACCCGCTGCCGAGGTTCCTGGATCGCGCATCACGGCATAGTTACAGTCGGGTGCGGGCATGTCCCCCCAAGGATAGATTTGCGTGCCGTTATTCGAAGCTTCGGCGTTCCATTCATCTTCCGTAGGTAATCGGCCGCCGACCCACGCACAATATTCTTCGGCGGCGTATCGATTGATGTAATTCATAGGATGATTAGCGCGACCAGAAACTCCATAATTTGCACCAGAGGATGGCGGGCTCCCCCATTGTGCATCCGTCGATTGAGTCTTTACACAACTCCCCGCGATCACGCATTGCTGGAATTGCTCAACGGTGACTTCGGTGCGTGTAAATTCAAGTTGCGCAGGCGCGCTGTAGACCCAGTCAAGTCCGGCAGGATTCTCAGGACAAAGATTACTCCAGGTCGCTCCATTGATCGTACCATGATGACGGTTACCAGAAGAGTCGTTCGCAACGGTGCCAGTGCCTTCGTTGAGGTTCCATAGTGCGCTGGTATTAAAATCCGCAATAAGGCTAAATTGAGGGATGAACGGGGACTGATATCGAATCACGTTAGATATCCGCACCGAACCGAGAAGACCTAAAAACTGCTCTGCAATCCGGCCGCTAATATTTCGATGGCCAAATATCAGATCAAAAGAACCATTCACTGGATTCTTTACGTTATAAGTGCAGGTGCCCAGTAGCTGTCCGTCCATAAATGCTGTTTTTGTACCGGTACTTTGCCCGGTTGTCTCAATAGTGACGGCGAAATGATGCCATTGATTGATTACAGGCACAGGCAAAGTCCAATTCGCACATGAATCGACTGCAGAGCCGGTCTGCCAGTAAAAGGAACTTCCGGACGCCACACTGTAGTCCACATCACTTGAGCCACCAGTTGTCGAAGGGTCTGCCTTATGAATAATTTGCTGCTCCGGTTCACCACCACTCTTTGGCAAGAACCAGCCTTCTATCGTTCGACGCAAACCTACCGCCTGCCCGATATCGAGAGCAGCATCAGCTGGAATACGAATATAATCTAAATCACCATCAAAACTCAGCGAAGAGCACGTCGAACTAACAGTTGTACCCGCGTCGGTCGTGCTTCCTGCATCAGCGAGCGTTCCAGCATCGGGCGAAGTTCCTGAGTCCGATGCCACGCCAGAGTCGGCAGGTGTACTTGCATCCATCATCACAACGGCTGCATCTTCGGACTCACTCGCGTCGGGCGAAACCTCAGCGTCAGATGGAGCACCAGA
>JAYZDF010000043.1:0-116664 GCA_036337945.1 Myxococcota bacterium
AATCGTTGATCAAGCAATCGTCGCCGCCCTCGTTTCGAATTCTGAAACCCTGAGTCGTTTCACGAAGAACTTGAACGATACCCAAGTTGAGACTCACTGGCTCAAGGCTGTAGCGACACGGAGGAAGGTTCAAGCCCTCGCCCGTCAATTCGACGATGACTTCCGGTTCATCGGAGTCATCGCTCATGATGAGAACTTGACTCGTGACGGTGCCTTCGTTGGTCGGCATAAAGGTGACTTCGATGATTTTCGACCCGCCATCTGGAATTGCGTCAGAGACGGTATCGACGGTAAAATTACCGGTTCCAGCGAGGTCTCCATTGATGGAGGAAATCGTCAGTGTAGAGTAGCCGTTATTTGAAACTAAAATACGTTTCTTTCCTACAGTTCCTAAAACAATCTGTCCGAAGTTTAGGGTCCGCGGTGTGACCTCAATATCAGGTCCACCGGCTTTTCCTTGAAGAGGAATTTGGGTCGTTTCTAGGTCTCGATTGGCACGTGGGTTCTTGCCACTAATTTCAAGTGTGGCACGAAGTACATCCCCGACATTGGTGAGAGTCGGAGAAAAAGTGGTCTCGACGGTAAATTCAGCACCCGGTGCAAGATTCGCTGGGTTTCCTTGATATGGCGCAACAGAAAACTCATCGCTGCCTCCGATAGCGAGTCTCCAGCCGGTAATCGTGACCGATTCAGAAGCAATATTTTTACATGTGGTAGGGACTGTAAGGCTTGCGTTTGGATTTACATCACCGAAATCGATTTGAGAAGGTGTGCACTCCAGGGCGCTGTTCGTTCCTTGTCCGGTCAACTTTACCTTTTTTTTGCAAAATGAATTGTCACAGTTAGAGATAGTCCATTCTCCTTCGTCCGGCTGGTTGCTCGAAGATGGGTCAGGAACATATCGCAGCTGAACAGTTATAAAACCACCGGGAGCGAGTAAATCGCCTTCTGGCAACAATGAGCCGTTCGGCTGAATGGGCGAAACAACTTCAAATCGACCGCGGCCGCTCGTATTTTTGATTTCAGCCTTTCCGGAACCGTCGATCTTCGTGTTGACGCTCACGGCAATAGGTAAAACATTCGTGATTTTCACATCAATAGTGCGGCTAGAGCCAACGAGAACAGAACCGAAATCAACCGGGTCTGGCTCGACAATGAGACCCGAAGTCACGCCGCGACCACTCACGTTGACCGTGAATGTTTTGCAGTCACCAATGTCGCAGTCGTACGTAAGCTTGAAGAATGAAGTCACTTTGGACTCTTGATCTTTAAGAGGCTGAAAAGAGACCTTGAGCAAGTGTTTGGAATTGGGACCAATTGATACCCTTGGGTCGCTGATTTTGAATTCGTAATCAGGGGTGGTCCAGTTCTCACCATATTCCACGCTATTAATTTCCGTTGTGCCGTCGCCTTCGTTGCGAAGTTCAAACTCGATTTCACTCGTGATACCGCGTTGAACATCACCGAAATCGATCGCAGTCTCGGCTTTGAGATCACCCAATGCCTGGGTAACAGCTAAGTCATCACCACATCCGACGGAGATAGATGCGAGTGCTGTAAATGTAAGAAGTTGAGCGACAATTTGCTTATGTTTGGTCATTACCTGATCCCTTTTTTATGATTACGCGCGAAACCGTAAGGTTTGGCGGAAAAACCATTGTTATCGACTATCACGGCTCAAAAAAGATGGTCAATCGGCGATCCTGAAGGCTCTGGCAGATTCCGCAGTGGTCCAAAATTCTTGAGTAGTGGCCAATCTTTGTTTAAGTAGTGGCTGGTGCTGGGTTTGAGGCCAGACCAATCCTGATTTTAAGACTTTCGTAGTTTTTTGAGCCGAGCGCGCGCTTTCTTCGCCGCCTTAGATTTCGGAAACTTTTTTATCGCGGTGCGATAGAAGAGCTTGGCATCTTGGTTCATTTTTAAGGCTTCGAAGCATTCTCCAATTCGGAGATAGGCGTCTGGTGCTCGCTTCGACTTTGCGTATTTCTTGTGTATTTCTGAATAGATACGGGCAGCACGCTTGTAGTTTTTCTCCAGAAAGAACGTCTCGCCTAGCCAGTACTGACCATCGGCTTTGTATTTAGCGAGTGCCTTGTTTTTTCCAGTTCTTCTGAGAAATTCTTGGATTAATCCACGAGCCGCTTCGGGATTACCTGAATTCACTTGCTCTTTGACCTGACTGAAAACGCTATCAGGGTTTGCGAGGAGCTGTTCCCTTTCTTTGGCGGCTTCAATCGCCCGCGCTTTTTCCTCTTCGCTTTTGGCCGTGGCGATTTTGTTTTGTTCGGTCAAATGGGCAATCTCTTGTTCGATGGTCTGTGTTCGGTCGCGGGTCCCTTCGAGGAGACCTTTCAAAGTGGCCATTTCCTGCATGAGGTTGTCGACCTGAACGCCAAGATCAGCATCGTTTCGCCGAAGAGATCTCTGGAATTGAGCCATAGCCTCTTTGACGGTTTCAAGCTGGTCGGTTTGCTGATCGGCCAGAGTCTGCTGAGCTTGAAGTGTTTTCTGCAGCGCCTGAAGCTGGGTAGTCAGAGCATAGACTTCGTTGGCCAGCTGTTCGCCATCTTCTCGCGGGTAATGTGCGCAGCCCGAACTGAAAGCGACGCTCAGTACAATAATCAGATGAATGCGCATCGTGGCTACTCGAGAAATTGCGCTCTGCGGTTTCGAGACCAAGCATCTTCGGTACTCTCATTGTCGATAGGCTCGAGTTCTCCCTTACTCACAATTTGGAGACGTGAACGAGAAACGCCAAGACTAATCAAATATTTACGCACAGAACGAGCGCGTTCTTCACCTAGCGACAAATTGTATTCTTCGGTTCCTCGCTCATCGCAATGACCCTCAATCGTAATCACGCCCGTCTTGGCTTGGATACAATCAGCGATAGCCTGCAGTTTTTCGCGGCTATCGATAGTCAATTGGGACCGATTGAATTCGAATTCTACATTTGTTAATTCACAGGTGTCGGCGAGCGAGCGACTTGCATTTTCCACCTTCGCGCATCGACCACTGGAGCAGCTCATTCCTGCACCACAATCAGTCGGGCCTGCGCAAGCGAGTTCATCTACACACTTGTTTTCACTACATTTTAGCCCTGTTCCACATTCATTCGTGGCTTGACATTCCAACTTACATTTACCCGATTTGCAGACTTTACTCGCTTCGCAATCCGAGTTCTCGGTGCACTCGGCCTTGGGCTCGCAACGCCCGCCATTACATCGGTCGGTAGCTGCGCACTGACTGTCGTCACGGCATTGTTGACAGGTGTTTTCAACGCATACTTCTGATTTTTCTGCGCAATGCGCGTCTTTCTTGCATTCTGGATACGTTGGTGTGCATCCCCACAAGGATAAAGCGAACAATACGGCCATAAGCGCGGTGAAATGGCTGGGTTTCTGCAGTGTTACCATCGCAGATGAGCTAAACGGGCGGAACATTTCAGTCAAGCGTAGGTTCACATTCTTGCCTTCTATCTTCAAAACGGGTGGAATGTGAGAGACTAATGTACAAGGCACATTTTACTTGTTTCGCCGGATGCCCGGTAAGTTTCCCTCTAGACCAGGTCATTTACCGATGTCCACAATGCGGCTCACTCCTTGATGTTGAACATGATGTGAGCACTCTCAAAAATAAATCCGCTCGGGAATGGAAGAATACTTTCGACCAGCGCTGGATGAAAACCAAATGGCCATACGGCTCGGGTGTTTGGGGAAAGAAAGAATGGGTCTATCCGCACATTTCTGACGAAAGTGTGGTCAGTTTTGCCGAAGGTGGAAGCAATTTGTTTCGAGCCGCGGCGTATGGGCGGTCCATTGGATGTGAAGATCTCTGGGTAAAACAATGCGGAACCTCACACACCGGTTCATTCAAAGACCTAGGGATGACTGTCTTAGTTTCCGCTGTCCAGGAAATGATAAAGCGCGGGAAATCAATTCGGGCCATCGCCTGCGCAAGTACAGGAGATACATCAGCCGCGCTCGCCGCCTACTGTGCTTCGGCGGGGATTCCATCTTTGGTTCTTCTGCCGAAAGGAAAAGTATCCATTGCTCAACTCATCCAACCACTCACCAATGGCGCGACCGTTTTATCGTTAGACACCGACTTTGATGGGTGTATGAAAATTGTCCAACAGATCACAGAGCAAGGCGATATTTATCTCGCCAACTCAATGAACAGCCTGAGGATCGAAGGCCAGAAAACAGTCGCGATTGAAATTGTGCAGCAGTTCGACTGGGAAGTACCCGATTGGATTGTGATACCGGGAGGAAACCTCGGAAATGTGTACGCGCTCGGTAAAGGCTTGATGCTCATGAATGACTTGGGCCTGATCGATCGGTTACCAAGACTTTGCGTAGCCCAGGCGCAGCACGCGAATCCACTTTATCAAGCATACAAAAAGGGATTCGAAAATTTTGAACCCATGACTGCCAAAACCACTGCCGCCAGCGCAATTCAAATCGGTAATCCTGTGAGTATTCACCGAGCGATTCGAGTACTCAAAAAAACTAACGGCATGGTCGAACAAGCCAGCGAACATGAACTTGCTGATGCAGTAGCGAGAGCTGATCAGACGGGGATGTACAATTGTCCACATACCGGTGTCGCGCTCGCCGCGACGGAAAAACTAATCAAAGCTGGACACATTGAACCCTCGAATAAGGTCGTTGTTGTCAGTACTGCCCACGGATTAAAATTCACAGAATTTAAGCGTTCATATCATCAATCCTCACTCGCGGGCGCGCAGAGCAATCACGCGAATACACCCGTTGAAGTACCAAACGACCTCGATGCGGTAAGAAGGGCTATCGATAAGCATACTTAGTCAATGACTGAGGAGATAAGCTAACGCTGCCAAAAACGAGGCACGAGTAACACGAGCAAAGTGTAAATTTCTAATCGGCCAAGAAGCATACAAAAAGAAAGCACGTACAACCCGAAACTCGAAAGGTCAGAAAAGGTTTGTGAAGGACCAACCTGACCAAGTCCAGGGCCAATAGAATTCATCGCACTGATTGCGGCGGTAAAAGCGCTAATGATATCTAGTCCCGTTGCCGCGAGAACAAGGCTCGCAACAAGAATAGCAATGAAGTACAACAAGTAGAATCCCAAAACCGACTCAATGATTTCTCGCGAAACGAGCTTCTTTCCCATTCGCAGAGTCTGAACCAACTTCGGACGAATGATTCGGTTCATCTGGATACCAGCATGCTTGGCAACGACATATAAACGCACAACTTTGGACCCGCCAGCCGTCGAGCCTGCACACCCGCCAATAAACATTAGACCGAGCAAAATCAATTTGGCAAAAGACGGCCATTGGTCAAAGTCCGTGGTACCAAACCCAGTGGTTGTCATAATCGATACTGTTTGAAAGCTTGCATCCAAAACCGCCTCGAGAACTCCATCGTGTCGTCCCGAGAAGATTAAAGATGCGGCGATCATTACGGTCGATATCAACATCAGCAAGGAATACAGACGTACCTCTGGGGATTGAATGAGTCGCTTCGGTTCTCTGCCTATTGTGGCCCTAAACAGCAGAATAAAATTGAGGCCAGATAGAAACATAAAAACAATTATGATGAGTTCTACAGCAACGCTTTCAAAGGCGGCAATCGATAGGTTCCTGGTGGAAAAACCTCCGGTTGCGATTGTGGCCATAGCATGATTGACCGCGTCAAACGCTGACATGTCAGCCGCGAATAAAAGGGCAGCTTGTATTAACGTCATTCCAACATACAAGCCCCAAAGTTTCCGCGCTGTATCTGCAATGCGTGGCGCTAACTTTTCGGATTCAAGTCCGCTCGTTTCAGCTTCCACGAGCTGCATACCTGCTACGGCCAACTCAGGCAAAATAGCGACCGACAGAACAATAATGCCCATCCCGCCAATCCAGTGAGAGAGAGATCTCGCAAAAAGAATAGAAGCCGAAAGCGCCTCTACATCGCGCGCGACTGTAGCGCCGGTTGTTGTGTATCCCGACATGGATTCGAAGAAAGAATGTGCAAAGCCTTCAAATTCACCTGTCAGATAGTAGGCGATTGAAGTGAGCGTGACAATACTGAGCCATGCAACCGTGACCGCAAGCAGGCCTTCACGGCGACGCAGCCCAGAATACGTTTCTGGAGATTTTCGTGCGTGGCGAATAGAAGCAGCCGATAGACCGAAGCTCAAGGCCACCGTCGAAAGCCAAGTCCACCACAGACCGTCGCCGTAGATCAAAGAGATCGCCAACGGCAAAACAAGGGTCAAAGCACAAAACGCGAAAAACCGACTAAATATCCGACTTAGAACGAAAATACGCATGGCTAGGAAAGCAACTTGTCGACCTGACTCATAGCGTCTGGCAGAGCGATAATAAGTAAATCATCACCGGCCTTCAGCACAGTTCCTCCTCTCGCAATCGAGGCTTGTCCGTCACGGATCACCGCTCCCACGAGAGAATTCTGCGGAAAATCTATGTCCCTGAGCGCTTTACCGACTACGCGAGACGCATTTGCACTTACACGAACCTGCATGATCTCACCTTCGTGTTCGGCAAGCATATGCGAAGCGACACCACCTTTATGAACATATTGAAGAATCGATTCTGCCACCGCCTGATGTGGACTGATCAGCGCATCCACACCCAATTTGTGAGCAAGCGGTGCATAAGCTGGTTTATCTGACCGCACGATAACCTTCTTCGCTCCCTGACTTTTGGCAAAAAGCCCAACAATCAAAGCTTTCTCTGCATCGTCGATCAGGACGACCACAGCGTCAGCACGCTCTTGAAGTTCTGTCTTTATAAGATCAGGGTCCGTGCCATCACCGTTTAAAACAACAGACCGATTAAGTTCGGTTGATATTAGCTCTGCACGTGCAAGATCTTTCTCAATAATCGTGGGTGTGTACCCTCTTCTCTCTAATTCACGTGCCAAGTGAAAGCCGATGGTGCCTCCCCCAACGATCAGTACATCTTCAACATGATGCCAGGGCTGCCCTGACAAAATCATAAACTCCTCTTTGTTATCGGGTACCGTGAGAATAAATGCTCTCTCACCTGTCCGGAGCTGATCAGTGCCAGTAGGTATTCGTAACCCCTGATCACCATAAACCGCGCACACGAGAGACTGCGTACCGAGAACGTCCACCAGCTCAGAAAGTCGCTCATGAACAAAAGGAGAATCTTCACCCAAAGGTAATTCGAGTAACGTGAGTTCATCGTTGGCCAATCCGAGCATGGAACCAGCACCTTCATACTCGAGCAAACGGACCACTTTCGAAGCAACCGCACGTTCTGGTCCGACCAAGAGACTGAGACCCAGATCTTGTGCCCTCAAGGTTGAATGAGAGACAAAGTACTCACTCGCACGTACACGGGCAACCGTCTTCAAGTCGCGCCCGAGACGACCAGCAGCCATACAGGTAATCAGGTTGACCTCATCGATCTCAGTTACGGCAAGTACAAGGTCTGCTTGATGAATTCCGGCACTCAATAAAGCCTCTTGGTCTACTCCACTGCCAAGTACAAAGAGAGCATCGAGAGTATTTTCGAGCTCACGGACCGTGGATTCATCCCGCTCGACGATCGCAACGTCATGCTGTTCGGCGATCAAAATTCGGGCGAGGTAGGTACCGACCTTTCCGGCTCCGACGATGATGATATACATGCTAGGAAATCATCTACAGATTGACGGTGGCGCAAGCAAACAATTCTTACCAAAAAATGGCATAAGCTCAATCCACAAGGGATTCAGCCACCGTGGGAATCGAAACGGTCGACGTAATGGTCTGCGCAATAGCTGTCGACGTCACAACAGCCCGGGCAACAAGATCTAGCCCCCGAGGACCGCTCAAACGAGAAATAGCTCGATAACCAAGTCCGTTTTTGAATGTTGCTAGATCGATAGACGGGCCGCTCGGGAATGTAATCCAGTCGTCAGTCTCAGACATGTCGATTTCGCCAGGCAGTGAAGCACTATACAAACCCTCAGCATCTAAGAGTTCAAAGCGAAGAGCTGTGGAGCGGGCAAGTTCTGAACTGTCAAATACAGACAGTACTAAATCAGTGGCCGGCCCCGAAGAGTCCCCAGCTTCGAGCAAGTTTAAGTTCCTGCTTTGCCAAAACGCATTGCCCTCTTCTGTTTGGATCGAAACAATGATTTCAGCACGACCTTTGCAAACCGGCGTCAATACAAGACTCATATTCTCAAGGTCAATGAACTCACCAGAGTCACGGCTATCATCACTATGAAGACAATCAATCGGCGCTTTTCTAAGTCGCCAGGTTGCCGAAACAGGTCGCCCCAACCCCTGTATCTCAAGCTCTTGTCTAACCTTCAAGCTTATTGGTTTTCCGACGACCACATTATAAGCCTGAGTTAGAGTACTGCCGTCGACGGTCTCCAATATCAACTCGACGGCATCGTTTTTAGTGACACGAGGGAGTGGATTCTCGGTAATTATAAGTTGGGTTACAGACTCAAATTCCGGAGCAACATAAATGCCGCGATCATTGTCGATCACCCACGACTCACTTGGAATACTGTCTTTTATGAGACGAACTTTATAGCGACCTGCGGCTAAAACCATTGAGCCGGTTGCCCGCGAAGAATTTGCTGGCAGTTCAAGGGGGAAAACTGCAGAGGTGCCTACTTCTGGTTGAATCTCGAGTCGAAGTCCCGCCGCGAACGGGACAGCATCGGGTGTCTCTGCCACATAAGTCAGGACTCCGGCCCGATTGGCAGTGAGACTGACATCGACCCGGTCGCGATCTAATGGAATCGTCCTGCGGCTGCGGGCCACAAAAGCCGGCATGTTTTCAAACTTTTCCGGGCCAGGAGAATCCGTGTAACCAACAGCAGAAAACAGCAATTGTTGCTCGGCAGGTACGCCGAGCAGAACCGCATTCTGCCCCGCCGTGAGTGTCGCGGTCGCAACCACTTTTTGATTGATTACATCTTGAACAAAGATTGAGAGAGTGGAAACCTGCTCAGGAATAGCATCGAGGGCAAGAGAGGCCGTTCTAAATTGGGACGAGTCTCCACAAGCGAACATGACGCCAAGAGTGATTATTACGGTTCCTTTAGTCGCCTTCAAAATTCACCTCGACTCGAATATTCGGGCCCTTGGGCGGAACTTCGTTTTCATAAAATGGAGGCGGACGAACAGAGCCCTCCAATAAGGAATCAAACAGCTGTCCGGCTTCACCTCGAAGCAAAGAGTTTGCTTTTGGCATTTGCTCGGCACCGAGCGGTCGCTCAAACATCGGTTGCATTGAGCTCACCCATTTCAACAAATACTTTTCTATCCCAATGCGGTCCTGATGATTTTTTCGAGCTTCACTATCAAACAATGACCAAATCGCTAAAGAAGAGGGTCGAATCCCTAACGTCGATTCGGAAGGTCGAATAGAATATAAATATCCGGCAGTAACATTGATTGAAGTATTGCGCTGACGCTTATCCATTACCCGAGCAGACCCCCGAATCACCGTAAGGTACAAACCTCGATCTTTTACGTATTCCGTCATGACCGTGCTCCCCGGAACAACTGAAATCTCTCCTCCCCAAACACGTAATTGGACTGGTTCTTGGTCCGCAGCTTTTTGAACACGCAGCCAGACTCTTCCGCCACTAAGAAGAATGAAGTCTTTAGAAATACTCAGTTCACTGGAGGCCGTGGCCCGAAGAGTGATTCCCGGTGACATAAATAGTTCAATATAACCATTCTCGGAGGTTTCTATCGCATCGCCAAAGTGAATAAGCTGGCCAGACGTTGCAGTAGAAACAAGCTGATCGTTCGGTCGGAATAAAGTCGAATGACCAGAATGATGAGTCACCACGCCGGCGGGGATGGTAGTCATAGCCAGAGCAAGTAGGATCGGGGCCAACATCAGTATGTAACCTCCGCACCAACCGAAACAACATTATCGGTATAAGCATGACCGCTCCGGCCCGAGTTTTGTAAGAAAAAGTTTTCCAACGAGAGCCGGAGCCAAGACGTAAATTGAACCAAGAAGGAAATATCTCCGTAAAAACGGCCTTCGGTTCGAATCGCAGCAGGCCCAAGAACGCGGGCGTCTCCGACCGGTCCAAATCGCCCCAGCGCAACACCTGCACCGGTCCGCAAAAGCAACCCGCCACTAAGGTCAGCCAGAATTCGTCCGGATAACGATACACCGGTCACATCAAATGCTTCACCTCGTGCATCTTCGCGACGAAGTGCTGCATTTAATTCGCCTGTAATATCTTTTCCTAACCAAGTGATTTCCACAAACGCACTTTGACCGACCGCATCGCGATTTTGGGAACTCACAACGTCATCGGGAGGACTCTTGTCAATAAAGTCGGTGGCAATACCTAAGAATCCCATTTCAAGATCGAGTTGAGGTGAAATGGGTAAACGGAGACTGGGTCCTCCTTCAATTGTCGCTGCGTAGTGAACAGAGAAATTATCGGCGTAGAGATCCCTAAGGCGAAGATTTAGAGCTAACTCGGCACCTCGTGAGCGATTACTTAGGACGAAGCTTAAGCGATTTGCCCAGCTAAGTCCGTTGATCGCGTAGTCTGCAAGTAAGGACTTGTCTGTAAAATAAGAGCGATGAAGTCCGTACACAGCGGTGTCATAACGAAAGTCAGAAAATACTACAGCCATGGCCGCTTCAAAGCTGTTAGAAAGTCTCACTGCGTTGCTAACGTCTGATTCTCCAGCAGCACGAAACTGGGGATTCGTCGTATAATCAAACGTGGTCCGGAGACTAAGAGCAGTATCAAACAGAACACGGCCTACACCTAGGCGTTCATTCATATCTCGAATTGCATTCGTCCAAATAATATCACTCAATCTAGAACGATACGTGGTTGCCAGTTCAGCCAAATTCTGAGCCTGGACGCGACGACCGTCAATCGCGGCTGTCGTCGCAAGAATTGTAGAAGTAATGAGTCCACGGCGGTCAGACATAGAAAGAAACCGGGCAGCTTCCATGATAGCCGAACTATCGCCGGTGGTTGCAAGCAACCAAGTCGAGGGCAACGATTCGACACCCTTCAATACTCGTCGGGCAGCAGCCTCATCACCCTGTCGTAAATGGATGACGGCTTCAACTTCATCAGCCTCTAAACTCGTGTTTCCTAGTTTTTTTGAACGTTTGAGCGCTGTCTTGGCCTCTTCATGACGCTGTAGTTGAGCAAGGCAAAGAGCGATATAGTGATGAACGTCAGGAGAGTTTTCCTTCAAAGCTTGTGCGGCTTTGAAATAAGTAAGCGCCTGCGCATATTGTCTTTGGTTAATCGAGCGGACGCCAGAGGAAAACTCTCGGTAAAACGTCACGTGAGCGTTGGTCGCATCTGTCGTTTTTGTGACCGAACTTGTAGCCACCTGCGCCGCGAGCACTACACCAAGAACCCAATTCATTAGTCTTCTTGCCTACGAATATCTCTTTTCGTGTCTCGGTCTTTAATTGCGGCTCGCTTGTCATGCTGCTTTTTACCTCGACAAACACCAACTTTCATTTTTGCGCGGCCTTGCTTAAAATATACTTCTAAGGGGACCAAGGTCATTCCTTTTTGGGTCACTTGTCGATCTAATTTTTCTATTTCGGAATGTTTCAAAAGAAGTTTACGCAGACGCTTGGGTTCATGGTTATAAATAGTGCCATTTTTATATTCCGCTATGTGCAATTGATGAACAAACGCTTCACCGTTATCGATTTGAACATAGGCATCGACCATCTGGCATTTTCCGTCTCGAAGAGACTTAACTTCAGTACCTTTGAGAACCATTCCCGCCTCGAACTCGTCAGTAACATGGTAATCGTGTCGCGCTTTACGGTTTCGAGCTACACTATTTATTTCGCCGGTTTTGGCCATTTAGGGATACCATGCCAAATCAACGAGCGTTTAGACAGCCAAAAAACGGTGATTTCAGTAGATTTCGGAATATTATTCCACGAGGATAATAAGTAACTATGCGGATTCGAGTTGTCGGTTCGTCAGATGCTTTCAATTCAGGAGGTCGGGCTAATTCGTGTTTTTGGCTTGAGCAGCAAGATGCTGCAACCATCATGGTAGATCTTGGTCCAACTGGACCCGGTAGTCTAAAACGACTTGGGCTTGATCCTCAACAAATTGATAGTTTCGTTTTTACACATCTTCATGGTGACCATATTGCTGGTTTTCCATTTTGGTTACTGGATGGCCTCTTTCAAAACCCACGAGAACGATCAGTAAAGGTCATTGGCCCTCTTGGAATTGAGAGACGATTAAAACAACTGACTGAAATATTATACGGCGATATTCTTGATCGTGATGGCGCTTTTGAAATCGATTTTGAGGAGTTGTTACCGAATCAATCTGTATCCTACGGCGGCTGGAAGATAGCTGGGTTCCCAGCATCACACATGGACCCGCCCGAACAGCCCCTATGTCTACAGATTCATTCGAAATGCGGTATAAAAGTCGGGTTTTCGGGAGATACCGAGTTTTGTGACGGTCTAATGCAAGCGGGTCACGAGACAGATTTATTCATCGCAGAGTGCAGTGCTCTAAAGCCGCCCGCGGGCCGGCATTGTACCTGGGAAGAATGGAAGATGTATTTCGGTTCACTCACGACGAAGAAACTACTACTGACTCATCTCAACGACGGTGTAAGAAGTCTAGAGGCTGGCGAGCTCCCACTTCATGATTTTCCAATATTGTTTGCGGATGACGGAATGACGATCTCTTTTTGAACCTAGATCCACTTTCGTTCTTGAAAATCAGCGACCATATCGATGACGCCTTGTTGAAGATCAATTTTACCTCTGTATCCTAAAATCTCTTCTGCTTTCTCTGGGCTAGCCATCCATGAGGGAGCCAGCGCTTCACGAACTTTGTCCATGCCGAAAGGCTGATTCTGGCCGGTGATGGCCTGAAACCGGTCCGCACACCAACCAATCGTTCTCATCAAAGTGGGGCCGGGTCGAATGGAAAATGCTTTTTTGTTAAGAACACGGGCGATGATTTTCTGGAAAGCCAAGAAGGTATCGTCCTGCGGACCAACAAGGTGAAAGACTTCTCCAGCGGCCTCCGGCACGGTACCAGCGAGTCGAATCCCGGTAACCAGATCTTTGACATGAATGTACGAAAAACGGCGCTCTTCTCCGCCCGGCTCACTCATAATTCCCCATTTTACAGAGCGTACGAGAGGAAGAATACTCCAAGCTGCCGGTCCATAGACTATAGGTGGTCGTACGACCACAAGTTCGATTGCGGTATCTTCAATTTTTCGAGCTTCCTCCTCGCCCCGTAATTTTGAAATTCCATACTGACTCACGGGAGCCGGTTCTTGTGATTCGAGTCGAGGAGCAGTCCGGTCCGAAGGACCGCCTGCAGCGATGCTGCTCACAAGAACTAAGCGGCTAAGCTGGGGATTATCCGATTTGATCGCCTCGACAAGATTTTGTACACCTTGGGCATTGATGCGGTCGAAGGCTTCTTGTGATCTTGCACCAAGAGCTGCGGCGCAATGATAAACAACCTCAACATTTGGAACCAGCAACCTAAGAGACTCGCGGTCGTGCATATCTCCGTAAACAATTTCGCAAGCTAAACCTTCAAGCAGAGAGATATCACTGGTTTTTCGGCACATCGCATAAACTTGATGGCCATGCTGGAGAAGCTCACGAACTAGCCATGAACCAACAAAGCCATTTGAACCCGTTACCAAACATTTCATCGTGGCCACGTGTTACATTTTTGGACTTCAAACTCCAAGTGTAATCTGATGAGTAATCCTTCAGGTCCGTCAGTCATCGTAGAGGGCACTCCTCTTAGTTTACTGTACTGACTGACAAGTTAGGTGGAAACAAACTCAATATTATCAATGAGTCTTGTGGTTCCTATGTGAGCAGCCACAAGCATAAGAGAGTCTTGGGTAGCCTCTTCGGTGGGAGCGAGATTTTTAGAATTTCGAAGCTCGAGATATTCAAGTCGCAGTTCAGAATTATTGATAACGTCAAGAGCAATCCGTATGAGCTTTGAGCTTTTCGTCTCGCCGCGCAAGAAGGCTTGCTTCGCTGTCTTCAAGGCCCTCGATAACGACAATGCCTGGCTTCGTTCTTCGTGGCTCAAATAAGCATTTCGTGATGATAAGGCCAGTCCATCGTGATCACGAATCAAAGGAGCGCCAACGATTTCTACATTCAGACCGAGGTCTTCAACCATGCGTCGGATCACTGTTAGCTGCTGGTAGTCCTTTTTACCAAAAACCGCGACATCAGGGGTAACAAGATTAAGGAGCTTTAACACTACGGTCGTTACGCCATCGAAGTGACCAGGCCGATAGTCTCCACACAGTCCTTGAGTGGTCGTAGTCAGTCGGACTTGGGTTTCGAAAGTGTCTGGATATATTTGTGAGGCAGAAGGCGAGAACAAGAGGTCACAGTTCACGGATTCGAGCTTTTCAACGTCGATTTGCAACTGCCTGGGATAGCTTTCTAGGTCTTCATTGGGTCCAAACTGCTTAGGATTTACGAAAATGGAAGACACAACATAATCAGAACGCTGTAATGCAAACTCAATAAGCGAAAGATGACCTGCATGCAGGGCACCCATAGTAGGGACAAAACCGATTGTATTCCCTCGACTTCGCTGCTCGCGAACAATTTCCCTTAATTCGGCAATCGTGGTGGTTTGTTGCACGGTTAACCCAGTTCGACGGGTACGCCATACAAACCAATGACATCATCTTCTTCTTCAGGAGTATCAACACTGTGCGGTGTAAAGAGAGGTTCTTTTGCGTGAAAAGAGTGCGCCCTGCTAGGAAATTCACGGCTTTGTACTTCTTTTCTAAAGTTTCGCACGGCTTCAGGGATAAGCTCACCAAGGTTAAGATATTTCTTTACAAATTTGGGTTGAAAATCGGGGTTCATTCCAAGCACGTCGTAAATCACAAGAACTTGACCGTCGCAGTCTACACCCGCACCAATTCCGATAGTCGGTATATTGAGCGATTGCGTAATGACGCGAGCGAGCTCGGTAGGAATTCCTTCAAGAACCAAAGCGAAGGCACCAGCCCTTTCAAGCGCAAGTGCATCGTCAACAATTTCTTGAGCAGCTTGAGGATTCTTTCCTTGAACCTTAAAGCCACCCATTGCGTGGACCGCTTGGGGTGTAAGGCCAAGATGACCCATAACCGGTATACCTGCGTTAACCAGCTGGGCAACGGTATCAGCGATCGCACGACCACCCTCTAATTTTACGCTTTGGGCACCACTTTCTTTGAGGATTCTGCCCGCATTTTTGAGTGCCTCAAACTTATCTCCCTGATAGGTCATGAATGGCATATCGCACACGATATGCGCAGTTCGAGCGCCACGGGACACAGCCTTTGCGTGATAAATCATTTCGTCGAGAGTTACCGGTATGGTGTTATCGAGACCTTGAATCACCATCCCTAAAGAGTCTCCGACTAGAATCATATCGGCTCCTGCATCATCGATGAGACGAGCAAAAGTGGCGTCATAGGCTGTCAGCATCGTGATCGGCTGACCGTCATTTTTCATTTGTTGTATCTGAACTGTCGTTCTTGGCTTCTTATTCGTCATTTGTCTTGACCTCACTCGGTCGAAGCTCACGGTGGAGTCTTCGCCCAGTCCTCAGTCTATTGCCTTGGATTCTCCGCGGTTTTTAGGGCGCAGGATTAAAGTGCTGAGTACCTCTACGCATTCGGCGAATCTCTGACAATACGGATTCTAGGTGACTTTCATTTTGAACAATATCAATTTCATTCGTATTTATTACCAGCAAAGGCGATTTTTTATAGTGAAAAAAGTAATCATTATAGGCAGTTACGATTTTTTCAAGATAGGCGGCTTTGATCGGTCGCTCCCAACTTTTATTTCGGGTTTTCAGCCGATTGAGGAGAACAGAAGGTCGTGCTTGCAGGTAAACAACCAGATCAGGGGTTGGTACTCGCTGATCAAGTAAACGATAAATTCGGTCGTATAGAGCCAACTCAGGCTCACTTAAATTCACACAGGCAAAAATTCGATCCTTTTGGAAGACATAATCGCAAATCGTCGTGCGTTGAAACAGGTCTTGTTGCTTGAGTTCAAGCTGCTGTTGATAGCGGGACAACAAGAAAAACATTTGAGTTTGGAAGGCCGTACGCCGGGGTTCTGCATAGAATTGCTGTAGAAATGGGTTTTCTTCAACCTCTTCAAAAACCTGTCTTGCCTTCACTCGTTCCGATAGAAACCGAGTTAGAGTTGTCTTTCCGACACCGATTGGACCTTCGATCGCAATAAACCTCGGCGCGTCATGTTTGTACTTCTTCGAAGCCACCTGGCTGTAGCTTGGTCCGGATCGAATATGGCTGCAAGTTCGAGACCCAGGAAAAAGTTTTTCTCAAAAAGGAAGACAGGGGGGCTTGAATTTCGAGATCAGTAGGATCATATGTTGTTTCAGTGGAAGAACCCCGAAATACAGATGGGAGATTGGGCGCAGCACTGATTCGTGTAGCTTTGGCGTTACGCGCGGATCCCAATGCGGATTTCGAACGGGTTATTGGAAAAACAGCCCAAGATATGGAAATCGATTGCAATTTCCTGAAGCAATACGTATCGACCCGTCTATCTACGCTCCACTCACCCGTAGCACATGCTGTTGTACAAACATCCAGTGTAAAGGGTAAGAGCACGGGTAAACACTGATATCATGCGAGATTATAGATTTTCTCATCGAACGACGGTCGAAGATGGGGAACGGAGCCCTGTGCCCCGTCCACGGTCAAAAGTTGCTTCCAGAATACCCAGAAAAGGTAGCCCCTACCAAGCTCGGTTTAGTCTGCGGCTATCGCAACTACGACGGCGTAGACGATGGCTATGCCCCGTTCATTCGCCGACGCAACTCGGTCATAAACAAATTTAGAAAGCTAGAAGATGAAGAGCAGGACAGATTGTCAGTGGAAGTTTTGGACAGCTGTCGCGTGTTTAACCAACGCCGCCTTAATCAAAAAAGGGGCGAAGATGGAGTTAGGTCATGAATCGTCAACGTTTTGAAATCAAAGGTGGTCGTCCTGTAGGTGGAGAGATTGTACCGAGCGGTAATAAGAACGCCGCTTTACCACTGCTATGCGCGTGTCTTCTAACAGACGAAGACGTTATTTTACGAAATGTTCCTCAAATAGGAGACGTCAAACACTTGCTGGAGATCCTGTCAGACTTAGGCGTAGCGGTCGAACATCTCGAACGCGGCGTCATTCGATTGAACGCTTCAGGGGTCAATGGAAAACAACCGAATGTTGAGATAGCAAAACAAATTCGCGCATCGATCATGTTAGCGGGTCCATTGGTTGCGCAACGTGGTCACGTAGAACTACCTCCGCCGGGCGGAGACGTCATTGGTAGACGCCGTATTGATACGCACGTTCTAGGCCTCACTGGTCTTGGTGCGACTTTTGAAGCGGCGAGAGATGCGTTCAAATTTCGCGTAGATGGACGGCTCAAAGGCGCCAATCTTTTTCTGGATGAAGCCTCTGTGACGGCGACTGAAAATATTATAATGGCGGCAAGCCTGGCAGAAGGTCAGACCGTGATAATGAACGCCGCTAGCGAACCTCACGTTCAAGACCTTTGTCATTTGTTGTGCACTATGGGCGCTGAAATTCAGGGCATAGGCACCAATCGATTAACGATTTATGGTGCCGAAAAGTTGAGCGGCACCGACTTCACGTTGGGACCAGATTACATTGAGGTAGGCTCTCTCATTGTTCTGGCTGCAGTGACCGGCGGTGAAATGCGTATCAAAAACGCAAGACCGGAAGAACACCGAGCAACAAAAATCGCTTTTGGTCGAATAGGAATAGATTTCCACGCTTCGGAGGACAACAAGGACATTATTGTCCCAGGAAATCAAAAGCTGGAAGTGCGAAGCGATTTGCTGGGAGCTATTCCGAAAATCGAAGATGCAATTTGGCCAGGATTTCCCGCGGACCTGACATCGATCGCAGTTGTAGGCGCAACACAAGCTGAGGGAACCGTCGTGATCCACGAGAAACTTTT
Organism: Myxococcota bacterium; assembly: GCA_036337945.1. GTDB lineage: Bacteria > Myxococcota > Kuafuiibacteriia > Kuafuiibacteriales > Kuafuiibacteriaceae > JAYZDF01. Next base: position 18,029 of record JAYZDF010000043.1, read on the forward strand.
CGAATCACGTCTTTTTTTCGTGGACCGTTTGGCGGGTATGGGCGCACGAGTGATCCTGTGCGACCCGCACCGAGTAGTGATCACAGGCAAGGCGCACCTCTATGCGCAAGAGCTGGTAAGTCCTGATATTCGAGCCGGCATGGCACTGCTCATCGCAGCACTCTGCGCGGACGGAACAAGCACAATTCACAATATCCACCAAATCGATCGCGGTTACGAGAGAATTGACGAACGATTGCGCGCGCTCGGCGCGTCCATCGAGAGAATCGACGAATAATCAACCCTCGCGACTTGGATGGTGACTTATCCTCATTCATTTCTGCGTAGAGTTTTTGACTTATGCTAGACTCTGCGCGTGAAAAACTCTTCAGCTGTAATCTCTTGTCTCATCATTGCTTCACTCACCGCGGCTTGTGGAGATGAATCATCTTCAGACGCTGACTCTGGTGCCAGATTTGACAGCGGCCAACAGGTCTCAACTTTAGACTCTGGTTCTCTTCAAAATGAAGATAGCGGCAGCTCTATATCAGATGCGGGTGAACCGATTGATGCGGGGAGAGAAGTCGACGCCGGCAACACAGTAGATGCAACTATTTTTGAGGACGCATCGATAGCCGATGCGGAGGCGCCAGACTTGGGGACGGCAGTTATTGACGCTGGGTTTACAGACAGCGGGATTTCAGATGCAGGAACGATCATTCTTGATACAGGACTTGCAGATTCGGGTGCCGCAGATTCGGGCACAGCGTCGCCCGACAGCGGACCGGTGGATTCGGGAGTTCCAAGTATCATTCAGCTTGGCCATGTTGTCATTACTGAGTTTGTGGCTCGAGGTAGCGGAAGCGAATGGATTGAGCTGAAGAATACAACAAATCAAGATATTGACCTCACAAACTACTACCTAACTTTTCAGTCGCAGACTGGACAACAATTCGAATTCAGAAACGGTCTCAATCCAAGTGCGACATCGACGACGCCTATCACTTTGACAGCCAGCACTACAAAGCACTTCGTTGTAAATCCGTTGGACGCTGTAGATATACCGGCCGGCGTCGATGTTTACGGCCCTGTTGGTGCGTGTGGGGGTGACTGCTTTGCGGACACAGGAGATGTCGTTAGCCTTTTCGAAAACGCGGACCTTGTGGATGTCGTAGATGCAACAATCATTGCAACAGATGCGGACAGTACCCTGACAGATGTCCAAATCCCGCTGATCAACGGAGTGAGTACACAACTTGATTTCAATCCATCTTCAACGACCTTGGCTCAGGATAATGATGATGCTCGTCAGTGGTGCTCGCCGATCTGGCGAGGCCCGACGCCAGGAGTGTCTAACCACGCTTGCGATTGGACGGTCATTAGCGAACTCCTTTACGACTATGATGACATATCAGGTGGAAGCGATACGGGTCATGAATTTATAGAAATTGCCAGCGCCGTGGGCGCAAAATTGAATGATGTCGCCGTGGTCTCTATCCAAGGAGCCAGTGGTAATGCAGGTGCTATACTTGGACAGTATGACATTACGGCGAGTCGCATGGGTGGCTCGGGTCTTTTTGTAATCGGCGACGAGTCAGCTGCCGGACAAACGCAAGTCGCTAACGCAAACCAAATTGAAAGTTTGGACTTCCAAAATGGGCCAGACGCAGTGCAGCTCATTCGCCTGACTACCGGTGGTTCCGCAGAATATCTCGATAGCGTTGGCTACGGAAACCTCACGCCAAATCTGGTCGATCAGTCAAGAATGCTTCAGGCATATGAAGGCAGTACAACGGGTGATCCTTCCACAAGAGCACGTCCTTTCAGTTGGGCGCGAGATGAATTTCAGAGTGATCAAAATGATAACGCACAAGATTTTCGTTTCGAACCGGAGCCGACACCTGGCAAAGCTAATCAAACCAGCGTTCTAGAGATTACAGCTGTGACCCCCCCGTCAGCGCTTGCCACGGGCTCCGCAACCGTAAGCATTTCAGGCTCTGCCTTTACAGATTATATGACATTGGAAATTGGTGGCCAGGTCATCCCAAATTCTCAATGCCAAGATATAGACAGAAACGAAATTGAATGCTTAATCAGCTTTACCTCTACGCTCACGTCTGCGCCCATCGACCAAAGCTTGTCCCTTACAACGAGAACAGAACATGGCCAAACTTATAACTTTAGCTCAGGTTTTCGTTGGAGCATAACGGTCAACGAAACCGATGATCCTCTTGAAGTCGACTATTGTAATATTCAGTTTCCAAGCACCTTGAACGTCGCCGCATCTGTTTCGTCTGACCTCGTTTTTGGGCGCATATTTGAAGGCGGCATTACGGATACCACCAGCGGGCAATCTTCATTAATTATCTCAGAGCTCGGTTACGGTCCCGTGAGCGAAGACCCAAGAACCTCTAATTCTTGGAAATGGTCTCCAGCGAGCTTCAACGTCGAATACGGAAATGACGATGAATATCAAGGTGTACTGCTTATTGATACGCCAGGTACCTATAATTATTCGTTCCGCTTTTCGGTAGACGGAGGTTATCGCTGGACCATCTGTGACTTAGACGGAGCAGGCTCGAATCCTAATCTCAGCTTTGATTCACAACAATTGGGCACCGTAACGGTGAACTAAATAAGACGCCGAAACAAACCAAAAAACCACTCGGTAATCCTTCTCCAGATCGGTCGGTTACTCCACAATTGGCGAGTAATGGGGCGGCTTGCCGCTCGGTCAAGTGAGAATTGATGCTCCATTTTCTGCCCGAATTCCGAACCAAGAATTGTGGCATTAACTTCTTGATCTAAGATCCACGTACGATGATTTAGATTCGCCGAGCCAACGGTAGACCATTTGCCGTCTACAACAGCCGTTTTCGCATGAAGGACACGTTCGTGATATTCGTAAACTTTTACGCCATGCCTCAGCAAATTGCCATAGAGTCCGCGGGAGGCATGTAAGATGACCTCTAGGTCGGTGGCACCCGCTGTAATAATTTCTACATTCACTCCTCGCTTTGCCGCTGTTCGCAAGGCCTTAAGCAGTCGACGATCGGGTGTAAAATAGGCGGTTGCGATACGGACTGATTCTTTCGCACCGTTGATGGCTCGAATATAAGCTCGATGTATCTCCGCGCGATCAATGCGCCCATAATTGGCAATGAAGCTGACTTTATGTCCGTGAGGATATTCCTTCGAATGTCCTGGATCTGATTGTAATGGAATGCGACTGCATTTATTCCACATCGCGCGAAATAAAGATTCGAGTTGGACGAGCGACGGACCTTGTACAGCAACGGCAGTATCTCTCCATCCATCGCCGCCATCTTCGAGAGCGGCATAATTGTCGGCGAGGTTCATACCACCGACGAAGCCGAGAACACCGTCGACCAGGAGTATTTTTCGATGATTTCTGCGATTAAGCATACTCACTCGAGTCGTCCATCGAATCGGACGAAACTCGTGGACTCGAACGCCCGCAGAAAGCATTTCTTCGATGAAAGCGTCTGATAGACTCAGCGAGCCAAAGGCATCAAATATAACCGCTACCTCGACCCCTTTTTGAGCTTTACTTATCAGAGCCTGCTGAATCTTTCGTCCGGTTTTGTCGTCGCAAAATATATAGGTTTCGATAAAGATGTACGACTCTGCAGATTCGATCGCTTCAATGTATCGAGAAAAAAAGGCTTGCCCGTCGATCATAAGCTCAACCTGATTTCCGGCGCTGGGCGTAACCGGAGACTTTCGCAATCTAAGCAAAGATGTACGCCAAGTGCCCACTTTGCGTTGTATTATCACATTCGGGCCCGCTATGGCGGGCAAAGCAGGGTTTTGAACCCATTAATGTCACGAAATGAAGTGACGAAATTTTTCTTCACGAGTATGTTCCCGTTGATGTCCATCATTTTGGTCATTGAAAGCGATCATGATTTTCGCGTGGGCCTCGCAAGCGCTCTTCGTGCGGAGTCTCATACGCCGCTGGTAGCATCCAACGCCGCAAGTGGGTGGGAGATGCTCAAAAGAGGACAAATCGACCTCGTCATCATGGAACGCGACCTTGGCGAAAATGACGGGATCGAGATTCTACACAGAATGAAGGCAGACCCATCTCTTCGAGAAACTCCCGTTCTTATTGTTAGTCAAAAGTGTCGACAGGCTGATCGAATTCAAGGATTAGAAGCGGGAGCTGATGATTATATTTCTAAACCCGTTGACCGCCAAGAGGTTATTTTAAGAGCAAAAATAGCACTTCGTCGAGTCGTCGAAACGGGTGGTTCAACTCGGAAAATTAGAATCGAGGGGCTCTCGATTGAAGCCAACCCAGACCGGGTAGTGGTTGATAATTTAGAGATCACTCTGACACCGACGGAATTTAGACTGCTTCTTTTACTCATCGACCGGCCGAACAAAGTGCAGTCACGACAATCTTTGTTGGCGGAAGTTTGGGGGATGCAGTCTTATCTCGAAACGCGGACCGTCGATATGCATATTCGAAGGCTAAGACGAAAACTGGGGACTGCAGCCCACTATATTCAAACCGTGCGAGGCGCGGGCTATAGGTTTACTGTATCCGAGGCATCGAGCGAGGAAAAACAACAATGAGTAGCAAACACGAAACGATTGTAATTACCGGAACGAATACAGGGGTAGGTAAGTCAATCGTCACCGCGGGCCTTATTCAGCAGTTGCATCTAAATAAAGTACGCGCTGCTGGTATAAAACCAGTGGAAACAGGCTGTGAATACGGAGATGACCATAACCTTATCGCAGCGGACGGTACGCTTTTGCATGCGATGGCTCCGTGGGTTCCAGCGAATACTGTTGCTCCTTATCGGTTTAGAATGCCAATCGCAGCAACTTTGGCAGCAAGAAAATCAGGGATTCATTTAGAGCTCAAAGACCTTACAGATGTCGTGACTCAAGCTCGGCACTATGCAGATTTGCTCCTGGTCGAAGGTGCAGGAGGTGCCCTTTCACCGCTGACTGAAAAACATAATCTGCTGGATCTTGCGAAGGCGCTGAATGCGCCGATCATAATCTGTGCAGAGGATTGTTTAGGTACTCAGAGCCTTACATTGTCGGTCATTGAGAATGCGCGTAATCGAGGGCTGAAAATCCTAGGAGTTGTACTCAGTTGTTTAGACCCAAGCGAGGCGGTGTCGGAACAACAGAACGCAGAGACGATCGCACAGTGGGGCCAAGTTGAAGTATTTGGATCCTTATCAAAATTCGAAGGCGATCTTCAGGAGATAGCAAAAGAGGCTGGCGTACAGCTCAGTAAATTCGGACTCGTTCGTAGAGTGATCGACCTCACCGCCTGAAATTGCTAAAGTACCGAACAATGGCTGAAAAACTATCTATCGGAGTGATTGGCGCGGGGAGCTGGGGTACGGCACTCGCAGCACATCTTGGAGAAATAGGACACGACATAACTCTTTGGGCGAGGTCTGAAGATCAATCTAGGGCCATTAATGAGACTTCGCAGAATGCTCGTTATCTTCCGGGCTATATCTTACCTGATCGTCTCACGGCGACAAACGACTTGCAGCGGGCAGTAGAAAGTAAAGACCTGCTTCTATCCGTCGTACCAAGCCATACAAAGCGAGCAGTCTGGAACGAGGCCAAGAGATACGTGAATACCTCTACGCCTATCCTGAGTGCGTCAAAAGGAATTGAGAACGAAAGTTTGGCGCTTATGAGTACAGTTCTTGAGGAAACCTTACCCGATAATCCGCTAGCTTTCTTGGCAGGCCCTTCTTTCGCTAAAGAAGTCGTGCAGAAACTGCCTACCGCAGTCGTGATCGGATCAAAATCGTCAAAACTCAATGACACACTTCAGGCTTTATTCTCAAATGACTACTTTCGAGCTTATGGGACGACAGACGTCATCGGCATAGAAGTCGGTGGAGCATTAAAAAATGTCATCGCTATCGCGTGTGGTTGCGCTGACGGGATAGGATTTGGACAGAATACCAGAGCGGCCATCCTCACGCGGGGATTGGCTGAGATTACGCGTATGGCGGCAAAACTGGGCGCTTCTCCGTTAACATTGGCCGGCTTGGGCGGAATGGGCGACCTGGTCCTTACATGTTGCGGGGATTTATCTAGAAATCGACGGGTTGGTCTAGGTCTGGGAAAAGGACAAACGTTACAAGAGATACTCGACGAAATGGGGCAGGTTGCAGAAGGCGTAAATACTGCGCGAGCCGCCCGAGATCTCGCAATTCGCGAAAAAGTGGACATGCCGATCAGCAGCGAAATCTTTGCTATTCTCTACGAAAACAAGCCTGCAAAACAAGTCGTCGTCGATCTCATGCGCAGAGGCCTCAAGGATGAACGCAACTAATTTGTCGTTGCCTGCGCCCTAGTCTCAAACACCGTGGTCTCAATCCGCTCCATAAGCGCTTCCATACCTTCTCGGTGTAATGCACTCGTCGGAAGACCACCTGTCGCCCGTTTCAGAGCCGAGACCATGAGCGCTGGTGTTTGATCCGCTTTATTGATGACCAGTACACGAGCAATATCTTCAACGCCCAAATCCTCAAGAATTTTTTCGACTGACTTCATCTTGTCGTCTACTAACGGGTCTGAGGCGTCGATGACGTGAAGAATGAGGTCTGATTCCTCTAGTTCTTCCAAGGTAGCCTTAAACGCATTGACCAAATCTTTAGGAAGATCACGAATAAAGCCAACTGTATCGGTAAGAACGATTTCGTGTTCATCAGGAAAACGGACTCGTCGAGACGTTGGGTCTAAAGTGGCAAAGAGTTTGTCTTCTGCCAAAACGCTTGCATTCGTAACAGCGTTTAGCAGTGTTGATTTTCCAGCATTTGTATAACCAACAATCGAAACCAGTGGGACTTGAGCTTGTTTCCTTTGCTTTCTCCGAACACCGCGTTGAACACTTAATTTTTTTATCTGTTTCTCAAGTCGGTTAATTCGATCTCTTGCGCGACGACGATGAATTTCTAATTTAGTTTCGCCGGGTCCTTGTCCGCCGATGCCGCCGGTAAGGCGCGACATCGCGGTTGATTTATCGATCAATCTTGGAAGCGTATACTTTAGCTGTGCGAGTTCAACTTGCAATTTTCCATCGCGACTCGTTGCACGCTGGGCGAATATATCAAGAATCAATTGAGTTCGATCTAGGACTTTCAGAGACGTGGTGTTGGTAATCGCTCTCAACTGCGTTGGCGCCAAATCACGGTCAAAGATGAGCACTTCTGCACCAAGCTCGAGAGCCAAAAGAGAAATTTCTTCGATTTTTCCACGACCAAGGACAGTCTTCGGATCTATAGCCCTTCTTATCTGAATGACTTCATCTAGAACTTCAACACCTGCAGTAAAAGCCAGTTCACGAAGCTCGGTCATCGATTCTTTTGCAAAAGCTTTTGCATTGCGACCGTGAGGATGAACGCCAACCAAGACGGCTGAATCACGAGTAACTTTCTTCGCCTCTCTTCCAAAAACGCGAGACATTTCATTCTCGGACTCGCGAATAATTTGGAGCGCATCGTCAGGGAGATCTTGTAAGGTTTTCGCAACATAATCTTGCGGCGTAATCGTCTTTCTTGGTTGGGATTTTGCGTGGGCACCTTTTTCGTGCAGAACGTGTAAATGAGCCCAATGAACCTCTCTTGGAGTTCCGTATCCGTCGACTTGAATGGAAGCGACAGCGTCTAAACGAAGCTTTGATAAATCGGCAAGGTCTTCATTGGTTAAACCTTGCGCGCGTAGTTCAGTTCGTATCAGTCGCAGGCCACGAAGACGGCCAATACCCACGCGCGCACGGCCAACATCCGGCAGATATAAACGCGAAGGTCCACCAATGATGACATGTTGGATGTTCCCACCGCGATCGATGAGAACACCCACCTGTCGGCCCAGCTCATGGCTGATTTCAGTCAAATGACGTGCAAGAGGAACCGTGACGAGCGTATCCCCTTTGACTTTCCGACGATACGTGGATTCAAGACGTTTGATCTGTAAGGCCTTGAGCCCGTTTGTCTCTCCGTCTAATTCTCGCATGGGAATAAGGCCCGCTTTTCATAGGACAGGTCGAACTGATTAGGCAACAAGGAGTTGTTTTGGAGTCGATAAGAGTGAATTTAACGGCGTTTACACTACTTTGGGCGTTCGTCAGGGCGAGGTTTTTGATCCTGTGAGGGTACCGAGGTATTGAAATTCTTTTTTGGGACCTGATGGGAAGGAAGGAAAAACCGGTCCATGAGTCGATTTGGGCCTTGATCAACGAAGGGTCAATGTTGCACGACTCAACGTGTAAGGATAAGAGAACGTATGGTAAACGCAGAAGCTGTCGCAGAATTCTATGGAAAAACAGTCCAGAAAACAGAAGACTTGAAATTCGATGCATGCTGCGTCGCGGAGTATGACTTGGAATTACTTCGTCCGATTACGACTGAAGTGAAAGAGAAACGCTATGGATGCGGCAGCCCATTACCTGAAGCGATAGAAGGTGGAACCATTTTGGACCTAGGATGCGGAGCGGGAATCGATGTATTTATGGCGGCTCAAATTGTGGGTCCTACCGGAAAAGTCATTGGCGTAGATATGACACCCGCTCAATTGGAAGTTGCCGAACGTAACGTGGCGCCAATAATGTCCAATCTCGGTTTTGCAAAGCCCAACGTCGATTTTCGACAGGGTCGTATTGAAGAGATTCCAGCCGAAGATGATTCCGTAGATGTCGTTATTTCAAATTGTGTGATCAATCTGTGCGCAGACAAAGAGCGCGTGTTTCGAGAAATCTATAGAATTCTAAAGCCAGGCGGTGAATTTTACATCGCAGATATCATTGCTGACCGTCGAATCCCAAAACGGCTCGCAAAAGACGAATTACTGTATTCGGAGTGTCTCACTGGTGCAGCGTACGGCGGCGATTTGAGACGAACTATGCAAAAGGCCGGATTTGAGGACGTTCGTACCGTCAGTTCGCGGCGATTAGGTGATGTTATCGAAGGGATTCATTTTGACTCCGTCGGTCTTCGAGGCTTCAAGCTGCCGCTAGAAGATGCCTGCGAAGATTACGGGCAGGTTGCTGTCTACAAAGGAACGATTACCCGCCGAGAGGACGAATTCGTTTTGGATCAAGGACACCGATTTGTCGCGGGCATGCCCCAACGAGTATGTAAAAATACCGCTGATATGCTGACGGAAACGCGTTATGCGCCTCATTTCCAGGTGAGCGAACCGATGTTTCACATGGGTCTGTTCGACTGCGGACCCGGAGAACAGAATCAAGATAAAGTAAATGAAAACGGTGCTTTAGCACCGAAGAGCAGCTGCTGCTGACGCGGCGCGTTATATTAGACAATGGCGAGAAGTCGACGGCATCGATTTTCTCGGTGTAGGATACGCTCGAAATCGTGTCAAAATTTCAGTTAGAGCTTCAAGAAATTCCTGACGAAGCACGTAGTTCTATTGTCGAAGCAGGTCGTACTGCAGGACCTCCGTTAAATCGAAAGAAATTTAATTCGGCGCTCATGGGTTCAGTGCCACTACCAGTCGTCATTGCGACGTCTCAAGATGCCGCCGCCATTGATAAACTTGAGAGAAAACTTACTCGCGCTGGTGCCGTCCTTGAGATTCGGGAACCCCAAGAAACCGTCGACTTTGCAAGTCAATTTGCCGGACTATCATCAACAGTCAAAAGTTTATCTCAAAAAGAAAAGATCGCTCTCGCAGGAGTGACCACTATTGCGATCATTGCAGTTATTATGGTGGTTGGGTTTCTTTTCGGCCAAGAAAAGAAACCGCCTACGAAAGTCGAAATTGCGGTAAAAAATAAGCTCACGAAGACAGCGAGTACTGCAACTGTTTCCGTGTCCTCGGAAAAAATAACCTCTCCCAAGAAAGCGACTCCTTTTGTGAATTTCTTGGTTGACCTACCCTCGATAAAAAACCCGTGCTCAGGGCAAGACAAGAAGAGCAATTGTATTCTTGGTCAGCTGAGAGGTCTTTCAGCTACGGCCTCAGAAATTCAGCAAAAAGCGCTAAGCGACGAAAGCTACCTCAAAGCACTACACCATCGCTTATTCTTGTGTCTTGCTGAGGAGCGAAGCCGTCCTGAAGAAGGCGATAAAAAGGCTGTAGAGACTGGACTGCGGATTCTCGCTCCGTATCTATTTGCGCAATACGGAGCAGAGGATTGCACCTCAAGTCGCTCGGCAATGTACGAATGCGTGAAATCAGCGCGAGCAAAAACCTGTGAGGCGCTCGAAGAACAGCTTCACCTCGCAAAGGTACAATTCGAAAATCAACCTTCAACGCTTCCGTGGACAGACACGTTATCTTTATCATATCGAACCACAATTTCTTCGTGTCTCAAATCGGAGCAACGACGCACGCTAAGTCACGAAGAGTTTGTAAAACTTGATCTGTTTCGACAAAGGTTTGCCGCGGCACTTGAACAAATCAAAAACACCTGCAAAGAAGAAGAATACATTGAATGCGGCAAAAATCTTGTGAAAGAGCCTTGTTCCGCAATCGGGCCATATTTGACGCTCAACCCGAGTAAACTCGTAAGAATTGTCACGAATAGGTGTGAATTACTGCGAACATGTCGATGAGCTCACAACAGCCGAAAATCCTCATTTTTGATGACCGGCGGAAAGCGGGTCCACTCGCAGAAATCCTTCTTGCGACAGGGATGCATGCGGAAGTTACGAGTGTCGTTGCCCGTGGGATTGAAATTTGTGGACAAACGGACTTTGAAGCAATCATCGTAGATACCGACTTCAATCGAGGCGTAGGAATCGAATTTATCTCGACGTTGCGAGAACAAAACCGTAACCAATTTGCCCCTATCTTAGCGATAAGTCGAGCCAAGCCGCAAAGCGAGATTAAGTCGACGACGGAGGCGCAGGCGTCTGGCGCTGATGATTTTTTGAAGCGTCCGATTAAGCGATCAAAAGTGTTGAGTCGGCTGACCAAACTTCTTGGACGAGAAGTCAAAATCATTGAGCATTCCATCGCGAAGCAGACGACACCGGAGAAAAAGAAAAAGGAAAAGGAAAAGAAAGTATCGCCGACAAAAACGAATACCAAAAAAGTGTCGAAGACGCCTAAGTCATCCCTCAGCGAAGAAAAGGCGAAATTGAGTCAATTTCAAACGCCGTTTGAAGCAGAACAGTCTCGTTCTTTTGCGAAAAAACTAAACTCTCTAAAGAACGAAGATAGCGAAACGGTCCTTGTATCAGAATCGAACGACGACCAAGCACAAGACCGCTCTTCACGTGCCAGTGATGATGTCATGCAAAAAAGTCAGATTGAAGAGACGGCTTTGAGTAAGGTTGATCATTCGGGTGTTCATAAAATTTCACAGGAATCAAAAGCTGCTGACACCGACGACGAGACGGCTGAAGCAATCGATTCTCAAAGTAAGATCGAGCGCACAGATGAGGCACCCGGTAGCCCGCGACTAATTGACCCCGAGGATTCGGAAGTATACGACGTCTCGGCTCTCCCTGAGGCGGAGACCCCAAAAGAGTCTGCGAGCTTTATTGGTGAAGCATTTTTCGACGACCTTGATGACCTTTCTTCCGAAAACGAGATGAACTTTGTTGATTTAGTTCAGAGCGATCAGGAAGAGGAAGAGGATCTGAATGAACCGCTTTCAACGGGGCAACTTGAAAGTGAAACCGAAAATCCCGAAGCCTCGGGGTTAATGGGCATTCTAGAGGCTGAGCTTGAAAGAAGGGACGATTCCTCGATAGAGGAGATTCTACCTGTACCGATTGCAATAGACTCTCCTCTCGACGCAAATGAAGCCGAACTCAAGGGCGAAGGGAATCAAGCAGGCAAAATCCCAGAATTAGGCGCAGAGGAAGAGAAGATAGCTGTTCCTGATAAATCAGAATTCGGTGTTACAACGCCGGCCGCAAAGAAAGTGAGGACCGCATACGGGGTCATGGCGGAAATGTTGGCGAATAGACCCTTTGCGGCAGAAAACGAAAGTAACGATGACACCTCTGAGGCTCACCTCGATACGCCGGAAACAGTGCATATACCTTCTCGTAGCCAGAGAAACGATGCCGTCAGTAAAGAATCAAAGAATGAGGCAGAGCCTAGGTATGTTCGGGCGGATGGCGGATGGAATGAAGATCAAATCGCAAAAGTGACTGCAGGAGTCATTGCTGCGGCGGAAACCAGCGCCAAAGAGGCGGTACAAGAAGCATTTAGTGAGCTATTTAGTCGGCTACCACCTGCGCTCTTCCAACCAGAAACCGCACAAGAGACGGAAGGTACCTCACAGACCGCGTCAACAGCAGATGAGCTGGTTCACCAAGCGAAGAAAGGCGAAAGAATCGAGCAGCCCCAAGCGGAACACAGCACCGTTTATGATGAAAGACTGATTGACGTCGACCTCGACACTGGCTCGCTCGACGATAAAGAGCGAATTAACCCGGCTCGGTTCACGAATGAGGCTCTCCCGGCTACTTCTTTTCAAAATAAGGACGAAAAGGCGGAAGAGATTATTGGTGATGGGACGATCGCTCATCTCTTTGACGCACTTCTACTCGTAGACTCGCTTCGAAACAATAGCCCATCGGGACGGCTATGTTTAGGCGAACATATTGTCATCGAAATTGAAGCAGGACTTCCCGTTTGTCGTTCGGGAGCTGATGTCACTACCCGATTACTATTAAGGCTTTTAGATGACGGGCACATTAGACCCTCAGAGTACGATGAACTAATGCGTTCGGGTATAGAAGAGCGGCCCGACCGCATCCTTACTTATTTGGCTAATTCATCGCGGCTAACTCCGAAGGAAACCTGGAAGGGGCTCGACCAATTAGTCGATGAGGCCTTATCCACAATCGTAAGACACAAAGGATTGTGGACCTTCTTTTCCGAGAATCATCGCGCGAAATCTGCCGAGAATGATTCCGGCGGACAAATAGAAATAAGGTCCCGTTTAGCCAAAGTAATTCAAGAATCGTTCGGTTCACCTGCTTTGATTCAGATGTTTGGCACTCAAAGCACGATGATTGAGGTTACACAGTGGCCTGGCGAATTTGTCTCGTCAGGAGACCGTGGTTTTCTTCAAGCCCTCGATGGCAGTACAAGATTTGAACAGGCGTGTGGGTTAAGTGGAATCAGCTCGGGTCGTGCTGCTGCGCTCGTCGTATTGCTTCTCGCAATGGGTTTTGCACGTATAATCGCTGGAGAACAGAAAGAGGTTCCTGCTTCAAAACTAGATGTACCTGCATGGTCAGGGTCGGTAGTAGAAGAATTTATAGGTCCGCTTTCGGCAAGCCCGCCGGCTTTAGACTCTGCAAATGACGATATAGTCTCTTCAGTTCCTCCATCGTCGAGTGAGGATCAGGCTGCAGAAACTGGCGACGCCGAAGATACGGATGCATCCTTACCAATAAGTTCCGACACCACTAAGCATGCGGTCGTAAGCACACCAATTGCGGACGCGGATGCAATTGTGAGTGAAGCAGAGGTCAATGAAGGTCTGAAGAAAAACAACGATTCAGATACGTCAGTAGATAAGAGGGACACTCCTTTGGAGCAATCGGTGTCCTTCATCGCAGCTAACTCTGTTGAAAGTTTATTTTCTCGAATCAAAACACGGAGCTACTATGAGGTTTTAGGAGTAGACCTGGACGCCCGGACGAACGAAATCACTACCGCGTATGATGAGCGACTAGAAGAGCTCTCTGACTTACTGATCGATCTTAGACCTGATCGATTGTTGATGGCAGAAAAAATCACCCAGGTGTATAGAGAGGCGTTCATCGTTCTCAGCCATAAACATCTTCGGGAACGATATCGTCATTTCCAAAAAGAAAGCACAAAGGAATAAATAACTAATTTTATTGAAGAATTATCGTGTTGCCGCTTTAGGTATTCGATGTCTATGGTACCTGCATGGCTTTGCTTGAAATTCTTACATATCCCAACCCGGTTCTTGCAGAAAAATCGACCGAGGTCGAAGAAGTCACTGAAGAAATCCGCACGTTGGTTACGGATATGATTGAGACGATGTACGACGCTGATGGCGTTGGGTTAGCCGCACCGCAAATTGGTATACTGAAACGAATTATCGTACTCGACTGCTCTGCGCGATACGACGAGGATGGAAACGAAATCGACGAACGCGATCCTTTCGCTATTATCAATCCGGTCATTACACGGAAGGAAGGCAAAATTATCTGGGAAGAAGGATGTTTATCTGTACCTGAGTATTCGGAAGAAGTTGAACGAGCGGCAGAAGTCACCGTGTCTGGACTTGACCCCGAAGGAGAACCCATTGAAATTGAGGCAGACGGACTTTTTTCTGTATGTCTTCAACACGAAATTGATCACCTAGATGGCATTCTTTTTGTAGACCGCCTGTCGCGGCTCAAAGGTTCAATGATCAAAAAGAAGCTTAAGAAGCAGGCTAAAAACGCATAAGCTAAAGCCGAGCACCTCAGCCAATCACTTATTTGCATGACTCTACTCACTCTTCCCCAATCGAGACTCAATATCGCGTTTTTTGGAACGCCCGAAATTGCTGCATCGGTCCTGCAAGACCTTATCCAAGCAGATAGCGATAATATCAAAGTGGTTGTCTGCCAGCCGGATAAAAAAGTGGGGCGCAAGCAAACGCTCACAGCGCCGGCGACAAAAGTCTTGGCACAAGAGCACAATATTCCTGTGTTGCAGCCCTTGAAAATGAAAGACGGAAGTTTGGCAAAAGCAATGTCAGACTACGAAATTGATTTAGCCATCGTCATAGCTTACGGTAGGATTTTGACAAAAGACACCCTTGAGTCCACAAAATATGGATTTTGGAATCTACACACGTCGATTCTTCCAAAATTTCGAGGCGCATCTCCAATTCATCACGCGCTTCTTTCTGGAGAGAAAAGAACAGGTGTAAGCCTTATGCAAATGACTGAAGGTTGTGACGAAGGTCCCGTGATGGAAATTGCGGTGATTGATATCTCTGCGCGTGAGACCCTCCCCTCCTTGACAAAAAAGCTTGTCGATCAAGCAGGCAGCCTCATCGTAACAAGTCTCAAGAAAGTGAAAAAGGAAGGGTTGTCGGTGCAAGAGCAAGATCATAAAGCTGCTTCGCACGCCCACCTGTTGTCAAAATCCGACGGTCGCATAGATTTTTCGCAAAGAAGTATCGATATTGATCGACAAGTTCGTGCGCTCAATCCGTGGCCTGGAACCTACGTACCTTTGCAGGAAAATCAGAACCTCAAGATCCATGAAGCACAGTCGTGCGCAGACTATGGTCAAGCGGAAATAGGAACGATTCTGGAGGCGGAATCTACGCTAAAAATCAAAACGTCCGAAGGTGCCATTGAGTTGTTGTCAGTTCAGCCGCCCGGTAAAAAACGAATGCTCACTTCTGAATACCTACGCGGGGCAGGTCGACACTGGGAAGTTGGAATGAGATTCGGAACATAAGTATTTCCCGAGCGTTTTCTTACGCGTTGGTTCGATCAGCGTGCGTTTTCGCACATATTTTTCAACGGAAGTGTTCTTTATCGATCGGTGTCGGATAGCAATCGTTTGCTATTCTATTGTTTAGTAAAGAATATCCAGTATTTGTCACGCTATCTAATGCTTGGCACAGGCTGTGTAAGGAGAGGATGCAATGGTCCAAAATCTTCACGCTTTATCGGGGACCGCAAGACAGGAATTTCGATCTCGCGAAATTTCTCACCTGCGCGAGAAGCTATCAGCCAATTTTGGCTCAACCTCACTGCTGTATGGCCCGCGTGGGGTAGGGAAAACAAAAATTAGCACCGCACTTATCCGCTTTGCCAAGCAACAACCTGGAAGTGTCGTGTTCGAAAGTCGAGCGCGAGCCAGCGGAACCAGTGGATTCGAAGTCTGGGAAGACATTGTACGACAGGCCATTCATTGGGCCGAGATTATCGGACTTGAAATCCCAAGTATTGAAAAACTCGTCAACGACCTCGGCGTCCTACAACTTCATGCTTCATGTGAAAATATTGAGCCATCGCTAGAGCAAAAACTCCGCTTTTTTGATTCGGTTCTGAGCTTGCTTTCTGAGATTGCTCAAAATGCAAGACTGTTGTTGGTTGTTCACGACCTTGAGAAAGCTAGCGGTGACGCCCTAGAACTTGCTCAATTTTTGAGTGATAACCTCTTCGATGACCCCCGTCTCCAACTCAACGATTGTAACCCAGGTCTGCTCCTTTACACTCTCGCATCAACAAAAGCGAACTCACACTTTGCCGATGATTTCGTCAGCTATTTGGACGCGCATGCGAATGCCGACGTGCTAAAACTTGAAGGATTTGACCGTGAAGCACTGAAAAACTATTTGCAGTCAGAGCATGTGCTCAATAAGTTTCTATCTGCGTCTGATGGATTACCTCATCAAATAGATGAATTGCTCGAAGGCCTTCCTGCAAATGTCGAAACCTTGTTTGAAAGACGGCTTAATAGCCTCGCAGAAAACGAGCGTAAAATAGCCTCGAGCCTCGCAATTTATCGACGGCCTGCAAACGCGCAGCTTCTAGCTTCGGCTACCGGCTTAGACCTTAAAATAGTTGCGACCGGACTACGAACTCTCCTCGACGAACGAATCTTAGACAGGCAGATCGAAAACGGTGAATTCAAGTTTAGCTATAGTCGAAGCTCCAACCGTGAATCCGCGATAAATTGTTTATCATTAGAAGAACGCTCAAAGTACCATTGTGGATGGGCGAATGCACTTATGGATTTGGGAGAAGTAAATACTTCAAGTCTTCAGGCGTACCACTGGTTCCACACAGATTCACCGAACCGAGGCGTTCCCCTGGCGGTTGCATCGGCTGAAGCACAAGCAGTTTCAGGTGCGTTCCAGGCGGCTACTGTCCTACTGAGTTCAGCCTTACCTCACGCTCATGATAAACAAAAAGAAATAATTCTCACGCGGCTTATCGAGTTATGTTCTCTTAGAGGACAACTCAAAAGTGCCGAAAAATACATCATCGCGCTGAAAAAACTCATACCCTCCCAGCATCACGGGCCAATCTTACTCAACGAAGCCAAAACGATGAACCTTGCTGGACGATTTTCTGATGCTGTCCAATGCCTCGAGCAGAGCTATAAATATGAGCTGGCACCTACAGACATGGTTCAGCGACAGGCTGCCCTCGCGGAAGCAAACTATCAATTAGGCTTATTAGAGGAAGCGAAAGAAGCCGGCGAAGAGGGCCTCAAGATCCTAGAGCAATATGCAGTAGATAGCTCTGCCCACAGAAACGTTGAGCTTGTTAACCTTCTGGGAAAGATAGCTTTAGCAGAGGAAGAATATAATTACGCGATTGAACTCTTTGAACAAACTCTTCATTTAGCCCAAGAAAAGGGGATCGCGCATTGTGAAGCAAGGGCTCTCGTTAATCTTGGAGTTAGCTTTGTTCGCCTTGGCAATCAAACGTCTGCCGAAAAATACCTCAAAGAAGGCGTTCGCGTGGCAAGAAGCGGAAACCACCTTGAGCGAGTAGCGTTCGGAAGCATGAACCTCGGGGTCATGTATCACCAACGTGGACGACTTAGCCAAGCGCTTGAGTACTATACAGAGTGCAAAAACCTTTTTCGGCGGCTAGGCAACCAAACTCAACTTGCTCGAGTCATGTATAACTTGGCACTCTTGTTTCGCGCTATCGGCGATATCAAAAGAGCAAAGGCTTACAACGAAGAGGCTGCTAAACTGGCCAAAAAATGCAACGTAGAAAAACTACAAATACTGTCGAAAGTATTATGGATTCGGTTGTTCAGCGATACTGGCTCAACGAATGAAGCCTGTCATCGATTTGAAGTATTTGCAGAAAATCGGCAGAACCTTCGCTCAGAGATCCATACCGTTTTTACTTTAGAATATGCTCAAACGTTGTGTGAGGCCGGTCGTTACGAATTCGCTATAAACGAAATATGTGACAATCTTTTACATGATTCGTCGCCCCTACGTGCTGAACCAAAGAGCTCGCACTTTGCCCGAGCACAACTCATTATGGGGCGATGTTTGTCCGCGCTGACGAGACAAGGAGCGGAAAAGTATCTCTTTAGCGCTGCTCAAAGTGCAAAATTGCTCAATGAATCAATCTTAGCTCGCGATGTCGAGATTGCGCTGATAGAAAATTTCCTGCGAACGGGTAAGAAAAAAGAAGCTAAAGCTCATATAATCAGACTCGTACAATTACATGAGTCACTTTTAAAAGGCCTTCCACAAGCCGTTCGAAAAAACGCAAAAGAGTCACCGTTCGAAACTAAGATTCAGGAATTACAATTCGGATTAAGTCATGCGGCGAACTCAAGCTCGGTACCTGCTCTACCTGCTCGGACACGTCCAGCAACGACGAAGCGGCCCAGCTCACATATTCCAGCATCGATCGAGCAAGTGAATAAATGGGAGAGAAAGTATGGCGATATCGTTGGCTCTTCTGCGAAACTTCATAAAATATTTCGAATCGTTGATCGAATAGCACAAAGTGATAATGCGGTCTTAATTACTGGTGAATCAGGCACAGGAAAAGAACTTATTGCGGAAGCGATTCATAAAAATTCGGATAGAAAAAATGGGCCGTTCATCAAATTGAATTGTGGGGCCCTCGTTGAAACACTTCTTCTTTCCGAGTTATTCGGACATGAAAGAGGCGCATTCACAGGAGCGCACCAACGAAAAATAGGTCGGTTTGAGATGGCTTCAGGAGGGACTTTGTTTCTTGACGAAATCGGCGACGTCTCGCCTAAGACCCAAGTTGCCCTCCTTCGAATATTGCAAGAGTACGAATTTGAAAGAGTTGGTGGCGCAAAAACTATTAAGCTGAATGCACGTGTCATCTTCGCGACAAATCGCAACCTGACTACCATGGTTCGAGACGGAACTTTTCGCGAAGACTTGTACTACCGACTGAAGGGTCTAAATATTGAACTGCCTCCTCTAAGAGATCGCCCTGAAGATATTGAGAAGCTTGCACTCTATTTCCTGAAGAAAAATACGGGTCCCCGTTCCGATGTCAAAGGACTTTCGAACGATGCACTCGAGCTACTTCATCGTTACCGGTGGCCTGGCAATATTCGAGAACTTGAGAACGTCATTCGCTCGATCGCGTTATATACAGACCACCGTTCAATTCAGGCGAACGACCTTTTGGAGTATGAAGAGTTATTTGAAGAACGTCTTTATGGCGACTGCTACGACGTAGAAACAGGTCCACCAAAGGTAAGTCGTAACATAAGCGAAGCAACTCCTATTGGTGAAAAATCATTTTCGGATACTGGATCGAGCGTCGTCGGTGAAGTAGAATTTTTCGCTCCCCCTCAAAAGGCTGCAGATGAACAAAGTATGAATGGGGATGCGCTGTCCGATATCTTCGCTCATGGTATGTCGCTCGCGGACTTTAAGAAGAAGCTTCAAGATGACGCCATCATTAGAGCAATTAGCTTGGCGGAAGGTAATATTACCCGAGCTGCCCAGTTACTAGGAATGAAAAGACCACGCCTATCGCAGATCATTAACGCTGACGAAGCGCTGAAGGCGATGTGTCAACAGGGAGGACTAAAGTGAAGTATCCACTTAGAACCCTTCTCGCACTGGGCTTAAGCATGACTCCAAGCTGTTACAAGGATGCTCCTCCAGAGGCACAGGTAAAGATTCTCGCTCCGCAGTCAAGTGAGGCGATGGTTGCTGTATCTGCCAAGGTGGACTGGAATGAAACATCGAACCGTGAATTTTCTCGAAGGGTTGTCGTCGACGAGATATTGATCAATATCGCTGAACTCAAGTTACTTGGAGACAATCTAACGATGAGAGTCGACGGCGAACCACTTATCAATGACGGTTTGATAATGTCGGTATCGAACAATAATCCATACACCGAATTTCCGTTTTCAGAACAATTTCTTTCGGATTACTTATCCGTTTATGCCCGCATAGCACCGGCAGAAAAGCTATCGAACTCTTCTGTTGTGGTACGAGCCCGTTTGTATGAGTCACCTGAAAATAAATTTGAGCAGGCACTTTCCAGCTCGCAAGACAGTGACGATGAAAATTCAGCAGACGACGAGGTGACGACCACCTATGAGACACCAAACCCCGACAGTGAACCCAATAGAGACGAAACACCAAACCCTGATAGTGAGCCGAACCGTGAGGAAACGCCGAATCCAGATGGGGAGCCCAACAGAGACGAAACACCAAACCCTGATGGGGAACCAAACAATGAAGACGACGAAGATCCTATCCGACGTAGTAAACTAACCAGCGGCGAGGCTTCTAGCCGGTTAGCAAAAGATACCTTCATAAATTTTGAAATACGTGGTGCGGACGTAATGGAAATGGTGGCCTTATTTGAACCAACCGAAAGAAATAAAGTCATACTTGCAATCCCTGCTTATAAATGGCTGACCGAGGCCTCAGTGAAGCGTCTTGAAGCGGCCCTGCTGGCTTTGCGGGACAAAGAGGGAAAAGGCACAATCGCGCAGTCAGTAAGAAGAGTTATTCCTATCGTTGTTGAGACGAGTGAAAAGTCACCAGACAAAATTTCAGACAATCGAAACAATATATTGAAGAGACATGAGGATTATCGACTGCTAACAGAGGACTTGATCGACCCTAAAAAACCGAGGCTCCAAAGATAAAACCAGACACTCCGAAGGATACCTCGCAAAAATTAGTCCGCTGTGCAGTGACCAGTGAGACTACTGCCCGCGAAAATATAATTGCGCGTGTCGCTGAGCCACCATATTAGCCACATTCATACGGCCCATTGGGTTCTCAAAAGCGCGAGTACCGGCAGCCAGCTGGGTAAAACTTGCTAACTGACCAACATTTCCCGCAGATGCTAAAATGCCGCCAAGAGGTCCGAGTAATGGACCGGCCAAAAACGCAAGTGGACTTCCCATGAACTGTGTCAAGAAGCCAGTAATCGCTTTTCCAAATGGTAGAGCGTTGAGGACTTTTCCTATCACCCCTGCGAATGGTTTGATAATTTTTGATAGTGGTTTTGTGACTAGGCTAAGGCCGTTTTTAACAAAACCTCCCACCCTACGGACGACCCTTCTAAAGGCTCGTCCGATACGACGAAATAAACCCATTTTTTTCTCCTCTATGCGTATCGAGCAGAGTCTCGCATCTCAGCTTGAGACGCTAGACCTGACCCAACACATCAATCTTTATCGGGTGAGGTGTCTTTTTGTTTCGTAAATTTTTGGATATTTTCTTGTGACCTTCGATTCATAAGTTCTTGTTTGAGCACGGAACTCATCTCATTGTTCGGCAGCGGAGAAGACGTACTCGACAAGCTTGGTCGAGCTTTAGCACCCGTGATTTTCGATAAACCAATGCGATCATTCGACTTTTCTATTTTATCTCGCATCGATATTTGAGGCGGTCCAAGCTCAATTTCGCCAGAAGCAACCTTCTCAAGCCAGTCCAATACTTCATGCTGAGTTGGAAGTTTCTCTCCATGGGTTTGCTGAACCTCCTCGTCCAGTAAAATGAGTTCGGGCTCCTTATTGGGGTCTTGAGCGTACTGCAGAACCATCTCGACATATTTTTCGAGCGGTAACTCAAAGGACTTCGCAATCGCAATCGTATCCTCATCTTCCATAAGCTGCTGGCGGACGACTTCTAATGGCGCTCCTAAACTTCGTTTTGGTTTCTCTGTCATTCGATCATTCCCTTTAGCGTCCTTCCTCGTTTTCTGTATCAATTTTTCTATCTAACCCTAAGACAAGTCCATCCGCTGCAGTAAGCAGAATCTCAGCAGCAAGCCCACCCGTAGTGTCTTCAGGTCGGTCTGACAATCCCACTTCAACGACATCGACTCCAATAATTTCTCGATGGCTTGCGAAGTAGTGAACCATAGATTTGAGTTCTGATGGCAGCATTCCATTGCAAACCGGCGTACCAGTTGCGGGTGCATATGCCGGGTCGAGGACATCGATATCGATGCTCATATAATAAGGTTTAGTGGGAGGAATTCGTTCCAACATCTCTTCAAGGCTCAATAAACGAATTTGCTCGAGGCCAAACTGGGTCACAACATCGGAGGTTATATGCTCTGAAGCATCGATGATCCCACGCAGACCAAACTGAAGGAGTGGATCCACGTATTCTAATTTTTCTAAAATATGAGTAAAGACGCTTCCGTGGTGCAACTGACTCCCCGGCATCGCCTCACCGAGGTCGGTGTGAGCGTCGAAATGAATTATTCCAAATTCTTGATGGGGTAAAGCACGTAATACTGGCCACGTGATTGAGTGATCTCCACCAAGAATAAGTGGAATAGATCCGGTCCTACAGACGTCAGAAATCACACGACTGACCCGTTCAAAAAATAAATCGACGGACTCACCGGGCGGACAGAAAACATCACCCGCATCGCAAAGGGTAATCTCAGTCAATAATCTTTTACCGGTGGAGTAATCATAGAAACCATAAGGAGTAAATCGGTGTGGATCGAGACGATAACGAGTACCTCCGCTCGCTGCTCGAATAGACTGCGGACCAAACCGAGCCCCTGCGTGTCCTGTTGTATAACCATCAAAGGGGACCCCAACAAATGTGAAAGCACTGGGTTGTGCTGAATCATAATGAGGCACATGAGCGAAATTCTGCGGAGCAAGTGTGCGATCAGGGAGGATAGGAACACCGTTTTCATCCGCACAAAGCAATAGGTGCTTCTTTTGACAAGATTCCAAGAAATGTTGAGAAGCTTCCCGATCGAAAGGTAAATCACCAATACATTGTTCGATAGTCTTTGCTGTTTCAAATTGCTGTAATAAGCCAACCTGATAACGCGTCGCTTCAATTTTGGTCCCGAAGAGGCTCGCTCGCACTTCAAAACGACCCTCGCCGGCAGGGATAATTTCCGCAGAAGAATTCAGAATAAGCGGACTCATAATCAACAAGTACCTAACAAGGTACTTGCATCCAAGCGCGCAACGGGGAAATTATAGGGGAGTGAGTAATTTTATCGCCATTGGAGCAATCTCAGCTGCAATATCAGTTGCCGCCGGCGCCTTCGGAGCTCACGGCTTGAGGGGAAAAATTAGTGACGACATGCTCATCGTATTCGAGACCGGTGCGAGATATCAGATGTATCATGCATTAGGGCTTATTTTGATTGGCGTCGTATTGATGAACCGCCCGAGCTCAGCGCTGAACACGGCAGGGTGGCTTATGACTGTCGGCACTCTGCTCTTTTCGGGGAGTCTTTACGGTCTTGCCCTTGGAGGACCTAGGTTTCTGGGACCAATCACACCACTTGGCGGGACAGCTTTCATGATCGCATGGGGAATGTTTGCTTATGCTGTACTGCGCTCATGAACTTGAAAAACTTCGTGAGCTTCTCGTTTTAGAGGATCATGAAGCCAGTCGTAGAGAACACGATCTGCGATCAAATTCGAGTCCCAAGCAGTTAGAAGCTCGAGGACTTTTACTCAGAAATGCAAGAGTAACTGACGAACGAGCGGTTTTGTTTGGCCGCGTTCGTGTCACTCTTGGCGAAGACTTAAGTCGACCTGGACATTTTGGATTATTTGCCTCAAAGCCGGGAAATGTTGTTCGAGTCAAGTCAGAGGAAGAAACTCTAGGGATTGTTCAAAGTAGTGGACCGGGCTGGATGGCCGTCATATTTGATGAAAGCTTAGGCAGTGACATTCAAAAGATTGACCTCGAGCTTGCCCCAGACCTTGTCACCCTTCAGCGACTGAAAGATGCAATTACTTCGGCCGAACAGTCTCGAGGACGAACCGCTCGATTAGTCAATCTGATCATGGGGTGTGAAACGCCCCAACCTACCCGACTGAACCACCTTGAAGTATTAGACGAGAATCTCAATGATGACCAAAAAGAAGCAGTTCGTCATGGAATCGGTGCGCCCGATATAGCGCTAATTCACGGTCCACCGGGAACAGGAAAAACAAGAACGCTTGTCGAGGTCATTCGACAGTGCGTAGCGCGAGGTGAAAAGGTATTATGTCTTGCTGCCTCAAATGCAGCGGTCGACAATCTTGCGAAAATGCTTCTTACAGCGTCGCCTGATCTCCCGATTGTGCGGCTAGGTCATCCCGCCCGAACGCATGAGGTCCTCGAAGAATACACGCTTTCAGGGCTTACGGAAAAACATCCTCAGAGAATTTTAGCAAAAGGACTGGTACGTGACGCTTTGGCTCTTCTCAAGAGCAGAAGCTCGGAAAGAGGACGACCCACTCGTGAGCAGCGTGAGGAACGGAAACAGCGCCGCATTGAAGCCAACCGAATATTCGATGATGTTCGGAAGCTCGAAAGACAGGCAACAGAAACGATAATGAGCCAGACCAAAGTTGTATGCGGAACACTGACAGGCTTTTTGCGAGAGGTTGGAGATGATGCGCGTTTTGATTTGTTGGTCGTTGATGAAGCTAGCCAGGCGCTGACGCCCGCTTTATTGCCGGGAATATTGAGAGCACAAAGAGTCGTGCTTGCAGGTGATCATCGGCAACTTCCGCCAACGGTTATAAGTGGAGAGGCGAAAAAGGGTGGACTTTCCATCACTGCTTTCGATCAATTGATGAATTTCGATACTTTTTCAGAATGTCGGCATATGTTGACCATTCAACACAGAATGGCACCCGAGTTAATGAGGTTTTCATCGTCAGAATTCTATGATGGGAGACTTACGGCCGACCCTAGACTCGCTACCCGCCAGTTCGCTCCCTCAAGCTATAACATCGAGATGCCCTTAAAGTTGATAGATACGGCTGGTGCAGGACTGGATGAAAATCGAGAAGATGAGAACGCGAGTATTGAAAACGCAGGGCATGCTGATTTGGTGGTTCGGTATCTCGATGAGATTATGAGCCATGGAGTGCAGCCCTCGCAGATTGCAGTAATCACACCCTACTCCGCTCAAGTGGAGTCAATTTGTCATAAAGCAGCGCCATGGCTGGAAAAAGGCCTTGAGGTGGATTCGGTGGATGGTTTTCAGGGCCGTGAAAAGGATATCATCATTTTTGATGCTGTCCGTAGTAATTCAAATGGAGAAGTGGGCTTTCTAGCCGATCATCGTCGATTGAACGTCGCAGTGACTCGAGCAAAGTATCAACTGATCGTGATCGCAGATGCTGCAACTTTAGCGACCGATCCTGTTTGGTCGCGTTTCTTCGATTTCGCAATGACCAATAATAGCTATGTATCTTACTTTGAACTGGAGCATTAGTGACATCGGTAAACAACTATGAAGAGCTGGATGAAGTCATTCGTACCTTATACGAGTGCATGAGTTTTGCGAGTGGCGAAATGCCAGATTACCAGAGGTGCAGAATACTTTTCTGTCGAGGCGCGAGTGTTATACCTCCGAGCGATGACTCAATCCCTGCGAGCGCTATATCGGTCGATGAATTTTTTGAAACATCTAAGGTCGCTATTGAAAGCTCACAAGAGCTTCAATCACGAGGTCTAAATGAAAGAGAAATCTACAGAAAGGTTAACGAGTTTGGTTCAGTCGCTCAGGTATTTAGTACCTATGAAAGCCGCGTAGAGTTTTCGGATTACGAGTCGGTCGGAAAGGGCGTAAATTCGATTTCTCTCGTTTTTCAAGATTCAAGGTGGTGGATATTGAGCCTTAGCTGGGATGATGAAAGTCCGGAACTTCAACTACCAGACGATTTGTTGCCTTCTCCTTAGTTATGGAACGAACTCCAATCTAAATCATACTTTTGTAAGTATTTGCGAAGCCTATCAGCGTCGTTCGCTTTTCTTTTCTTTTTGCGAGACTCCGAGAACAGATTTCTTCCGGCGTCAGATAAGGTCTTGCTATTGAGACAGACAGATATCACATCAGCCAATTGAACAGATTCGAAACGATCCAAGGTCATTCGAACGTCGAAGGCTAGGTACTGCTCCAAAAGCAGTGATGATGGGCCATCAGAGGTTTCCTGCCAAAGATTGGTTAGACGGTGTATTTCACGCTCTACAGCGTTTAACTGAATCGTTCCGAGCTGGGCCAGGGTGGCCAAGCGATAAACTGACATCTCTATGTCGCGAAAGTTCCCTGGCCATTTGGCTTGAGGAGTCTGAGCAAATTTCAGAAATTGAGATTTGGCCTCAGGTGCGAATTGTACTCGACGTCCTATTTTTCGCATATGTTCGAGTAAGGCAAATTCTACAGCCGGCTCAAGGTCCGAATAACGTTCTCGGACTGGAGGAATATCAAATTGCCAGGCAGATATGCGAAGCCAGAGATCCTGCCGAAAACGACCGGCTTTAACGGCTGCGCTGAGATTAGTTCGAGATCCAAGAAGAATACGAGTATTCAAAGGAACATTCTTCGACGTGTCGACACTCAAAAAAGATTTATTTTCAATCGTCCGTAGCAGGTTTACTTGCGCGACCGGCTGCAGCTCCTCAATGGCATCAAGGTAAAGAACCCCTGGTGCTTGGGAAGCAAGAACCCCATTTGTCCCGAATAGATAATCTGTTATTTTTTCAGGGAGCTGAGCGGCGCAGTCAATCTCCTGAAACGGGCCTTGGACTTTTCTTTCGGCTGATAAGAAATGATGCAGGCGCTTGGCGAGCGTAGACTTTCCGACACCCATGGGACCGCAAATAAAGATAGGCTCGGTAGTCAAAAGCGCGGCAGAGGCAATTTGATCGAGCGTCTCCGTAAAGTTCGACACAAGGGACATGCCGGGCGGAATTAATTTCTGATGGAGAGCTCCTGAGGATTTCGACGGGGATAGTTGAGGCTCTTCTTGAGGCTCAAGTTGAATTGCTTGAACACTAACACTCCCGATAAAATCATCGCCGGTTGGTGGATGGGTCTGGAGAAGCTCGGCCGGAAAATGGCGAGATTCTGTGAGCTTGAGCAAACAGAGTTGTTCAATCTGATGGGCGGGAGTCGTATGAACAAAATACTGGTTGTTTTCGGGATTAATTCGATAACCAGCCGCAAACGTTCTGAGAACGTTGTAGGTCTCGACGAGGTCTCCGGTCCGATGAGACGGGAGAGCAACGAGTTCAACCTCCGTTTCGGGTGAGACGGCTTTCAGGTCCGCACAGATGGTTGGGAGATGCTTTCGCTGTTGTTCGGTGTGTAGAAGCACCAATCGATGGACAATAAATTCCGGCTGGCTACAGACCGCGATTGTCGGTCTCCACTGAGACCAGCGCTGAGGCTTAGCTCCATGAGTACAACGCTCCCCGAGAATATTTATCACAACATTCATTTAGAAATAATTATACGACTTTATATATTTCTCTATATTTATATGCAACCGAAACCAGAAGATGCTTAGAGAGCAATAGTTTCAATAGGTTACTAAAATAGCTTATTTGAAGCATAAACCATTTTGGTCCAAATATTTTGAAGCCAAACCTAGTGTTTTCTATAGTTCTTTGGCTTAGAGGTGGTTGCGACGGTAAATTTAGAATGTCAGACTATCGTCGGACGTTCGGCTTGTTAATTCTTGATGACGAAGAAATCCAGTTTGATGACCGCCTCTTTCTCCAGTGCGCGGGTTTAGCAGCGGCTAAAGGAATACCCGTGCGCTTTGTCTTTAGTGCCGCACCTGATGATGCTTATCGAATCAGCCGGCAAGCTTTGGGGATTCTAGAGGGCATGCGTCAATTTATGGAAGTGCGGATCGAGGAAGCCGAACTCGGTAGCTCCACAGTCGAAATTTGGCCAGGTTCCGTTCATTTTAGCGATCCCGTCGAAACTCGTTTACCAATAGCAACGGGAATTGCCCTCGCGCTGGAGGCATACCTCCCCATATTGCTCACTTCAAAGCAAGACCGTCGCATCTTACTTGAGGGTGGGACTCATACCGATGATGCACCATGCTTCGATCACATTCAGCGGTCTCTAATTCCTTTGCTTGATCAAATGGGTGTGGATCTTCGCGCCGAACTTCTGCGACCCGGCTTTGCACCAGCTGGCGGCGGCGCCGTTCAAGTTTCGGCACAACCAGTGGCTGCGCCTCAACCTTTAGAACTCACCCACGCAGGCCGGCAGATACGAAATAAGGCGACTTTACTTTGGTCTCATGGGCCCCAAAAAGACGCAGAAAAGCAAAAAGAGAACCTTGAGCAGAGTCTCCGCTGGAAAGCGTCGGAAATTGAATTAAAGCGAAACAACGACTCTTTGAGTGCGGGGTACAGCGTGATTCTCGAATCGACGAAAGAAAATGTAAATAACATCTTTGCAGAACACAGCTTCCAAAAAACAACGCATGGAAGAGCCACGAAACGCGCCATAGAGCAATTCCGACGTTTTGCGGCCCAACGGGTACCCGTAAGTCGCTCACTCGCCGAGATGATGATCGTGCCGATGGCTCTTAGCAAGGGCGGAAAGATAAGAACCGAACCTCTCAGTCAACACTCCGAACAGTTGTTACGATTACTGCCACGCTTTTTGCCCATACAGTATGAGGTTCAGCACAGCAGCCGCGCCGACGCGACCATCACAATCCAACAACAACACTAACGTAGATAACGACTATTAATAAGGACCTAATTGTTGGGGGGGTTTGAAATGGTGCCCAGTCGCGGATTTGAACCACGGACACGAGGATTTTCAGTCCACTGCTCTACCAACTGAGCTAACTGGGCACCGAGGACTGCGGGCATAACAAGTTCTGGCGTTTGTGCCAAATTATTTCGTACATGGGCCCCAGATTCGCGCATTTTTTGTTCCTAGAGGCAGAAACGAGACGAAAGAGCGGTCAAACAGATGAAATCAGAACAGATCTCAGTACTGTTTTGTCGGTCAAACACGAAAAGCTTTGCCTCAGACAAAACCGTAGAGGGGGGAGGACTGGCCAAAAGGCGGGCTTGTGAGTACCCTCCACAGGCATGTCAGCTTGGAGCGTAGGGCTGTTCGTTTTGATCTCATCGACATCGACCGTTTCAGACAGTCCTCTTCCGCTGACCGAAGAGGAGCTCAGATTATTAGACAGCATCGAGGCTGAACAACTCCAAGCAACGGTTCCGACACGACATAAGACGCTGGCCAAAGACAAAAAAAAGAACCACTACGCGCACGAAAACTCTCGGACTTGGGCGGCTACGCTGACCGAAAACGTCGCCGCGTCGGATGCGCCGATCCGTTGGACTCGAGACGAACCAGGTCATCTAAAACCAATGGTAAAAGGCTTGGCATCACACCGAAGTCTCATTGCCATGGACGGCCTTCCTATTCGGACAATGTTTGATGGAATTAACGAAATCGGGGCTGCGCACCTCTTTGATCCCCAAACCCTGATTGCGCCCAAGCTTAATCAGACAAGCTTGAGTCTTCAGCGAAAGCAATGGGTACCAGGGTCTGGCGCGCAAGGTTGGCTCACCTTAGGAAGCTACCTAAGAGACTACGGAGGAGGTCTAAGCTTCGGTCATGGAGCAACAAATTTTCACATCTTCGGACAAGCCGCTATTAGTCAACCCGCAACCGGGTACCTTACAGCGGAGCAAAATACGACACGATATAACGCTCACCTTCGAACATCCAATAGCGGCCTCACGAAAAGTCCTTTCTCCTGGACGATTGGTCTCGATATCGACGAGGTGCAAGATTTCGTTCGATGGGAACTTGATTCAAGAGGCAACGCGATCGAACTCAGAAGAAATCGTATGGGTGGATTTGGACGATGGGGTTATAAAAATAAATTTCTCCAGGTGATGCTTCAACCGTATTATTTCCACTACGTCACCGAGCAAGATAATCCCCGAGCAATTGCAGGGAATGAGAACGTGCATCAGACGGGTTTGCAATTCAGCGCCGCGGGGCGAGTTTTGGAGAATACTATGCTTGGCCTAGAACTGGAGGGGCAACGACAGATAGGCGAACATAATTCAGGAAATGATCCGCTCTTGGCCGAACAAACCAAGCTAAGAGCTGGGTTCACGGCATACTATGGTAACCAAACGAGCTCCGACGTAGCAAAGTCATTCATCAAAGCAGTTTTAGGGAGAGAGCTTGGAGAACAGAGACGAAACGAAGATACAGATTCAATAGGATACTTCTTTGGATCGATCGCGGGCGCATACCAAGTTCTAGACTCCCTTCAACTCTTTGGTGGGGTTCAATACAACCCTCAATTCCCCAGTGTGAAAGACCGAATAAGAGGTTCATCGAATGAGATTGAACATCTGATTCACGGCTATCTCGGACTGACCGGCACCGCAAAAAACCTAGCAATCTCTGCTGAATTCTACTCAAACCAATACAGAGACCTTCGAATCTCTGATCGCTTTGGTACGAACATCGTTCGCCGAGACAGTCAACTTGATGTCGGCAGTTTGCTTACGGTAAGTTGGCGGCTATCTCAAAACATTCAAATGATTGGGTCCAATGGATTTGAGATGACCAGTAATAAGAATTACCACTACCGGCGCTTGAGATTGGTTTATAGGCACAGCCCAAGGGGCGTGTTAGCGGAAGCATCCGCATCTCAGTGGTCAAATACGACGTTTTGGACGAATCTTGCTTTTCAAGCACCTTTCCTCGACGAGCGTTTTTTCGCCAGGCTTTCGCTGGATAATATTCAAGATTATGAGAGCGTGAGGCCAGACAGTTCACTACCCGAGCCAGAACTCAGTGTCCGGCTTCTTCTAAAAGCAGCGTGGTAAAGCTGACTTTTTTTGATTACTTCTTCTTGAGAAAGTTGACCTTCATTTGAGCGCCGGGAGCCATTTCTATCCAGCGTACCTTGCTCTTACCTTTGTGGGTCATCTTGATCCTATGCTTACCTTCGTACAGTTCTAGAGTTTTCACTGGAGCCTTCCCGGCAACCAATCCGTCGACCTCAAGCTCAGCACCCTTTGGCGCGCGAATTGCCAACGTTCCTGGGAGTAGCTCAATTTTTTCGCGATAGACTCCGCCGCCTTTGATCTCAAATTCACGATATACGTTGATTCGTTTTTCTTCATCGGTGAGACGAATCCGATACTTGCCTGGTTTGAGCTTCACTGAGATGGGTGTTCGGCCAAAATCCAATTCTTCGGTATCAAAGAGAGTGGACGCACTCAGTTCGGGGACGGATGTTAGTTCAAAAGATGCTTCTTGTAATACTTCGCTTTCGACCATCTCATCGGCGACTTCAGAAGGCACGGTATCATCTGTCGGCGCCACTAACTGAGGCTTTTGGGTCTTGGCTGATGCTTTTTCTCCGTCTTGAGTAATTTGAGCAATCTCCTTGTAAGAGATCTGTCTTTGATTACCTTCGCTAAGTTCAGGCGCGGCTTCTTTGCCAAAATAATAAACGGAAAACAATGCTCCACCTGCGACCAAGAGCAGGAAGAAAAGCATGGATCTAGAATTGTCTCCGACGTTTTTACGAAATGCAGTAATCGAATCATCCCGAATGGGAGCTCGAGGAACAGCGGCTGGCAAGCCGGATTCGTTCTTCCATTGATCGCCATCCGGACGAGAAAAGCCTCGACCAGGAATTCGACTGGTTGTTTCATGAGCTGCAGAAGGTCCAATCGTCACATGTATTTGCTTTTTCTTAGCAGACGCGGCGACCTCGGTCGCTGCACGATCAGGGGCCAATCGGTCTTGAACCTCTGAGGAGTCATTTGTTTCAAGCTTTTCCTCATCGTCCTCTTCAACGGCGGATTCACTCGCCACTTCGTCATCAGGTACGGTCTCCTCTGACAACGCAGGTTCGGCTTCTTCATCTGGCGCAGATTCGTCTTCAGAGACTTGTTCGTCGGAAGACTCTGCCACAGACTCGGAGGAAGATTCTTCAGAAATGGAGTCGTCCTGGTTGTCCATTTGCTCAGACTCAACGATGCTCTCGATAGAGCGACTTGAAACCTCTTCACTACTTTGCTCATCTAATTCGGATAGCAGCGATAAGTCATGGGCGGCTTCGTGAGTTTCGGATGCATCAGCGTCATCGGAATCGGAAACAGCACTGTCAGAAGACTGCTCTACTCCTTCGTCTACTTCATCCGTAGACGTTTCAGAATTTGCAGAATCTTGTGCAGAGGAGTCGTCGCTTGCCGGAGAGGCACTAGAATCAGCATTCGTTTCGTCTAGGGCTGATTCATCAGATTCCTCGGAGGTCGAATCCTTGGCTGTAGCTAGGTTATCTTTCGAAGCCGGACGCTTTACCACCATCGTTTCCTGAGCTCGCTGGTCGATTGATTCTTCATCAGACTCTTCAGGATCATCTACAATATCTAGTTCGTTTGGGTCACCCTCAACAATAAGAACACGGGCATCCTGAAAGAGTGTTTCCTCCCATTGATCTAGTTCACAATATTCGAGTTTTGTTTGTAAAGAGAGATCATCTTGACGACCGAGAAGTACGGTTCTTTCGGCTCGCTCCATACTTTCGGGTGGGATCAGATCATCGATGAACACAGATATCATGCCTGCGCTCGCGATTTGATCTTTGGCTGCACGTTCGATGGCAATACGCATTGCCTCCACCGACTCAAAACGTTTTTGCACACGTTTTGACATTGCTTTCAAAGCAAGGTCCAACAGTTCCCCACCGAGACCTTCCAGTTCTGTACGAGGAGGCGTGTTTGTCATGATCGCATCTTCGAGATCATCTTCGTGGGTAAACGGTGCTACTCCGGTAAGTAAGGTGTACAAAATAGCGCCTAATGCGTAGACATCCGACGCTTCAGTCGCGGCTTGTGTACCACCAATAATTTGTTCGGGAGCTTGATAGGAATTGATTCCGTGGTGCTCTTGATTTTGAGCGGCAGAGGCACCGTATCCCGTAAGCTTTGCAACGCCCGCAAATGAGACCATTACGGTGTCGGGTCGCAGCCCGCCGTGTACTCTCAACTGCGAGGATGACACATCTGACAATACAGAGTACGCATGACCGCTTCCTGCACACAAATCCAGCAAGATTCGACAAGCAAAGGGGACCGGCATCGTAACCTCGTTTTCCTGAGCAGCTTGAATCAGCGCGCTCAAAGGTTCGCCGTCAACATATTCGACGATTCGAGCCCAACCTCGGTGAAATGCTTCGAGGCCAAAGGTACGAATCACATTTTCGTGTTGAAGAGATTTTGCAAAGCGAACTTCATTCGCGACAGCCTCGAGTTGCGTCCGACTTTCCGACACTGATTCGGGAAGAAATACTGCTGCGCGAATATCACGGACATCCGCAGTATTCTCCCGTGGTTCTGAGACCAAAGCTGCACGATTAGAAGCTTGGCTCGGAAGTTTTCCGAGTAATCCGTAAGGCCGTCGATTAGTCACCGGGCTGTATCCTACCTGATCGTTGGAGGATTTCCATGAACTGGCGCATAGCGTATGAGATTATTTGTAATGCAAACACTTTCGTTCAAAGGCTTTGAGCTTGAAGTTTTCTCAATCGGAGGGATCGAGAGCTGTTACCGTATACCTAACCATAAGATATTATTTGATATTGGTCGTTGTCCTCCTGGATCTGATCGGTTTTCAAAGCTCTTTTTGTCTCACAGTCATATCGACCACGCCGGTGGTTTACCCTATTACGTTTCTATGCGAAATCTCAAACAGATGTCGCCCCCAACCATTTATTGTCCGAAGGAAAGCCGGGAAAATCTGTGGAAAATGCTGAAATCCTGGACAAATTTAGATGCTGATGCCGACCGGTGCGAATTGATAGGTGTGGAAGCGGGCGAAGAAATTGCTCTCTCATCTGACCGCTACGTGCGCGCTTTTGGATCCCCTCATCGAGTTCCGGTGCGTGGGTACACGTTATTTCGTCGGTCCAAGAAGCTTAAGTCGAAATATCAAGGCGAATCGTCAACAAACATCTCGCAGCTTGTCAAACAAGGGACAGAAGTTCACGAATCGAAAATCGTTCCAGAATTCTGCTTTCCTGGAGATTCAATGATTGAAGTTCTCAATCGTGAGTCGAGCATCACTCAGGCCAAAATCCTTCTCTTGGAATGTACGTTCGCAGGCTCGGAAGTCTCTGTGAAAAGAGCAAAAAAAGCGGGACACATTCATCTCGATCAAATTGCTGAAAATGCCGACCGCTTTGAAAACGAAGCCATTGTTCTCACTCATTGGTCGCAACGATATAGCAATGCTCAGATCGCTAGAGAAGTTGAAAAAGCTCTGCCCGAAAAATTACTCGAACGCGTACATATTGTTTTTCCACGACAATCAGATAAGCCCGCGAATAAGTGAGGCAAGCACGGGTTGCCCGATAACGAAATCAATAGGGCGTGCTTCGTCTGATTTGCTCATGAGTTCCTTTAGTGCCTCATGACTTCCTTCGTCCGAGAAAGATGTCTCAATATAATCTGCACCCCCAGACGCGTATCCAAAAACATTTCTAGGCTTTAGAAATTTGAGCATCTCATACGCATCTCGAGGGCCCATACAATGATTGGTCCATTCATTCTGCTGGAACGCAGGAATCCAGTCGCGATAAAAATTTCCGTACCCAAAGCGAGCATCCACGGCATAAGGCTCGGAACAACCTGATACACCAAAGAATGCGACGTCAACGACCGGACGCGTTTCGCTTAATTTTTCGAAAACATCTGGCATACGGTAACTATCTGCCGAACAGTAAATACAAAGCTCATCAGAATATATGAGGTAGGTTTGCTTAGGCAGATCTAATCCCCAGTCTTCGCCTATAAAAGGACAAGCGGTGACCGTTATTTCATCGACTCGAAGATTAGACCAATCTCCCACCTGAATCACATTGAAGAATCCCAATCGACTGAGTAATCCTTCGATATCCACATGGTACGGCTTAGGTGGATCCGTAAGTTTTGGTATTACGATTTTGGTTTCACGAGGAAGCCAAGCTAAACTTGTTGGATTGAGATGATCATTGTCCGCGTGCGTGATCAAGACCATGTCAATTTTTGGAAGAGAGGTAGGATCAAATGGTCGATCACGAAACCGGCGTGATTCCGGAAAACTTCGCCGAAAAAATAAGGGGTCAATCAAAATATTTTTTCCCCTGGACTGGTACAAGACAGCAGCATGACCTAGCCAAGTGACCTGAGACTCAAAAGAATCGAGCGCTGTCTCTGCTTCACTTTGTTCGTCGGGAACAAGAAACCCAAATTCCAAAAGCAGAGATACTAATCCGCTAGCGCTTTCGCCAAGAAGCGCTTCAAGCTCTCCTCGATCGCGTTGACCATCAATCGCAGGTATCAAAGACTGAATTTTTGATCCAAGTGATTTCGAGCCGGTAACAGTCAATCCGAGAATTTCTACATCTCTCGTCTGCAACGAAAATCGAGCTCCAACTATCTGGCTATGCTCAAGGTCACTTTTACGAGGCATAAACGGAATCGGACCAATTTGAACCAAGTCTTCAAGGGCGAGGTTAAACCAAGCGCCTTCATGCCATCTTAGTTTTTCTCGATTTGTCTTCGTGTTCCGGGGCCAAACAGACGGCGATGCCGGTTGATTCTGCGCAAAATACATCAAGCCGGCTTGTGCCCACTTCCAATATTTTTTCTGCTGCGTCTTCGTGATTTGCTGAGAAGAGACCCATTCGTGGTGTGAAACCAGCTCCACAGCCTCAGCAAAATCTAAGGTTACGGGAGAACGATTGGGAATCTCGACCTTTAGCTGCTTCTTAGATTCCTCAGGATGAAAAAAGAGTTCAAGCCCGTCCGCTCGACGGAAAAATAGCTGACTTATGTCATATTCACGGGTCAGAACCGGTTTTTTCGATGAAATTAGATCTTTCATCGGGCCCAGTCGACGCTGAAGCAGTTCTTCGAAACTCATGTTTATCTCGTTAGAGTTCTTGCTATCGCATGACTGGCGACGATGTGCTACCCAAAGACAAGTGCGAATTGTCATCATTCTTTGGTTAGCTTTATGCGCGACAGTTTCAGAGGCCGGCTCACCTCCCGTTGAGTTTCGAGCGGAGTGGCCCAATGTACGATTATGGGCAGGGGCTGAAAAAGTTGATGGCGTTAAAATCAAAGCCTTTCTCGAGAATGGACAACTGGCGAAGGATTTTTCCGGGGCAGTAAAAATTGATGGGCTTGGGCTAACTTCTTCCGTTGCGGCAAAGGCGGGAGTTATAGAGCTCGATCGTGTGAATATCGAACGAGAGACAATCACAGTCCAGCACGCTGCCAAGAGTTACAAACTTGTTGTTCCGACACTTGATGGCATTTGGTCACTTTTGCCTGCAATAATCGCAATCGGGTTGGCCTTGATTTCGCGACAAGTGCTGCTGTCTCTTCTCGGAGGGATCTTCATTGGAGCGTGGCTACTATTTGGCAGTCCCATATCAGCAGTACCTCGTACCTTAGATATTTTGACTCATGTTGCTGCAGATGCAGATCGAGTCAAAATTATGATCTTTACTTTGCTCATGGGCGGAATGGTGGGCATCATTAGTCGTTCGGGTGGAACGGCCGGAATTGTTGACATGGTTGTTCGATATGCAAAGGGCGTAAAAAGTGCCTCGTTCGCAACCTGGCTCATGGGAATGCTGGTCTTTTTTGACGATTACGCAAGCTCTCTTTTGGTGGGCAGCACCATGCGACCAGTGACCGATAAATTCCGAATCTCACGAGAAAAACTATCTTACTTGGTAGATTCGACAGCAGCGCCGATTGCAAGCCTTGCGCTAATCTCTACCTGGGTAGGCTACGAAGTATCCTTACTTGCAGATGCCATGAGGGCCGCAGGGATTGAGCGTGACGCTTACGATGTGTTCATCAACGGCGTGCCGTCTCGTTTTTACCAATTTTTTGCGCTCATTTTTGTGGTGTTTATCGCAACAACCGGAAGAGACTTTGGCCCCATGCTACGGGCGGAACGACGGGCTCGCAAAGAGGGCAAGCCAATCCGAGACGGTGGCGAACCACTCATGGATACCGGACTCATGGAAGAGGCAGATGAAATGTCATCTGTTACTCCTAGGTGGTGGCTTGCTCTGATACCCATTACAACTTTGGTCCTAACGGTTTTGGTCCACCTTTGGACAACGGGGCACGCGGCGGGTCTATCAGATTTGGTCAACTATGAAGCCGCAAAACAGGAAGGCCTTGTTCGGTGGTTTGGTTACATTTTGAGTAATGCAGCATCGTACGATGCCCTTTTGTATGCGTCAGCGTTTGGTGCGGGTAGCGCCGCTCTTCTCGCGCTTGCGACCGGTTCCATGACTCTCAAAACAACAACGGACGCTTTAGTTCGCGGGGTCCGAGCGATGACTCTCGCAATTATGGTTCTCATCTTGGCGTGGTCGATTGGAAAAGTGATGGATGATCTACGAGCCGGAAACTATGTGGCCAGCGTCCTCGCCGAAACACTCCCAGCTTGGACAATCCCGACGCTCACATTCATCCTCGCCGGACTCATTGCACTTGCAACAGGAACATCCTGGGGGACCATGGCGATACTCTTTCCGATCGTGATTCCATTAGTGGCAACCCATCAAGGTTTACCTGAGTTTGAAGCCATTTTGCTTGGTGCTTCCAGCGCAATTCTCGGGGGGTCAGTTTTCGGCGATCATTGCTCACCCATTTCAGATACGACGGTTCTTTCGTCGATTGCATGCGCATCTGACCACGTTGATCATGTCAATACGCAGGCACCCTACTCCCTCGCATGTGCAGCAGCGGCCATATTCGTCGGCTATATACCGTTAGGTTTCGGGTTCTCGCCATGGCTTTCCCTAGCAATTGGTTTAGGTCTCCTCTTCGCCTTGGTTCGTTTTGCCGGGCGTGAAATCGAGAACTAAGAGTCATTTCAATTTAGGCACTCACGCTATGATTGCCATAAAACTAAAAATTGAACGCAAATTGTCACTTGCGCGGCTGAGTCCACAATGGTTCAAGAAGCCCCGAAACGATGAAGCAGAGACTAAACCTTCTTTTTTGCTGCGCGATCTTAGTGATGAGCTGTTACGACGCGCGAGGACTTGCGATCCGTACACCCGCTGAAATGCCCATGACGCCCTCCTCGATCACTGAAGAGTCACCAAACCCTCTAGATGCAGGAACAGAGCCGGATGCAGGGTCGACTTTGCCAGTAGATGCAGGAACGGCCCCACAGGAAGCTGACGCTGGCGCACCCACCATTGACCCGTGTGCATTTGAACTCACTGTACACACGCCACGAATTGACCCCAGAGATACTTGGTCTATCGCCGACTTTAATCGATTGATCGATTGCGTAGACAATAACCCCTCGAATCAAGCCCAATATGTAGAACAATTTTGGACTTCTCATTTATCCTACGGGGGTAGCGCTATCTGGGATGGTGCGAACGCAATCATCTTGCAGCGCGGCGACACAGAAGGGCTATCTGTATCTGGAAGTTTTGATAACTGGCCAGAAGACCAGGGACGAGTGTTTCAACGAATAGGAAATTCCGACCTCTCTTTCGTACGAATTCCGCTCGATCGAAACGGTCGATACCAATACAAACTGCTTCGAGTGCAGAATAATGAGAAGACTTGGACGATGGACAAAGCGAACCGTTGGATAGTCTGGGACGGGTTCGACCAAGGAGCAATTGGAAACTTTAACAACGAGATCATTGGACCTGGGCATCGTTTGGAGCGGAGCTTACTATATCGTTACGAAATCGGTTTACGGGATGCTTATATTTATCTCCCACCTGCTTATTTCGAAGCGAGTGAGATACGGAAAATATTATACGTAAGTGACGGTAACGAATACCTGACGAGAGCTGGGGTCCAAGCGATCATCGACGACACAATCTTAGCCAATCGGGTATCACCAATCGTGGGTGTTTTCTTAGGACTGGAATCGCAAAATGAACGGATCCAAGAGTATACCTATGGTCCAGGCCAAAAAGGCGACGCTTATGTAGATGCTATTGCCACCGATTGGGTGCCAGAAATTGAACAATATTTCGGTCTAAATATTCAGGCTTCAGAGAGAGGAATTACTGGCGCTTCACTGGGTGGCCTTATCTCTTTTTATGCCGCTGTAAAACATAATCAGGTGTTTCAAAAGATCGCGGCACAATCGGGCTCATTTTGGTATGGCGAAGGAGATATGATCTCTCGAATTCGTAATGGTCCGGTGATGAACGCGCGATTTTATCTTGATAGCGGGTCTCCGAACGACAACAGCGAATCAACCCGCCTGATGGTGAATGCCCTAGAAGCAAGAGGCTACGAGTACCACCATATAGAAGAAAACGGTGGTCAACACGAATGGTCTTTTTGGGCCGGCCGATTTGATGAGATGTTAGAGAATCTATTTCGATAACACGACGTAGAAGCCGGTTCTTCAGTTGCAACCTAGGAAATGCTAAGACCGACTTCATGAGTGGTGTAAGAAAACAAGACGAATACCATGACGGGCATCAAGATGGATTTGAGCCCGTCAGACCTGTAGACCTCGCTGAAATTAATTCTTTTGATCAACTTTTGCGTGCGTACCGAGATGCGTCATTTGGCGCACGAAGACTTGGTGAAGCGGCAGATGTCTTTGAAGAGATGGTCCGCAACCCAAATTGCGGAGTAGTCTTAACTCTTTCAGGTGCGATGACCGTAGCGAAAATGAGCTTGGTTGTATGTGAAATGATTGAGAGGAACTATATTCAGGCAATCGTAAGCACAGGAGCGCTGATGACGCACGGGTTGGTTGAGGCAGACGGACACAGTCACTTCAAGTACAAGCCCATCATGAACGACAAAGAGCTTTATGAAAAAGGATACGACCGAGTCTATGACACTCTTGAGCTCGAAAGTAACCTGGATGATGTTGAACTCTTTATCCGAAAAATCCTCGAAAACTTTCCCGAAGACGAAACCGTGTGCAGCCAGAGACTCTGCCACGAAATTGGAAAAAAACTGTGTGAATCGTATCCGGACGGAAGAGGTATCCTTCTCAGTGCGTACAGGCACAACGTCCCCATCTTTATCCCTGCATTTTCAGACTCAGAAATGGGTCTAGACTTTTGTGTACACAACCTTGTGAGAGAAAAAGAAGGCAAAGTCGCGCGCCGGTTTGACCCTTTTGCTGACCTTCTCGGGTACGAAAAATGGGCCCGGGCGCAAAAGGAAATGGGAATTTTCACCATTGGTGGAGGGGTTCCCCGTAATTGGGCCCAACAAATTAGTCCCTATATTGAAGTGTCCTCTCACCGACTAGGAAAGGACCTCGAGAGTCTACTTCGCTTCCGTTACGGAGTACGAATATGTCCTGATTCCGAGCATTTAGGTGGTCTTTCAGGGTGTACTTATTCCGAAGGCGCAAGCTGGGGCAAATTTATCCCAGTGGAAGATGGGGGACGATATGCGGAAGTTCTCGCCGATGCGACCATTGCCTGGCCGCTCATCACTAAGGCAGTAATGGAACGGGTGCCTAATAAGTAGCACCAGTCATTTTGTTAGCAGGATAGGTCTTTATGTTGAATACGCAGGATTATCGAAAACTTTTTATCGCACGGGTCTTTGTTGCATCGCTGCTGAGCTGTGCGCTGGTCGCATGTAGCGATGACGACGATAATCCGCCGAACACCCAAATGGATGGCGGTGTTCAGACGAGCAATTCGGATGCTGGCACTTCACCAGGCCGAGATGCCGGCATGCAAGTCACTGAGAAATGCAATAATCCTCCTTTGGTCGCTCCTGCATCTGGCACCTGCTCCGTAACTCCTGGGAACGCAAACACTTTGATTCGGGGTGCGATCGTTGTGGCTGAAGGCGAGCTCGAAAACGGACAGGTTTTGGTAGGCAGTAACGGCAAAATTGTATGTGCGGCATGTGACTGTAGTGCATCACCAGAATTCGCAGGCGCAACGGTCATCGAATGTGCCGATGGCGTCATTTCACCGGGACTTATCAACGGGCACGAACATTTGAATTTTTCCGAAGGCCCTCCTCAACCTCATCCGGAAGAACGATTTGATCATCGGCATGACTGGCGTCGCGGAAAAAACGGACACAGTCGAATTCCGTCCCCTCGAAACCAGGGAGGCGGACTTGGAATTCTGTGGGGTGAGCTTCGTCATCTCATGGGTGGAGCAACAACGATCAATGGCTCCGGAGGTGCTGATGGACTTCTTCGAAATATCGACCAGAACGACCCTCGACAAGGCGGTCTTGGGCTAAACTCTGTTGAATACTCAACGTTTCCTTTAGGAGATAGCTCTGGGGCGACGCGCACAAATGACTGCAACTACAGCCGGATACCTTCTCCAGACGATTCAAGCATTCGGGACAGCGTCGCATACGCACCGCACATCGCAGAAGGTATCGACCAAGACGCGAGAAACGAATTCTTCTGTCTGTCTCAAAACACTGGAGGCGGACAAGATGTTCTGCTTCCCACAACGGCAATCATTCATGCGGTCGGTATTACTCCCGCAGACATCAACGCAATAGCCGTCGAGCAAGCGAGTGTCATCTGGTCACCACGGACTAATATAGATCTCTATGGACATACGGCACACGCGACGCTGATGGCTCGCTCTGGTGTTCGTCTCGCGCTCGGCACGGATTGGGTCGTATCAGGCTCAATGAATATGTTGCGAGAACTGCAGTGTGTTGATTCGCTCAACCGAAACAACTACGGATCTTACTTTAGCGATCGAGAGATCGTTGACATGGCGACGAAAAACGGTGCGGAAGCGCTTGGAGCCGGAACCAAACTCGGCACGCTCGCTACCGGATATGAAGCCGATATTTCAATCTTTCGTAGAAATGGGAAGAAGAGTTATCGCGCCATCATTGAAGCAAGAACACCAGATGTTTCGTTAGTCATGCGTGGTGGAACACCGCTCTACGGCGACCAAAACGTGATCAACGATGTACTTGGTGACGCGTCTGGCTGCGAGATGCTTGATGTATGCGGCACCCCAAAAATGGTCTGCGTAGAAAAAGATTCAGGTTCAAGTATTCAAACCATCCGAAACGCAATCATGTCCAACCCTTACGAGACGTTCTATTGTGGCGAACCACCTTTAGAACCAACCTGCGTTCCCTATCGCCCTGGTGAATTTATGGGTATGCCGACCGCGGAGGACTCGGATGGCGACGGTATCATCAACGATCTGGACCTTTGCCCTACGATTTTTAGTCCAACTCGACCTCTTGAAAATGGAGAGCAGGCAGATGCCGATAACGACATGATTGGTGACGTTTGTGACCCATGTCCTTTGGACGCCTTCACGACAGATTGCAAAGGACCCAACCCTGACGATCGTGACAATGACGGTATCAACAATGACGTTGATAATTGTCCAGACGTAGCCAACATGGACCAGTCTGATCGCGACCAAGACATGAAAGGGGACGTTTGCGACCCATGTCCCGATCAAGCCAATCCTGGAGATCAAGCCTGTCTGGTATCAGTGTACGAAATCAAACAAGGACAACAAATGGGCGCTGTTCGGATTTCGGGGGTCGTCGTTACAGCCGTCGGCGAAAGCGGCTACTTCGTGCAAATGCCGACCGATCATCCACTTTACGATACAAACCTTGGAGCAAAGTTTTCGGGTCTTTTTGTTTTCGCCAACACAGACGTGAAACCAACGGTTGGAGACCTGGTTGATATTCAAGGTGAAACGACAGTATTTTTCGATCAGACTCAGCTGCAAAATTCGGCATTCACCGTTACCGCAGCAGGCCAAATGCTTCCCGCGGCAATCATTGAGTCTGCATCCAATGTTGCAACAGGCGGAGCAATGGCGACCGCACTTGAAGGTGTCTTGGTCGAAGTACAAAACGTAACGGTAACCGCCGTGGAACCAGAAGCGGGCCCAGGAGACCGAACACCCACCAACGAATTTGTGGTGGCAGACGCACTTCGTGTAAATGACTATCTTTATCTCACAGAACCGTTTCCTGTCGTTGGAGATGCGATTTCGTTCATCCGCGGAATACTCAGATATGGCAACGGGAACTCCAAGCTCGAGCCACGCTCTTCCGACGACGTCGGTCTAAAACCGGCTCTTCGAGGATTCACACCTTCGGAGCTATTCGTGGAGACTGGCTTTAGCGGCGTACCATCTAACGGCTTTACCATTTCGCTCACTCGCGCTGCCGAGTCTGACATTTTGGTATCCATGAGCAGTTCTGATAGTACTGTTTCGGTTTCAGACTTAACGATCTCAGCAGGTCAGGTTAGTGCCGACGTATCCATTTCGGTGGGAATGGCAGCGCCCGGACAATCAGTGATCCTGACGGGAACCTACGACGGAAAGTCGGTCACTGCGACCGTGTATCCCTATCAAGACAGTTTCCCAAGATACCCGACCGAGCTTTCGCTCGCAGACCGAATCGTCCGACCAAACGATTTCGTAACGGGTAACCTCACCTTGAATTTGCCCGCAGCAAGCATGGGCTCGACGGTGACTCTTGAGGTGGTGCCCGCTGGTTTAGCGATGATTACGACGCTGTCATCAACCGTGACCGAAAGCTCAAGTGTTTCTGTGGCTGCAGGCCAGCGCAGAGGAGACTTCGCTTTGGTAGCGAGTAGTACGATTGGAAATGGCATGGTCATCGCGCGAGACCTAAACGGTACCGTGACGGCAAGCGCCGCGTTCGAGGTCACAAATTCCGTCACTCGTGCACCGGTTGCCGGAGATCTTATTATCACCGAAGTATTTCGAAACCCTGGCGGCAACCAGCCGGAAAAAGTACGGGAATGGTTCGAGGTATTTAACCCAACGGGCGACACGCTGGTCCTAGATGGCTTGATCATCGAAGATAACGGTGGCGCGAATCGCGCCTTCACAGTCACGTCAGCGCAAATCGGACCGGGCGAGTATGGTATTTTTGCCTATAGCGCAGATCCAGGAGTCAACGGTGGACTCACTGCTTTAGTCAG
This sequence comes from Myxococcota bacterium, assembly GCA_036337945.1. Classification (GTDB taxonomy): domain Bacteria; phylum Myxococcota; class Kuafuiibacteriia; order Kuafuiibacteriales; family Kuafuiibacteriaceae; genus JAYZDF01. The sequence goes on from JAYZDF010000043.1 coordinate 61,741, forward strand.
CTACGAAATGGCCGATCTACAGCTTTCGAATTCCGGAGACAGACTCAAGCTCATGTTGGGAACAGTAATTATCGACGAATTGGAATGGGGAAGCGGCTGGCCTGGTGGCGGGAATGGCACAGCTATGTGCTTAAAATTCCCATATGGTGATAACAGTCAGTCTTCGAGCTGGGGCAACTCCAGCGGCACATTTGGTACGAATTCAGAGACTGGACACCCTGGTGTCGCCAGCGATTCTGCGAACTGTCCTTGAACCTAGGTCCAAGCGGCGATAGCTGATAACTATGTCAGCTTTAATCGCTCTGGCCGCCCTCGCCGTATTCTATTTCTTAGGGTATCGAATCTGGTCACGCCGACTGGCTGAAAAAGTTTTTGGACTTCAAGAGACGGAAGAAGCTCCTGCTCATGCTCTGCGTGATGACGTCGATTTTCTGCCCACCGATAAACACGTTTTGTGGGGTCATCACTTCACTTCTATCGCAGGTGCTGCACCAATTATTGGACCTGCGGTCGCAATTATTTGGGGATGGGTTCCTGCTCTAATTTGGGTTGTGTTTGGCACAATTTTCCTGGGTGCCGCTCATGACTTTGGTGCGATGGTCTTAGGAGTTCGGCATCAAGGAAGTATGGTCGGCGACGTGGCCGGACAAATCATCCATCCAAGAGTGAGAATCCTATTCCAAATCATTATCTATTTTCTCGTATGGGTTGTTCTCGCTGTGTTCGCAGTAGCGATAGGCGTCTTATTTGATAAGTATCCGGCAACCGTCATTCCCATCAATTTTGAGATCATTGTCGCGGTCGCTATTGGATTTCTCATTTATAAGAAAAATGTACCTATATTGTGGCCGTCAGTGATCGCGCTTGTTGGACTGTACGCAATGATTGCGGTCGGTATCGAATTTCCAGTCAAACTATCACCGGATACGATGAAATCCTTTCTTATCGCAGACAGTGCCGTCATTACTTGGGCTATATTCCTGCTCGTATACGCAGCTGTCGCGAGTATTCTACCTGTTTGGGTGCTCCTCCAACCTCGAGATTATATTAACTCTCATCAATTAATTGTTGGGTTAGCATTTCTGATTCTTGGCTTGATGGTGGTCAGACCGGAGATGGTTGCACCAGCCTATAATCCGTCGCCAACGGGTGCACCTCCCATTTTCCCGTTTATATTTGTTACGATCGCTTGTGGCGCCATCTCAGGTTTCCACGGATTGGTCGCAAGTGGAACGACCTCAAAACAATTAGACAAAGTGACTCACGCGAGACCGATAGGCTACGGAGCCATGCTCGGGGAAGGAATGCTCGCAGTGATCGCAACAGTCGCTGTGGCCGCTGGACTAAAAGATTGGGATCATGCGTATGGGCACTGGAACAGTTCGGGAATCGCCGCGATTGGGCACTTTGTAGATGGAGCAAGTACTTTTCTGACGGGCGGCTTCGGGATGCCGGTCGAATGGGCAAATGCTTTGGTCGCCGTTTTAGCGATTTCGTTTGCAGCAACGAGTTTAGATACTGGAGCTCGAGTGCAGAGAATTGTAGTCAGTGAATTCGGGCGTTCTGTAGGCATTCGAGCTCTAGAAAACAGGTATGTCGCAACCTTTGTTGCAATTGTGCCAGCCGTACCACTGCTTCTTGCTGGAAAATCTGCCTGGGGTCCATTGTGGCTATTATTTGGTACTACCAATCAACTCATCGGAGGCATGACTTTCTTAGTATTGTTTGTGTATCTCTTTCGAGCTAGAAAACCGGTCCTTCCTTACTTGATTCCGATGATTTTCGTCCTCGGCATCACGACCGGTGCCATGACCTATAATCTTTTCCGGTGGACAAATTCCCTGGGCACAAAGGATGCAGCCCCAACACTTACCCTTGTGATTGGCACTATTATTCTAATCTTGGAGTTTTGGATGATTGCTGAAGCAGTTGTGATCGTTCGTAAACTTTATAAAGAACGAAAATCGATCTGAAGATCGCTTACCGAATTATTCATTCGGCTTGCCGTTCGCCTACCTACTCAGTACAGAAGAAACACCGTGAATACATCGATCAGAATTGGCGTCGTAACTGTATCAGACCGAGCCAGCCGAGGTGAGTATGAAGATCTCGGTGGACCGGCGATTGTAGAATATATGAGTGAGGTGCTTACAAACGACTGGGAAGCCGAACGTCGAATTATTAGCGATGAGCAGGAGCTTATCGAAAACACATTGATTGAGCTTGTTGACGAGTCTGGATGTTGTTTGGTTGTCACCACAGGCGGAACAGGCCCAGCTCGTCGAGACGTGACCCCTGAAGCCACCGAAGCAGTTGCTGATAAGCTCATGCCTGGATTTGGGGAATTGATGCGCTCAGTGTCCTTACAGTATGTCCCTACGGCTATTCTTTCGCGACAAACAGCGGTCATTCGTAAGAATGCGTTGATTGTCAATTTGCCTGGAAAGCCAAAGTCCATCCGCGAATGTCTCGATGCGGTTATGCCGGCCATTCCTTACTGCATCGACCTTATTGAAGGACCGTACCTTACAACTGATGAGACCCGTCTGAAGGCCTTTCGGCCAAAGAAGAAATGAGCAAACTTGTCTTACTGTTGGCACTGGCCCAACTGCCAACCACCGTTCCAGTTGGCGAAGAACCTTTGGTGGATGTGGAGCCATTGCACCCTGCATTTAGACTAGATATTCGTTACGCAACGAAAGATAATTTCGCAAAAGTGAAGGCCTACCCCGTTGCCAAATGTCTGCTGCGTGCGTCCGTCGCGAAGAAAATGGTAAAGGCCCAGCGCTGGCTCGATAAGAATCATCCAGGAACTTATTTAATTTTCAAAGACTGCTATAGGCCTAACGATGTGCAGGCCGTCCTTTGGAATGCGGTAAAAAACACCAAAATGCGCCGCTATGTGGCGAACCCACATACGAAAACGGGTTCCATTCATAGCTACGGCGCCGCCGTAGACCTCACCTTAGGGCGCAAGGGTCAAGGCGAGCTTGCTATGGGAACCCCTTATGACTTTTTGGGTAAACTGGCCGAGCCTCGGCATGAACAAAAATACTTGGCGAGCGGTCAGCTCACCAAGAAGCACATTAAAAACCGCAAGCTACTGCGCCGCCTAATGACTAAGGTCGTGGGACTTCGAATGATTCGTAATGAATGGTGGCACTTTAATCTCGATACAGCGAAAAAGATCCGCAAGAGATTTACCCGCCTCAATGTTCCCCTGACTTCAGCAGCCAAGCCCTTAAAGCGATAAGGAAAAGCAACGAATAGTCTCTTGTTCGATTCGCGCTTTTTCAAGCAACCATTTATACTTACAATATGAGGCCTCGGCCATTGTCAGGAACAGGTCGCTCATACTTCGTAGCTGAGTCGATTGTTTGTCTTACACTCAGTATGACCGCCAACATAGGTCACGCTTTCGAGACAGGCTCGGCCCTGATCAATATCTCAAGCGAAATCAACGAAGAAGATAGACAGCGTATCAAAACGGCAATTATGAAAAGTACCAAAGTCGTACTTATAGAACCCGCATCACTAAGGCCGAAGGTCTCTGAGCTCTCTAAGCAAGTTCCAAAAATTAACGATCGCGCTTTTCGAACCCAACTGCGACAAGCCAGAGACTATTACGTTAACCTAAAGCTTGACCGTGCAGACCGCGCCTACGAACGCGCTCTAAAGGAGCTATTCGAGCATCCTCTTTCCCTACCTAATACTCAGACTTTGGCCCGTATCTACTTTGAGAAATCACAAATATCCAACGCCAGAAAAAGAAAGGGAAAGGCGAAACAAGAATTGAGTCTCGCAATTCGACTCAATCCCCGCCTGGTTGTTGATCCAAATGAATATGGGCCACCGGTTGTTCGTGCCGTGCAAAGGGAAAAACGCAAATATCAATCTTCAAGAAAAAGAACAATACAGATCAATCGTGCGCCACAAGATGCAGTCGTATACGTTAATGGGCAAGAGGTTCAGCAAAACGGAAAAGTTCAAGTGCGAGGACGCGGGCCCCATCTGGTAACAGCGCGCCGGCTAGGCTTTCGCTCGTATATAAAGTTTCATTCACTTCGCCCTAACAACGGCTATCAAGAAATCGCTATGGTCATGAAAGCTGCGCAAGGCCCGGTTCTCGCCCAACAGATACTTCGAGACTGGGCGCCAGATGGCAGAATATCGAAGGACGTCTCATCGGCTCTGCCTCGTGAATTAGCGCTTCAACTCGCAAAGCTTTCAAATATACCAGAAGTATTTGAAGCGACAGCAAGCGAAAGTGACCACATCGAAGTTAAGCGTATTCGAGTTCTGGACGAGGAAATCACAGTCTCAGTCAGGGGACGAAGTCTCTCTTGGGAACCTTGGGCCTTCGCTCTTCTCTCCGAAGCTCTCGCCGGAAGAACGCTTGAACGTCCCGACCCAAAATCTCTGATTTTGGCTTTGTCTGCACCAACCCGAGTCAATGCGACGGAAGATATCGAAGTACTAGTCCAGATTCGAGATACGGCGGCAGAACTGCGAGCACTTCGAGCAAAATGCGGTGAAGAAGAAAAGGTCCAAAAAATTCAAGGCATCCAACAGGGTGCGTTGAGTATGAGTCTGAGAGCACCTTCTGAACGAGCAGAAATCCAATGCAGTGTTGTTGGTTTAGATGCTGCCGGAAAAGAAATCGTGCGATCACCGCCCAAAGATAGACCGGTCAAAGTCTTTGTCGAAGATCCTCGGTCCACGCCATGGTATGGTCGTTGGTACGTGTGGACCGCGATTGTTGGTGCCGTTGCCGCTGGAGGCGCAAGCGCTGCTTACTTTTCTTTTCGTGGAGAACCACCAGAGGAGCATAGACTTGTATTCAATGCACAATAAAGCATTCACAAGATCAGTATTTTTCACTGTAGGTCTGATGGCTGCTTTGGGGTGTGAACAGAACCCAACCATTGTGGACACCCAGATCTCTTTTCAGTTTCCGATCAATGACAGAGCGGCTCAAGAGGAGGTCGTTCGTTTAGTTGTCGAAGCCTGGCCGGCCTCCCTCGGGGTTTGTGAGCAGTTCGCAGATTGGAAGCAAGTCGTCTGTAACGACACTGCGAACGCGAAGTGTCCTGACGATATTGATCTTGAGCGACGTGTAAATAAAAAACCGCAAAAGCGTTTAGATTTTATAAAAACAAATGGAGAATGGAACTTCGAAGCATTAAATCTTGGAGAAGCCCAAAACATTCAAATTTCGATTCGCGGTTATGACCGAGATGAGAAGGGCTTGGTGTATGGATGTCGAGGACTAGAGCTTGGCAATAGTATCGTCGTCTCACTATCTAGGCCATGGTGTGATCAAGCAGTTTGTTTAGAGTCTTTTCATCCAGGCTGTAATGCAGTGATCGAGTGCAATCTTCAGCAGTCAGGAACATCCTCGATATCGCGCGGCCCTGTATGCAGAGCAAATACCAGCACGACTGTTTATGTTTGGGAGGAGAATGGGCAAGCATGCGATACGATTCCGACGGTATTTGGAGACGGCGCAAGATGCCGACAGGCTGTGGTATCGTGCGAGGCTGGGAATATTTTTCCTCTTATTGATGGAATATGCCCTGTAGTAGAAGAAGCATGCGTTGAAGGTGCGACATACCCGAGAGATGATTTGAATTGCGATGGTGTCGCACCCGTCAGCGAATGTTCTTGTCGACCGGGTGAAGTCACCGAATGTGAAACGGTAGCTGGATGCTCAGCATCATCAAAATGCGGAGATAATTTTCAGTACGGAACCTGCGAGACGATGACGACAACGCTCACCGAATTTTGTGACGGCATTGATAGTAACTGCAACCTTGTGGCGGACGATCTAGAGCAAGAGGCGAATCGCAATTGTGCGAAACCTGGTCCGTTTGGCGAGCCTCAAGCCTCACAATGTACGCGAGTCACTGCGCTTCAGCCCTCAATAGAGACAGGGAAGCAAGCAGAACCCACAACGAAATTTCAATGTACGTGTGGCCCGAAACAGGGTTCCTGTTCAGGAGATGATTTTGGATGTTGCAACAAAAGCTGCGTAAACTTGAGGATTAATAACAACAACTGCGGCGGATGCGGAGTCGCCTGTGATGATAGCGATAACTGTTGCAACGCGACGTGTACAAATTTAGGAACGGACTCGGCGAATTGCGGTAGCTGTGGGATAACCTGCCCGGATACTGCAGATACTTGCTGCCAAGGAGACTGCGTGGACCTTGGCTCAGATATCAATCATTGCGGCGCATGTGGAGCAAACTGCGGAAACCTGCGCGAAGGAGCGCGTTGCTGTAATGGACAATGCATCAACACAAATTCGAATATTCAACACTGCGGTGGTTGCTTCCAACGGTGTGACGTAGGAAAGCGATGCAGTCGCGGTCAATGTGTAGGCGTAGTCGCAAGTGACGGAGGACTCGCGACAAAAGTCGACGCAAAAGCACCTGATTCTGGCGGGATAAGGCTAGACGCAGGAGTTCTAATTACCCGAGATAGTGGTGGCAGATAATTATCTTAGGTCCACAACCAGTCGAGAGGTCTCCCCTTTTCGAATCATGACTTGCTTCGTCATAGACTTGTTTAGGCGAGGATTTTCAAAACGAACCGTTCTACGCCCCACTTCAACCTTGATTCCAAACGCAGGTGTTGTTTCTGCCATGACTTTCCCATCGATGTAGACCTTTGCCCAAGGTCTCGAAGAAACATCAAGCCGTCCATACTCAAGTATTTTTCTTAGCTGAATTTTCTTTTCTACTGCATGGGTTGTTGCAAGATCGATAGTAAAATCAGCAGGGCTGTATCCTTCTTTGTGGACTGTGAGACGATATTTTTTACGCTGCAGTGTATCCATCGAAATGGGTGTTGTACCGGTGGCAATCCCGTCGACTTTTACTCGCGCGCCTGAAGGGTCGGACATTAATTTAAAAGAACCCGGCAGAGGTACAAGTTTTCCTTCAATATTATTTGGTTCTCCGGCTCTCGCACGCTGTGTTAGAAGAAAAGGTTTATACCCCTTGAGCGCCAATCGAATTCTATACTCACGATCTGCGTCTACTGGAACCACGGCCGGAGTCGTCTGCGTTTGACTTTGCCCATCAAGAAAAATTTCAGCGCCTGCAGGGTCACTATTAATTTTCAGGTACGTTGTGACGGGGATAGAGACTCTGTCCAAGGCTTTCGTTTCAGGCGAAGTTCCTTTAGAAAAATAAAATACCAATGCGAAGGAGGCTGTGAAAACCGCCGCACCAAGGACTACTAACGCTCGGCGACGTTCCTTCCTGTTTTGGATACGTACGCTCTGAGTCGCCGATACTTGATCAGGTTCGGAAGATTGATGAAACGCATTTTGCTCGGGTTCATTCTCATGAACCGCAATATTTCGACCTTGCTCTGAAAGTGGTTTGGTTTTGGGGCGAGGCTTGTCCAAGCCTCCTAAGGCTTCTGCGAAAGCGAGATCAAGTGGGTTTACTTTCGGTTTAGATGGTTTTCTCAAGGGACGGGAGCTCTGCCTCATAACACTACGGACAGCCTGACATATTGACTCGCGGTGGGTATCAGTGACCGATGAACGGAGCGGCTCCAGATCGTTCGCAACATCTCGACCGTGTTGATAGCGCTCGTTCGGATCAACAGCCAAGAGTTGACTGACAATATCAACCAGGGCTTGAGGAGTTTCCGCACGAAGTTGATCTACGCGCTTATGCTGGGGCGCTTTAGCCATTTCGAGGAGATGTAAATCTCCCTCGCCATAAATGGCTCGTTGTCCGGTAATCACCTCGTAAAGAATGAGACCTAAACCGTAAAGGTCAGCACGATGATCGACGAGGGCTCCTATGTTTGCTTGCTCTGGCGCCAAATAGGCCAGCTTTCCCTTAATTGAGGCCGTAGCGGTCTGTTGCAGGCGCTCCGAAGCTTTCGCCACGCCAAAATCCAAGAGACGGATGGTTCCATCTCTCGCTACGAGAATATTCGATGGATTGACATCTCGGTGAACAATATTGAGCATTGTTCCGGCAACACTTCTTGCTTCGTGAACATATGAAAGCGTCTCGGCGAGATCGACACCGATCGATATTGCCATCCCGATCGGCATTTGTTGAAGATTTCGACGAGCAGATTTAAGGACCGACGAAAGGTCCCATCCTGGCACATAGTCGAGAACTAAGATGACCTCTCCATCTGTTTCAACCACGTCGTGAACGGCGATAATTCCAGGATGACTCAGTTGGCTTGCAAGGCGAGCCTCATCGATAAACATGGTGAGAAAATGTTGGTCTTCGGCTAAGTGGGTATGAATTCGTTTGAGCGCTACCCTTTTCTTTACGCCCCTTGCGAGCTCCATTTCGGCCACATAGACCTCAGCCATGCCTCCAGACGCAAGCCAACCCTCGATAATAAAACGGTCGGCAACCTGTTCACCTGGACGCCATCGACTCATACGTTACTGATGCCAGAACGGATTCCGAGTCTTTTCATAAGCCGTTGAACGTAACGGCGGTTCACACCCGATTGGCGAGCTGCCTCGCTCACGCTTCCTCCGCTTCTCGCTAAGGCATGCTCGATATATTTTCGTTCAAATTCGCTGGTCCATTTTTCGGTTGCTTCTTTAATAGGTAAATCAAAGAGAAAACTCATCGCTTCCTCAGTATTCGCTTCAGACGCTTCCTGTTCTGGGTGGCCAGCGCCTGGAGCCGATAAAGCGAGAGCGCGTTCCACCGCGTTACGCAATTCGCGGACGTTTCCAGTCCAAGGTTGCGCGGCAAGATTATTCATCAACTCTTTGGAAGGCGCCGGAGAATCTGGAGCAAAACGGTTGATAAAGTGCCGGACTAAAGCGGGTATGTCTTCTCTACGTTGACGTAAAGGAGGCAACTCAACCTGCACAACAGCTAAGCGAAAGAATAAATCTTCGCGGAAAGTGCCACGGTTTACTTCTTCGGCAAGGTCACGATTCGTAGCGGCCACGACGCGTACGTCGATTGGCCTGGGCCTGGTTTCACCGAGTCGCCTTATGGTCCGAGTTTCTAAGGCTCTTAGAAGCTTTGGTTGCATTTCTAAAGGTAACTCGCCAATCTCATCGAGAAACAGAGTTCCACCATCAGCATCTTCGAAGACACCTCTACGTTCTGTCATCGCTCCGGTAAAGGCACCTTTCGCGTGACCAAAGAGTTCCGACTCGACAAGATTGGCGGCAATCGCACCACAATCAATAGCCATGAAAGGTCCATCAGCCCGAGAAGAGTGGCTATGAATAGCTTCAGCCGTGACTTCCTTGCCCGTCCCTGTCTCCCCTTGAATGAGAACAGTGGCCTCAGAGGGTGCGACTCGTTCGAGTATGCCAAACACCTGTCGCATTGCAGTGCTCTTACCCAACAGCCCACCAAAATTTGTTTGGGATGAAAGCGGGATGGTGACGGGCTCCTGGACGGCAGCTGTTCGCAGCTCGGTATCACCAACCTTAATGATGGCTCCCGCCTCTACGATCGCTTCTTTAATCTTTACCCCGTTGATGGTAGTGCCATTCGTCGAACGCAAATCGACGGCGCGGACTTCATCCCCTCGAAGTCGAAGCTCGAGGTGGCGACGAGAGACGGAATCATCATTAATAACTAAATCGTTATCTTCAGAAGTGCCGACTCGAATGATTCCGCGACGCGCAATGATCTCTTTGCCTCGAGCGGGACCGGCGATGACCGAAAGCTTGATCCCGGGCAGAGTCAGGTGTTTAAGCTGAGATTGATCAGCAATGACCCGGGTACTCAACTCCTCACTGTTTCCGGTCATGAATGCAGACTATCGAGGTAAACCTAACTCTGCAAATTACCCGAAATTGGTCGTTGAGCTGAACCAACCCAGAGGGTTAACTATTAATAAAGAATCACTCGGCGAGAAAACGACTAACTTCGGCGCGCATGAAATGAGCGATAGGTCGATTGAAAAGCCGATAATTGAGCGTGTGTGCGGACCGCCCTTTGGGAGGACAAAAGAGCCATACCACAGGCCGGAGTCAGTAGGCTCCGACTCAAAATTCTCTCGAATGTCGATGCTCGGGTCCTAAAATACTTTTCGAGCGTTTGGATTCGCTCTTCGAAGTGACCAAAAATCTCAGAGACAGTACCTCCCCCCTCGCGATGAGTAGGAATGACGCCTAACGCCAGCTGACCTCCCGAAGCTGAATAGCGAACCAGAGCCTCAGAGGAACGAAGCAAAGACGGTAAGGACAAGTGTGCGTCAATCGCTAGAATATCAACACCGAGATCAATGACGGCAGACCAGTCGGCATCGCTACAGCAATGAAGACCAACCTCTGCTCCTGCTTTTTGAAGGGTCAAAACAAGAATCTTGAGCTCTTGCATCATCACGAGGTGATTAGGTTGTTGGGCAGAGAAGGCGTAAAGACCGGGTTCATCTAGAAAAATAATCGGTTGAGAGCCTGATGATTTGATGGCCTGACACAGCGCTAAGCTTTTCGCTAAAACCGTTCGAGAGAGTTGAGCCATAACGGGAGGGGGAGGAAATTTTCCTTCGGTTGTTCTTAGTGACCACTGCAGAGTCATTGGGCCGGCAATCTGCACTTTCGCGCGTTTTTTTTGTTCTTGTTCGATTTTGGCTAAAAAAGGTCTTAAAGCGCAATGTGAGTTTTCTGAAGGCAAGAATTCCGAAGCGTCGCCCTCTTCCAAAGCGAGGTGCAAGCGCTCAGAATACCTAAGATATCCTTTTCGCCATTCAGGCATATGGATTGTAACCATGCCTTGCGAATCGGATAGAATCCCTGGCATCCCATCCAGAGCATGCGCCAACATGAATTCTTTGTGACTCTTCTTAGGAAGTTGGGGAACGTAAGGTATATCTAAGCGAAAGGCTAAATTAAGAGCTTCTTCTATTGATGTGTGTGGAAGACTCCCAATTCCAGTTGTAGACAGAGGTCTAACCTCAGACACGATCCGCCGCTCCGCAATTCGCGTCAGGTCCGTCGCAGCACGTCTTGGCGGGCTTGGGCTTTAGTGCAAAGTATTTTGCTTGCGGGTGATGAAAAACAATCGCCGAGGTACTCGCTTCTGGTTCCATCATAAAGCCGTCAGTCAGACTTACACCAACCGAGCCGGCGTCGACCAAACGAAACAGTATCGCCTGGCCTTCAAGCTCGGGACACGCTGGATAGCCGAACGAATATCTCTTTCCGTGATATTTTGCCTGGAACCGCTCAAGCATCGTCATATCAGGTTCATCTGGGTAGCCCCACATAGACCGTAGTTTTGCGTGTAGTAATTCGGCATAGGCTTCTGCTGTTTCCAAAGCCAAAGCCTGAATGATATGTGAATGCAAATAATTACCGCTTTTCTTGAGACCCTCGGCAACCTCTCGAACATTTGAGCCACAGGTTGTCAAAGTCACCGCAATGTTATCCATCGTAGTGCCAACAGGGTTGCAGTAATCCGCCAAACAAAGTCCATTTTCGCGAGGCTGACGTGGAAATTCAATGGACTCAAGACGGCTTCCGTTTCCATCGAGAACATGCAAAATGTTGCCCTCACTTTCAGCTTGAAAGAATTGAAACAACGCTTTGGCCTGCAAGGTATCTCGATAGTTCTTTTTGACCTCTTCCACCGCTTCCCAAATCTGTAGTGCTTTTTGACCTGCCTCAGTTTCCGCCAGTTCTCCCTGTTCAGGAGTTCCAAGCTTTCGAAGCATCTGTCCTTTAAGACCCAAATGACGGCCATAAAGCATCAAAGGATTTATATAAGACCAAATATGCTCAAGCGGAGTATTTGCTAACGTATGATTATCAAAATCAATCACCGGTGGAGGATTCTCAATCACTTCAACGAGCGTGGACCGACGAGCCGGGGCCTGTGGTGCTGGAGCTTTGTCGGGTACCTCTTTCGCTAATTTGATTCGGCGTGCCTCAAGCTCTTGGTCAAGAGCTTGTTTTTCGTCGACGTCTACAATTCGCTTCGCAAGACCTAAGCCATCCATAGCGTCTTTTGCGTAGGCGACCGTTCCATCATATCGAGGCGCGATACGTTTATCGACAAAGTTTCGAGACAGTGCTGCACCTCCGACTAAAATAGGTACATCTGATCCCGCTTTTGATAAGTCTTCGGCGGTTGTGATCATTTCTTGTGCAGACTTCACCAGAAGTCCAGACAAGCCAATAATGTCGGGATTATGTTCTCGAGTCGCTCGAATCAGTTGGTCAGGAGGAACTTTGATACCCAAATTGACCACCTCAAAACCGTTATTACTCAGAATAATTTCTACAAGATTCTTTCCAATATCATGAACATCGCCCTTCACCGTGGCGAGCAACACCTTGCCGCGACCAGCCGCGTCTGTCTTATCCATGAGCGGTTCGAGCTTCGCCACAGCTGTTTTCATAACCTCTGCGCTTTGCAAAACCTCCGCGACAATCAGTTCGTTCGCATTGAATAGACGACCAACCTCATCCATACCCTCCATCAACGGACCGTTGATGATGTCTAATGGAGCAGTATCTTTTAGTTTTTCGTCAAGGTCAGGTTCAAGGCCATCTTTTGTACCATCGACGATATACCGAGCGAGACGTTCATCCAAGCTGAGGTTTTCGGTATTGACCTTTTCAGAAGCTTTACGATTTCTAAAATGTGCGGCAAACTTAGCTACAGCATCGTCACTACCTGTTCTCAGTAACTCCATGCAGAGTTCTTTTTCTTCCTCCGGAATATTTGCGTAACGTTCAAGTTTCTGAGAATTGACCAGAGCTAAATCGAGGCCAGCCTGAACATTTTCATAAAGAAAGACGGAATTAAGTACTTCTCGCCCGGCCGGTGGTAGCCCGAAAGAAACATTTGAAATCCCTAGAACAGTTTTTGTTTTTGGAAACCGTTCCTTAATTAATCGCACACCTTCAATCGTTTCGATGGCGGACCCAAGGAAGTTCTTATCACCAGTCCCGCACGGAAAGACGAGAGGATCCCAATAAATGTCTTCCTCTGGAATGCCGTAATCCTCGGTCAGAATCTTGTAGGTACGTTCAGCAATTTGAAGTTTTCTTTCACGGGTAACAGCCATTGCTTGTACTGGGTCTTCATCAATCGTTCCCACCACCAGAGCCGCGCCGTATCTCTTAGCAAGAGGACAAATATCGTCAAAGCGCTCGAGTCCGTCTTCAAGATTGATCGAGTTAATAATCGCTTTACCTTGGCAATACGTGAGGGCAAGTTCGACGACCTCTTTATCGGTGGAGTCAATCATCAACGGAACCTTGATAAGGCGTGTCACCTTATCCAAGAACATTTTCATATCATCGATTTCTTCTCGATCAGGATTTGCGAGACATACGTCGACAATTTGTGCGCCATTTTTGACCTGCTTACGTCCAATCTCTGCCGCTTCTTCCCATTTTTCTTCAACGATCAAGCGCTTGAACATACGGCTACCGATAACATTCGTTCGTTCACCAACGAGTACCGGGCGTTTATCGTCGGTCACTTCCAAGTATTCAATACCAGACAAAGTTGAGCGCTTCTCCGCTCGATGCATCCGCGGCTTCATCTCATCAGCCAGCTCAGAAAAAACCTCAATATGTTCGGTGGTCGTTCCGCAACAACCACCAATGATATTGATCCAGCCCTCGGACCCAAACCGTTCGAGGACTTTTCGCATCATTTGCGGTGTCTCAAGATATTTTCCATCTTCATCGGGCAAGCCAGCGTTCGGCATGCAAGCGACCGGATAAGGAGACAAAGCGGACATGGAACGAATATGGTCGGTCATAAATTCCGGACCCGTTGCACAGTTGATTCCGACAAAAAGCAAATCAACGTGAGACAAGGAAGAAATAAGTGCTTCTACGTTTTGCCCGGCGAGCATGGTCCCCATCGGTTCAATCGTCCCAGAAACCGCGACGGGAATTTCATCACCCAGTTCCTGAGCGACGTTTTGAATCGCAAGCATCGCCGCCTTTACGTTTCGGGTATCCTGACAAGTCTCGACAAAGAGAAAGTCGGCACCGCCTTCAATGAGAGCTTTCGCTTGCGCCTGAAAATTCTCTATAAGGCTCTCAAAAGTGATTCCCCCTGTTACCGATATCGCCTTGGTTGTCGGTCCCATAGACCCAGCGACCCAACGAGGCTTATCTTCGGTCGTTAATTCGTCCGCCGCTTCGCGTGCTAATTGTGAGGCGATTTTGCTGATCTCGACCGCTTTATGACCCAGGTCATACTCATCCATGACGACCGGCGTGGAGCCAAAAGAATTGGTTTCGACGATGTCGGCACCAGCGCGCAGGTATTCTAGGTGAATCTCTTTGATGATATCGGGACGGGTAAGAACCAGATTTTCGTTACATCCTTCGTAAGCTTCACCGCCGAAGTCTTGTGCAGTAAGGTTGCGCGCCTGTAGTGCTGTACCCATCGCGCCGTCTAAGCATAATACCCTCCGTTGTAGATGGTCTCGGAGAGCTTTCCTGCGATCTTTTTGCAAACTCATATTTCCCTACTGGGTATGCACCAGCGACCCGAGATTACCAAGCCTATTTCAACTATAACGATCGTTTTTCCAAGGGTAAGCGGTATTACTGTAACCTCTTTCTTCCCAAAAACCTTTACGATCGGCGGTCATAAGCTCAATCCGCCTAATCCACTTCGCGCCTTTCCAAGCATAGAGCTGGGGTGTGATCATTCGGACGGGACCGCCGTGCTCACGAGTAAGAGGCTTTCCTTCCACTTCGTAGACCAAAAGAACATCTTTTTTAAGCGCTTCAGGCATAGACACATTTGTGGTGTATCCGTCGTAGCCGTAACACATCAAATGACTGGCATCTTGCAGAGGATCAGCCAGGGCCAAAACGGTGGACACCAAAACGCCACGCCAGGATAGATCCATTTTAGACCACGTGGTGACACAGTGAAAATCTGAGATATCCTCGGCCTGATCAAGAGCCATAAAATCCTGCCACTTGAGCACCTGCGGACTTCGTACAGCACCATCAATCTGAAGAGACCATTGTTCACGCGTCACAGTCGGATGAAGGCCAAGATCGAGCACCGGCCAGTTTTTTGTTTCATGCTGACCCACGGGAAGCTTGGGCATTTGATGCCTATTTTTGGGGCCCGTTCCTAAGGGGGATTCATCGCTAATAGACGGACTCGAATCAATTTGATTTTGAAATCGAGCCCGAAGTTTCATACGAGCCTCGACGATTCGCGTCCTTTTGTCATCATTGTCTTGTGACATCGTAAATCTATTTTTGCGTAGTCAAATCTTGGAAGAACGCTTCTTTGTAATACTTCAGTTCAGAGATAGAGTCGCGAATATCAGCCAGGGCGGTATGAGCAGGCATTTCGTTTTTTCCGTAAAGATGGGTCGCACCATACCAACGGCGAACGAGTTCCTTTATGGAAGAAACGTCGATCATCCGATAATGAAGATAATGAGCAAGGTTTGGAAAATAAGCATTCAGGAAACGGCGATCCTGGTGAATCGAATTTCCGCAAAGGATACCTTGTTGATACTGACAATGGTTCGTCAAAAGCGTCATCAGTCGCTGTTCGGCATGAGAAAGCCCTACCGGTGAAGTCCGAACCTGATCAAGTAAACCATTATCAGTGTGCATTTTCCGAACGAATGGGCTCATGATTTCGAGTGCAGACTCCGGCTGCCAAATCGTAATTTCAGTCGCTTCGATTTCATCCAGGTTTTCGTTGGTCAGGATCACAGCGACCTGAAGAGGAACGCAGGTCTGCGGATCGAGGCCAGTCATTTCCATATCAAGCCAAACGAGAGGATTTGTCTGTAGATTAGCCATGTGCGATAAATGAGTTAGCACGAACGAACGTTTCTGGAACAGACAGACTAGACAGAAACGATCTTTCTTTGGGAAAACATCGACTGTGGCTATGAAAAATCCGGGATTTCTGAGCAGCTTTATCCTATTTGGGCTCATTTCATGCCAGCAAGAGGCGCCGAGTGGGAGAAGCTGTGTCGTTGCGGCGGACTGCGGATTAGGTTTCAACTGTATAGAAGGCCTTTGCCAAAAACAGCCTTCTCAATCAAACCCACTCGATAGCGGCATCTTTCGGGGAGATGTTGGGTTTGCTGACCTGGTGGACGCAACCAGTGTCAAAACCGATTCGTCAGCCACTCCAGACAGCGGATTTCCTCGATTAGACTCTGGGGTGACTTCGCGGGATGCGACTGCGCCCATAGATTCAGGTCCTCAAACAGATGCTATGGTTAGGCCAGACGCAATGCCAAAACCGGACGCCGCTATTTGGCCGGACGCAACACCCATGGAGCCAGACTCAGGCTTCATGGACGCTCGGACATTTCCGCCAGACTCCGGGGAGGTAGATGCTGGTTTCGCACCAGATGCAGCCGCACCGGATGCTTCGGTCGCATTACCTGCGAGCCGGGGCGTATACGAATTCACACCCGTGGTCGTCCCTGGAATATCAAGCAGTGAAGAACTCACCCAGGTGGCCATCTCGCCAAATGGTGAATGGCTCGTCGTTTCTGAACGCTATGAAAAAATCCATATTATAGAGCAAGCAACCCAGACCCTAGTTCGAACGGTGAATCTCCCGGGACTAGGTTCAGACCTGGGCTTAGTCAGCGATATTGCATTCGACCAACAGGGCTTATTCTTCCTCGTAACCGTCACCGTAATCCCTCGCTCATCATCAGGCTCTCGCTCTGGAAGATTGTTTCGAGCAGAGGCGAACGGACAGAATATCCAAGAAATCTCAAGCGCCCGAATTAATGGCCGCGAATATCATGCGATCGCTGTAGATAACCAAACAAATGAAATTCGGGTCCTTTCAAGGCCGGAAGGATCCAGCCCCAACTATATGGTCATTCACACCTACGATGACGCTACACAAGCTCTGACTTCGGCCGTCACCCAAAACACAAGCGCTGGATGCGAAGACTTAGAATGGATTAACGATCAGTTCGGCCAGCGCGGCTTAGTTTACGTGTGTGGATACAACGGTATAACGCTTGGCCACTACGACAGCACGGGTGGATTCGTAAATGGTCCTGGCTTTGGTGCCGCGAGCAATACCCATCGAATCGCAGCTCGGCCCCAAGGAGACTATGCGCTTTCAATTGAAAGTGGATCAACATCGAAGCTCTCACGATTTACGCAAGGCGTATGGAATGTCGGCTCGTCTGGAACGGTGAATTTTGGACATACCGGAATGTGGGGTATTGGTTTCTCAGATGACGGAAACCGCGCGCTCGCCGTCGGGAGATACAACAGTAATAACTCGATTTACATCAAAGAATATCGACACGGTTTTTATAATAGAACGGAACTCACAGACGTCTCTATTTTAGGTTTTGATCAAGCACCGTATCTGGGCCGAAATGGTGTTTGGCTCTGGGAACTGGTTTGGAGACCTGGATTAGACTGTGGCTATATCGTGGGTGGATGCTCTACGTTCAGTTGCAGCCGTGGCTATCTCATTGGTTTCCGAGTCACTAACGGCCAACGTCAATGCCCCTAAAAAGGATGTTTTCATGAACCAATCTGTACAAGAACTTCGCGGCTCTTTTCGCACAGAATATCTCGACTATGACTCTCTTACCGCTCAATTGGAGCAATGGGCCCATGCTTATCCAGATTTTGTGCGCAAGGAATCACTCGGAACAAGTCTAGAAGGACGTGAAATTTGGCTGCTAAAAATAGGATATGAACCGAATCGAATTAGGCCCGCCGTATGGGTCGATGGGAACATGCACGCCTCAGAATTGTGTGGTAGTGCTCTGGCGCTGAGCATTGCCGAATCGCTGATCGCGCTACATAATGGTGAAGAAGATTCGGTCAATGAACTCTCAAAATCCAGTTATTCAACATTGAAAGAACTCCTCTTTTACATTGTTCCAAGAATTTCTCCGGACGGTGCAGAGATGGTTCTAAAAACCGGACGATACGTTCGCTCTGTACCAGACGACAAACGCATCCAGGGAGATCAAGCATACTGGAAGAGTTCAGATGTCAATGGCGACGGTAAAATGCTCATCATGCGAAAAGAGGATCCAACAGGAGAATTCGTAGAAAGCATAGATTTTCCCGGACTCATGCTTCCAAGAACCATCGACGACGAAGGGCCTTTTTATAAGATTTATCCCGAAGGTGTCGTCGAGAATTTCGATGGATCGACCATTCCGAACCCGCATTTTCTGAGTGACAATGATTGTGACCTCAATAGGAATTTTTCTTGGTCATGGATGCCTGAGCCTATCCAAGCAGGCGCGGGTGATTTTCCGGGATACAGAGTTGAAAGCCGCGCAATTATGGAATTTGCTCAGGCACATCCAGAAATTTTTTACTGGCTAAACTTACATACCTTCGGCGGTGTATTCATTCGGCCCCTTGGCGACAGGCCGGATTCAAAAATGGACCCATATGACCGTGCCGTATATCGACAAGTTGAACAATGGGCAGAAGAACTTACTGGTTACCCAATGGTGAGTGGTTTCGAAGAGTTTCTCTACGAGCCGGAAAAACCTCTTCATGGCGATTTATCTGATTACGCTTATCATCAACGGGGTTGTCTTTCATACGTTGTGGAGCTGTGGGACGTATTTCATCGACTCGGAATTCCCAGACCCAAACGGTTCGTAGATTATTATACTCAGCTTAGCCGAACTGACATGCTTAACCTGGCGAGGTGGGATCGTGATCATAACCAAGGACGAGTCATTCAAGCTTGGGAAAAAATGGAACATCATCAACTGGGGAAAGTAGAAGTTGGCGGACTCAATCCGGTGATTGGGCTTTGGAATCCTCCCCTTGAGGAAATCGACAATATCTTGCGCGCGCATACTGCGCATGCTTTACGAGTCTCGTCACTCGCGCCGCAAATTCGCCTGGCAGAACCAGTAGTGAACAGGTACAGTGACGACTTGTTCCACATTAGTCTACAAGTAGAGAATCTCGGGTACCTGCCCTCTTTTATTCTTGGTTCGGCGCAAGGCGCTCCATTCAATCAAGACCTGGTTGCAAAAATACATGTCGAAAGATGCAAACTTGTTGAGAACGAATCTAATATTCAGACGCTTGGTCATCTTGAGGGGTGGGGACGTGGATTATTCGATGATTCAAGCGCACTTTATTTTCAGCGCTCAAAAGGAAGTGTAAGTAGAAAGACAGTTCGCTTTGTGGTGCAAGGAAAAGGAACCTGTCGCATTGAAGTAGGCAACGCTCGAATGGGGCAACACTCTCTTACGGTTGAGTTGGAATAGCTTAGAATCGAATTACTCTCGAGTAATTGTAAATTCAACTCGTCGGTTCTTTTTTCGACCCGCACGTCGCTTGTTCGAAGCAAGCGGTTTCGTTTCACCAAATCCCATAGACTTCAACCGCTCCGTTTTGATTCCCTGACTTATCAAGTACTCACGAACCGCGTTCGCTCTTGAGTCAGAGAGACGTAGATTGTAGCTGTCACTCCCTCGTGAATCGGTATGTCCCTCCACCAAGACTTCCATCGTTTTGTTGTTCTTTAAAGCCTGAGCGACCTCGTTCAGTAATTTGAAGCTTCGAGGCTTAATGATCGCTTTGCCAGAATCAAAATATACCTTTTGCTTAATCTCAATTTTACCGATCTCACGGTTAACAACGACCAGTTTCGGGTTGACGTCAGGGCATCCATCTTTATCTTCGAACCCGTTTCGCGTTTCTGGCATGACGGGACAAGTGTCCACAACATCCAGGATGCCGTCGCCGTCATTATCGATATCTGGACAACCGTCTTCGTCATCAAACAAGTCTTTATCTTCTGGCTTATCCGGACATTTGTCATCTCGATCAAGGATGCCGTCCTCGTCTCGATCTTGTAGAGGACATCCTTGGTTTTCGATAGGACCTTTGAGTTGAGGGCATTTATCGTCTTGGTCAATCAACCCGTCTTGGTCGGTGTCTTCATACGGACAACCTTGATTTTCAATGGGCCCGACAATTCTTGGACATTTGTCATCTGGGTCGTTGAGGCCGTCTCGGTCAGTGTCTTCGACTTCTGGACACCCGTCTTGGTCTTCGTTTCCATCAAAATCTTCTGCTTCAGTCGGGCAACTATCGAGACGGTCCGCAATTCCGTCTCCGTCTCGGTCTGGACAACCGAGGTAGATTTCTGGTCCAGGAATATCTGGGCATGCGTCGTTTGCGTCTGGAACACCATCCTTGTCCCTGTCACTAACAACAGGCTTAATAGCCGCCACCTTCACCGGTTTTGGTTTACACTCCTTCGCGCGCTCGACCACCTTAGTCATGGCAGCTCTGGCTGTATCTCGGTGACGCTCGGCACGAAGCGCGTCACCACGGTTGAGCTCGGCATTGAGGAACTCTGTTTGAGTTTCAGCGACCGCGAGTTCTTTCGGGGAGCAACGATAGGCACCGGCCTCTCTAACGACCGTAATCCGACTCTGTAAAGCTTCAGAGTCCCTTTTGAGAGTAATGCCCGACGCGCAACTGATAATGGAGCTCGCAAAGAAAGACAAAATAAGCGCCGACATTCGGGAACATCTAAGGGCGAGCATTAGTCATCATCTCCTGGTGGTAGAGGTTCGTCACTTGGAGACACTGGGTCACTAGGAGGCTCTGGATCAGCGGGAGGCCGAGCTCTAGGAGCAGTGGGATCGACGGGTTCCGCGACATCTTCGGGAACACTTCGATAGAGTTGGTCCTGTCGAACCGCCCGCTGTGTTCGAGCTTTTTTGGTTCCTACGGGGCAAAAAAGATCTTCAGGGATACCGACTTTACTTGCGCCCATTTCTTTTCGGGCGGACTTCTCAGAGATTGCACGGGCAAGTTGCGCGCAGTTCACAGATTTTGCTGCAAAGATTTCCGCCGTTTCATAATTGGCGTAAGAATGATCTTCTTTGGCTTTACGAAGATAACTATGGGCAGCCCAATATTCATATGGCGCTCTCTTTGGGGCTTGAGCCGTCTCGGCGGCAGATAATTCTGCACTTGCTTCCATAAGCAAACCACCGGCGCGAATAGGACCGCAGCCGAGCATGAATAAACAACCCAACCCCAGCGCCAACAAGACTTGGAGTTTGAGCTCTCCTCGTATCCTGATCATATGCCCTTACATGGCTAACACTTAGCCGCTAATACGGCAAGATTATCACGTCTAATGGGGAGGCAATGTGGGACTTTCGGCGGCCAGCTTCGCGCTGAGAGATTCTTGGTACTGGGCAGACCTATGCAGCTCCCCAACGTGACTGCGAATAAAATACAGACATGACCCAAGCAAGGTGAAGACCACAGTGGACACCGCGACCAAAGTCGAAAACAAAGTCGACTCGGAGAGCGGAATCAAAGTGCCTTTGTAGAAAAAGTCGTTGTAGTACCCGACCATTGCGAGACGATCCCAGCCCCACCCGGCTAAGATGACAACGCTCACCGTAATAAGGGTGACAAGCAAAGGCGTCATCCAGACGTATTTCTTCTTGACCGACAAACCAAAAAGTAAAAACCCGACAACAGGAGAAAAAGAATACAATAGAGCAATCGCAGGAATCACAAGCCACTGCGGTATATGGTCCGGATTCGCCATGTACATCAGACTCCAATCTGGATACTGCACGTACATCACAAGGCCCGCCGGCATCATCCCGCCGAGCGCGAACATCAGCACGACCGCACCAAAACGGTTCTTCAACAGGTGTTCAACATCCTGAAGTGGTCGCTGGCAACAAATGCCCATAAGCATTCCAGCGGCCAAACCAAATATAGCTTCGAAAGGGATCGTTTTGGTCACCTCTTTGGTAAACATAGTGTAGCATGAGTTTCCAAAAACATGGCTTGCTTTCGCACATTATACCTCTCCGGATGCCTGGTTTTGGTCGTGTTGCTGACCGAAGGACTCGTTTCAGCAGCTCACGGTGAAGCAAAACGACCGACAAGATTCGACAAAATGGACTTCGCTGAGCGAAAAGCGGTCCTCGAACAAACGCATCGAGAAGAATCCCTTTTACCAGGCCGGCTCCTCAAACTCTCAAAAGCTTTTCTGAATACGCCTTATGTTCTTTCGCCTTTAGGTGAAGCGAAGGGCGTAGATCCGGATCCACGTTTTCGGGTTGATGCTTTTGACTGCACGACGTTTGTAGAAACAGCCATTGTGTTAGCCTATCGAAGTGACTGGTCGAAAGCTGCGGACCTTCTTGATCACCTGAGATACAATCACGACAAAATCGATTTCAATCACCGAAGACACCTGATCACAGCGGACTGGATCCCTAAACTTCAAGAAGAGGGAGTCTTGAGCGATATCACGGCACAGATAGCTGGAAAAAGTACTCGAAAGGTCAAGCTAAACCTTAGTAAAAACCGGTGGCGAAAACGGAGAATCGCAAGGTCTTTAGATGTACCCGAACAACAAATTCCTTTTGGAATCTATTCTTTACCAATCATCCCGCTTCAAGCCTTAAGCAAAAAAGCAAAACAGATTCCGTCGGGGACACTGGTCAATATTGTCCGGCTGCCAAGTCGCTTTAGCCCGGTGATCGTGACACACCAAGGATTATTCTTTAGAGACGACAAAGGACGTCAATTTGTTCGACACGCTTCTCCGGTCGCAAAACGTGTCATCGATGAGCCGCTCTCGAATATGATTCGGCGCTACCGCAAACCCCGGAAATGGGGCGTCGCTGGAATAAATATCCAAGCAATCAATTCCCTTGAATACTTGGAAGAACTAACAGACGCACAAACTCAGAGATAACAATATGCTGTACCTCATAGTTACTTCTCTGCTCTGGAGTTTTTCTTTTGGACTGATAAAGTCAGAAGTCAGCGCATTTCATCCAATTTTGGTGAGTCTCATTCGGCTTTCCTTAGCATTCCTTTTCTTTGTCCCCTGGCTCCGAAACACTAATCGAGCACATTACCCAAAACTGCTGGCGATTGGCTTCATACAATTTGGAATGATGTACTGCCTATATATTTCTGCCTATTCTTACCTTACAGGTCATGAAATTGCTGTACTTACGGTCACAACACCCATCTTTGTTGTACTACTTTCCAAAGCCATTGAAAGAGACACCAGGCCGAGCGATTGGATTGCCGCTATCTTAGGACTCTTGGGCGGCGTGGCGATGGTGTGGCCCAGGATTACACAAGAAGATTTGGCGCCGGCTCTACTGGGCGTAGTTCTCATTCAGGTTGCAAACCTCTGCTTCGCCGCAGGTCAGATTCTTTATCGACATTGGAATAAAAACCAGAAGCATGCCGATCATGAAAGCTTCGCCTGGCTCTATCTTGGTGCCCTACTCGCACCGTTGTCGTACCTTATAACCGGCCAAGTCATAGACTTACCCATGATGAATCGAGAAATACAGCTGCCAACCTCAATGAACACCTGGCTTGCGCTCTTGTATCTAGGAATTATCCCGTCTGGCTTGGGTTTTTATCTATGGAACAAAGGCAGCAAACTTGTAAAAACGGGAGAACTCGCGGTGATCAATAACCTCAAAATTCCGATGGCCGTTCTTGTTGCTTGGCTTGTATTCTCTGAGACCATCAATTGGGCGGCAACGTTGACAAGTTTGGCGATACTTGGGCTTGGGCATTGGCTCGCATCGCAGAATCCTCAAAAAGCTCTTACTTAGTTTTACTTGACGAAAAATCGAAAGGATCTTCGGGCCAAGCATGTTTCGCATATCGGGCACGCAATTGCTTCCGAACTTCGGGGTATGTTGTCTGCCAAAAGCTCATAAGATCTTGAGTCACTTGAACGGGTCTCATGTTCGGCGCAAGTAATTCTAGTTTTATTGGAACTCTCCCATTTGCTACGCGGGGCGTATCGCGTACCCCGAACATACGTTGTAACTTGATCGCTAATACTGGAGGACCCTCGGTGTCGTAACGCAATCTCAAGGGCTTGCCTTTGCCAAACGTCAGTGTCTTGGGGGCCCATTCATCAAGTTGCTGACTCGCTGGGTAACCGAGCAAACTCTTCACTGCATTGATTTGGTCTGACTTTTGAATTTGAGCAAAACTTCGAAGCCCAGAACAAACAAGCGGCAAAACAGACTCCCAAGTGATTTGTGGCCAGTTCAGTTCCGGCAAGGTCCGGCGAATAAACTCAATGCGGGCGATGAGAGATTGAACCTTCTCACTTGGTTTAAGCGCTCGCTCTGGGTCTTGTAAAGCGGCCTCCAAAAGAGCGTCGCTCAAATCTGTCACAGGAACATTTTGGTCGCGTTGCTCAGCGAGAACCAGATTCTGATATTTCTTTTGACGTACGCCCTCAGCGGCAAGCCTTTCGTGATTAAACTGAACTACCGTTGTTACAGTAACGTTTTGTAACCAGTCCTCTTTGATTTTGCATGCTTGGCGAATTAGAGCCTCTTCGGCGCTATGACCGTCATCAATATCGATAGCGATGATCAGATCTTCTTCTCGAACACGACTATTGCGCGATAAGATCGCTCCTCGACCGGACACAAGTCGGTAACGATCCTGCCGGTGCGCTCGTTTCTTTGCAACGCGGTCAGAAAAGCCTGCTAATAGCATTCGAGGTAAAATCTCTTTGGTATTAGGTTGTTTGACCTCGCTACCGAGCGACGCCTTTGCTATTTTCACAATTTGACGACAAGTACGTTCCAGGTGGGCTGGAAGCTGACCTCTTGGAATCTCGAAGTCGCTATTTGCTACGGCTTGGCGGGAATTGGGCTTCGCACGACCTCCTTCTGCAATGAGCGTACAAACCTTGGCTCCAAGCTCAACGTCACCGAGCTCTTGTGCTCTAATCATCACGGCCGCTAGTCGAGGATGTAGAGGGAATGAGAGCATTTTCTCGCCTTTCTTCGTGATTGTGAAACAGTCATCTTCGACCGCGTTAAGCGAACGTAACTGAAGAAGACCTCGTTGAAGAGAAGCCTCGCTAGGCGCCTCAAACCAATCGAACACTTTAGGGTCCTGCGCGGCCCATCGAAGAACGACAAGCATCGTGCTTGCCAGATCAATCCGATGAATTTCGGCTTGGGCAAATTCTTTGAGGCTTTGGTGTTCTGACTTCGTCCACATTCGAAACACATGTCCGGGGCCAATCCGACCCGCTCGACCTGCTCGCTGCTCAGCGCTTGCTCGACTAATGCGAACGGTCTTAAGTTGATCAAGACCTCGAGCGGCGTCATGAAATACGGTCCGCTCTAAACCCATATCAACAACAGTTTTTACACCGGGAATTGTGAGGGACGATTCCGCAATATTTGTAGAAAGAATAATTTTTCTTTTTTTCTGAGGCGTAATCGCGGCATCCTGCTCTGCGGAAGATAATGCACTATAAAGTGGAAATACTGATATCTTGTCACCGTAAACAGCTTGAAGCTCAGCTTGGGTTTGCAGAATTTCACGAGCTCCGGGCAAAAAAACTAAGACGTCTCCATCCTCAATTTTTTGGACAGCACGCTTAATCGTTCCAACCAACTGATCAATCGGTCTACGTTCATCGACTCGCTCTTTCCAGTGAACGGTTACAGGATAGGATCGTCCTGCCGAATCGACACAAGGAGCACCGCTCAAATAAGATGATAGGCGCTCCATAGATAAAGTAGCTGACATGATGACGAGCCGAAGATCAGGTCGAACACTTTGCTGAATCTCTTTGAGAAGGGAGATTGCTAAATCGGTGTGAACCGACCTCTCATGAAATTCATCGAGAATCACGCAGCCGACATTTTCTAAGAAAGGGTCTGATTGAAGTCGTTTTGTCATCAAACCTTCGGTCATAACGATGATTTGAGAATTGGCGGAGGTACGATTCTCAAAACGAATTTGATAACCTACTTTTGTGCCAAGTTGACAGCCCATATTCTTTGCGATTCTCACCGCGGCCATCCGGGCAGCCATTCGCCGTGGTTCTAAGACAAGAATCTTCTTGTCTTTCTCCAGCACTTCACTCTGCGCTATAGCAACGGGAATACGGGTCGTCTTTCCCGCACCAGGCTCGGCTCTAACGACAATAGACGACTTCGTTTTGAGATGTTCTAAAATCTCCGGAAGAACTTTATCGATAGGGAGTGATTCGTTCATCGAGTTGCTAAATCGAATGGAGCAGATTTTGGGATGCTAAAGCAAGTGACAAATTAAAATGGAGGGCCTAGAGTCGGGTTATGCGGAAAATTTATGTTGTTTTAGGCGTTCTATGCAGTTGTGTTCTGTATTCTTGTACTCATCAGGGCTCGAGAACGTCGAGCATTGTAAAGCCTTTACCCCAAAGGACAGCAGCGCAGGCAAAAAAGTTTGCTGCTAGAGTGAACCGCGACCTCAAAGAGCAGTGGACAGACGCCGGTTATGCAGACTGGGTAATGAACACGCACATCACGGATGATACCGAATATCTGGCGACTCGAGCTATGGAAAGGGTTCTCGGATATAGCGCGCAGGCCATAAAGCAAACGGCCGCATTTGATCAACTTAACCTTGATCCAGATACCAAGCGATTTCTTCATTTGCTCAAGGTTTCATCCGCGATTGTGGCACCAGCAGAAAGCAAGAAACAAAAGCGACTTGCAGAAATCGCAGCAAAGATGACGAGCATTTACGGTAAAGGAAAGCACTGCAAGCAGAAGTCCGATGGGAAAGAGGTCTGCAAAGATCTGGGAGAACTCAGTTCTTTGATGGCAAGCAGCCGTGATTATGACGAACTCATTGACGCCTGGAAAGGCTGGCGAGCGATTTCAAAACCCATGAAAAATCTCTATGAGGAGTTCGCAAAGCTGAGCAATGAAGGAGCACAAGAGGTGGGCTTCAAAGATAGTGGAGAGCTCTGGAGAGCGGGATACGACATGAGTCCATCCGAATTTGAAAAAGAGACAGAGCGACTCTGGGGAGAGGTGGCTCCACTTTATGAAGATCTACATTGTTATGTTCGCGCAAAACTGAAAAAGGTTTATGGAGACAAGGTTACGAAATCAGGAGCCATTCCGGCACATCTTCTTGGAAACATGTGGGCTCAGGAATGGAGTAACATTTTCGAGTTGGTCAAACCATATGGAACAACGGCCAGTATCGATGTATCGGCTGCTTTGAAATCAAAAAATTTCGACGCCTTGAAAATGACCCAACTTTCAGAAAGCTTTTTTACATCCTTAGGAATGAAAGAACTTCCGAAATCTTTTTGGAAGAATTCGATGTTTACAAAGCCACCTAATAGAGATGTCGTTTGTCATGCAAGTGCGTGGGACGTTAATTTTTCGGGAGATTTGCGCATCAAAATGTGTATCAACATCAACGAAGAGGACTTGATCACGATTCATCATGAACTTGGGCATATCTATTATTACGTCTATTACAATAACTTGCCCTTCTTATACCAAAATGGCGCACATGATGGATTCCATGAAGCTATTGGCGATGCCATCGCTTTATCGGTGACACCCGATTATCTCAAGACCATTGGGGTTCTTGATAAAGTGTCTAAGGATGAAAAAGCACTCATCAATTTTCAGCTAAAAAAAGCTCTCGATAAAGTTGCCTTTTTACCCTTCGGAAAAATGATTGATGAGTGGCGTTGGAAAGTTTTTTCTGGGGATACGAAGGCAAAGGACTATAACGCTCTCTGGTGGAAGCTTCGAGAAAAATATCAAGGAGTAAAAGCTCCACTGGAGCGAAGTGCGGATGATTTTGACCCTGGAGCTAAATATCATATTCCAGCAAATGTGCCTTATACTCGGTATTTTCTAGCTCATATTTTGCAGTTCCAGTTTCATGAAGCTTTGTGTTCGGCGGCAGGACACACCGGCCCTCTTCACGAGTGTTCAATTTATAAGAGCAAAGACGCAGGAAAACGGCTCATACGAATGCTATCGCTTGGCGCGAGCAAACCGTGGCCCGATGCACTCGAAGCATTGACTTCTGCACGCCAAATGAGTGCCAAACCCTTGCTCAATTACTTCGCGCCCCTATCCCAATGGCTCAAAGCGCAAAATAAAGCCGAGAAATGCGGATGGTGATACCAACGGAAAGCATAAATAAGATCAATAACTTTCGAACTCAACCAGACTTCTTTTGGAATTATTCGAGCGACTATAGTATTGATATTTTATGAACTATCCGTTTCGGCTGGGACAAAATATATATCTACGAGCACTTGAAGAAGAAGATATTGAACACTGCTTGCGATGGTTCAATGACCCACTCATAACCAAACACCTTGAGACAGACAGAGTGCCTCTCGACAGAAAGTCACAAATAGAGCACACGGAGCAGACACGAAAAGACCTAAAACAGGTCGTTATGGCAATATGTAAGGACGATAATGATCTGCATATTGGTAACGTTGGTTTACGCAACATTTCTTTCATTGACCGAACCGCAAGAATTGACGTCGTTATCGGTGAACGGACGCTTCACCGAAAAGGTTTCGGCTCAGAAGCCATTAAAGCAATGTGTAGTTATGGGTTCGGAACACTCAATCTTAATCGATTGTACTTGAGAGTCAAAAGTAGCAATCAGAACGCTATCAACTGTTACAAGAAATGCGGATTTGTTGAAGAGGGAATCTTGCGCCAGCATAGCTTCGAAGAGGGCGAATACGTAAACCTTGTCCTTATGGGGCTCCTCAGGGCAGAGTGGGAAGCCCAATAAGCTTAGCTATTCCCAGTCCTAAGGCGATACCAAACAATATTGAAGCGATTGTCAGTAAAGCCAGCACGTCCTTGCGTAAAGTCACCATTTTCCCATGCGAACGTAGCGCTGATACCGGAGTGGAGCTAAGAGGCTGTGAGCCAGGTTGGTTCAGGGGAATAATCGGCGCTGGTGGTCTGTCTTCGGGTTGAGTAGTGGATGGTGAAGCCTGCGGCTTACCCCCTTCAGGTAAAGGTATCAGATCTAGAGACCGAGGCTTTTCTTCATCAGTATCGGAAGATGGCGGCGTACTTCCGACAATTAGACGGGCCTGCTCCGCGTTCGGTTGATTCAATATCTCCATGTCATCATTTGTGAGCGGGCGCAGTTTGAATGGTTTTGATTTCGCAGTACGAACTCGACTCGCTGCGAGCGAAGAAATAGATGCTACATTCGAGGAGTCGTCGTTTTCCTCTGGTTCAGAAGGCGAATAATCTTTAATGCTTAGGGAAGGTGCTCGAGGTATATTTCGGTTATCATCGTTTTTGGGCGATAGCTGCTCTCCAATCAAGAGCCCAACCACGCCTTGGCCGTCAGTTTTGACCTGCCCTTCGGTATCCTCTGATGCCGGCTCAAGTTGTACCGCGCGGACGTCAGACTCTGTGTTATCGGCGAGAACAGAATCTTCGGGAAACTGACCTTGATTGATATCAGACAAAGAAAAAGACCGTATTCCTGAGAGTGTTGCTGAGTCAGAGCCTTGATCTGGTAACGGGTTGCTTTCTACTGATGACAGCGTGTCGCTTGGTAAATAAACCCCGGATGACGATACAAGCTCGAGAAAATCGTCGTGATCTTCGATCATTTCTGTTTGATCATTCCATGAGTCAATCGGTGCAAAGGTATCGTCGGAGAGTTCTTGCGAAAAATCTTCAAGCTCAAGCTCAGATAAATCAGCAATCTCTTCTTCCGAGATACTTTGAGCAGCTTCTCGGCTTTGCGCCAATTCTTCGCGAATTCGGTCGCGATTGAATGTCGCGGTAAATCCTTGCTCCGGCAAGGCTGGAACAAGTCCGGTTAGCCCCATCGGAGGCAAAGACAATTCTCTTTTGTGTCCTTCGAAGAGCCCGAGGGGATCTTCCTCGTCAACTTCATCATGTTTGCGACTCGGAAGCTGTCCCGTTCTAAGTGGTTGAGCGTTAAGAACCTCGCACAGTTTTTCAATATCAGGATGACCTTGACTTGCTTCCCTAAGAGCGAGGGCTCTTTTTTGGACAACATCTCCAAAAATGTTCGCAAGCTCATTAGATATTGTGTGCTCATCAATGTTGACACCCGCTTTTTGTATTAGATCTTCGATGCTTTGCTGCATCTGTTGAGCGGTCTGATATCGACTACGAGGCGAACGCTTCAATGCCTTCATGACGATGGGGTCAACGATCGGAGACAAACCTTGGACGACCTGACTTGGCGGGATGATCTCCTGCTCTCTTATGGCTGCAATGACCTCCATAGGTGAGGACCCTTTGAAGAGATCACGACCCGTGAGTGCTTCCCAAAGCACAATTCCCAGACCAAAAATATCAGCACGTTGATCCACCTTTTTACCCAAGGCTTGCTCGGGAGACATGTAGCAGAATTTTCCTTTGACCACGCCGACCTGTGTTTCGAAACCGCGATTAACAGCCTTTGCGATTCCAAAGTCAGTGAGCTTAGGCTTTCCGTTGAAGCCAATCAAAATATTTTGGGGAGTGACATCACGATGGACCAAGCTCATAGGTTGACCTGATGCGTCTTGGAGCTCATGAGCATAATGCAGTGCACTGCACACCGACGCTGCAATCCGTAACAAGACGCCGACCGTCAGTGGTTTTCTTACTCGGGCGGACTGCCGGAGAACTTGGGCAAGACTCGCACCAAAGACATATTCCATAGCCAGACTGTGAATGCCATCAATACGGCCAAACCCAGCAATCTGAACAATATTTTGATGACGAAGTTGCGCCGCAATTTTTGCTTCCGTGAAAAACATCTTCAAGAAGTCTTCGTTGGCAGCCAGGTTAGGCAACAAAACCTTTAGCGCGAGTAACCGCGAAGACGAATCCGAAGAAACATCACGCGCCAGAAAGACGTTGGCAGCTCCGCCCGCAGCCAAGCGAACGAGTAATTCATGCCTGCCCAGTTGATGTTTCACGTCACACCCATGCAAAATCCAAGGATTTCGATGGTTTGGAGGATTACACGTGCCGACAATGAGATCAAGAAACCTGGGTCGTTCTTTTGTACTACTGAGGCCCACAAACTGTTTGTCCACCCTGTAGGGTCACGCACAGTAAACCGGGTACGCTGGCACAGTCTGAGTTGGTAGAGCAAGGTATTGTGCAAAACGAAGACATACTACGAGAATCATTGAGACATAGCCCGTTGGTGCAGTCTGCGGCTTGCTGACAAGACGCGCCAAAACCGCCGGCCGATTGCCCTTCAAGCGCGCAAACACGAGCATTACCGCCTGAACCATTAGGAACCGTCGTGCAAGACCAACCGAGAGGACATGGTATCTGGTCACACATAGCTGTACATACGCCAGCACCCGTCGCGGGAACGCCGACACAAAGTTGACTAAAGCATTCGCTTGCGCGTCCACAGGGGGCGCCAAAGCCCGATCCACTTCCGACAACGCAAAGTGTAATCGCGGAGCCCATGCCGGTATCGATGGGCTGACAAGTCATACCTGTTGGGCAACTAGAAAAACCAGAGCACTCGCGAGTACATACGTTGTCGGGTGTGATGCAAATTCCCGATTCACAATCATCGGGAGACGAGCATGGAGAACCCGTTGCACCAGCCGTAGGAAGGACACCGCAAAACCGACCCGAATTGGGCACATCGATGCATTGGTCAGGATAGACACAATCCGAGTTCGTCGAACACATTACGGTACACCGACCTTCTCCAGTTGGACCAAGGCAAAATCCCGAAGCACACTCCGAAGCAGCAGAGCAAACCGCACCATACGGCAGCCCTTGACCCATTGCGCCGCCATCATTTCCACCAGGCACGCCGGCATCAAAAGCTTCCAGGTCTGAGCCCTGAAGACTCACTTCTTCGCAGATACCTGCGCGACATGTTTCATTTTCCATACATTGCCTGGCGAATTGACAAACCCGGGCGGGCGGAATCTTGGGGATGCATTTCTTATCCGCACACGTTTCGCTCGCTGCACAATCACGGTCTTCTCGACATTCGGCTAAGCATCGACCCTCAATGCATTGCTCGTTGACAGGACAATCACTCGAAAGTCGACATTCAGGTGGGGTCTCGACTTGGACACAACCAAAAGAATTCATGCAGCAAAGAATAAAAACAAGGAAGAGATACCAGCGTTGAAAACGGTCTAATCGAGACATTATGTAGCTCTTTTCCTTCTCCATTACCTTGCCTGCACTTTTAACGATTGCCATAACCCGAAGCCTAATACAGCGAAGGACACCATCGCAACTAACCCGCCCCAAATCCAATAAGGTAAAAATAAAGCTTGTTCTATTTGCGAAACATCAGAAAGCGACACTTTCCCATCAACCACAGCCCCATCACTAAACATATAATCGAGGTCACTAAAGACCGACAAACATAATTGAACAGCGACAAGATGGACAAGAAAAGCCGGACCCGACCCTTTTGTTCGAGATCCGAACCAAAATGCGCCTGCAAAACCAAAGGCAAAGACCAAACTGAAAAGACTTCGCGCCCAGATAAGCCCTGAAGCGAGCATGAGCAAGGAAAGAACTTTAAGCAAGAAACGATATTTTCCGGTTCGGCTGGCAATGGCCAATAACGTTGCGCCAGCAATAGACGGCCCCACCAAGCCACCCGCAGCAATAAAAGCACGACTCAGTCTGCCGATGTCATGACCACGGTATCTTGCGAAGCCTGAGCCGTTCGGAAATAAAACCAGCTGCTCAAAATCTGCGCCCGTAAGCATCGCAGCAAGACCATGGCCCATCTCATGAGCATAGGTCGCTAAAAGAGTAAACGGATAGAGAATCTGATGGCCATATGGTACTTGCCAAATAATGATCGTCGCTAAGCCTGCGAGAATCAAATAGCGTGCCGAGTTCACCGGCTTTTCCTGGCGGTCTATTGGCATTTGGTATTTCTAGCATACTTTAGAAATAGTGTTCACTATAGTGACTCTTCACCAGAAAGATCTCGAAAGAAGAAAGAAGATTTTATAGTGCATGCCTTGACCTAAGATCACATGCATGGAGGCGTAGATTTATGTGGACCACATTAAGTCTCGCTACATATTTGATATCAAATATAGGGGGAGTGCCTTGTCCATTCGACACGATTAAGCGCAAAGAACTAAAACTCAAGGTTGAGAGCACTTCTGACGAAATCTTTGTGATGCAAATTAAGTCGCAAAGTAAGCAAAGCAGAGGAGCGATCGTCTTCATGCACGGCGCGGGATCAGGCTCCTCAGCTATATGGGATTTACAGTATAAAGATTATTCGGTGATGAAATACTTTGCCTGCCGAGGTTTTGACACGTTTGCACTCGACGCCCGAGGTTTCGGGGGTTCAAGCATGCCAAAGCAAATGCTTCAGCCCGCTGAAATTTCGCCGCCGGTAATCAGGGCAAAACAAGTACAAAAAGATCTTGATACTTTGGTGAACTATGCGCGCCGTATCAGTGGAAAGAAGAAAGTAGACCTTGTCGCCTGGTCATGGGGTTGTGTTGTTTCTGGAATGTACGCCGGCAACCAAGCCGATAAAATACGACGGTTGGTCCTCTTTGCGCCCGTGTACGATCGAAAAAATCCTAAGCGGCACAAAAAAAAGAACGCATGGCGTAAACTCAATAAACAAGACGTTCTCAAATATTATACCGAACAGAGGGAAGAAGAACCCGTATGGGTAGAGCATATCAACGCGATGTTTCGATTCACAAAAACAAGTGATCTAAGACTCCCTAACGGGCCATACCAAGATATCTATGGAGAATCTGCACCCATATGGGATGCTGGAAAAATTCAAGGACCTACGCTCATTATTCGAGGCGATCAAGATCGAGCAAGTACTCATGAGGCAGCTCAAAATCTATACGACGCGCTCAAAAACGCGAAATCACGTCAATGGGTGACTGTTGCGGGTGCAAATCACTTTCTTCCTAGAGAACGTGGGCATCATCAATTCAAGGCGATTGTAGGGAGTTTTCTAGAGCCAATCCAACTTACGGTTCCCCTGAGCACAAAGGACAACGAAAACAAGACAAAATAATCGGTCTTGACGCTGAATTGAAATCTGAACCGGTGTATCATTCGTTCGCAATCGTGAAGCAGAATAAGGTAATTTCTCACTGGAGAGTGAAGCTCAGTTGCTTCATCGGAATCCTTACTTTGGCGGCAGCTTGTGCTGAAGAGCCAACTATTCTTCCTCCAGGAATTGTAGGTCTCGAACTCGGGATGTCAGTTAACGACATCAAGAAGGTTCGGGGAACAATAGATATTCAATCTTCGACTCGTGCGTTCGACCCAGTGGAAAGAATTGCCCTGGCACTTAAGGATGACAAGGTCACCGGGATTCGGATATTTATTCCGGCGCCGACCTCTGAGTCGGTGCAGCAATATTATGCAACACATTTTAAAGATGCCCGCGCATCTAAATATCAATATGAAATTGAGGGTAAAATTCTGAGTATCTATGCGGTGAGTGGAGGTATAGATCTTTTATACGGCGTAGACCCCGGCGGAACATCTCTCAATGACGGTCCAAAGAAACAAAAGGAGGCTCAAAGGAAGAAGCGTGGGCTGAATCATCTTCGAGAGGGACCAACACTGAGCACACCGAAATACTTTCCGGTTGCCAGAAACTCAGATGGTATAACAGTTTGGTTGTACCCCATCGGAGAACCAACGAATGGTCTCGCTAACCTAAAGATTTTCATTAACACGGGGTCGGCCGATGAGATCCCAGAAGAAAAAGGGGTAACCGGCGTCGTTACAGAGCTTCTCGCTTTCAAGCTATCAGCGCTGGGGCGCAAAATGTCGGTGAGAATACACCATCGAGTTCTTCGAAGTGGAATCTTATTTTCTTTCGAAGGTTCCGCTGAAGATGTCCAAGCCGTCGGCGTAGAATTTGGACAGACCTTGCAATCGCTATCCGGGAAGTCTGTGAGTTCGGACAGCATCAGCCGTGCGTTTCAATCGAGTCTTCGAAACACATTAAAGACCAATCTGGATCACAAAATTATAATGGATGAAGGTTTCGGAGCCGCATTCCCTGAAACGAGGTTTACACATGCGCCCGTCGCCAAAAAACACCCAATACCGACCTCATCCGTTTTGACGGAGCGAATAAAGGTTATTAGCAAAGCAGGCATTAATATCGTTGCCGCAGGATCTATAGGACCAAAATATGCTGTGCCAATCGTTGAGGCGCTTGGCGTACGAGCAGCAAACGTTGCTTCTCCGCTTCCGTCGACCGACAAAATGAAAAGAGTCAATCACAAGCTCACAAGTCCCATGCTCGCTATTGACGGGTTTATCGTAGGAACCAGTTCGATATCAGCACTGGCCGAACTGTTCGTCGCCCGGGAATATTTGGAAGCCAAACTTCAAGAAGCCTCTCTTTTCTCTAAGGGTGTAAACATACATTCACGCAATGTTTTACTGGCTGGTCAGATGGGGGCGCGGCTCCTAATGACTTTTGCGACCGCACGTGGAACAAGGACAAAAGAGGCAAGTGCCGCAATAGATGCTTTTTGGATGAATCTACCGAAAATAAAGATGGACGATGAACAATTCAAGGGAATTCGTCAGGGAGCGATTTCAGCATTCAGCATGGCATGGAGCACTCCAGCAGCTGCCACAGACATGATGCTCAAATTGGCCATGATGAAACTCTCTATCGAGGATATTCGTACGTTATGGACAGAGCTCAGCAAAGTACAAAGCAAACAGATTAGAGAACTACTGACCAAGTTCGCGAGAGCAGAGCAACGGTTTTCAGTGAGATGGGGTCCTGACCTATGAAGCAGAGCATTTTCGTTTCTATATGCTTTTTGCTTGGCTTTGGCAGTGTACCTGACGTTTTGGCAAACGAGCTCATTCCTTTTAGCGGTAGTATTGGTCAATACGGTCCGAGAATAATGACAAGCAGCTTCGAACATCAAGAAGCCGCGGTTCGAATCATCATCAAAGCTGGGGCATTGCATGAGCCCGAAAGCAAACGAGGCATCGCGAGGCTTACCATTGCGTCCGTCTTAAATCCCGTTTCAGTCAAAAAAGAAGGAAGTAATATTTATGGACTGCGTACTCGGCTTCAGCGCTTAGGTGCAAAGCTCGAGTTCACGGTTGGCACCCACGCAACAACGATTCACATCGACGCTCCGAGTGTTTCAATAAAGGAAGCTTTCGCATTGGTCGTTTCCAACCTGACTGCACCAAGTCTTTCTGAAAAAAGCATCGCAAAAACATTGGAACGAATTCGCGAGGAACAGTTAATACACGAACCCCTAGACAACTATTATTCGCTGCAGCGAGGTTTATTTCCTAAGCTATTTACAAATGGTCTGGAGTCTCGCGCCGAGATCGCTTCTTCGCTAACATCAAAAGATGTCCTTCGATTTTATCGTGAGAAATATGAACCCACAAATATGATCTTTGTCGGTACAGGTGGAATTACTCGCGAGAGTTTAGAGCGAATTGTAAAGAGTAGATTATTGCTCCCGATGATCTCGGAGGATGTGGAGAAAGCGCCACTGATGTTCACACTCACAAGCACGAGACCTAAACTGCCATTGCGGAGAACTGAGTTCGGTTCAGTGCGCCAACTCACTTGGGGATATAAGGGCATAGCAATATTTGAGGACCCAGCCGTTTGCATGGTTTTGGGCGAGGTCTTTCGGCGAAAAGTCGAAGAAGTCTTGGAACGTGATCTAGAAATGAACTTTGAAGTACAGGGTGGTTATGTCCTACTTTCAGATCAGGGATATTTTAGTCTTTCAATTCGTGGTGGCGGTTGGAAAGGAGTGATTGGGCTGGTCAAACAAACAGCTGCGGAACTTTCTTCAAAAATTCGTGAGAGCGATGTGAAAGAGGCACTGTCTTCTCTTGCGAAAAGCCGCAATTGGATGAGGTATCGACCAAGCCATTTGGCGGAGCAGCTCGCTCAGCAGATACTCGCTGGGCGAATCGATGCAGCAGATTATGAATCACTAGAGAACGAACTTGAAACTGTGAGTCGTTCGGATGTTGAAACTCGCGCCAAAGAGTTATTTATCGATGCGAATAGTTTTGTTGTGAAGTTTGATCCGATTCAGAATTAAAAAGGCTCAGGGCTGGGCTTTGATTCCTAAGGCCTTTGCTTTCCGCTCAGCATCGATCAAATATGCACGAATTTTCGTTCGCTCGCCAGCAGGTGCCGTTCGCTCTTGTCTTCGCAGTGCGCTGATATACTGAGTCCACCATTGCTTCGTTCTTCCACCGTAGCGAATTTCTTCAATCGTTCGCTCCTGCTGTGAAATTTTGGCTTGTTTCGCAAGTTCGTCTGCTTTTATTTTCGCTCTTTCGATCTCCGCTTTTTCTCGAAGTCGAGTGATCGCCTCTCTCACATTTTCATTAACTTTTTGTTTCTGCACTTCATTGTAGCCA
Source organism: Myxococcota bacterium (assembly GCA_036337945.1). GTDB lineage: Bacteria > Myxococcota > Kuafuiibacteriia > Kuafuiibacteriales > Kuafuiibacteriaceae > JAYZDF01. The sequence continues at coordinate 98,947 of JAYZDF010000043.1, forward strand.
AATAGACTGGCGCCACCCACAACGAGGGCAATCAAGGCAAAGATGACTACTCTCTTGAATACGTTTGTGGCTTGATTTAAGTCCGGAGAAACGGCTGCGAGATTAATTCCTGTGTTTAGGGTTGCGGGATCTGCAATGCGACATTCTATTTCCTGATTCTGGAGTCTTTCGCGTAGCAATTTCGCTTGCTGCAGAAGTAATCCACTGAGAACGAGAGATTTTTTGCCATCGACTCGTTGTCGTTTTTCCGACGCAGTCATTGATATCGCGATAGGATGGACAATCTCATAAATTCCTTTACGAGATAGTGGAATGATGACGACAGGGCGGATAATATTCGCTAAATTTTCATCGTCTGGGTGAGAGCTAATTTCTCTCTTCGGCGGTAAAGACAATTCGCTCGAAGTTGGTCTCGATTCGTTTTCCTTGATTTCGCTGATGTCAGGTAATGCACTTGTAGTAGGACGTTCTACAGGCTTTGGTTGGGTGCTCTTAAAATCTACAACAAGGCCATGGCTTACTTTATCAGAAGATAAATTAGCGGGACCATCTACGGTCGGTGGTTCAGGCGAGAGAACAGGGCTGTCCTTCTCTGGGTCGGTTGGAGGGTCAGGAGGTAAAGGCGGTGGAGGAACGGAGTGGGAGGCTGCTCCATGGCCTGTTTTAGCTCGCACTTGATTTTCTCGGCTCTTCACTTGAGCGGAAAGGGCGGCAAGATCGTCGAAGGGATTATCGCCTGTTTGTGGGGCTGGCTCCGATTCCGCGACGACGTTATTGCGTACAAGATCTACTTCGCCACGTTCATGACTTGGAGCGGATTCCTCAGCAGGGTTCTTAGCGACTGCCTTCTCTAGGTTGTCGTGAGAGAAGGTTACTCGGGACGCTGTATTTAGATGGGCAAAGGGGTCCTCTCCTTCAAGAGGTGCGTCAGTCACTGGGCGAGCAGGGACAGATGGACGTCGAGGAAGCGATCGTCGCTCGTCCGAGAGCGGCGGTGGTGGTTGACTCAACACTGGAGTAGGATTCGTTTCATTAAGGTCGGCAAAAAGATTGTCGGCGTCAGAAAGTTCTTCGGGTGTGGATGCTTCAGTGGTGTTCGGCGCTTCTGCGAGGTCCAGAGGTGGAGGCTCGCTCCTCTCTTCAAGTGAATCCTGAGTCGATAAGGAGTCTTCATCTTCTGGAAGAGAAATCAAATTGGGATCTAGCGAATCAGAAACGGGCGCTGGCGTTTGATCCGCCGAGTCGTGAATCTCTTGCAGAGTCATCGGGTCCGCTTTCGTATCAGGCTCGGCATCAATGATTTGAGAGGTGGGTTCGAGTTCCATTTCTGAGGAGTCAACAAGATCAACCTGGAGTTGAGGCTCGGAAGTGTCTAGGCTGAGTTCGGACATGAGATCTGAGACGTCGATATGTGCATCCGTTTTTGGTTCCTCAGCCTTTGCCTGTGAAACCTGCGTATTTACGTTGGCCCACTCAGCAGGAAGAGAGGCTTCATCTGTTGATTCGGTTGAGACAACAATCGAGGTTGCGCGCGGAGAGTCCGTCGAAGGTGATTCGCTTGCGACTTTTCGCACATCGATGAGTTCTCCGCATGAAATGCAAAAGATAACTCGGCCGTCTCCGACTTCATTTGCCGTTTTACACCGGGGACATGAGATGGTGCGGACCGCCACAGGACTATTCTGACGAAGGAGCGAGGGGACTTCAATCCGAGTATGCGAAAGAAATCGGGATTTTAATGCTCGGATGTAGGCTCAAGGCGACCGGACAGTTGACAGCGATTTGTTCAATCGCATCGCGATGGGTGGGTTCGAGTGAATCTTTGATCTCGATGTGGACCGTGAGCGACTTAACTCGGCGAGGGCCTTCTTGAGTCATTTGTTTTTCTACCTTTCCAGACATCAAACTAAGGTTTATTCCCTGCTTTGGCCCCTTGATGGCGAGAGTCGTTAGGGCGCAGGTAAGAAGTGAAGCACCAAGTAAATCTGTCGGGGAAAACGCGAGACCTCGACCCTGATTATCAAGAGGTGCATCAGTATCTAAGGTGTTTCCCGAGGTTTGATGGACTGCCGTGCAGTGAAGTTGTCCATTATATTCGGCTGTCATGACTACGCCCATGCGGCATTTCTAACAGCTGTAGAGGAGTAACGCGATCGGATGACTGCCAAATGAGGGAAAAGATCGAAATCACTGTGGAAATTGTAGCAACGATCGAAAAAACTATCCGATACCCTTAATGCTAAATGTAGGTCTAAAGCTTACGTTACAGGGATTTTGAGAGCAGTGAACGGAGTCGGAACATGCAAGGCGTAAGAAAAAGCATCTCAAAAAAATCAACTCGGCGGCCCAAACCACGGTTCATTCCCGGTAGTGCCATCCAGTTTTTTATTCTCAAAGTCGACTCCTTTGTCGGAACCCAGCTGTTCGGAGCTGAAGTTCCGGTCGTTATCGGAAGGCACTATAAAAGCGCTATTCGCCTAGAAGATGAGACCGTTTCTCGTCTTCACTGTCGAGTGTTCTTAGATGGCGAACAGATTTATATCGAAGACAACAATAGTGGAAACGGAACACTCGTGAATTCAAATCCGGTTTCCGGACGACATCCCGTCCAACCTACGGATGCTATCCAAATTGGTGACTACACACTGAAAGTTCGTGCCCTGATTCCGAGTACGAGTCTTGGAGCTCGTCCGCGTAGCGGAATCTCTGAACGTCCTACGAAGAAACGACGAAAGGCTCCAATTCCTCAACCACCTAAGGCCAGAAAAGAATCTGGGCTGGTAGACGTCGACGCAAATGTGGACCAAAGATTATTCGACGCAGCGCTTCGGCGAGCGACCGGGGCTGAGCAACCAAAAACACCTATTCCGTTGGTTGTTATGGAAGGTGGGCGCAGTGCAGAGCACGTTGAAGATAGCGCGGTAGAAACAGAAGCTACCCGACGAGATGACTCTCTCATGGGCAAACTCGAAGAGGCAACGGAGCCACCGACCAATCGCAGCTTCGAAATCGACCCAATGTTGGACCAGAAAATTGGTGAATTGGAACGGTTGGTCAATGCACTACAGGAATCCCCCTCAGATTCTACTGAGCACCCATGCGTGATTTCTCCGACCGATGAGATCCTGGGTTCATGGGTAGACGTTCCCAAAAAGGAATTATCAAAACCCAAGAAAACCGAGTCCAACGTTTTCGCGACTCCAAATGCAGAAATGAACCAGGTGGTACAGCGTGTTTCTCAAGCGGAATTGAAACGTCCAGTGCGGACGGCAATCGTAAGAGCGCGACGCACCGTCGTGAAGAGCCCAGTACCAATGGCAATTCGCGCACAAAAACAAGCGCCCGTTACGGACCAAATTCGGGCACGAAACCCGAATAAAAAGCGGGATATCTCGGCGCTTCGAGTGACTCCCGTCTCAGTGATTAGCGGGCTAAGTAAAGCCACTGAAAAAATGTCGGCTACGCCCTGCTCTGCAAACGAATCCTCAAACCAAGGCCAACGGGCTCAAGATTCAGGTCGAGTGCGACGTTTGCCAGCACGCCTTGTCACGCCTACTGATTCACTAAGAAGCGTGCCACCGGCGCGCATTTTTTCCCGGTCACAATCAAACTCACGCGTGAGTATCATTAGTGAAGATGACATTATCGAAGCGAGACGAGCACGATCTGTCCCCTATGCAGTATCCGAACCGACCGCATTTCGAGCTGTCGAAATTACAAGCCGTCAGAATGGGCGCTTGGTCGATATTGCAACGCTCAGTGAAAATGGACAGCAGTACGTCTTAGGGTACCCGACTCCTCAAGGGGCTAAAGCACCATCATGTGGTCACATGGGATTGAGACTGGTTCGGATAAACAAAAACCGTTCCGTCGACCTTGTATTTCCGCGTGAGGCTGGAGGCCAATTAACAAGGGATTTAGAAACAGTACGCTTCGCGGAACTTACCCAAGGTCGAAAGTATTCAAGTGTTCGCTTACTTCCACAGGATCAAGTCGAATTGACTCTTTGCAACAAGGGCAAAACAGTGACCTACCAGGTCAGGTTTTTGCAAAACCCAAAGTTATCAGGTTAGAATTAGCTCTCCGTGACTTGCAGTGGACTTCGGAAACTCACTACTATCCGGAAGAAAGTAAACAAAGTCTATGAACGAGAACAACACCAGCCAAAACGCACAACAACAATATCCATTCCATAAGCGATTTGTACGAAAACGTGTCAAAATTCGCATCGAGGTGGAACGCTTTCAAGAAGCGATTGAAAGCTCGAGCGTAAACATCAGCCCAAGTGGGATGTGCTTTTTAGTTCGTGAGCCGCTCGAAGAACAAGAAAGAATGCGACTACTCCTATATGTACCTCAGGGTAAAGAGGTGGAAATCCTTCGTGTAAGCGGAAGAGTCGTGTGGCAAGAGGATGCTGATGAGGAAATGTTTATGGTCGGAGCAGCATTCGAACAATTTGCCCCTGGCGATGAGCGTCGCATCCGGCAATGGCTATTGGAGCTTTCAGATAAGCCTGCTGAAATGAAGTAAATATTTCGTTCTTCTCCAACGAAATAAAAATTACCTCTTCTTTTTACTCGCTTTTCTTAATTCCTAGCTGTTTTAGCTTTTTGTGCAGGTTCGTCCGCTCGATCCCCAGTATTTCGGCGGACCGCGTAACGTTCCAGCCTGTTTCATCGAGCCGCTTGAGGATGTAGGTCTTCTCTACCACTTCGCGAAGCTCCCGTAATGTGAGGTCGCCAAATGCATCTAAATCAAGCACATGATTCGCGGACGCACTGGCAGCTCGTGCATCAGAAGAAGAGTTGTTTTGTTGATAGCCACGAATGTTCGGAGGCAAGTCATCGACCGATATCGGATCCTCGGCCAAGATAACCAAGCGTTCTGCTAGGTTTCGCAACTCTCTAACGTTCCCCGGAAAGGAATAATTCATCAGAACGGTCTTTGCCTCTTCAGAGAGCGTCAACGGTGGTGCTGCATGCTCGGCGGCAAAACGAAGCAAAAACGCATTGAGCAAAATCATCGCGTCGTCCTCTCGTTGCCGAAGAGGCGTGGTTTGAATAGGAACGACCGAAAGCCGATAGTAAAGGTCTTCGCGAAATAAACCAGTTCGAACAAGTTCCTCGAGATCTTTATTGGTTGCAGCGACAACTCGCACATCAACTTGAAAGGTCTGTTCTCCCCCTACTCGACATATTTCGCCCGTTTGTATCGCCCGTAAAACCTTCGCTTGCGCATCCAGGCTCATATCACCAATTTCGTCCAGAAAAAGTGTTCCGCCATCGGCGAGTTCGAAGCAGCCTCTTTTTCGCTGTATAGCCCCCGTGAATGCACCTCTCTCATGACCAAACAGTTCACTTTCAATCAATTCTGCTGGGATTGCGGCGCAATTGACTTTGACGAACGGACCGCTGCTCCGGTTCGAGGCGCGGTGCAAAGCTCGTGCTACCAACTCTTTGCCTGTTCCGGATTCTCCAGTGATCAGGACGCGAACGCTTGTTGGTGCAACCTTTAGGATTTGCGCGCGAATTTTCTCCATTTGAGTCGATTCACCCAACATTGGTTCATCGCTTCCTTCCGCAAATTCGAGCGCACGAATCTTGGCTGTAAGTGCGTTACGCTCAACGCTATTTCTGACGGAGACCAAGATACGTTCGCGATCTAAAGGCTTCTCTAAAAAATCAAACGCACCGAGTTTCGTTGCTCGAACCGCGTCCGTAAGATTCGCGTGACCGCTAATCATGATCACATTTAATTCCGGATATTCAGTTCTTATTTTTTCAAGAGCACTCAGGCCGTCGATCCCTGGTAGGCGAATGTCGAGCATCACGGTATCGACAGCGCCTTTGGCGAGCCGTTCAAGCAAAAGCTCTGCAGACTCTAGCGCTTCTACCTGATATCCCTCTCCTTCAAGGATCATTGTCAGCATCCGACGAATATTTTTTTCGTCGTCAACCACAAGTATTCTTCGGAGTGGTTGATCCAATTCCTCAGTCACGCGTGGGAGCTTAGCATCGTTTAAAGCCTAATGTCTTGTACTCACTGACCTGATATAGGGCCCAGATCGAGTTGAAAACTTGACGGACTTTGAGAATAACGTCTAACTCTGGGTGATGTCCCTCGATTCACAACGCAAGACCGACGAAGAAGTCGACGAGCTGGAAGTCTTGCTGCAACCCGGACGTGAGGAAGATCTAAAAACGTTTCTGCTGCTTCTTCACCCGGCTGACGTGGCCGATATGATCGGAGAGGTGGATGAGGACACCAGTATTGCTATTCTCCGAAGTCTTGATGAAGAACGAGCCGCTGAACTTCTCGGCGAACTTGAGCCCGCAGAACAGAACCGGCTCCTAACACTGAGTCAGCCACAACGCTTCGCTCGCATCGTTCAGGAGATGGACTCTGACGACTTAGCTGATTTTTTACAAAATATCCCCGAGAGCAAAGCTCAAGAACTTCTCGCACAGCTTCCACTTGAAGATCGTGAAGATGTCACAGAGTTGCTTGGGTATGATCCAGAATCAGCAGGTGGCATTATGCAGACGGAGTTAGTAGCCGTTTTAGAAAATGCAACCATTCTGGACGCGCTGGAGTCAGTTCGTGCAGCGGCAAAAGATGTCGATATTCTGTCGGTTTTCGTAGTCGATGACAAAAAACGTTACCGGGGAAATGTGGCGTTACAGGATCTTATTTTTGCGGATCCGACATGTTTAGTAGAGGACGTGATGGACGACCAATTGGTCGATGTCACAACCAAAATGGACCAAGAGGAAGTTGCTCGAACATTCGACCACTATGGACTTGTTGAAATTGGAGTCACCGATCGAGCCGGACGTTTACGAGGCCGGATCACAGCTGATGACGTTCACGATGTTTTGGTCGAGGAAGCAGAAGAAGACATGATGTTGATGGCAGGTGCATCACCAGAGCCAGAACTTGTTTATTCCGACGACGTGTTTAAGATTGCTGGCACTCGACTGCCGTGGCTGTTTGCCACTTTCATCGGTGGTTTGGTGGCAACATACATACTCAATGCGGCCTCTACTGTTTTTGAAAGAATGGTTATCTTACTCACGTTCGTCCCAATCATCACTGGGATGAGCGGTAATGTAGGAACACAGTCGGCGATGATTATGATTCGTGGGCTTGCAGTAGGCAATATTCACGAGGATGAACTCAAAGAGACAATCGTGAAGGATTTTCTAGTCGGTCTAATTATCGCGCTAGTTTGCGGGGTATTGGTCACAGCGATTGTAACCGCGTGGCAGGGGAGCCCAGCGCTTGGATGCTGTGTAGGTGTCGCATTGGGTGTCTCAATGCTCACGGCAAATATTCTTGGATCAGTAGAGCCGGTGATTTTGAAACGTTTTGGAATCGATCCCGCGATTGCAGCTGGACCACTAATTACGTCAATCAATGACATTACCGGGGTAACAATTTATGCATTGGTGGCGCGCGAGTTTATGAACTGGCTTTCGTATTAATTCTCGAAAGTCAGTACGAGACTAATCTTTTTTACTCGAAGCAAATTCATCAAAGAAGGCCGCAAACGCCGGGCGTTTTTGAGCAGGCTTTTGCAAAGGAGTTGGTGTTTCTTCGTCTGCTGCAGGCGTGAACTTTTTGTTAGAAGGTCTATTTGAGTTGCCGGTGTTTATAAATTTTTGAAATTTTTTCCGGTCTTTTGCACTTAAATCATTAAGCCCTATCTCAATGACATTGATTCTCTGATTATCATCGAAAATCTGGGAAAGAACTGTTCCAGAGAAAATCCACTCAGCGTCCGTTTTGGGATGCACAACGATCAACTCAACCGTCGTGAAATCAGTAAGCACCTGGGGGCTCTCCACTCGGCTTCGACCTCGACTCAATTCTTTTTCATAAAAAAGCCAAAGTCGGTCGGCGTCTTTTGGGCGAACTACAAAAGCGATTTTGTCATTGTCTTTAATTATGCGCTGCGGAAGATCAGAGCGACTTTCCGATTCTAGAGACTGATTCGTAGTCCCTAGAAAACGACGCCAGACGGCGCGGCCTTCATCAGAAAAAGAATGAAAATTGAATCCCAGACCAAGATGAGAAAGCCCGGTCTGGTCCTTGAGTTCTTTGATTGCCCGAATAACCTGTGCGGTCACCAGGACGGATTCACGACCATTACCAAACGCAAGAGGTAAAATGATTTCCATCTCTACAAACTGTTTCAGAGGTAGGATCGCATCAGAATAAACAGCGAGGCCGTGCAAAGATACATTGGCGGTTCGGAAACGCTCTTTGCGACCATTGACAATAAATTCAACATCGAGGCTTACATGAGACCTCTCTGACCGACGTCTATTCGACATGACTGACTACGAAGAAGATAGGGACATATCGGCCCGGCGTGAAGTGTAATATGTATTGGATGACCGTTCTTAACCCAAATAAGATACAGACCCGGGTTTTTGCTCTGTTTTGCCTTATCGTGCCGTTCGTATCGACCAGTTGGGCGGTAAAACCCTCGGAAAAATCTATGTTTCGGGAGGCGGTCGTCGCGATGGAAAGTGGTTGGCCTGAGCAAACACTCGAATTGACTGATACACCCTTAGAAAATAGTGCACTCGAGACCTATCGCATTCTAATCCGAGTGAGAGCATTTATAAGAACCGGGCGGGAAGCCCAACTTCTCTCTTTCATTAGTTCGGCAGATTCAACCCTCAAGCGCCTGGCGGAGAGTCACCCGGTACGAGTAGAAATCGAGCGAGTCCTCGCTGAAACACTAGCAAAACGCGAACCGATCAAAGCCGCGACGGTTCTGAGTCGTCCTTTCCAAAGCTCGGTAGAATGGAAGAAAGCCTATCAAATATTCGCCGCGAAAAAACAAGTCGTCGAGGCGAATCAGGTGGCACGTGCACTCTTATTCAAAGTCCCGGCGAGTTCTCAGTCAATTGAGCTTGCGAGGTCCTTGACGCTGGACGGCGTAGAGAAACTTCTTCCAAACCCAAAAGAACGACTCGAACGTCTCCATATATTGCTGAGCGAACACGCGAATGAGCAGGCATTGTTAGAAGCAGAGTCACTGATCAAGTTTGCACCCTGTGAGGTTCGATACATACAAGGCAAAGCGTTACGTAAAATACGAAAATATAAGCAAGCGCTTATAAAGCTTAAACAAGCGAAATCACATTGTGAGAAATCATCGGAGTATTGGATGAAATCTAGCTTGCTTGCCGCCCAGGTCCACACGATAAAAAGGCAAGTGAAAGCCGTGCGACGAATTGTCGCAGATATGAAAAAGGTCAATCCTAAACATAGCTTTATAGACGACGCCATGGTGCAGCTAGCACGGGCTCACGAGCGTGTCGGGCAAGATGAAAAAGCGAGAGCTGTTCTGGCTCAGTTGTTGAAAGATTTTCCAGAAGGCGACCAAGCTCATTTCGCTGCCTGGAGAACGGCTTACTCTCATATACGAAAAAAAAATTATAGAAAGGCTGCACCATGGCTAAAGCACCTTCGAGGAAGACATGCGCCGCAAGGTAAATATTGGCTTGCCAAGGGATTTGAAAAATCTAGCCCGCGAGAAGCAATCAAGCAGTATATTGCGCTTATTCAGGAGCATCCGCTTACATTTTACTCTTGGTTGGCCTTGGGACAGCTTGAACGTCTAGATAATCATCAGGCCAATAAAATCTGGGGAACACTTTCAGAGTTAAGAAAAAGCGTCGTAGGAACCAACAACGATGAGAGCAGCCTCGTTTTGCCGAAGACATTAGAGGTCGCATTATTACTCAAGCAGGTAAGTCTTAAACAAGAAGCAATCGAACTCGTTCACTGGTGGGCAGAAAAAAACAAATCAGCTCAGGATCAACAGAAAGTCATGAGTGTATTGCACAAGTTAGAAGATTTCTCAGGAGCCCAGCATATTCTTCGTTGGCAATTCCCGGAATTACTCGACACTAGCCTAGAAGAGCTATCTGGGACAGCTTGGAAGCTTGCGTATTCTCTAGCTTACTCAAAGGCCATACGAAGAGCCGCGAATAAAGAAAAAATAGATCCGCTTTTTTTGTTTGCACTCTCGCGCGAGGAATCAACCTTTGATCCAAGTATTGTGAGCTGGGCGGGAGCTATGGGACTTTTTCAACTTATGCCTGCTACGGGGATCGGAGCCTATGCTGACGTGTATCGCAAACGACTTACAGACACGCAGAAGCTACTTGACCCTGAACTCAACGCTCGACTGGGGAGCTATGTTCTAGGGCAAGGATTGAAAAAATTTCGAGGGAACAAAGCGCTAGCGCTAGCGGCGTACAATGCAGGGCCTGGATACGCACAAAAAACGCTTCCAAAAAAAGAAGTTGTCCCATTCGATGAATGGGTTGAATCCGTGGGCATCAAGGAGACTCGAAGATACATCAAGAAGGTCCTGCAGACCTGGGGGCGTTATCGTTTCATCCATGGTGGGGAGAATTGGCGGCCCGAATGGCCGACTCAAGTCCTCCCAAAAACAGGCGGCTCAATCAAATCCGGCGCGAGATACTAGAAATTACCCTTATTAAATAACACCACGAAAGTGTGACCGCCTTCTCAATAGGAAAATCGGTGCAGATTCTGCCTTTTCGTCGGTACACTTTAGGGAGTGAAGTTTTTAAACTGTTGTTTTGTTATCCTGCTCGGGTTTGTCGCCAGCGCTTGCAGTGAGGCCGTCGCACCTAATGGTCCAGTGGACCCAACGACCGATGCTGGAGAAACCAGTCAGCAACTCTGTCGCCAAGACGAGGACTGCCCAAACGGGCAGCTGTGTCGGGCTGGAATTTGTCAGGAAAGCACCCCAGACAGCGGCGTGTTAAATTATGACGCCGCGGTGGAACCCAAACCAGGAATCGCTGTGTGTACACTTTCAGGGTGCGATGCACCCTATAAAGTAGATTTTGGGGGATCGCGACTAGGGCTTTCAACGGTCAGGACGCTCACGATTAAGAGCGTTGGTGAGCAACCCCTTACCGTTCGTTCTATCGACCTTCTTAATGAGGACACAGAGTTTTCGGTTGAGCCCTCAGGGCAACTTGAGTTGACATTACAGCCAGGCGAAGAACTCGCGGTCCGAGTGGCTCATCTCGCCATCGACGGCATCGCAGATAGTGAAGAGCTTCAAATCATTTCAGATGCCCCAAATGCACGTGTGTTAGTCGCGCTTACTACTGAGTACAAAGGGGTTCCTTCTTTAGCTCTTAGCGAAGAAGCACAAAGTAACGGTGAGCCGATCACGGTACTCGATTTTGGTAACGTTCGCGTTGGTGAGCTGACGCAAAGGCGACTTTTCATTAAGAACCGAGATTCCGTGATGGACGGTTCAATACTTCGAATGACTGAAATAAGAGTCGATCCACAATCAAGTACCAACTTTTCTGTACAACTTGATCGCCCTCTTCCAGCAAGTCTCAATCAGTTCTCTAGCCTTTGTATGAGCGACACCAATTGCGACCAAGCAAGCGGGCAAGTGTGTGCCACAGACCTCGGAGTTTGTCGTCTTTCCACCGGAGAATTAGTCGATATCGCCACAGCCACTGTGAGCTTTATGGGAAATTCACCAGGTCTAATTCAAGAAACTCTACTCCTTGTTTCAAATGACGGTGCAGCAACCAACGAGTCTACACATTCTGTTTTATTGAGAGCCAATGTTGTTTTTTCACAGCTGGAAATTAACCCAGACCCCATCACCTACACCGATACGTTCGTTGGTTATACGTACCGACAAACAGTCACACTCACAAACATGGGAACAGGCAGCGTCAAAGTAGGAAACATTCAACTAATGACGAATGCTCCGTTTACTCTGGACTTTGGTTCAATGGGAAATCCTCCTTGGACCATCGACACAAACCAAAGCTATTCATTTGAGGTCATATACACGCCTCAAATGGAGAGTACCGACCTCGGAACAGTTATCATCTCTTCGGACGATAGCTCGAATCCCAGGAGTTCGATTCAAGTTTCGGCAACCGCTTTGCTGCCGCCTGAAATTGAAATTTCAGAACATTATGCCGACTTTAGTGATGTTCATCAGGGTGATACCAAAACCATCACAGTCATGGTTGAGAATCGAGGCGGTTCAGAACTCCGTATACCTTCGATCACTCTTTCCTCAACCACTGCAAGCGCCTTTTCGGTTGACCCGACGTCACTGGGCCCTATTCCAGCAAACAGCGATCAGTTACTAAATATTCGATACAATCCAGTGGGGACGTCATATCCCAACAATGAAGGTGGAGTTGTTGTTTTACAAACAAATGATCCCCTCAACCCGACTTTGGAAATAGGACTTTCTGGTCGAGCCATTAATCCGGAAGCGCGGATGTTTCCAACGCCGCCGTTTAACTTCAATACTGCTGCGACAAATCCGAATAATCCGGAGGTTTTTGTCGGACAATTTGTGGACGTTGGTACGACGGTTTCGAATCCTGGAGTGGGACCACTCGTCATTTCTAATATTGAAATTTTGGGAGATATTCGAGGTAGTTTTCAACTCGTAAATTTGCCAAGTCTTCCTTTCGTTGTCATGCCGAATCAGGGCCAAACCATTGAACTTCGCTACCGACCACTATCAGCCGGTAACGACGTGGGTGAGCTCAAAATTTTCACCAATGATACAGATGTTGGTACCCAAGCGGGGCAGTTGCTGGGCGCTTTGGCCGGGAGTGCCATAGGGTGTCCCACGAAGCCGAATATGACCGCCAGCGCAAACGCGGCGGGCACGTGTGAGTATCAATGTAATACGCACTGGTATGACCTCGATCAAAATGACGCTAACGGTTGTGAGTACAACTGCGTCTTCGTGAGTAACGGAGACCAACCAGACGATAGTTTTCAAGATGCCAACTGCGACGGAATTGACGGAGTTGCTTCAGAAGCAGTCTTCGTTGCTCCAGCGCCCATAGGCAATGACGCCAATGCTGGAACTATCGGAGCACCGATGGCAACAATCGCGAACGCAATTCAGCAAACCACTAATACACGCGCTTCGGTGTATCTGTCTCAGGGGACCTACAATGGTTCGATTACTCTCACCAACGGTGTATCTCTATTCGGAGGGTATGATGCCACGGACAATTGGAGCCGGGCGGCGAATCATACAACAACGCTGATCGGTCAAAGTGGTATCGCGGCCATTACTGCCTCAGGAATCAGTCAATCAACGATCGTCGATCGATTCACGGTGGTGGCAGGAGATGGAAACGGTAACGGTGGTAACTCAACAGCAATTTATATTTTCAATTCAGGTGCTAACCTAGAAATCCGAAACAGCATCATTATTGGTGGAGACGGCGCGAGAGGAAATGATGGTTCAACCGGATCTGTTGGGTCATCTGGAGGAAACGCTTCTTCAGGCGGCGATGGATGCGATGGCTGCAGCGGCAATGGAAGCAGAGGTGCTGGTGGAAGCTCTTCGTGTAGTGCACAAGGTGGAGCGGGCGGATACGGCGGATACGATAACGGTTCCGGAACAAGTGGATTTTCCGGTACCGGAGGTTCTAGAGCAGGGAGTGCCGGCTCCGGGGGAGGCGGTGCGGCCGTATGTAACAGTTCGTTTTGTTCCGGCTGCGCGGGCCGAAAAAACGGTCAAAACGGAACGAATGGATCGAATGGGTCAAGTGGAGCCACCGGTCAAGCGGGTAGCCGCGGTAATGGAGCTGGAAACGTTTCACAAAATCGCTGGGTTGGCAGCCGCGGTAGCACCGGAGGCATAGGAACCGCCGGAGGCGGAGGCGGAGGCGGAGGTGCCGGAGGCGGAGGCGCTGACGACTGCTACATCAACATCTTTGCATGCATATCAGACGGCAATCCTTGTAATCGTGACCGCGGCGGTGGCGGCGGAGGAGGTGGCGCTGGCGGCTGCGGTGGCACCGGCGGAACGGGCGGCTACGGCGGTGGCGGTAGCTTCGGCATCTTCCTGCGGAATTCATCCGCTACGCTCGTCAACAACTCAATTACAGCTGGAAACGGCGGAAACGGCGGAGACGGTGGGCTTGGAGGCAATGGCGGAACACCGGGAGCAGGAGCCGCCGGTGGTGGAAAAGCAGATGGCTCAGGTGCGGGCGCGCAAGGTGGCGACGGCGGTAACGGCGGGCGCGGTGGACGTGGCGGCGGAGGCGGAGGAGGTGTCTCCTATGGAATCTATCGCTCCAATAGTAATGCCGCGATTCTGACAAATAATCTGTATGTCACAGGGAGTGGCGGAGCCGGCGGAACCGGCGGGCAGAATGGAAGCACGGGTAATTCAGGAACCGTATTCTAGTCGTTTTTAGAGAATTCGTTTTCGAGTCCCTGCAAGCGACCGTTCAAACCTTGATATCGCTTTTTCATGCGGTCAATTCTCTGACCCGCCTGCAGAACGCGTTCTTTCGCGAGCACACCTGACTCCACTGCGTAAACGAGTGCAGCGTAGGCCTTGGCCTGTCTCTCAGTATCGCTACATATCAATACTTGGTCGCACCCCGCCTGTAGGGACCGTACGACAGCATCCTCTATCCCATAGTGATCTGCGACGGCCTTCATCTCAAGATCGTCACTGACTACGACTCCGTCGTACCCCATCTCTTTTCGTAAAATAGGCTCGATAAAGTGTTCTGACAAAGTCGCGGGATGTTCGGAATCTAGCGGCTCAAACAGCACGTGGGCCGTCATGAGCGAGGCGAGACCGACCTTTGCAGCCGCAGCGAAAGGAATCAATTCAACCGAACGTAAGCGGTCTAAATCATGATCAAGGCGAGGAAGCTCAAGATGACTGTCCTGATTGGTGTCACCGTGGCCAGGAAAATGCTTTCCGCAAGCCGCTATTCCCGCTGACTGTAAAGCACTAATGAAGGCGCAACCAAGCCTGGCGACTTCGGACGCATCGGAAGAAAAAGACCGATCACCAATGACGGGATTGTTGGGATTCGTGTCGACGTCCAAGACCGGTGCGTAGTCTTGATGAAAACCTAGCCACGAGAGCGCATGGGCAAGAAGAACGGCGGCTTTGTGGGCTTCTTGCTCGGAACCAAGGGCTCTCATTGGAGGCAGCTGAGGAAATGGATCTTTGAGACGCTGGACCCTGCCTCCCTCTTGGTCAACGGCCATCCAAATATCAGATCGTAAATTTTTCAGGCTCTGAATTAAGTTCGCGACTTGATCAACCGATTCGATGTTGCGAGAGAATAAAATCGCTCCTCCGACCTGTTGATTCTCAAGAAGGGTCTTGAAGTCGTCTGGAACGGTCGTTCCCGCGAATCCGCCGATAATGATGTTTCCGAGCGCGTCTTTGAGGTCTTTATCCACGTTGAAATCCTTCCTTGGCTGGGTGGGCCGTATACCTACCTCAGGTTGGGGGTCTCAGCAAATGGCGAAATGCACCAAGTGTGTGCTAGGCTCGGTATAATGACAGTGAGTTCCATGAGAAGACATGCCCTCATTGTCGCAGCGTCAATTTTTGTTTGGCCGATGGCTGCGTCGAATGGTCGTACACAGAGCCTCGACTCTGCTGAAGCTGAGCTCACCGACAGACTCAAGTCGATTCTGAGTGACCCGGTTCTCAACGAAGCAATGGTCGGCGTTCATGTCCGCTCCATTACGGACAACAAAACTCTTTTCTCTCGCAACGAAACTCGACTTTTCAATCCAGCATCTAACGTCAAACTGGTAACAACCGCAGCAGCGCTATGGTTTCTTGGGCCCAACTATCGCTTCAAGACAGTAGTCTATCGTGACAGAGGACTCAAAGAGGGGATTGTAAACGGCAACCTTTATATTAAAGGGCATGGCGACCCAACACTCACGAACGAGTCTATTTTCGGCCTCGTCAACGAAATTGCACTTCGAGGCATAAAGAAGGTGGAGGGAGACCTCATTGTCGACGACAGCTTTTTTGACGATGTGTACGAAGGCCCGGGTTGGGAACAAGAAGAATCAGACCAGTCCTATGCGCCCCCAGTAAGCGGCCTTGCCACCAATTATAGTACCTTTCGAGTTTTGGTTATGCCCGGCCCACACATCGGGAGTAGTGCGGAAGTTTCTGTTTTTCCGCCCGTTCCAAGTATCAAAGTCGCCACGACAGCAAAAACGAGAGGTCGTCGAACCGCTGCGCGGCTTTGGATGGGTACCAGCTGGGAGAAAGATGGAAGCATCGGAGTCACCGTACGAGGGCGGCTACCCGTAAATCACTACGGTGGCGCGTCCTACTACAAAAGGGTTCAGCATCCGACAAAATACGCAGGAGAAGTCTTAGCAGAATTTTTACGACTAAGAGGAATCGAGGTCACGGGAAAGGTGCGTTTAGGTGTCGTTCAACCTGAAAAGGTTGTTCCAATTGTTACTCATTACTCAAAATCACTGACCACGGTAGTAAACACGTTAAACAAATACTCAAATAACTTCATCGCGGAACAAATTCTCAAAACCATGGGTGCCGAAATTATTGGTTCCCCAGGAACCTGGGAAAAAGGCTGCGAGGTCGTTGGTCGATATCTGAGTGAAATTGGAATTGAAAAAGACAGTTTTGTGCTTGGTAACGGCTCGGGCCTAAACGATATTAATCGCCTCACACCTATCCAGGTCACAAAAGTACTCGAAGCGATGTATAAGCACTTCGAGTTACGCGCTGAGTTCGTTAGTTCTTTAGCCGTTGCGGGCGTATCGGGAACCATCACTCGACGTTTTTCTGAAGGGGCCGCCCAATCCAGACTTCGAGCGAAAACAGGATCTCTTACCGGCGTCAGCGCGCTGTCTGGATATGTGATCACTAAGGACAATCGCGTCTTGGTTTTTTCGGTCATGATGAACGATTATGACGGACGTGCACGAAGAATGTGGAACGTCCAGGATGACATAGGAAATGCCTTGGCGGACTACGAAAATAGTCACATCGCCGCCAAACCATAATTGGGGATTCATAGCCTTGACCGAAAATGATGACGACGCGCCTTGGCGAGCAAAAGGTGTTCGGGGCGTCACTCCACCTGGCCGACGGTTTTCTCGTGAAGACGGTGGGCGAAGTGCACCATGGCAGGCTACCGGTGTTCGCGGAGTGCAAATTCAAAAGCCGGAGTCGTCCGAACAACCTCCTTCTCGGAGATGGGCGATGGCTCACGCATCAAGGCCTGAGCGCCCAAAAAGAAAACATTTGAGTGGAGGCCCAGCGCAAAAGAAAGAACCTCCTCGAAAGAAAGAAACCTCTCAACAAGACGAAACCTCTTTGAAAATGATCCTCGACGAGGTTGCCGAGTTTTTCCGCAAATTCGGTGGTTCGCACAAGGCCGAAGTGAGTCTAAGCGAGGTGATTACTCAATCGCAGGCACCGTATGAGATCATCGTTGCTTTTACCGGACTTTCAACCTTAGTAGGGCAAGACTACGAAAAGCGCGAATTATATACATTCGCCCTTGAGCGTGGAGCCCGTGCCTATTTCAATCTCGCAATGCGACTAGACGATGCACTGAAAGCACCAAGAGGACTCATGCCTCATAAGCTTGATGCCCTTTTTTATGATCTACCTGCGACAGCTTTTCAGCTGCCGGGAGCATTTGTCGCAGACACTTTCGGAAAGTTATCGGAATTACTGGTCGACGATGTGGACTATAATCACGAGCTATTCACGGCAGTTCGCTCTCTTTATGAGAAACACATTGAAGGAAAAAGTTATGGTGATGAAGCCCTCACTTCTATCTTTCCTTTTGCCCATCCGAACTGGGCACCCGAAAAAGAGAATGACTAGCC
>JAYZDF010000044.1:0-54454 GCA_036337945.1 Myxococcota bacterium
GATACGATTTGAGGGAACGGTCACGACATCTATCACGCCGGGCAAAGACGCATGGGTGATCATGAAAGTTCGCGGAAATCAGAGTCACTCACAACATGCGGCGACTCGTCCAAGCTGGGGCTTCACCAACCCAGTCTTCATTGATGGAAATGGTGACGGTCGCTGGACGATGAAATAGTCTGTCGGAATAATTCAGTTTCGAACGGCTTACGTGACATTGATGTGAGCCGCATACTTTTGTCATCACGAGGAACACCTTGATAAATGATATAGGAGTGATGGCTCTTTTTTCTGAAGTCTGAAAATAATTACTTTCAGCGGAGTCATTCAACTAAGGTGCGAGACCCTTCTCTCGGCTTTCGCAGCGAAAATAATTACTTTCGGGGCTAAACTACAAGTTATGTGTCGGAGTTTGCTTTCGATTCTCACGGCGAAAATAATTACTTTCAGCGGGGCAGTTCAAGAGAGGTGAGAAAGTCTCTTTTCGGCTTTCGCAGCGAAAATAATTACTTTCGCCCGCGACTATTTCGAGGGCGCCGCGTTTGGCTAGAGCTATTGCTTTTGCGTCCGCCGCGTCCCGCGTTGCGTCCACGAGGAGAAGGTCTTTGAGAACCATTCCGATTGCGAGGTGAGCTGCGTCGTCCGCCCCGTTGTTTGACAGGCGGGCGTCCAGCTCTTTCGGCAATCCGTGCAGAGTGAAAGGCTTCTTCGGAGTGAAGATCGTGGTCCAGGTCGTCGGGAATCGTCTTTTTGATCAAGCGCTCGATATCTCTGAGTTGCTGACCTTCTTCAGCGCTACATAGAGTCCAGGCTTGCCCGTCTGTACCCGCTCGAGCGGTGCGGCCAATACGGTGAACGTAGGTTTCGGCCTCGACCGGAAGATCAAAATTCACGACATCAGAGACACCATCGACATCGATGCCGCGAGCGGCAATATCGGTAGCGACAAGAACTTTGATTTCGCCGCTTCGAAAGCCGGCGAGGGCTTTGGTTCGTGCAGCTTGGCTGCGGTTTCCATGAATAGGTGCTGCCGTGATGCCCGTGTCTACAAGAGTTTTGGTGACTCGGTTGGCCTTGTACTTCATTTGGGTGAAGACAATTGCGCGTCCCACTTTTGGCTGCTGAAGTATCTGAACCAGCGCCTTTTCTTTTTGTTTCGGGTCGATGAAGAGTACGCGTTGCTGGATCTTCTCAACGGTGGGCTTACCTGGGTCAATACTTACTCGTACCGGGTCTGTGAGCATGCTATTCGCGAGCTTCTTGATTTCCGGAGAGAGAGTGGCTGAGAAGAACGCGGTCCTTCGGTTTTTCGGAAGCTTCTCAAGGATTCTATTGATGTCTCGAATAAAGCCCATATCGAGCATTCGATCGGCTTCATCGAGCACAAAGGTTCGAACATCGCTCAAGTTGACAAAGCGTTGCTGCATTAGGTCCAGAAGTCGCCCCGGAGTCGCGACGACGATATCGACGCCTTTGTCCATTGCTCGCTCTTGCGGTCCCTGTTTAACGCCGCCAAAAATAACCGTGTGCTCAATCGGTAAAAATGTCCCGTATGTGGCAATACTATCGCCGATTTGGGCGGCCAGCTCTCGGGTCGGGGCTAAGATGAGGACCTTAGGACGACGTTTGTGACTGCGGCGGTAATCGACACTCAACTGCTGCAGGATAGGAATGGTGAATGCCGCGGTTTTGCCTGTCCCAGTCTGGGCGCTTCCCAGGATATCTTTACCTTCAAGCTGAGGAGGAATGGCTTGTGATTGAATGGGCGTCGGTTTTTCGTAACCTTCACCATGCAAAGCGTATTGTATCTCGGGAATAAGTGAAGCGAACTCACCGGAGAGTTCGATTGGTTCTCGGTCTTCGATAGAAGCAACTTCACGTTCTTTAGGTTCAGCGGAAGCTTTCGCTGGGTCACGCTTTGACGATTTGCGGGGCCCTTTTCCGTTGCGGCGAGCCGAATGCGCAGACTTTGGTTTACGTCGCCGATTCGGACTTTTCTTTTTGTTCGCCTTGGGCGCACGTTTGTCTTGTGTTCTCATGAAAATCTAATATCCGTGACTGCTGCAGATTCTTTGGTGGATATGATCAAGGAACCGTCACCGAGAATGGTGCACTGAAATTACTCGGCCGTCCTTAGTCGTAGTTTCTAAATTCGCCAAGGATAAAGTTTCGAAATGGTAAAAAAGAAGGATTGGAACGAAGAAAGCACATACTCAGTTGTTAATTATGTTTACGTAATCACTTAGGTTTTAGTTGTTGATCACAGAGCGCTCATCCACGAAGAGCACCCTTGATACCATCTGAGACATTGCAGCTTTCGTGATTTCAACGGGAATGAACAGATTGAGATGTTTCGTAACGTCTAAAATCATAGGAGCGTTTGCACAGGGTGTGCTTACGTACAGTCCTACGGACATAGGCGTGTGTGGGCGTAAATATGTCCAGAGTACTCTTCGCGAAGTTCAATTATAAATCTTCACCCAGGAGAAACTCACAACATTGAACTTTACGGAACTATTGTAAGATTCTAGCGGCCCTACAAAAGTGACGCACGAACCCGTGCCTACGATATTTGATGAAGTGCGGAAAGTTACGGGAGCTCCCCGGCCGTAGTCGAGTTCCCAGCAGCGGGAAGTCCTGCCGCAGTCTGCGCCTTCGCCTTCTAATCGTCCCGTAACGCGGACCAACCGTGGAACGTCACTGGTTGTAAGTTCTCGGTCCGGTTCCCATATGTAAACCGGTTGATTCGAATCTTCGAGCTCCCAGTCGGTGGCTTGCTGTACTTGACCTTTTTCATAATAGCGCTGAACTTTTGTCACACGAAAAGATATCTTTTGGCCGGTTCGAACCTCAAAGCTCGGATATTCATCTTCAGTTATTTCTGGGTAATAAAGACGGACTTCGATGATGCCTTTACCGTCCGCGACCCAAAAATTGGTTTTAAACCTTGGGATATCGGAATTTCCACGATGTGAGGTCGCAACGACGGTCGCGTTCGTAATCATAATGTCGACGTCAGCCGTCTCATCATGCATTTGCGGTATGGCAGAAATGAGATTTTCGATACCTGCGTTATAATCTCTGGGATAAGGAGTGAAGACAGCGGTACCGCCATTGGGAACTTCAGTGCCACCAATCTGACCCGTAAAAGCTGGGTCACCAACACATTCGGTCGAAGCACCTGCATCAGCGGGGTTCATCATATTTCCTGCGTCCTGTGGAGCAGATGATGCATCCATGGGGCTGTTTTGGCTTGCGTCCAGGGCGAAGCCGGCGTCGGCGACAACCTCCACTCCAGTGTCAGGAGTTGATGAATTACCGCGGCGTGCAACTCGGCGGTCGTCGGTGGCGGCATCGCAGCTGAACAGTGCGAGAAAAGTGATTAGGCCGACGTAATAGCGGATGGACTGCATGGCCCGAACGATACTCCCCATAAGCAGGCCTTTGCAATGTGTGGTTTCAGACTTTCTCCGGAGAAACCCAATGAGCGTCGGGATAGGATGCCTCAGTTGAGCCAGCGGCTGATGCGGTCCAAGAGTGCCTTCATCGCGCTCCCATTCACTGGCAGTTCCTCTTCTGGTAAGTCCAGATGATCCATCGGGATTTCGGGCTGGTACTGTTCAAAAATGTGTCGGGTGAATTCGGTAGTATATTGGGGAAGCATACGGCCGCGACGAAAATCTCCGATCGGAATGCGTGCGGTCACGATCGTTTCTGTCAAATTACCTTGGGCCTGTGCGACAACTTCGCCTTCGGGGTTCACAACCAAAGAGCGGCCACCATATTTAGATTCGTGCGGAATATTAGCCATGGCTGAGTAAACGTTGTTGACCATGGCGGTGTGAATCGCATCCGTCTCAAAATAAAGTGTCGCAGTTCGCAGAATAAGTTCCGCACCCTGCATAGCGAATGCTGCGAATACCAAAGGGTCAAGTTGTGCAGTGCTGACGGCGATGTTCCCGAACTCAGTTCGAATGACGGGCAGTTCTTCTTCGACTCCGTACTTCTCACGAAACTTCGTTCGCACACTCTCGACAGTTGTCGTTGTGATTTCAAAGGTACTGTAGAAGCGTTTGATATTGCGCGGCTTCCATACTTTTTTGAGAATTTCACCCTGTCGGTTGATGATGGTTGTCAGACTCAAAACGTGTCCTGGCCAATCCGAATCCTTCGCGTAGCTTCCGAAAATCACGTAGGCGTCGCAGTATTTAGCAAGCTCGGCCATGGCATCTGTTTCTTTTCCTGGAATATCGATAGCGATCGCCAGTTTTTCTCGCCGACTCCCGTACACGTATCCAGAGAATGGGAATTCATGAAACAGAATAATATCGGGACTGTCTCCTTGATCGCACGCGTCGTACCCCATTTGCGTGACGTGGGTTAGATTCGCTTGCATGGCCATTTCAGGGGTATTGAAGTCTTCAACCGGACTTGCGTCACTCTGCACAATCTTCAGAACAATGTTTTCTTTTTCAAGCGGAACGGTCTTGTATCCACCGTTGGCTTGAACCAATTCTGGCAGTTTTGGTTTGTTCTCGGGCTCAACTTTCTCAATCGGTGACTCATCACAATCGGCTTCGGCGACTAAGGTAGGATCAACAGGGTTCGGGTGGAGAATGGGCGGTGCCTGCAGGTTGCATCCGAAAAGTACGAATATTCCAACTGTGGAGAGGAGATAAAATGAGAGCGTTTTCTTCATCAGTGCGGGGTGAAATAATGACAAGTGCGGTGACTGACTATGTTGATTTTGGAAAGACTGTGTTTCTGAATGAAGGCTTGATTAGAAATCCCAAATTATTATGGATATTTGGAGTCTCTAAAGCATAGTCGTTCGAGCGCTAGACCGTGACAATCCCGACGCCATATCCATATTTATCAGCGAGTTCTCGAATGGTCATAATTTGCTCTTTTCGATAGTTCTCCAAAAGAGGAGTGACCGGAGCACTTCGAAATACGAATCTGCCAAATAACGATTGTTTTGCCGAAAAATAACTTCTGCCTGGCGGTGAAAAGAAAAGACTTTCCACAATGAATAAGGGAGACCTTTCGCGAGTAGAAAATCTGTCGCTAGAACCCAAAAATCTTCGGGTTTAGAAATGAAGAAAAACTTAAGATGGTCGACGAGGATTGTACGGCTCGTTGATTTATATAGCTGGCGACTTTTCTTCCTGAATCAGAATTGACTTAAGTTTTGACCCTCATTCACAAGGGTCGAACGCTGCATTGTGACGCTATTTTTCGATTCATCTGAAAATTAAACGTTTTGAATTACGCCAACTTTGCCTCTCATCACTTTTCGCAAGTAGCTTTTGGTAATATATTCCCCCGGTGGCGACTTTACCCGACAATGATGTAACCATCACTCCTCAAGCTGGGCATACGTTCATGCAACTTCTCACCGCGGTCTTAGATCAGTATGACTATTGGACCTCTTTAAATGACCAAGAAAAGAGAGCGTATATCGCTCGCCTCCTTTCCGATGTGGACGTTCGAGGCGGGGGAGCAGTCATTACCGGGATTCAATTTAGAAGAGCTGCGTTGCATTTGCTCCCCGAGCTTTCCGCCTCCACTATTCTAGGACGACTCAACCTGAACCGAATGCATCCGAATGCCAGGGCAGTAGAACTTAAGAACAGTTATGCAACTAAGTTTCGCGGTAGGTACCGGTCTACGACAATGCTTGCCGGCCAAAATATTGATTTCGTCGGGGACCTAAACCACTTATATCAGACGAATAGCCAAAGACGCCTCGTATTCAGTGCGCTTGGCTGCCAAGGAACGAATACTGACTTCAAGAAGTGGGCGCTTGGCGCCCAAAAGAAAACAGCTGAATCTATGAAAACCTGGCATTTGGGGCAACGCCTCAATGGAAACCCAGTGACATTTAATTTTCTTTTAGGCGATAACTTTTATGAAGATGGACTGCCTCCGAGTGCCAAAGACGGAACCTGGGCAACGGGCGACAAAATGTACAAGAGCGCATATTTGGAGATGTATCGAGAACTTGGCCTGAAAGGTGGAATGTTTTCTAGAGCGAGACATCTTGATCAAAAGCTAGAAAATTACGTTTGTCTCGGCAATCATGACTACGGCTATCATGGGCACTCCATTCAACCTTCCGGAAATCATCTGAGTGACATCAATTCTTTTGAAAGTGCTATGCGGCAGGTCGAGTACACTTACTTGGCACGCCCTAATGGCGCAGGTTGGAATATGCCATTTCGTTATTACGCGCTCACCAGCGACGTAGCGAACTTTTTTGTGATTGATACGCAGACCTTTTTGTTCGACGAAGCTCAACAAAGATGGCTCCGCGAGGCATATCAGGCATTGTCTGCAGGAAACGCAAAGTGGAATCTTCTTATGGGACACCACGGTTTTTTGACCTACGGAAAACGGCAACTCACTGCCAAGAAGCGTCGGGGTCTCGCGAATATGTTTCGCACTCAAGCTGCGGTCAACGCAGCCGATGATATAGAGCAGGAACGTGAGTCGGAAGGGATGCCCGCGGGAGTCACAGGCTCGGATATTTACGCAGCGGGTGCGACTTCTTTGACTGAAAATATCTGTTCTTTGATCTTCAATACCGTTGTTTTCGACCTCGGGTTAGACTTTGACTTTAATGTCGTAGCCCATGACCATTTTATGGGAAGTGGCATGCTTCATTACCAACGGGGTGGAGCAAATCATTCGACGTATTATATTCTCAGCGGCGGCGGAGGCGCGGGCGCTAAGCCTATGAAGATTTTCGGTAAGACTTTAGGTGACTACAACATCGTTTCGTTAGAAACGGCCGGTCCGAAACATTCGCTCGACATGATTCTCAATACGAACGGTTTCGCTACGTTTGACCTAAAAGCGAGAGAAGGCAAAGTCGAACTTCGCAATAGCAAGAATGAAGTTTATCACACGATAAACCTCATACGCGGCCCTAACGGCCCAACGGATAACATACGAAGCATTCGAAGCACTTTTGCAGGATTTCGCGAACCTCAGGACCTTTTTTCAAAATTGGGTGGCGGGTTTTACAAAACGGGTGGAAGGGCGAATGAACAATATAAACTTAAGCAAGTAGAAGGCCGATTCTTTTCGATTGATTGGGGTGCAGACCGAATTAGTTACCGGAAGCCTGATTCTACTTCAGAGGCAGGTCATTGCTCCTTGCGGGGTGTAGAGTCTGTGATTGTTGACCGCACAAACCGAGTCGTGAAGAAATTGGGAGAAGACTGTCATATGCTCCTATTGAAACATACCGGCAAAAGCAGATGGTGGCATTTCATGCTTCAACCCAATCGGTTTGAAGATTTTGTTAAGTGGGTTACACACAGCCTCAGCCGATTTAGCCCTGACTGTGACATAGAAGAAGTTGAGACGGATCCTCTCGCGGACGCGATGGAATTATTGTTCGGAGAAGAATAATGTTATTGTTGAGTTGCACCTTTCCACATCGGTGAACTCATCGTCTTCGTAAAATCTGAGAACATTAGATTGAACGAAATACTGAGCCTATTCTTTGTGCTTCGGTTGGGAGGAACAGCATGCCTGAACCAAGCCGGAAAAATAAGTAAGGTTCCATCTGTGACCGTGAGTGTAACCATGTTCGAGTTTTGTTCGGTTTTCTGAGTGAATTTTGGGGTTGTCATTTCCAGCTGCTGCCTTGGCTCGAAAAAGCAGATTTGGTCGCCACCTTTTGGTGCATCTACATAGTAGACACCACTTAGATAGTTGTTTGGATGAATATGAGGTTGATGGCCTGTTCCCGGTGGATTGAGATTGCCCCAGCAACCCGTAATATCGAGCGCCTTTTGCTCGGTTTGTAAGAAGTCCAGGATGCTCGCGCCCGCTTGCTCTATGATTTTCGTGAGTTCGTTGAACTCTCGTTCTTTATGAAGATGATTCGGAGTTTGAATCGATTCCCGAACTTCATCACTTTCAGCGACAGGCAGCTGTTCGAAGATACTCTTCTTTAGAGTTGCGTTTAGACTCGCGTACTCTGATTCTGGCAGCTTAATCTCCCAGACGTGTGTAGGAAATAGTTGATAGATCTCATTTCGCGTTTCCATTGTCGCGGGGAATATTGGCGATACGGCGCGAAATCTCAACCTTCGGTCTGGAGATTCTTCCGGTTTTTAGTGACAAATCAGTAGCGGTGACTGAGACTCTTGTCGACGTGCCGACTTCTGTAAAGACGTTCGTATTTCCGAACGATACAACTTATCTAAGAACCTACGGAATGACTGCCTCGTCTATTTTCGAGCCTTTGTATGCAGAGCTACGTCAGCGTTCAGATTGGAGTCAGCGAAAGCTCAATGAGAAAAACTCTCGTCTCTTTGCTGGAAATTATGAGATTTGTGAGCGTGGAAGCAGCCGCCGCATCCTCTTTAAAGACATCGAAGAAAAAGAGGCTTCCGGTGTAAAGGTGAAGCTTGAGGCAGGGATGTCTTTACGGGTTCAATCGCGTTCTGGGGTTCCTCCTTTCGTTCTTCGAATTGCAGAAGGCACGAAAATAAAGAAAGGGAAGGCATCGCGAATCCAAGTTGAGTTTCTTCCTATCGAAGCTCAAGAATTTAGAGACCAGGGTCGATTAGATTATATTGAAGGTGATACCTACGACTATTGCTCTGACGAAAGATTATCCAAAGTGGCGAGTACGATTTTGGATACGCATCACATAACGAATAAGACGAACCTCGTGACCTCCATGGCGTCCGAGGTCGGCCCAAATGGCTTTATTCCACCGAGTTATCAGATTCAGTTCGGTGGTTGGTATGGCCCGAAACCAGCAACTCGAGATGGGGAGGTATGGTTCTTAAAGAACTCGGTAAGGGATCGTGCTTCAGGAATACAATTATTGAAAACACCCGAAGAAGCGCTAAGGCACGTTGAACCGCAACATCGGTATGTTCTTCAGCCGAGTCTGAAGACGCCGGCTCTTTTGGATGGGCGAAAGTATGACCTCAGATTTTATGTGAGCCTCGTTCACGACGAAGAGCGCTTATTTTGGTGCTTGTTTCGTACGGGCCTGCTCAGAAAATGCGCCGAACCGTATGTTCGCGGGTCACTTGAGCCTGCTCGTCAGCTATCAAACTTTGTCCCGGAAGCAGCGGAACTCGAATCTTTCAATCGCCAGAAGTATGGGGTCTTCACTCCTAAGTCTGCAGATTATGAATCGGTCATCAAACAGGTCGGCGAAATCGTCGGTAAACTTGCGCAAAGTACAAGATTTCTCATAGGAACGCGGCGTAAATCCCGCAGATTTCACTTTTTGTCCCTAGATTTCGGTCTACAATCCGATGGTAGGCTTTGGCTTTTTGAGGTCAATAACTCCCCGGGATTACGTTTTCCGCACAGCAACGTACATACTGAGCTTGTTGAGCCCCTGTTCCGTAGCTTTGTCGATGATGCACTCGAGCCACTAATAGCTGGGAAAAGCCTAGGTCCGACAGATAATTGGTCTGTGATTGCCTGATTTCGCGATGTGTCTGCGTAACCCAAATGTTTTTGAGAAATCGCAGTCTTAATCTGTCACTCCTTTTTGGACTGTGCTAGCTTCGCTCGCGAATCGGTGTTTGCACTGCGTTTGGGAGACTTCTAGCCTCTCCCAAAGTAGCGACGTGAGCATCAGGAGGAATTATGAGTGCAGCATTAAATTACAGTTGTGATTGGAAGTCCGGATTTATTCCCGACCCAACAAATAAAGGTCTACACGGATATCTTATCGATTTTGAAGGACTCGACATGGATGGCTTCCTGAAGCGAGATATCGAGGTTTTCCACCCATTTCAAGGCGAAGCGGCTTTTGAAGATGGCGCAGGCGGAGATGATCCAAAACTTGAATGTACGGGCGTTATTGATAGCTTTTCATTCGCAGGCGGCGTGGGTGATCCGGTCGCTATCAGTTGCTACATCTCGGCTGAAAACGCGGAAATGTTGCAAGGTAAAATGAAAGCTTCATTGTCCACGAACAAAGTGACGAAGCTATCTTGGTGGATCATCGATTTCGACGAGGAAAACAAGGCCTGGTACGAAAAATGCTATCCAAAAGAACCCACCGAGGTAAACGGTCAGTTGAATGCGACCATGGGTGGCCGAGGCAACGCGATTACGATCGCGGCTCAGGCAACGAAAATTTCGCCGACTTTGGACACCAATGTTTACAATCTCTATTTTGAGGTGATTCCAGCGGCCAACAGTACTTTCACATTTCACATGGCGACGAGTACCAAGACCAAGGCAGTGCGAAACTGGGGTCTTAAGGTTGGTTCGAACGCTGAATCTGCAATGGGCTAGTAGCGACAAACTTCTACTAACCGTAGCCGGTGAGATAAACTCCAAGCAGCGACCTTTCGACGGGTCGCTGCTTTTTTTTATAGGGTAATTTCCCGAAAAATCGAGCTTCGAAGGACTGCAAATTTTACCTAACGGTCAGCGAGAGTAGTCTTGGAATTGTCGCGCGACTTCGACTTTGTTTGTACTTATCGAACAATAAGGAAAGAGCGCAACGGTACTGGTATGCCTAAAATCATCCTCGATCTAAGTCCTAGGCTACTTACTTCAACACGGTACGTGTTCAGTCTTGTTCTACTCTCTTTACTGGCGTGTTCAGATTCAGCGAGTGACTTAAGTACAGACGCTGGCACGCCCTCAGTTGATGCATCCATTTTAGATGCTCAGACTATTCCTGCTTCCGCACCTTGCTCTGGTCTGTTTAGCGGAGATGTTATTAAAGTTCCGCAAAGCTGGGAGAACATCACTTGCGTTGTGACATCGACAAATCCTTGCTCACTGAAAGGTTATCAAACGAGGACCTATCAGATCTGTCAGTCTCGAGGAGCGTGTGAAGGCGTGTGCCCCTGTGGTGCGACAGGTAAAGATTGCGTGCAAAGAACGCTTGCAGATGTCGCCCCCTGTGAACTTCCGGCCCCAACGACCCCTTTGCAAGAAGGCCCATGGGGAACATGCGAAACGGACCAAGTCTGCAGCCTGACGGGTATGCAATCGCGGTTTTTACTCGTTTGTCGAGGAGCTCAGACGGCGACAGTTTCTGAATCTCAGTCTTGCAGCCATAGCCCAAACCCCGACGATTTAGTGACGAATGCCTGGGGAGACTGCGCCTATCAAGACGCTTGTGTTCAAACAGGCACACGTACTCGTCAACGCGAGATTTGCGTTCTAGAGCAGGTCGGATTTACGACAGACTCAGAGAGTTGTTCTCGATCTACCGAGGGTCTCATTGTGACCGAGCGGTCACTTGGTGCATGTGTACCTGTAGATATTCTTGATTGTTCACCCGAAGGGACGCAGACATCTACATTTTCCGAGTGCGTAAGTGGCATTTCACAGGCCGTTGATGCGTCTGACTCACGTGCTATCGAAACCTGCGATTTATCCATTTCCCAAACGGCGCAAGTTTCTATATCAAGCGCTTCAGCGACCACTGCACAGAGTCAGGTGGAGATTTCTCTTCTTGATACCGTTACCGCTTCTCCTACGCCTGCATTCGATGGGCAAACGCGAGATTTCGTATATTTGGTCCCTTCCGTCAGTTCGAGCACTCCTATCAGCCCTTCTAGTCTGGTGCTAACACTTGAGGATGGCACAGAACTCGTGGACGAAACTGGAGTTGGAATTCTCGCGTCCGGTGACGGCCTAAGCACTGGTACGGTTGATTATCAAACGGGAGCAATAAGTGTACAATTTTCTGTGGCCCCTCAAGCAGGTGTTCAGTCCACCATAGTCTCACAACGACCAAATGACCTTATTGTTACATCTGGATTTAATTCTTCTGT
Source organism: Myxococcota bacterium (assembly GCA_036337945.1). Taxonomy (GTDB): domain Bacteria; phylum Myxococcota; class Kuafuiibacteriia; order Kuafuiibacteriales; family Kuafuiibacteriaceae; genus JAYZDF01. The sequence continues at coordinate 11,790 of JAYZDF010000044.1, forward strand.
TCTGCCTTTGTGTCGGTTGACTAAGGTTCACGGAGATTTACATCTTACAATTGGGTCAACAGTTACTTCGGCTGCGTTCGACCAACTGGATGAAGTTTATGGGAATCTGACGATCGAACAAATTTCAAGCTCTTCGCCTACATCCTATGACTTTTCCGCTCTACAAAAAATCCACGGCCACCTTACAATTCGCAGTAGCTACCTGAATCAAATCTCCCTTCCACTTCTGACTGAAATTGGAGGTGACCTGACTCTTTCTCAAAATGGCGGAACGTCGATAAGTATGGCGCAGCTTACAAGTGTCAATAACCTAACTGTCGGGACTTCGACCGGAATTAGTAGCGCGAATACGACGTTGGTTCGTTTTGATTTCCCGAGTTTGAAAACGGTCAACGGCAACCTAACGATTGCTGAGAACCTCGTTTTGGCTGCATGGTCTGTCGACATACAAAAGGTAAGCGGAAATCTCTTTATTAATCAGCCGAATATCGATACGTGCACGATTTATAACTCCTATGTGACACCGGTGCAGTCTCAGCTCGGCATAGATGGAAGCATCACCGTAAACTTTACCGATCCTTCCACAAACACCAATTATTTAGACTCTGATGGAGATGGTTATGTCGAGCAATGCGACAATTGCCCAGGACTGTTTAATCCTAATCAAGTCGACAGTGACAATGACGGCATAGGAGACGAATGTGAGCAATAGACTCTGGAACAAATTGATATATGTTCATCTTGGTTTTGCTTTATCTATCGCGGGCCTTGCATGCTCGAACACAGATTCTTCATCATCCACTAATCGCTCTTCGCTTGGTGCAGAATGCTCGACCAGTTCACAATGTGAGCGTGGACTTTGTTTGCAGCTGAAGACTGAAACGAAGAGTCGGTGCGTTGAAACCTGCATTGACACATCCTACGCCTGCTCAAATGGAGGTATTTGTACTTCTATCGCGTTGGCCGAAACAAGCATTATACCTGTCGACTCGAGCAAGGCACCGAATGGCGATACCTACACTAACATTTGTCCGCCTCTCCCAAGCTGTACGGTTCAGTCTGACTGCGGTGCTAATGCAACATGCATAGCGACAGGAGAAAACTCTGGAAATGTATGTAAATGCCTTGATTCATTCTTTGGATATCCTAACAAATCCTGTTCGGTATGCGCGGCTCCTAACTCTAGAGAAGGCTGCACGCTGAATCCTGACTCATTCGCGGAAGTCTTAGGTCAGTGCAGGACCTTAGACGGTAAGACGATTTCGGGGACCTGTAGAGGAATAGCTGATTGCCCAAACACAACAGAATATGGTTGTTTTGGTTACCAGCAGGCGATTTCAGCTGACGACCCTTGCCAGTGTACAGATATTCGTGGATTGGATCTCACGCTTGCGAACTCGCTCACCGATATCAAAGGAGCTTGGTACGATTCGGCAACCAAATGGCCGGCCGGATTTGATCCAACATTGTCTGGGGCCTTGGGGCCAGGGGCTCAATTGTCGAGTATTGATCTTTCCGGCGAGGCTCCAACGACGGTCTCGAGACCGATTACTACATCACAAGTGCTTACGCCGGATGTTCCGTTAGATGGAAAAAACCGAGCGATAACGTTCAGTGGTGAGAACGCTGTCAAAGCAACTCCAATTGTTTCCGGAACCTTCGTAATATCTATTGCCGGGATCCAGCTGTCGGATTATTTAGTTCCGAATAAGTTGAGCACTGACCCTCCCACAGCCAATACAGGGACGGTCAATTACAAAACGGGAAACGTCAATCTTACCTTAGAAAGTGCCCCATCAAGTGACTCAATTATTGTGGCAAATTTTGATGTTCGTAAAAATGACCCCGTCCTTGGAACAGTGTCTCTGCCTCAGGCCAGCGTTGGAGATGTCCTATTAGAATCATTCCAGAGTAGACCCGTTATTCCTGGCCTTGTTTCCGTTGAACTGTCGCCGGAGTTTCTCACTCCTGACGAAGCACTTGATGGAACGAAGACAAGTATCTCGTTTTCTGGTGTGAATGGTCTTTCACAAAAGCCTATTTATCCAGGAAGTCTGACGCTCTCTATCGGTGATCTAAAACTCACAGACGTAATGACGTCATCTACGTCGACGATCGGTTCGCTAATGGCGAACGGTATTCAACAGGGAAGTGTCAGTTACCAAGATGGTAGTATTTCTTTAAATCTCGTAACTGCTCCTCCTCCAAGTACCGCCATTACGGCAAAGTATCAGTATCAAGTGACCGAAACTTTATCTCCTGATATCGCTGCTGATGGCGTAACCACTGTTTTTCTATTTTCACGAGAAAACGCACTTTCGAGAAGGAAGTTCCTTGCTGAGACTCTCAAGGTTGAAACAGCAAAGGTTATCTTTACCTCGAACGCCATCGGTGAATTCTCTGCAGACGATGGAAGCAGTGGAAAAATCGATAAGGAAACGAGAGAGATTGAACTCAACTTTAAAACAGCACCGACAAGCGACACTAACTTTATCGCTACCTACGTTTCAGATTCCTCTTCCATTTTTACAGATAAAAAGGCTCTAGGTATCGTAGAGGACGCAGCCGGCCAGTCCGGCGTGATTGATTATGAAAAGGGAACAGTTAATCTTCGCCTGAGAAATGCCGTTGCTGATAAGATTACCGCAAGTGCCGAATATACCGTGAGTTTGCCGAAAAAACTTGCTGTAACGCCGGTGTTCGATGGTCAAGTCACAACGGTTACATCGAAAATTGATGTGTTCCCGCTTAGTCCGGGAAGCCTTGCCATCGAGCTTAGTCCAGAAGCTGTAAAGTTGGAACCTGCCGCTGATGGGCAGGCTATGATGTTCACTGCCGCCGGGGACAAGGGATTAAGTCGCCTGCCCATAGCTCCAGGAACGTTGACGATTGAGGCGGATAGCGAGATTTTGCGAGACCAAGCCGGGAATAACACGCTCGTTGGTGTCTCAGGGTCGGCCGGAACCGTTGATTACGAAACGGGTGAACTCGAACTGATATTTAGTACTCCTCTGAAAGAGAATGCATCAGTGATTGCTAAATACGATGTAGAGGTTCGAGACTTGATTCTTGAGCCCCAGGTTCCTTTTGCTGGTCAAACTGGAACCTTGAGTTTTTCTTCTACGACAGCAGCTACGAAGACGCCCATTTTACCAGGCTCTACTCGCGTGCGCGTCACGAAAGGCATCTTGCCACAAAATATTTTTGATGGGCTGCAGCGACAGCACACCTTTGACCTAGGCCCTACAAAGATTGCGCCAGCTACGTTGAAGCTCCGGGTTGGTTCGGTGCGCTTATCGGACGCAAATGGCACCGGAAGCCTGTCGGCCACAGATTCTTCGACCGGTACCGTTGACTACGAGACCGGAGTTGTCTCCGTGTATTTTGCAACGGCACCTATTTCAGGAGAAAAGGTGAATTCTGATTATTTTCAGAGGTTTTCCAATGAATCAATTGTTTCGAAAACGCCTTTTGACGGCATTAGACAAAGACACGAATTTCAGTTGGCTAACCGGAATGTTCAGCCAGGGACGGTGACGGCGTCAATTGCGGGAAGTAGCTTTCAGGATAACGGGCGAGGGCAGCTTTCTTCAAGTCGAGGTGAATCAGGCTCTGTTAATTATACAACTGGTGCGCTTGTTGTTGATTTTGCCGTGGCTCCGGATTCATTACAGACAGCTTTTGCTTCCTATGATGCGGATAGTGCAGTTGTTCTCAAGGATAATAGTGCAGACGGAAGCCTCGTCTCGCCGGAGGGAAGTACCGGCCTATTGAATCTAAGTAATGCCGAGCTGCAGCTCTCGTTACGAAACCCGCCGACACCGGGGACTGAGGTGAAGTTGTCGTACAATATTTCTTCTAGAATTGAATTTACGGACGACCGAACCCCCGGAATACTTAGTGCGAATGACGGAAGCTCGGGCACCGTTAGCTACACAAGCGGTGACGTGTCGCTAAATTTTGTCAGGCCACCAGCGGCTACCGCAGCGACGACTGTTCGGGCGAGAACAGAACAAACGGTCACAAGTTTTAGCGACTTGCAAACTATCGTTCTTGATTCAGCCGTTCTTACGAACGCGAATCTGTCCTATTCTGATCTGTCTAATTCCAGTTTGGTAAGCGCGGACCTGTCGGGGGCGAATCTGACGGGCGCTATTCTTACTGGTGCGAAACTAAACGGTGCAAACCTCTCGGAAGCAAATCTATCCGGAGCTGACCTCACAGGCGCTAATTTTACAAATACCAACCTGGCTGGGGCAAACCTTGAAGGAACACAAGGCCTCGAGAGCGACTCCGGTGGGACCCCTAGTTGGCTGATTGAGGGCGCGGTCGATTGCTCTATGTCGACGGACCCCAACTGCGTTTCGGGCGCCTATTCTCCAGCGGCCGTGGTTGCAGCCATCATGGCTGGGCGGCTCGACCCAAAGTCGGGTGTCCTTGAAGGCGTTTCTCTAAAAAATGCAGACCTCACGATGCTGGGTGACTTATCGGGAGCAAAACTGAAGGGAGCAAATTTAGAGGGCGCGAACCTAACAGGATTGAAATTGGCGGGAGCTGACCTAACTGATTCAAATCTGAGGGGTGCAAAGCTGGACAGCGTGCAGGCGCCGGACCTTGTATGTCAGACTGATCTAACACCTTGCTATGATGACGGAGCCTCTTGCCCGGGAGGTCTATCCGCTTGTGCAGCCTCTGAGACCGCAAAACTCTTACTTGTAAGAGCAGATCTCACGGCAGCGACTCTGACGTCTGCGAATATTCAAGGGAGTGATCTGACCGACTCGACTCTGGTAAGTGTTGATTTAGAGAATGCTAATCTATCTCGGAGCACGCTTGTTGGGTCTGCAGGTGGAGATATCGCTCCGGGAACGATACTCAACCCTAAGGCTAAGAAAAATCTCGATCTTTCATTTTCAAATCTCAGGGGTACAAATATACAAGCCGCGACCTTGACCAGTGCAACGCTTGTGGGAATTCGGACATCTCAGACAACAAATTTCCAGCAAGCTGTGCTAACGAGTGTAAATCTTAAGTCTACGAATCTCACAGGAGGTAATTTTACGGAGGCGAACCTGACAAATGCAGTTCTTACTAATTTTTCGGCAGACTCATCCACGGACTTCACAAAAGCAAATTTGACGACTTCTAATCTGGAATTAGCCGATATTCGCGGTGGCGTTTTCGATGGCGCCAACTTTACAGGTGCGAATATGCGCGGCCTTATTGTTGATGAATTCACAACCATGACAGGTGCTACCATGATGGGTGTCGATCTGAGTGAGGCGTGTCTTTCGAACTCTCAAATTCTCAATGGTCAAGTTCTCATGGGAGCTAGTCTTGAAAAGACTAATCTTGTCGGAGCCCAGATGAATGGGGCTAATTTTGCTGGTGCGAGTCTAAAGGAAGCCATATTCGGAGGTGGTCTCACCGAAACGACTCATTGTCGATGCCGCCCGGAAGGTGGTCCAAGTTATTGTGGCAACGTTCGGGCTACGGGTGCGAACTTCACTGGCGCAGACCTTCGAAAATCAAAACTAAGCAATACTGACTTCCGGAAAGTCATTTTCGATAGCGCAAATTTATCTTCCGCTACGCTGGACGGCACGGACATTCGTCAGGCGTCACTAAAACAAGCGAATCTATCAAATTCGAACCTTCAAACGACTATTTTGTCGGGTGCTGACCTTTCCGAAGCGAACCTCATGGATGCAAACCTTGGCGGCAATTTTATTTCTGACGGTCTGTTTATTAGCACTAATTTCGTTCGCACTAATCTGAATGGAACAGTGTTCGAGCGCGGGAATTTTACCGGTGCAGTGTTAGACTCTGTGCGCTCGAATCGCGATACGAAAATGCGTTCCGCCAATTTATCCGTTGCGGCGGTTGTTGGTTGTCTTCAAGCTGACCTTACCGATGCAAACCTTCAGAACGCCTCCTTGTCTCGGGGAGCTTTGCCTCCGAATGATTACTCAACAGATTATAACTGCCGAATCAATTTTGAAGGAGCGTCATTCTCACCGTCAGGAAATTCTAGCTGTGGAACGACGTTCCCATTTGCTTTGATTAACGGGGGCCTTGCTTCGAGTGGTGTGTTTCAAACCGCAACGTTGATCCAAAACTCAGAAGCCCACAAGGGAAATTTAGATTGTGCTTATCTTCCCGCTGCCGATTTGAGCGGAAAAAATTTGAGCTCTGCCCGACTAAGAGGAGCCAATCTAACGGGTGCTAAGTTGAACCGAAGCGCTTCTGGTACCGAGACCAATTTGTCGAATGCACAACTGAATAGAGCGGTCTTGTCTACCGCTGATTTAGAGTGGGCAAATTTGTTTGGAGCGGTTCTCAATCGGTCGGATTTGAGTGATGCAAAGCTCGAAAAGTCTGATTTGCGCGGTGCTGATTTACGGGAATCAACAATAACAAGTGGAACAAAGTTTGAACTTGCAAAGTATAGTTGTGCTGGGAGTTCAAGCTCAGGTTGCACTAAGTTCCCGTCCTATTCGAGCTTTCGTTGGCGGCAGCTGAAAATGCTAGGGCCGCAATCCGACCTTTCCGGAATCGATTTGAGTGGCTATCCTGGTCTGACTTCTCCACCTGTTGATTTGCGCAGAGCGAATCTAAAAAGTGCAAAGTATGTGTGGACGGACGTAAGTAATGTAAATTTTTCTAATGCAAACCTGGGTTCAGTGAATTTTTCAAACGCGATAACAAGGGGATCTAATTTTTCTCGAGCAAATCTAAAGAGTGCAGTATTTTCGGGTGCGACGATAGCGTCATCAACTAATTTTTCGGGATCGAACCTTATTGAGGCGAATTTCGTGGGCGCTAACGGGACTCCCAGAGTTGGTGGCAGTTATTGCAGTGACAAGACGTCATTTGATTCTGCCAGTCCTGCCTATGTACTTTTGCTAAAAATTTCCATCGAAGGGTCGTTCCCGCTCTATTTTCCGGTGATCACGGTCGATCTTATCCCTGGTTGGAACGTAGCGGGCCAATGTTGTTTTCCTGTCCAGGGCGGAATTCGGATAGGATGCTGAAAAAACAGAGCGAGATGCTCTAGAACCAATTGCAAACAAGCTCAAAGCGGTCCTAAGATGCGGCAATCATGGCTGCAAAAAAGACAACCAAGAAAACGAATGTGAAAAAAGCAAAGGCTTCGAAGGTAGCTTCCAAAAAGAAGCCGATGACCAAGAAAAAGTCTGCGGCGAAGAAGAAAGTAGCGAAGAAAAAGCCTGCGGCGAAGAAGAAAGTAGCGAAGAAAAAACCTGTCGCGAAAAAGACAGCCAGTGCAAAGCGGGTAGCCCCGCCAAAATTGCTTCCGCTTGATGAAGTAGCCTCGGAAAGTAAAGCGCCCACTCTAGGCCGCCCGCCGAGAGCACGTACGGTATTATTTGTAGGACATCAAAGCATTGATGACTATATTCAAACCTTATCGAGTAGTCAGGGTAGACTCGTTACGAAGCTGCGAGCTCTTGTTAATTCAGCAGTACCCGAGTGCACAGAAGGGATGAAATGGGATCATCCTGTCTTCGAACTAAAGGAACCTTTTTGTTATCTCAAGGCAGGGCGAGAAAGCGTCGATTTTGGATTCTGGAAAGGTGCGGACGTAACCGACCCACATGATCTTTTAAGTGGCAGTGGCGGCAAAACCAGGCACATTAACTTTAGGTCCGTCTCAGAAATTGAAATTGGTCCACTCAAAGCATTGATCGTTGCCGCGGCTTCTTTGTAGCTTTAGACTCAAACAGAGAGCGCATGAGCCAATTTGTATGCAAAACCTGCAATATTCCGATTGATGCGGAAACAGCGCGTAACGTTGGTTCCTGGAAGTTCTGCCCCGCGTGTTTTGATAAACTACTGTCGTCTGACTCAGATACTTCATCTGAGCCGACGGTAGAAAGCGAGTCTTTTCCTCGCACCGATGGATCAGCTACTCCTCTTGTTGGTATCGAGAGGGCGCAGCCAGCGCCGACCATAGAACCCAAGAGAATTTGCGGTATTTGCGACGTCATTGTCCAACCAAAACAATATCGAACTATCGGTCAAACCCTTATCTGTGACGCCTGCTTTACTGACTTGCTTCCGGTTGAGGAACTCACAGCCCCGGTTGCGGTTCCGAAGCCAGCCGTAAAACCAGTTCCTCGCCCGCCGAACTCGATGTCGCAAAGCGATGTAAACCTCGTAGAAAGTTTTTCCCGCTCGTCATCGACAGAATCGCTCACTTGCGCCGCTTGCTCTAAGGGTATACCTGCTTTGGCTGCAGGCAAGACGCATGAGGGGCGTTTATTTTGTCCAGACTGCTATTCAAAACTTGAAATAGAGAAGCCTGCTGTTGCCCCGGTAGAAACACAGAAGAAGCCAAGTATTGTCTCTGAAACACCACGCGCAAAGGAAGAGGGCAGTCCCAACGAGTTATTTCTGACCTGCGATTGTTGCCAAAAAGTAATTACCCCTGACGTCGCTGTTATTCGAAGTGGATTCTATATTTGTGTCCCTTGCGAAAATTATGACTCTGCTGGTGCTTTGCAAGTAGCGCAAAGGCGGCATGCAGCTACTTTCGAAAAAAACCGTGCAAGATTTCAGGTTGACTGAAAATTTTGGAATTTAAATATCGAGACGTAGAGAGAGAGTAATCGCGCGTCCTGGCTGGGGCAACTTTGAGTTGTAGTAGCCGCTGTATCCGCCTGTAGTCCCGCTACCCACCCAAGTGTTTCCTTCCCAGCGACCCGGTGTTTCACCGGAGTCTGCCTCGCCAACACCCGGATGGAAGTTCCTCGAGTCCAATAAATTTGTGCCTCTTAGGTTGAGAGACATTCCGTCCACGAGTAAATCAGTCAGGAAGATATTTGCATCGAGAGTGCAAGTTGTATCGAACGCAGAGGGGTTGGTGCTCACCGGCTTACGTGCGCTTGCACACCGTCCAAATAATGAGGCACCGAGTTGTTCGTTCAAGGTAGCTGTAGCTCCGGCAATGATCTTGTGTGCGGCCAAATCTCCCACATCAACAAGCGATGCTGAAGTTTCGGATTCTGTTTGTTTTGCATAGAAAAGGGGAGAGTAATAAGCCCAAATTTTTAGTTGCTGGATTCCCGGCACGGGAGGAAGAGCTTGAATACCAAAGTCTGCTCCGAAAATTCGCCGAGTACCTATGTTTTGCGCACTTGTGTTAATAATCGCATCTTCATATTCGATGAAGAAGCTATTGGCTTGAGTAAATAGCCATCCTATCTGATATGAGAGACTTAGTTCTACGGATTGAGACCTTTCTGATTTGAGTCCGGGGTTACTGCCGGTCCCGCTCCAGGCGCCGAATAGCTCACGCCAGGTAGGCTCTTGAATGGCTTGCCCGTAGAGCAATTTAACAGTGAGCTGATCAATAAATTGACCAATATAGCCGCCTCGGAACGTTGGTTCTAAGGTGTCTAGGAGTTGATTATAATCTAAGCGTCCACCCACATCGATGGAGTGGTCGGACAAGAAGTTGTACCTAGCGAGCAGATAGAGGCCGATAGCATCAAGCTTATTTCTGTTTTCAAGGACAGGGTCCTTGCTTTCTGGGATTGGAAATTCATAGCTTACTCCACTTGGATCTCCGCTAAATGGAATATTAGGATCCCACCAGGGTTGTTCGTCACCCGCTTTTCGGTACGCACGTTCCAAATCTCTTCGTTCGTAGTTTAAGCCGCTGCTGATAAGTAACTCATCTCCCGTATCAATCAGATTCTGGCCGGCGATGAACCGAAAGTCTTGCAGGAGCGAGAAACTACGGTTGAGACTGAGCCAATAAGAAAGATTGACCGTGTTCTCTACAGGATCTCTTTCGAGCGAGATAGTGGGTGAGTCTACGTCGCTTTCTCTGTACCTTATCAGTGTTTTCGAGACCAATGCGTCACCAAATTCTTGGTTGTGACGGAGGTAAGCACTACGCTCAGTCAGCGCATAGATTGCGCGAGACTGTAGCTTGTCGGCCGCAAAAGATGTCCCCGTACCCACACGAAGCGAAAAGTACTGAGCAGCAATCTCGGTGTTCTTCAGATATAGACGTGCATCAATTCCGCGTTGTTCGATAGGAGAATTAAATGAACCGCCTAGTGCCGGGCGATCTACGAAGTCTCCCCAAAGTTGGCGGTCACTGAAATATTTATCTTTCGTCCACTCGAAGCGCTCACCTATATTTGGATCGAGCACACCACTGGCAAATCTGGTAGCGATAGATGCACGAAAGGCTGAAGACTTATGGAATACGCTCGCGTCGACAACGTCGGTCATATGGGAGATTTTGTTATAGCTCTCTGTTGGAGACCTGATAGCTGCGGTCGAACGCACTTTAGTAGTAGTTGTCTTGTGGTCAGATTTCGTTACCACGTTGATTACACCCATTGCGGCGTTGGGGCCGTAAACAGCAGAAGCTGGTCCATATAACACTTCGATCCTCTCGATGTTTGAAAGAGGCATTGCTGCCATGATCGTGGTCTCGTTGAGCCAGAGATGATTGAAGGTGACTCCGTCAATCATGAGCAGGTATGGTGAGCCGAGTAGTTTTCGATATCCACGCCAATAGTTCTTAAAGTACGGATCACCGTAGGTACGAATAATGTCCATACTCGGCAGATCGTCTAAAACGTCTGACAACTCGAAATAGCCGCGTTTTGCAAAGTCTTCTTGCGTGATTGTAATGACCCACGCGGGTGCACGCAGGGAGCTTTCTTCACGATTCGAAGCTGAAACCACAAGAGAGTTTACAATTTCTTCGATTGTAAGCACTCCCGATTCTTCTTCTTCCTTTTCAACCTCCTTATCTGGCTGTTGTTCGAGTAACTCGGGAGGAAGAGAAGAGGGCTGTTGCGGTTGTGGCTCAGCGGATAGCTGAGCAGGGTACGCGAGCAAAAGGGCGCAAATCACCTTTGCCGTAAGAATTAACGAGCCACGAATCATGATGTTTTCAAGAAGAACGATAAAACGACCGTGCTGAGAAAACAAAAAATCGATCCATCAAATAAGTTTAAGGGTAAACTATTAATGATTAAGAAAGTAACCCAAGACTTGGTCGAGAATTTGTCGAGTTTACTCGAGCTTGGTAACGTCCTTTCAGCTTCTATTGTGAAAATAGGTGGTTGCAACGATGAATAAGTTCAAGAATCAAACAGCTCGAGTTCACTGGCACATCGGGCAAGCGTTACTTCCAGAGCACTTTTATGCTCAAGAATCGGGCTTGAGAGAAGAGCTCAATTTACGTCTCCAAATGAGCCCGTTACCTTCTTGGGGCCTTGGAGGGCTAAAATGGGACTCATTTCAAATACTTGAGGGAATTATTAGCATAAAAGAGCTTACCCTTGTTTTGCCTTCTGGCGTTCTCATCGATATCCCAGGAAACACAAAACCAGCGTCATTTAACCTAAACACCTCCGGGGCGACCCGGGCAGAGGTCTTTCTCCATTTGCAGGGAGGATACGACATCGCGAAGGAAGGTGGCGTGGACAGCGATGAAACCGTTGAGCGCGTGGTCCAGAAAATCAAGCTTTCCACCGTCCCTTACTCGGATACAGCCGTTCAAACTTTCAAACTCTGCGAATTTGAGAAAAGTGTCGAAGGAATTTGGAGTCCAGTCGAGAATTTCATACCTCCACTGGTTCGTGTCGACACGACGCCATTCACCGATGGAATTCTTCAGCGACTTCAATCTTTGGCGCTGGCTTTCCAGCAATCCCTAGTGAGTGAGATTCAACAGAATTATCTTTCAGGTGAAAGTGTTCAGGCAGCCAAGCAGTGTCTAAGAGGGGTCTATGGCTTTATTGCGTTTCTCGCAAATATCCGTAGCGAGATAAAGTGTCACCCGTATAATTTGTTTAGAGCCGTTCATGATTTTTATCTTGATGTTTGCCTTCTTCGTCAATGCGAACCTCTCGCCCTCACGCAAAAGTACGAGCATGAAAACTTTGGGCCGTGTTTGGAACAGCTGGTAGAACTCGTCGAAGAGCAAATCAATTTGGCGAAAACTGAAACGCCTTACCAAGAGTTCGAAATGTCCGAGGGAATGTGGACGTGTGAACTGCCTGAAGAATGTAAAACAGCCCGCCAAGTTTACTGGTTGATTCAAAAGCCTCGCGTAGGAGCAGATATCGACCTTTCAACGATCAAACTGGCCGGTGAATCAAGATTACCGTTGGTACATCAACGAGCTCTAAGGGGAGTACCTTTCCGGCGACTTTCTCATGCGCCGTTCCACCACAATTTCTCCTCTACCGTGGAGTTTGTCCTGCTTTCTCCGGGTGAGGAGTGGGACCATGCGGTTCGAGAGGGGAAATTATCCTACTTCAACCGTGACGAATATAAGAATTTGAAGACGTTCTTGTATTGGAGAAATGACTAGCGTTCCCCGTCTTGTCTCGAATCATTCGAGTTCATCGTCGTCAACTGAATCAGGGGCAAGTTGTAATTTCTTCAGTTTTGAATCCATTGCGAAATGAAGCGGCTGACCCGTCGCTTTGACGACGAGCTCAACTGACAAAGATGACCGCCCCGTTTCATCGTCGAAGTCTTCGTCGATCTCAACGATCTCGACGCGAGGCTCAAAAAGAAGAATATTTTCACGAAGCTCTCTCGTTAATGTGTTAAGCATTTCGTTTTGGGTGCGATAACCTGTCTCCGTGAGCCCAAAGTTGCGTAAAAACGAGCCTACGCCTCGTTTTGTGGAAAGCACATTCGAAAGGTTCTCGAGGATATCGTCCACCTCGGAAAAATTTTTCGAGGAATTGGTCATAAATTTTCGTCTTAAAAACATGAGAGGTTTCGCTTGATGAGATTATACATCACCCACGTCGCAAATTGCAGTTTTCAGTTGTCGCGATGAGATTCGGTCATGCTGAGCTGTCAAGAAAATGGAAGATTTTTCATCCCTCACCCCAAAAAGCTCTGGTAATCCAGGCAATTTGTCCGAATTTGCCAAGATAATTCCGGTTTCTTGCGAAGTTGAAATGGCTCATCTATAAGTTTTACTCAGCTAGCTCTTCAGAGTTGGCTCGAGAAAGAAGCGAATGGAAAAGATCGTCATAAAGCAATTCAAAGTGTTGCTAAAGGTCCTGAAAGGCTTTGGCCTAAAGGTGCCACTCGGCGTAAAGTTACTCATTCCGGTTCTTATCGGGCTTGGTTTCTTTCTCTGGTACCGAAAGAAGAAAAAAGAAGAGGAAGAGCAGGGCGCGGGCGGGGCAGGAACAGCTGCTCAAGCGAGCATCCCAAGCCTGCAACCAAACCAACTTCGAAAAGTGTGGTTGGGTTTCCTAAACTCTATCCCAGCGGTATTCAGACGTTCACTTAATCACTTCCAGCACTTTGTTGTCTTAGGTTCTGCAGGAAGCGGGAAAACTCAACTCATTTCTGAATATACAGATTGGCAACAACAAGCGCAGCGGTTTCTCGAAAGTGAAACTGAAGATCCGAATCTTCAAATTTATCTTGGGTCTAAAACTGTCGTTCAAGAACTACCCGCGTCCATTCTTTATGATACGTCGAAGGCGACCCGAAAAGCGCTACTCAATTTGTGGCGTCCGCTTTTTCGCGATAAACGACCCATTGTCGTCGTGCCCGTAAACGTGGCGAATCTTCTGCGCAGTCCGCAGGACACAATTCGGCACCTCAGTGAAACGACGAGAGGAAAGATCAGTATGCTTTCGTTGATTCATAACGAATCAATCGAGGTACGCGTCGCTCTGACGAACATAGACAGTATTGAAGGATATTCGGAATTCGCACGTTTCTGTGAAAGCGAAGGTATTCCGCTCAAGCTCAACATCACATCTGACTTTACTCAGAGTTTAGAACAGCAAATCAGCGATTTCAGCGACTACTTACCTAATGCGCTCACGAAGTTGCCTGCAGCTGAATATAAACAAATCGTTCGATTCCTGAAAAATTTCCCGTCGGTCGTTCCTTGTGTTTCAGAGTTCCTCAAATCTTTATTTTCTCCCTCAAGTTTCGACAAGGAACCGATACTTGCTGGTGTCTTCCTTACGAGCAAAGAATACGTGGGCCCAAACGCAAATCCTTTCAGGAGTGGGTCTATCTCCGAGAGGACTCTTCGACAAAGTCCTCTGCTTAAACATCGTATGATTGCGACAACAGCTGCAGCTATCGGCTGTATTTACCTAATGGTCGGGTACGTTGAGGAGCGGCGGTCATTCCGAGCTGCAGACAATGCTTCAGAAAACTTTTCAGGGAAAAATAAATCGTCGCGAGATATGGAAGCGAGAAAAGCGATTTTTGGGTTCGTACAACGAGATGAAAAGGATCCGCTTTCGTCTCTATTTCCTACTTTCTTTGGCGGTCGACAGGATGAACTAAAATCGCGATTCGTGAACAAAATGCGAACGAATCAACTGTTGCCCGGTCTTCGAAAAACGTTGGTGACTCAGGCCGCTCATCAAAAAAGCTTGTACTATCTTGCTGCTATCTATGCGACGAAGGATTCCGGGCTGGCAGAGCTCATTATTCAAAATTTGGATGATTTTGAATATGCATTGAATATTGAGAAAAAAATTCTTGTACAGTATCTCGATAGTTCGAATGAGCCGTTTGAACGACTCGTGAATCTTGAATCTTTGCCGGGTCAAATCAGCGAAACACCTTCTACAAGCAGTGTTCCTTGGAAAAAGTTTTTCGACCTCTTAAACCTAGGACTCCAACGCAAATTCGTGAGCGCGGATGAAATTAGCCAGGTTCATAGTCAAGCAGAAGAATTACTTGCGTCACTCGACGACATACGCGCCTATTCATCCGCTCTACAGATTTTACAAATTCTTTCTGAGGAAACACCTTACGATTTCAAGCGTATCTATCGACCATTTCGTCGAGAATTAGCATTCCAAGAAGTATTTGGGGATAAGCTACAGCTCGTCGAAGAATTCTTGCGAATCATTCAAAGCTCTCGAGTTACCTCGGAACTCTCTGATTCCTCATTGTTGTCGGAGTTAGTATCCAAACTCCAAGGCCTCAATCTCGTCGAGCAATCTCCAAACGCTGATTATTCTTTTGAAATGTCCGATGCGCAATGGACTTTTAATACCAATGCCTGGTTTACCTTGATTCGAGATAGCAATGTCCGACAACTGGTCCTGAACTTTATCGCGCGAATTCAAAAGGATAAATTAGAAGGCCGAGACTCAAAAAGTATCTTCTTTGGGGAGAGCGACAAGTTTCCGGAATTATTGATGAATTCTACGAATAACGGAACTTTCATGTTCACCGGAAAGGCAAGTATTCCGGGCCATCTCACGAGAGAAGCCTATCTCAAACAAGTCCTGCCGGTTGTTCTCGATTTTACGACACTTTTGACTGAACTTCGTCTTGATCCTGAGAATCGTAGGCTGCTTGAAACTTTTGTTTATCAAGCAATGGATGATTACGCGACTGATTACGCGAGCGCCGTCTCTGAGTACTACCAATCTTTTGATAGTGAAGCTCGGTCTGCAGAAGGCGTGCAAATGATTACGAAGCAGATGCTCAAGCCGCTTTCTTCTTTTGAGGACTTCTTAAAGACCACTTATTCGGCAACCTCGATTCCTATTGATGTTGATAAAAGCCCATTTCTTATTCCGCTACAGCAAGCGATGCAGAAGTACACCGCCTTCAACACCGTTATGACAGAAACCGAACAAGGGTTACCTGAGCTCAACAAATACCGCGCCATACTTGAGCAATTATTTGAGAGCCTCCGCGAAACGGGAACACTTGCCAAAGTAGGTGAGACAGAGAAGGCAGAAAAGAAAGAATCTTCAGAAGGTGGTCGAGAACGCCTTGAGGATTTTCTCTCTCCGGCGGGCAAGTTGAGTCTTGCGATTCTGCGAAGTGAGAGCGGCTCGTTTTTGGAGCAAGTTAAAACTTGGCTCACGAGTGTGAATATTCAAGGAGACTTGGGACGTCCGTTTCTTAGCCCAATCAGACAGCTTTACCTTGTTGGAATCCGAGATGTAGAAATGAACGTAGCCACTTTGTGGAGACACCAGATTCTTCGAGATTTAGAACCAATTCTGTCTAAGTTCCCATTCGATCCATCTGCTCGAGCAGAGGTTCGTGGTCAAGACATTACACAGCTTTTTCACCCCAAGACGGGACAGTTCTTTGATGAATACCGAAAATACATCGCTCCGGTAAGCCGGAAACGCTATAATCAATTTGAGGCGCAAGAATCCTATCTGAGGGAGTTACGTCTTCCTAGCAACATGTATGTTGTTATCAACAGGATTGCAAAGCTCTCAGGCGCCCTTTGGGATACTGAAGGAAAGCCTAAGCCATATGAGCTTCAGATTTCTCCTATTCCATTTGATTCGTTTGTGAGTAGCGATAAGATTCTTACACTTGTGTACCTGAGTTCAGGGTCTTCATCTCTCTTCAACTTCAACCAAAAACCGTTTTTCAAAACAGTGAAGATTGATTGGACGAAACTTCAAACTTCTCAAGTAGGTGTTCAACTCACGACGACTCAGGATGAGCAAAAAATTTATCCAGCGCCTCTTGTTACCGGTGATTCGCATTGGAGTTTTCTTCGACTGCTTCGTCGCGCGAAGAACGAAAGTGAAAATATATGGACGTGGTCATTTGAGTTAGACGGGGAGACTGGCCGCAAAATACCTGCGAGCTTCACTATAGCGGAGCAGCCTTGGAAGTTGTTTGAGATTCGTAAACTCACTCGACAACTTGCGAATGGTCGGTAGAGGTACACATTTGATGTTTCAGTCACCGCTCAGACAATCAGCTTTCCTGTTACTTATGTCCTGCCTAGCTTTTGGTAGTGTTGGTTGTTATCGGACGATGCAGCTCGGTATCTCTTCGACGAAAAGCTCTAACAGCGGCCGACCGTTTTATGTGATGGTTCGTAAAGCCGACGAGAAAACATATATCTCTGAGGACTATAAAGCAGTTTCAAATAAGTTATTCAGTTACCCAAAAGATAAAAGCATCATCGAACGAAAGGTTATTATCCCAGGCCAATTCGTAGAAATGTCCATTAAGAAGCCCGCTGAAGTAGATATTGCTATTTACTTCTTTTTTACTGACTATGGCGAGAATTGGAGACTTTCAGTGAATCAACCATTCTATTCTCAAATGCTGATTGATCTTGGAAGCAATCAAATTAAGAGAGTTAGAGTTCAGAAACGCTGATTGGTGAGATTTGTAATCAGATTTCTCAGTTTTACGTATGACGAATAAGATTGACGTAGTTGCTCTTCGGCGTTTGTTGACCGTAACTCAAGGGGAAGACTTAGAAGAGGTTCCCTGGTGTCAATCATCATTCGAATCTTTCGAAGAACTTCACGAAGCTCTGTTTGAGGCCATAAATGATGCTTCAACGGGCATGATGAAGTCGAAATACGGTGTAAGTGTCGATTTTTATAATGACCTTGTATTTCGAAATTTAGACGAAGCTCGTCAAGCCTTTATGGCCTACAACTCGGTTTCTCGATCTTGGCAAACAGTAAGCTACGAAGAAGTTCATCGTTTGTCAGGTGCTTTAGCGGCGCAATGGCGACAGGCCGGCTTGGAACAAGGCCAAACAGTAGCACTCATTTTATCGATGAGTCGTGAATTTGTCCTTTCTCTGTTTGCAGCATTACGTCTCGGTGCTGTCATAAGTGTCATAGCCCCAAATGGTGAAGCCTATGTCAAAAATCGCCTAGAGGAAGCGGGTGCAAGTTTTTGTGTAAGCGATCAACAGAATGTTCAAACGCTTCGCGAATGGGGATACGAAGCATTATCGACCGAAGTGGATATCTTAGGTGCCAGTGGTGCTCGTGTTCAAAGCTATTCATATGACTGGGACGAAGAATGTATGCGATTATTTCCCTGTTGGGGTGAAGAATCTGTTGAGCCGATAGCCCTCGCTGCGGGGGAAGTGTACACTTCTCTGGTCATTGGACAAGTTTTGGCGTTTCGTCTTAACGCTTCTGATATCGTAAGTTTTCCTGGCGCAGACCTTCAACAGCACATGCCTACGAGCCTCATGCAACCGATGCTTGCTGGTGCTACATTTGCAGAATTGTCAGAGACCATAGTTTGTTCTAATCCTGAGGTTTTGGAGGAGGGAGAGATTACAGTTATTAGTGTCACACCTCGACTCAGAGATGGACTGTTACAGCACACTCCCACGCTGAATAAATGTCGACTCTGGCTGCACGACGTAACCTTACCGTTTCAGTGGGGCGCTTGGGATGATTTTGCCAAGCAGTTCACGCATCCTAGAAGCTTTCATAGCAATTATGCCACTCATGCAGCAGCGGGTGGCATCGTTCTTTTTTCAAGGTGGTACAGAGATAATCCCGGGCTCAATGTTCTGCCTAGTCCTTTACATGAGCTACAATTCCTCGATGTGAATAACAGCGGCGAACCTGCTAGGGGCGGAAACGGTATCCTAACATTTCCTCAACTTGCGACTTCCGATAGGAAATTTGGGAACTGGGTCTTAAGTCGTTTTGAAACAGATTTTATGTTTGGTGGAGCAACACAGCCTGTCAAATTAGGTAAAACGTATGTCTCTGAAGAGGTTTCAACGTTGGTCGCTGCCCATCCATTAGTACAGCATGCCTGTGTCGTATTTTCGAATGACTCAAACGCCCTTAATGAAAACCTTGTTAATTTAATCGTGTTTTGCGACCCTCGCGTTCAGCTAGACTCGATAAGTGGCAAGCTCAAACAAGAAATTCAGGGGATTATAATGTCTGAGTTTGGCGTGAGATTCTTACCTGACCGTATTGAGTTCTCGACGCTATTTCCTCGTCGAAATGACGAGGAGGAAATAGACAATGCTTGGATCCGTGATCAATTTCAGACGGGTTTTCTCGCAAGAAAAGAAAAAATACCAGTGTTCAATCTCGTTGCACAGCTATCAAGTATTGCGGAGAACTATAAATAGTGATGACAATAACTGTGATGTTTTTACGAGAGAGGAATTGATTCATGGGCTGCCAAGTCTGCATGGGTGCAACGATAAAGTGTAGTTTTGGTATGGCGCCATCTAGTTTGGTGGTTTTGCCCGTGAACAGGACTTTCACACCAATGCCGGCAGCTAATATTATGGATAGCAAGCCGTTCCTCAACATACTTCCCTTTGGTGCTTGTATGTCATTGGCAAATCCAACAGTGGCCGCAGCAACGGCTGCTGCTTTTGGGGTTCTAACCCCAATGCCTTGTATTCCGGCAACGGTAGGTCCCTGGGTGCCGGGTAGCCCTACAGTTCTTCTAGGAAATATGCCAACTCTCAGCAATACCTCAATGCTTATGTGTATGTGGGGCGGCGTAATATCGGTTTTAGCACCTGGTCAATTTAAGACCTTAGTGCCATAAGTGGGGCGTAAAATGACCTCTATTGAATTTCTAAAGAACGAGCTTCCGACCTCCGATGATAATGAAATTGACTCGGTGTCACCCGACTTCATGGCGATCGTCGAGGAAATCGATAAAGGAGACTTTAGTTCTGCAGCCAAATTAATAGAACTTCAATTCAACCAGGACCGATATGATATTCGCCTTATCGGTTACTATCTTTATCAGCACTATCTCGAAAACGGGGCTGCGACGCTTCCTGACCTAGCTGAGGCGCTTCTTGCCGCAAGAAACATAAATCGAGAGCGAATTGGGCCAAGCAATAAACAAGATAGATACTACAACAGTACACTCGCGTGGCTCGGTACTTCGATTTGCGAAGATCTTACCTACAAGAAAAAAACAGACGGCACTGACTGGCAAAATATTTATGGCGCTTTAAGTCCAGACATCGTGCAAGTCACCACAGAAAGATTTTCTGACCTTACAAATAGCTTGTCTGATGCAACATTTAAGTCGTCAGGTGAGGCGATAAGCCGCTTGCTCTCGTTTTTGCGCGAACTAAACCGTGAGCTTTCAGCGCGTCCATCGACGGCTCCTGAGGAAAGCGAAGCGGGTGAAGAGCCTCTTGAGCACCCGGAACCTGTTGATTCGATGTCCACGATTGGCCGTCTCAATCCAACAAACGTGCCGGGTCGAATGGAGATAGACGTGTCCGCGAAGTTCATATCTCTTTGTGAAAAACTTAGTGCCTTCGAACAGGTTGTTAAAGCTGCAGATTTTCGAAAAGCTGCTATGATCAGCAATGACATAATGTCTGAAATAGAGTCATTTGACCCAAGAGAAAACTTTCCCAAGTTGTTTTCCTCGTTTTTTGGCGCACTCACTGAGCATGTAAATCTTATTACGCCATATTGGGACCAAAAAGAGACTCTAGAGTGGAAAATGCGAGAACAACTGTACAAGGTCGATCTACCTTCATTTATAAAGAGTAATTAGGTTGCTTGGATGAGAGACGATAGTTGAAGTTTTTATGTGGAAAATGCGGAGCTAAATATCGCTCAAGTCAAGATTACTCTCTCGATAAACCGATTACGTATCGATGTCGCAAATGCGAAACAGTAATCATTCTTCATAAAGATGCCGCAGTTCAAGATGGTTACTTCATTGCCGAACCGAAGGTAGTCAAATCAGACGCCGAGCCCGAAACCGTCGTAACGTCCGTCTCACAAAAAGCCCTTGGGCTGACGGATGACTCCAATCGTCCTACCTTGGTTGATAATCAAGGAGGACAACTCGCGAAGACGAGGCCAGCGCCTCCTCGTAATTCGATCAGACAATTGTCCGAGCGAGAGAGACGGGACGAGCTGCAAGTCCAGATTTCTAAGAAGGCTCGAAAATTTGAGTTGCTACCGCTGATCAGAGTTTTGAACTCTATCGGTTACTCATTCGACGATATTATCTGGAAGAGTAATCGGGATAGCGCGAATGCAAATTCAATCATCGAATCTGTCGACTTTAGTCTTAGCAAGCAAAAGCTTGTCAGTGTGTGCGTTACGCGCGGACTTCTTGGGGCAGACAGTCTACTTCCGAGCTATTTTCATCGGCTTGTGAACCAGATGGTAGACCCTGAGCCTTTCTATGAGTTTATTCATTTCTTTGAGCATGGTCTCATTAGAGAGTTTGTGCTTTCAATCTATCCTCAGCTGAATCAGAAAGTTACAGGCGATTGGGCTAATCTCAAGGCTTCTTATTTGGGCATGAACGGTGTCTCTTCCATTTCGACTCTAACATGGTTGTTTCAGCTTTATTTCCCTGAGCTTGTAGTGAAAGTAAAACGCCAGAATGTTTCGGACTCCACGGACAGTTATGCGTTCCGAACAGGAACGAACACTCTTGATGGGACTGGGATTGTCGGCAATATGTATGCTGCCCAAGTGCAAGGGTTTCGAATCACCATGTTGGCACAAGATGAGCGTAATGATGTGGGTCAGCTTTGGCCGCATGTCGTAAGGCACCGCCTCCACGGACACTTAGCGTCATTGCTCG
Source organism: Myxococcota bacterium (assembly GCA_036337945.1). Classification (GTDB taxonomy): domain Bacteria; phylum Myxococcota; class Kuafuiibacteriia; order Kuafuiibacteriales; family Kuafuiibacteriaceae; genus JAYZDF01. Next base: position 33,147 of record JAYZDF010000044.1, read on the forward strand.
AAAAATTTCGATTGCATCTCACAGTCGAACTAGAAATTCAGCAACATGAAACTTGGGCTTCGATACAGCAGTCCGGCTTTTTGGGCTATGACCGGATTCGTGGAGAAGCTGAAAGCGGCCACACTGTCTTGGTTCATCATGGCCCTTTGTCTTCTGAAACCGCGAATACGTCTATTGTGTAGCGCGAACTCTAATATTCTGTTCAAGTCGCTCTGCAAGCATCCTAACGAGAGAGTAAACGAGTTCCGGCTGACGCCACAGTATCGAATGAAGTGCCGACCTTTTTAGTATAAGGCAATCTACTTCGGTGACCGCTGTGACTGAGGCACTGCGGGGCCCCGCCATGATTGCTGAAATCTCTCCAAGTATTGAAGGGTCTCTGAGTTCAGCAAGCAATTTAGAGCCTTCATGAACCTTCACGCTGCCATTGAGAGTGATCACGAGATGAGTACTCTTTTCGCCTTTCACGAAGATAGGTACGCCCGGTTCATACGAAACGTGTTCTGCTGCCGAAATAAAGTCCCGAAGGACATAATCATCAAGCGTGTTGAAAAGATCTATTGTTCGGAGCAGAAACAGAGTTTCAAGAAGGTCGGATTTCGCCTTCGTTTGACGCGGAGAATTGAGTACAGCGAAGCTGCTTACTTCTCTAGTTTGGGCATTGGTTTGCAGTCGATCGCAAAGTTGCTCAATGATATGCCAAGCGAAACCGGTTTCTTCTGTCATAACAGCCAAGAGTTGGGATTTTGATAATCGATATATACGTGTGTCTGATATTGCGTGTAATTGCTTTTGCTCAAAGCTCGAGAAGAAAATGTCGAATTCTCCAATCAAATCACCTTTTTGGTATTGACGCTCGTGATCTCGAAGATGCCCATCGACAACCACCACGAGTTCTGGCTCCGTGCTTGAATTGAGCTGGAGTTGCTGTCCCTGACGAAGGATGTCCTGCTTGGCTGAGGTACATAGGACACTGAGACGGTAGGTCGACAAACCCGAAAAGTAGTGAGAGCCGATGAAAACGCCCACGTCATTGACGAATTGGGTATAGGTTCCTTTTTGTTCCCGGCGGACCAATTCCTGAGTGCCCGCAACGTCAAGGTCAAAGTCTGTCTCAGTGCTCTCCAAGATGGGTATATTATTTTGCTCTGCAATAGCCTTCGCGCAGGTTGAGAGCCAGGTATTATTCCATGGCAGCCTACCCATTATTAGTTCGGAAAGCCTGACAGCCCAGTCAACTGACTCAATAATTCCAAACGCATTCTGCAGTTGCGACAGCTTTCGTCCAGGGGTCTGCTTCTCTAATATAGTTGGGAGAAAGGTTCGTTCACGTTCGCTGATTGTATTTTCAAGCAATTCGAATGCGAGGTCAGATTCGGATTTGGAGCCGGATTGTAATGCTTGCTCTAATGACGAACTCAGTTCTCTTTCGTAGTAGAGTTGCAATATGAGATAAATGCGTTCCTCGGTCTTTCGTAGTTCTGATTCCAGACTGGTTCGAAGAACTGCCGAGTCATCGAGAGGTTGCAGGTCTCTAATAAACGCTAATATTTGAGTATAAGACCTCGCTTCCTCTTCAAGTATTTCTGCAAGTAAAGTCTTCTTATCTGTTAGCAGAACATTATCATCTGTGGCTTCGCCGAGTGCTCGAAATGCCGAGGTGCGGAGATCACGATCAGGTGTCTCAAATAATGAAATTAGAAACTCTAAAGCTTGAGAAGACTGCAGTTTTCCCAAGGTTTCAATGATTTCTTTTTTAGAGCTCCATCGGAGTTTGTTGTCATTGAAAGAGTCAATAAGCACCTGCACTGCAGGTTCGCCAATGTTCAAGCAGGCATTCTTTAGAGGCCCGCGTAGAGACTGAATATTAATGTGATTTGTTATAAATTCAGTGGAGATTACGGTGGCGGTGGCTCCGGTCGCCGCGATGGCAATTCTTTTGCCCTGTGCGCTTTCAGTGTTGAGTAGATTATGAATCTCATGAGCAAACTCCGTTGTTTTTGAGTTAATAATAATGTCCACAGCTCTCACTTGCTCGTTGAATTTATTCGAAGCAAAAAGGCTCTCAATTTTGGCTCTGGCGAGATTTATACCTCTTGCTCCGCCGTATTTGAGTAAGGCAGTTAGGGCACTATCTTGTATTCGAGTGTCAGGATGCTCTAGATAAGGCTGGGCAAACGTTAGGCATTCTTGCTGGAGACATGCGCTAACTGCGAAGATACCGATTTCTAGGTATTGATGATCTTTTGAATGAGCAAGACTAGAGGCGATACTATCCGCAAATTTTTTGTCGGGGCTTTGCTCGATGTACTGAAGGACCGATTGACGAACGAGATGAGGTCCGTGAACGAAAAGTCGCTCGAAATTTTCAGCAGCTCGTTTTGCGTTTACCTCATTTAGCAATCGCAAGGCGTAAGTCACGCGGGAAGGTTTGTCGGAGTAAAGTTGCTGCACAACCAGGTTTTCGGCCTCTGGTCCAAACGTGATTGCATCGGCATCGCCATATTGACGACGATCGAGAGATTGGCGAAGAGCGTCTTTGTAGTGTTTCCCAGCGCTCATGCCCACCCATACCCAGGCGAGAACAACGAGCAGACCGACTCCAGTTATGCCGGTAACGCCTAGTTCCAAATAGTCCTGAATCAAAAGTAAGAGGGCTCCACCGGCGAGTGATGCTACCTGAGTAATAATCGTATCGAGAAATCCCTGGACGCGAGTTTTGTGAGAATCCGATAACGGTTGAAATAGAACGTAGAAGGCGGGGCTGTTGACCCCAGTTGCGAGTGAACGCTCTGTGACCTTTAATGCTACTGCTGCAACAAACATCACCGAGACAGAGCCGTTGAGTTTTAGGAGTATAAAACTTGCGAGCATAAGGACGAAAACGCTGAGTGGTGTGACGAGTAATGCTTTACCGATGCCCCAGTTCTTGAGAATTCGATTGCTGATAAATACTTTTGTGATGAGCTGAAAGACACCAATTATAAATACGAAGCCACCCATAAATGCCGCGTAGTCATTAGCCTTTGAAATTTGTTTATGCGTTTGGTCTAAAAAGAAATTATCTACAAAATAAAAAACGACACAGTTTGCGATGAGAATAAAAGCGATTTGATATACGTATTTTCGTTGCGATGGGCTAATGGGACCGGATTCCTCGGAAGCCTCATGACGTGAGTGAGAACTCGGTTTTCGAAGTTGCGCCTGAAATCGCTGGAGATTCATATAGGCTGCGGCGTAACCAAAAGCAGAAAACCATAAGAGGTTGATAACTCCGATCTGATTTACGAAAAGAGGAACTACAGCCCCGCCAACGATGAGAGGAAGAATTTCGCCTGCGCTAATGAGTCCGAAGACTTTCTTCGCTTCGCGAACAGTGAAAGAGTTGTTGGCGACGGTCCAAAAAATGACGTTGGTTAGGTTCCATTCGGCCTCAGCCCACACAAACAAAACAAAGCAAATCACCCGCCGAGGCAAGATGTGATCAAAGCCAAGCCTTAGACCAATTGTTATGACAAAGAGAGCAACGGTGAAGTAGATGGCTGTTTTGATGAAACCGGACGCTTTTTCGAGTTTGAGAAATGCAAGCCCCAAAAGAGTTACAAATGCGGCACTCGCGAGATAAGCATAAGGGATTTGGCTGGAATCAAAGGACTCCAAAAAAAGAGCACTCGCAGCACTGAGCGTAAAGGCTCGAGGTATACCAAGGAAAAAAGATTGCTGTAAATTGAAGGCGACGACATCCTTGACCTCGTCATCAAAGTCGGCATCGAGGCTCGTAAAAATTCTACTTCGCTTTTTACTCATTGGTTGCCGGTTCATTTGTTAGAGGCTCATGTCAGCCCGAATATTATCCCTGGAATTTACCCCTAGCTAAAATATCTGTATGTTGACTAGCTGAGACAGACCATGTGGGCAAGACAAGTTCGAAAGATCCGTCGAGAATTTGAAAAATTATGCTGCCGATGTTTGCGTCAACTGGACTAAACAGAGATGCAAGGCTAGTTTATCAATACGGTCAGCAAAGTGTTCGTAAACAGTCTAAAAATTAGTTTAGCCCTCACATTTGGCAAAAAGTCGGAAACTGTGGTGGCTGGAAACATTAAAAATATTGATCTGAAGATCGACACAAGTGGATTTACCGCGAAACTTGATTGGTGGGTGATTTGTCAACGGAGCTCCGCGGAAGACAAAATTTTCCCAAATTTTATAAAGCCCGACCTCATCAAGGCGAAGTTATCCATTGACCGAACATTCGACAAGGTAGGCACGAAAACCGAGCCTATGATCCTTACCGGACTAGTGACTGAGAAAGCACTGGAAGAACGCTCATTTGGTGATGTCTACGGGGAGCCTGTTCTTCATCGACGATATACAATAGAATTCTCTGATATTGCCCAGGTCCTCTGGAAGCAACACTTTCCAACAGCGCTTTGGGTCGATAAGTCGTGGAAACAGATTTTTATGGATAACGTCCATAAAGATATGAAGTTTACTTACACTTGGACCAAGCTGAACACGAAACATCCGGTCTTGTCGCTTGGGCTAGGGGAGGGGAAAGCGAGCTTCTACGATTTCATGATCTGGTTGCTTCGAAGCGAATACGGGAGTCTGTTCTATGACCTCAACCAAAATAAATATGAACTTGGCTCAAAAAAGAAGACCATCGGAAAAGAACAAGAAGTAAGTGCTGAGGATGTTGAGCTTGTTGAAACAGTATTTCTACCGACTCCGAGGCACAAGACTACAATCCTGAATAGCTACTCAGAAAAACCAAAGACTAAGGACGTAACGAACAAGTATGCTGAGAAGGTAATCGTTCAGAACAGGCTGTTTGCTTCGCAAGTTGCGAGCCATCTCACAGCGCGAGAGACCCTAGAAAAAAATCTGATAAAGCCAAGTGAACCCCATTTGTTACTCAAGATGGGACGATACCCCAGTTTTACGATTCGTCCTGGGATGCTCATGTCTTTCAAAGAACAGTGGAGCTCAAAACATATCTTTAGTTCGAAAAAATACCGTGTTTTGAGCAATTCCATTGTTTGTCATGCTCTGGAACAGGGGGGGACAAAGAACGATGGAGACGAATCAAATAAGTACGAGATTAGCTTCGAGTCACGACTAGAAGAGAAGGGTGACCCCGTCTTTCATTACCCTGATTTTGTAACGCCTTCTTGGCCATTCTTCGTCGAAGGTAAAGTTCTCAGTGAAGAAGGCAGCAAGAAAGAGGACACCTATCAATTTTACTCAGACAAAGGAACTTCAATTGATTATTACAAAGTGAAGGTTCCGCTTTGGAAAAACGACAAAGTCATTGCACCGTATGATGCCAATATAGAGATGGGGAATCACTATTTCCCGCTTTATAAAGATGAGAGAGTCGTTTTGGCGCTCTACTTCCAACATGCTCGTATCGATCGTTGTATTGATTGGCGGGCTGGAGTTCGATTACCAAAGGAAACCCAAGGGAATCATATTTTGCTCGGAAAAACGGACAAAAGCAAAACATCGATTCGTCACGTCTATGAAGATAAGAAACCGACGCTGAATATAACAAGGCTTTCCGAGAAAGATACCCAGGTGATCGAGGTGAAAGAAGGCCGAATTATGTTGGAAACACAGGAGCTGAAGAAATGAAGCGGTTAATCCAAGCCATTACGGAGGCATTCTAGACATGTCCAGCTCACTCATTTGCCGCGTCGAACTTGATAAGAAAGACGGCATAACCGTAACGGTTGAAAACGAAAAAGATAAAATTACTCAGACGTTTATTCTGAATGGTACGTCAATCACAACAACCGTGAAAGGCGGGCAAGATGTCTCAACGATTACTCAAAAGAAGGACAGCCTCGTTTATGAAGTGAAATCGAGTAAAGAGAAAAGCACGGTGACTCAAAAAGCAGACAGTGTCTCAATCAAATGTAAAAATTATACGGTCAACGCTGAAACCATAAAGATGAATTCGACCAAAACAACGTCTCATACGAGTAAAGACAAGTACTCTGTAAAGAGTAACAAAGATATGACTCTAAAAACGATGGGTAAGTTTTCGGCAACAAGTCTGAAACCAATGCAGTTGAAGACGAGCAGTTCTATGTCGATAAAGGCTACAGGATCGCTACAGGCTAAAGGTGCTACGGCTGTGATTCAGGGATTGACTAAAATCGATGTCAAAGGTGGAGCGGCAGCGAAGTTATCCGCAGCAAAAGTAGAAGTTTCGGGCAAAGCGATGGCGGCTCTTGAGGCTCCAATGACAAATGTTGGAAAACTCAAGACTTCCATAAAAGGTGCGCTGGTTACCGTAGGTGGCGGAATCGTCAAACTTGGATAAAGGCGGAATGAAAGGAATAGAGGTCAATAAGTATGTCTGAAGATGATGCCTTATACAAAGAATTTTTGAGCGAAATGGAGTCACTTGAAAAGTTTCGCGTGACTTACTCAGGCTTGTTTCCTAACGCGCCTCTTCAGCGCGAGGATCAAGATGTAAGAAGAATCGTTGAAGCATTAGGTATGTTCAATGCGAAGACTCGCGTTGCTGGCAGAAGAGCTCTTCTAAGAAGCACCGTACGCTTATTTTCACAGCATTTCCCACAGATGTTGAATTCAATACCGGCGATGACCATGCTTAGCGCCGTGGCGAATCAAAAATTTGTTGATGCTTCTTTCATACCGAAAGGAACGAGAATATTTATCTCTGGCGAAGGAAAAGATAACGGTCCTATGAGCGGCGAAAGCCTCGTAGCGCATTTTCGCACGCTTTCGCATCTCAACGTTGTCCCGTATCGCCTTAATTGGGTAGAGATTTTGAGGGTTCCAGGGGAGGGCTATCGTCTCCTACTAAGAATCGAGAGTGACTTTAGTCGCAACGATGAAATCGGTGATTTGAGTTTTCATATTAACCACCTAAACGATCTAAATTCTTCTAGTTTGATCAATTTCAACCTGAAGAAGCACATCCAGCGAATTGGAGTGGTTTTTGATGAAGAGGTCAATCAGGAAACCAAATCGGAAGAATGCGATTTTTATTTTGGGCCTGTGAAAGGGCAGGATGTCAGTGGAATCGCCTTTGATCATCCACTGCAGCGTGCCCGAACCTTTTTTAGATTTCCTCAACAAGATCTTTTTCTCACGGTAAATGTGGCTGCCAGGGCCCGTAATTGGGAGTTCTTTACCCTAGTCTTGGACCTGGGCCCAGATTGGCCCACCAATCTACGATTGAGTCCTTCGTCTTTTCAATTGAACGTCGCGCCGATGGTGAATATTGAGAAAGCATTGTCTAACCCCGTCATGATTGACGGCACCAAAGAGCGGGTACTTCTCGGTAGTTCCGAACCGGAAAACCGGTTTGTTCCTCAAGCTATCCAAACCGTGTACCGGCTAGATGGTGAAGGACTTCAACCTCTGAATCCAGGAGTTGTTGACTACGAGAGTGGACATGCAACCTATGAAGTTGAATCCGAAGGAGCTTTGGAGAATCGAAAAGTCTGGGGCTATATTCACGTGCCTGGTTCTTTCGAGTCTCCGGTACCAGTTGCAGCGGAAGGTGTGTGGCACCAGCCATTATTAGCGGAGGAGCCGCTTGGCCAATGGGAAACGGTGCTTGCAGACCGCCACGTAGAAGGTGTGTCCTGGGAGGTCTCCGGGCCTGTTTTGGCAGCCGCAGAGAGCGACTTTATTAACGACTATGATGGGCTTATGCAGCTTCTCTCAATCAAGAATCAGCGGTTTCTTTCGGTAAATGACCTTGCTTTTGTATTGAGAGCGCTTGGCGCTTCCTCGTCTCAGTTCTTTTCTGAGATTGTTGCGGCTATCGTTGATTTAAAATTTGAGAAAAAACCATTTGTCAAAAATTCTACCGGCTTTAAGTACATATACCTTTTAGAGCTGAGTGCCCTAGACAGCGGTCTCGTCGGGATTCTCGACTTGTTTTGTAAAAGACTCCTTGAAATATTGAAGAGTTGGAGTGTGGAAGAGGTTGTTGAGCTGACAATTTCTGTCAGAAATATGGAAACTCAGCTAAGTTACAGTTGAGGTCTAAATTGAGCGCCGATACACGAGATTTATGGTTTGCGATTGAGCAAACAATTTCAAAGATTGATGAACTTTGCGTGCGCGCGAAAGCAGAAGAATTGCGTGCGATGAACCGACAAAATGAAGGCTCTTGGCTGCCCAATGCTGATACGAACGGCTTTGCCCCTTCGGAGCAAGACGAAGCGGCGACGAGCCCTGAGCCTTGGGGTGGACGTACGAAAGGCGCCGATATCGTAACCCTTCGTGCGGCCTTGCGAGAGCATTTACAACTTCTGCGGGATTTACTGTCACGCCGTTTGACCGAACGAGAAGTGTATTACTGTTTATTTCCGATTGTTATTTATACTGATGAACTTGTTCATGCTGCAGTTGGTCAACGCTCGAGAACTTGGGCACCGTTGCAACAAGAGTTGTACGACGTCGATAACGGTGGCGAGATGTTTTATTCTCTAATCGATAATCTACTCGCGAAGAGTGAGACTTTACCGCTCATTTTTGAAGTCTTCTATTTTTGTATTCGTGATGGCTTCGTAGGAGCTCTAGACAATAATCCAGCGCGAATACAAGAGTATCTCGACCGGCTGAAGTTACGCATACCTACAATGGACGTTTCTCCGGCAGGTAGTGATGAAATCGGCTTTGATGAATCCGTAGAGCTCATCGATTTCCCTAAATCCTATTATGCGATGGCAGCGGGTGTCTTGCTTGGATTTTTCGTTGTGCTGCAAATGTTTGCTCGATACTAGAAACAATATCAGAGACTTTTTATGTCCGAAAACGAATTCTTCAACCTAAAAAAACTGCGTAAAAATTGGGTCGAAGAGAACGACGATGGTAGTGCCTTGCGCCATGCCAAATTACAGGCCGTAAAGCCTACTCTGGATCCACATATTGAGTCGGCGCGGATCTTAAAAGAGCTAGATGAGCAGTGTAAAATACGTTTTCCAATGCATTACGAATCGTTGAGCGTGTTCTTGGCCGAGGCGAAAACCGCCTTTGAACAGGTCTTCGCGGAGAAACCGGCATCTGAGGACATCGACGAGGATGATTTGGATTCTGAAGACAGTCTTGATGAAGATGACGAAGCGTTTTTAGCAATGGATGACGATGAGGATGAAGAGTTGGAAGAAGAGGGCATCGACGAAGATGTGCTGAGTCGTCTTCGAGAAAACCTGATTCTCTTAGAAGATCTGCTTGAAGCTGTCGCGTTATGAACGCCTCTTAGGCTATTCTCCCCATTTTTTGATGATTTTCGTTTTTGGCCCGGTAGCAAAGTAGAGGCTGGCCTTCTTCTTGTCGGCGGGAACAACTTGAAACTCGAATAGATAAACATTGATATCCAAGACTTCAGATATTTTGGTGGGTACGTTCTGCACGAATATTTGCATTGCACCGTCTGCGCTGTTCACACTGGCTTCTGCCTTACTAGGAGTCTTGACGTAAGCAGCTTCGTACCAAAGCTTTACATCTTCATCGTAGCTTATAATGTACCAACCTAGTTTTAGCTTCGTGTTGCGCAAAGGCTTAGAGATGGTCGACCGGATATTTCCAGCAGACTCCTTACTCACGTAAGCCTTAATGCGAATGGGGTCATTATCTCCGCCATTGAACTCAAAAGATTCCAACAGTCCGATGCACTTGATGTTCTGGCCCGTCACAACAGTTTGCCCTTCGGCATCATAGGGATTCCAAACGATTACGTCTTTTTTGAGGTTGAGACCCGAGCAGCCACTCCAGTCCATGAGGTAACCGACTGTTCCTTTCTGCTCCGGATCAAAGTTGAAGCCGAATTGCCAGTCGCATTCGAAGTTTAGTGCATTTGGATTTTCGCTCATCAGGGGGCCCTAACCCGAATTTCTCGGACCGTTTGCAATAAGTCGAGTATTTGCTTGGCCAAAAATTAGACAAGGGTAAGAGGATGAGGGATGATGTAGGTACAAATCGGAGAGAGGAGTACACAATGAAACAACGATGGATGAAAGCTTTGGAAATTTCTGGGATTTATCGGGTAACCCCAGCAACACTCGAGCGGTACGCATTAAGGGGAAACCTGGCTGTAAAGTGTGATGTTCAGGGTCAACGCCTGTACGATAGCCAATCTGTCGCTCGTATGTTTCCACGGCAGGACGCTATGTCTGCTCCCGCAGCGATGACTTTGGGAACCATCGGCCAGACTCGTCTCGCCGAGTTTGAACAGATTTCGGTCCTACCTCGGCCAGCAATGCAGGCTCCGATTCCAGTTCTCCGGCAAACGGCATAGTATTCACTCCGCTTCTTCGTCCGTTTGGTCCTGCGTTTTGCTGGGCTTTTCCGTGACTTCTATTTGCAGCGAATCTTCTGCGACCGAAACTTCTACAATCTGATTCTCTGTGATTGTCCCTCCAATCACTAACTCCGCAAGAGGGTCTTGCAACCGTGCCTGAATTACGCGTTTGAGTGGTCTTGCTCCGTAGGCCGGATCAAAGCCTTCGTCAGCCAACAAGGTGTATGCTTCGTCCGAAAGTTCCAAATCAACATGACGATCATCCAAGAGTTTCGCCAGGCGACGTACTTGAATTTTCGTAATAGGGGTCATGGTTTCTCTGGTCAGTGGTCTGAACACAATTGTGTCATCGAGCCTGTTCACAAACTCGGGTCGAAAATGTTGCTTCACCGATGTCATGACCTTTTCTTTCATCACGTCGTAGGCGTCAGCTTCATCGATGCTGTGAGCGCCCAGGTTCGAAGTCAAAATGATGATCGTGTTTTTGAAATTTATTGTATTGCCTTGGCTGTCGGTCAAATGACCGTCATCAAGTACTTGCAGTAAGAGATTAAAGACGTCCGCATGGGCTTTCTCTACTTCGTCAAGTAAAACCACGCTATATGGCTTTCGACGAACTTGGTTAGTGAGCACCCCACCTTCATCGAAGCCAACATAGCCGGGAGGTGCGCCGACAAGTCGAGCCACCGAGTGCTTCTCCATATACTCACTCATATCTATTCGAATCATGGACTTCTCATCATCGAACATGAACTCGGCAAGAGCCTTAGTGAGTTCTGTCTTACCAACTCCGGTAGGGCCAAGCATAAGAAAGGATGCCAAAGGACGGTTTGGATCTTGTAAGCCGGCCCGCGAACGTCGAACTGCTTTCGAAATCGCTGCAACTGGCTGTGATTGACCGATAACTCTCGCGGAAAGCAGCTCTTCCATCTTGGTGAGTTTCTCTTGTTCCTCATTCAGCAGTTTGTTGACCGGTATTCCGGTGATTTTTTCCATGGTTTCAGCGACATCCCGCTCTGTGACTTCTTGTCGCAAGAAACGAATTTCTTCGACGTCGTGTTCGCCGAGCTCGTCGAGTCGCTTTTCGCAGTCCGGGATGACCTTGTACTGAAGTTTTGCAACCTGTTCGTAGTCTTCTTCTCGAATTCGTGCCTCCATTTCACGTTTCGCTTCTTCTAATGCGCGTTTTGCGTCTTGGATCTCCAAAACGGCTTTTTTCTCGCTTTCCCAGGCTGTGTTTAGACGATTGTATTCACTCTTGAGTTCCTCAAGCTCCGCTCGAATCTGGCGACTCTGATCAGTTTTTTGGCCTTCGAAGTCTTGTTCGATCGCACGAATCGCAATCTCACGATGGGAGATCTGTTCGTGGATATCGTCAATCTCTTCAGGACGAGATGAGATTTCAAGCCGAATATTTGCTCCTGCCTGGTCAATCAGGTCGATTGCTTTGTCGGGAAGAAAGCGGTCGCTGATGTATCTGTGAGACAATCTTACGGCCGCATTTATCGCCGGGTCCGTAATTTTCACACCGTGATGAATCTCGTAGGTTTCTTTCAGTCCGCGGAGAATCGTAATACATTGTTCTGGCGTTGGTTCCGCGACGTCGACCATCTGGAACCTTCTCGTCAGCGCAGAGTCTTTTTGAATGTACTTTCGATATTCTGTCAGCGTCGTCGCGCCGACACAGCGAAAATCACCACGGGAAAGGGCGGGCTTGATGAGGTTCGACGCATCTGACCCACCTTCTTTGCCGCCAGCACCAACCATCATATGAAGCTCATCAATAAAAAGTAGAATGTTTCCGGCATCGGAACATTCTTCCAATACTTTCTTGAGTCTCTCTTCAAATTCTCCTCGATATTTCGCTCCCGCGATCAGCTGTCCCATGTCGAGCGATAGAACGTAATGGCCCTTCAGGTTTTCGGGAACTTCATCGTTCACAATTTTGACTGCCAGGCCCTCTACAACAGCCGTTTTGCCCACGCCTGGTTCTCCGACAATCACTGGGTTGTTCTTTAGGCGCCGAGAGAGAATTTGTATGACCTGCCTAATCTCCGAGTCACGACCGATGACTCGATCAATTCGTCCTTCAAGGGCGCGAGCATTCAGATTGACGGTATACTTCGTGAGGAACTCATACTCAGCGAGCTCCTCTCCATCATTAGAAAATTGGCCCTGTCGAATCGTTTGAAGGTTGGTCTGCAGCTTCTCTACGTCAGTTGATGCCGCAAGGAGGGCATTTTTGACGTCCGAATCATCGCACAGTCCCAATAAGAGCTGACGTACACCAATACTCTTTTTCGAATGAGCATTCATGTGCTCTTCGGCTGAAATAAAGACGGACTCGAGCTGTCGGTTTATGCTTGTTTGTTGTGCGTCCGCGGATGCTTTTGGCAGGTCGCTTAACGTCTTTTGAAGGTTTTTTGTGAGGATCGTTAAATTGGCATCGGCCAACTCAAGATGTCGACGAGACTCATCATTATCGCCCTCCAGAAGTCCAATCAACAGATGATTTGGTGTGATGAATGCGTGGTCTTGTTTGACCGCGAGTCGAGACGCAAACTCCGTTGCTCCTTGTGCTGAAGCGCTTAACTTATTGATAAGCATAAAAATCTCCCTTTTTTACCGGGTAAACCTTAGGCTGTTGAACCGGCAAGGGGAGTCTAGGTCAGGCCGATTGCGATTGGAATAGCTTCTGGTACGAAACAACGCAGTTTTTGGGTCGTAAACTTGTAGCAAGTCTCGGTCATTGCTAGGTTCCGACTGCGAAAAAGAAAGGGGCGTTCGCGAGTACGAGTCGTTTTGATTCTGAAAAATAGCGGGCGACTGATTTCAATATAAGTGAGGAAAATATGGCCATTAATGATGAAATACCCAAATCAAGGCTGACAATGACATATCGAACCAAAGTGGATGGTGAAAAGGAAACTGTTTCATTGCCACTGCGACTTCTTGTCATGGGCGACCTATCCAACGGAAGTTCGACAGACAGACAAGTCGACCTCGATCAACGAGAATTACGAAACCTAGATGGGACGAACCTTGAATCGGTCATGGCCGACATGAACATGTCGATGTCGTTTTCTGTTCCCAATAAGATTGATCCAGACAAGGGTGAGGACCTCGACGTGACGCTTCCAGTAACGTCAATGAAGTCATTCGAACCTGCTGAATTGGCTCAACATATTCCAAAACTAAAATCTCTGCTTCTACTCAGGAAGTTATTATTGGAAGTTCAAGGGAATCTCGACAACCGAAAGGATTTCCGAAAGTTGATTCGAGCACTTGCACAAGACGAGAACGCAGTTCAATCGCTGCTCGGTGAGCTCGAAGGTTATGAGAGCTTCAAGCTTCCAAATCAAGGAAATGCGTAGAGCAAACAGGAGTTAGTGAAATGACAGAAGAAGTAAAAGAAGCACTCGATTTATCAAGCTTTCTATCTAGCGTTCGTCTCGGAGACGAGGTTTCAAACCCGACGCCTATGGTAACAGACGACCTTCAGTCGGTGACAGAAGACGTAAGCGCAGAAGAACGCTTTATTTCAAGCATCGCAGCGGTCGCCTATAACATGGACCCATCAGTGGGGCGTTTTGACAAACAGTCGATTCAAGACCTTGTCGCTCAGATTGATGCGCTGGTTGAAGACCAAGTCAACGAGGTATTGCACAACGATACTTTCCAAGAAATGGAAGGGACCTGGCGTTCTGTAGACGACTTGTGCAAGAACACAAACTTCAAGGCGAACATTGGAATCAGCATTCTTGATGTTGCGAAAGACGAAGCCTACGAAGATTTAGAGATGAATCTTGCCGATATCGGCGGTTCAGAACTATTTAAGAAAGTCTACGTTTCTGAGTACGATCAATATGGTGGCAGTCCGTTCGGCGGCATTGTAGGGCTTTTTGATTTTGCAAATACACCGAAGGACCTGCAGTGGCTCCGCGGCATCGGCAAAATTGCGGCGGCCAGCCATGCGCCCTTTGTTGGTTCGGTATCCCCCAAATTCTTTGGTTGCAGCACCATGCAGGAGTTCTCTGAACTTCGTGACATCGAAGGATTGCTGGACACACCGAAGTACGCAGCTTGGAATGCGCTGAGAGACACTGAAGAGGCCGCTTATATCGGTCTAACTTTGCCTCGGTACATTGCGCGCGCGCCGTACAATGATGAAACCAATCCTGCTGAAGGCATGAACTTCAATGAATCCGTCGATGGCGGTTCTGACGATGATTACCTTTGGGGCTCAACTGCGATGTTATTCGCGCGTAACCTAGTGAAGTCGTTCGAAACGTCAGGTTGGTGCCAGCACATTCGCGGTCCTAAAGCCGGTGGTATGGTTTCTGGTCTTGCGACTCACAGCTTCACACTCGGTGGTGAATCGCAGCTGAAACTGCCCGTAGAAGTGGCGATGCCGGATTACCGTGAGCTGGAGCTTGCGAATAGTGGTCTGATTCCTCTTATCCAAAAGAAAGGTTCATCGGATGCGGTATTCTTCAGCGTGCAATCTATCAAGAAAGCGCATAAGTTCTCTGATCCAAAAGATTCTGAGAATTCGCAACTTGTTACGAATCTATCGTACACATTTTCGATTTCTCGAATTGCGCACTACTTGAAATGCATCATGCGAGACAATATTGGTTCGACTGCGAATAAGGAGTACATCTTCAATCAAATCGACCGTTGGATCTCGAATTATACGACTGCGCTCGTGAATCCTGATGACCTGACACTACGGTACTATCCGTTCAAGTCGTACAGCCTTGAAGTCAACGAAGTACCAGGGAAAGTAGGTTGGTATCACTGTAACTTGGCGATTCTGCCGCATGTTCAGTTCGAAGGTATGGACGTAGACCTTCGGGTAGATGCACGCCTAGGCTAACGATTCAAAAAAACTGATTGAAATGCCTCACCCTATGAGACAATAGGGTGGGGCTTTTTTATTATGGCAATTGAACTTCAATGTAACTGGAATGCTGGTTTCGTGATGAAGCCAAACGAGACTCCGCGAGTTGGGTACCTGCTAAACTTTGAAGGACTCAACATGCCGGGATTTCTCAAAAAAGATATTGAAGTCTTTACTCCCTACGAAAATCCTAGCCTTGAATACACTTCGATACGTTCCGTGAAAAACGGTGCGAAGGTGAAATGTGTCGGAATCATAGATAAGTATGAGTTTGGCGGCGGAGTTGGTGACCCTATTTGCCTTAGCGCCTATATTTCCGCAGAGAACGCCCAGGCCCTGGCAAGTAAGCAAAAAAGTACTCTCGACACTACTGTGGTTAAATCGCTGACGTGGTGGATATGTAACTATGACCAAGATAACAAAGCTTGGTTCGAAGAAGCCTACCCCAAAAGCCCCTCTATTGTTCGTGGCCAATTGAACGCACCCGGTGGTTCTAAGGTTCGGTTGACGATCGATGCGAATCCCACAAAAATCGCGGATTCTCTCGACCTAAATGTCTATCGTTTGTATTTCGAGGTGATTCCTTCTGCAGATGGCGTCTTTCTTTTTCACTTCGCTTCAACGAGTAAGACGAAATATATAAAAGGCTGGGGTCTGCAAATTGGCGATTAGCGCAGCTCGCTGAACTACTCTTTGTCGCCGATATATTTTCCTATAATCCCATTCAAATACGCTTCGTTAGAAAGTCGATTGAGCATGATTCGGTTGATATCCTCTCTGAGTGGACTTCCTGCGGGAAGCGCGATTGCGTACCCTTGTGGGTCAAACTGCAAAGCGAGGACTGTCACCTCGAGTTCGTTTGAACTCTGGCTAAGATATTTCAAGATGGGTCGGTCATACACGAAAGCGGTGACTTCTCCTTTGCTGACACCGGTCAGTCCAGCTTCAGCACTCTCGAATAGGCGCAGATTCTTAACCCCAATCTGTTGCAGATATTTGATGCTGGAGGAATTCTTTACGGTGCCGACCGAGATTTTGGTGAGGTCTGAGGACTTGCTAATGATTGCTGTAGAGTTCGCAATTACGGGTTGATAAAAAGAAACCAAAAGTAGGGTAACGGAAAGCCAGACAAATAGAATAAGACGCCCGGTAGTGTTTCCAGCGAGCCACTTCAGCGCGCTGTAAAACCCATTGATAGAGTGGTTTAGAGACTTTACACTCGTCGGGTTTTTGTTCGTCCGGAATACTCCTCGCGACTCTACGGTGATATTCAAGGTGAGTATGATCGTGAGTAACAAAATGAGCGCGAGGGCTACTGCGAAAATATATTGGGCGGACCGATAGGAAAAAACAGCGTGAACCAGTTTCCGCAAGGTGGAGCTGTCTGAAGTTGATGATACCGCGACGCCTAATCCGCTATAAAAGTACGGATAACTAAAGTCCAAAACCGCCTCACGAGCTGGGGTCATCGTAATCGCAGATAAGGCCGCATCGACCTTTCCCGCAGAGACTTGGCTCAGCATCCATTTGAGATCAAATTCCTGAAACCGATACTGGACGTTGAGGTCTTTGGCGATGTCCTCCCAAAGTTCAATACTAATCCCTGTCCAGGTGCCATCTGGTTGCTTGATCGCGAAGGGAGGGCTTTGCTTGGTCGCAATGAGAAGCTGGCCTTTAGGTGCTTTGCCCGTTTTGTCATCTAATTCTGCGTAGGCGTTTTGCCAGACGCCGTTGGAAATCATGAGGCACAACGAGAGAGCACCAAGAAATGCCGCTTTTGAAAATGTGCTGGATGAAGCTTTCATTTTCCCTTCCGGAGAAGATTTTGACTCAAAAACATCAATAAGAACTGCAATCGTGCCACAAGTCTCGTGAACAAAGGCTGTTCAGTCTGATTCGCCTCCAATGCGATCTCGTCCGAACCGGGAGTTGCTTGAGTAATTGCGATAGAATTTTCTGAGCTTGTTTCGGCGGAACTAGAGACAGCAGCAGTTTTCAAAGGATTTTCAGTTTGCTGCAAGACTTCTGGGGTGATGGAATATTTCCTGTGAGATTTATTACGGGTGTAACGCCGGCTCCTTGTTGGCTTGGTGACGCTTGCTCGATCTTCATCCGAAAGCTCGACCGGTAATTTTTCGCGTTCTTTGCCTCGCGCTGCCGGGTCTAAACAAAACGTGACCTTTATACTCACAACATACAATATAGCGCTGCATTTCGTCGTTTGTCTAAATTTCGGATTCAGTTCTTTTTTAAGTGAAAAACACGGATAATTTATCTGAGTTCTCCCATGTCTTATGGGTGTGTAAGTACATGAAATAACTAATTCTTCTATCTTCGTTGACAGTGCTCTATGGATTACTCTATGACGCCAATGAAGACAGTCAAGCTGAATGCCGATTGCTGTCTTTATATCGAGGAGTTTTGATGATGGAGAATCGCCGCACAAAGAAATACAGCAGAGACGGTGAACACGCCACAATCGTGGTGGAGGCGGAAGAATCCTACCTAAGTGATGCTCAAGATTTTCAGGTTAAACTCGCGACCAATCGTGCCCTGATCGAGGCGGCTGCAAATTTTGACGAGTTGAAAGATCTTGTTTCTCGTTTTCGTCGCGGTAGTTTTCGGCACGATTTCGAAGGAGAGCTCAATGAAGTTTCGGCGAAGCTCGACAGCGACGAACTCATCATGTCTGGACATCAAGTCATGCAGGCCTGGGAGCGTGAGCTTATGAATCGGATGGTTCGCTTGATGCTCGAAGAGCAAAGAGTCTTACCGGGTGAGACGGCAGGCCTCAACGTGCTTGAGGTTGGATTTGGAATGGGAATCTCAGCAACGGAGATCATGCGACACTCTCCAGCGTCCTACACTGTTTTAGAGCCGAACCCCGATGTCATAGAATCTTGGGACAAATGGAAAGATGGACGTGAAAATGTACGTCTCATTCAGGGCTATTGGCAGGACGTGATTTCAGATCTGGGAGAATTTGATGCCATCTTTTACGACCCTTATGTCTATTTCGATGAGGGGCGCGAATATGAGCCGATGATTGAGTTTTTCCCCGTGGCTGCGCAGCATCTCAAGCCAGGTGGCTCTCTGGTCTATTTCACTTGCGAAATTGACTCGGTCGGCCGACCGCATCAGCGAGAACTATTCAAATATTTTCGGCGGTTTTCGAGTGAGGTGGTGGAAGGCCTCGTACCTCCCGAAGGGTGCCAATACTGGTGGAGCGATCGCATGGCGATTGTTTCGGCTCTCAAATAAGCCGGCTTCCCTGTCCTGACCGCTGACCGCCAGGCCCTACGTACCGGCAATCCCTGTTTTTTGTTATTTCCGCTGTATAGGCCGAGATTTTGAAAGTTTGATGGGATTCGGCTACAAAACAGATGTGAAAAACAAAGCCCGTCTCGGTAAACTGATCAATCTAGGTATTTTGACGTTCTGTTTTACGTCTGCGTTTGCGGCCGGAGCCCAAGAACCTGATGGCTCTGAAGCAGCCACGGCCACGGTCACGGCTACCGTAACGGCCTCGGCCCCGGCCCCGGTAGAAAAGAAGAAACTTATTGTCGGAACAAAACCTGCGCCTCCTTTCGCCATGAAAGGAGAGGACGGTGCTTGGACCGGTATCAGTATCGAACTCTGGAACGACCTGGCTAAAGACCTCGGGGTGGAATTCGAATACAAAGAGTTTGATCTCAAAGGTCTGCTTGGCGCGATTGAAGATGGAACCGTCGATCTCGGTACCGCGGCCATTACGGTGACCTCAGAGCGAGAAGGTAAGTTCGATTTTACCCATCCGTTTTATTTCACGGGCCTTGGAATCGCCGTTCAACCTCCAGGTGACTCCAACCCAATTGCTGCAGTTTTGTCATCGCTTCTTTCGGCAAAGTTCTTGGGTTACCTTGCGGGACTCGTGGCTGTACTTCTCGGTATTGGTATGTTGATTTGGTTGATTGAGCGCCGCGCGAACTCAGAAGAGTTTGCACCCGGGATTGCGGGAATCTGGGACGGTTTTTGGTGGTCCGCGGTGACCATGACAACGGTCGGTTATGGCGACACTGCGCCAAAAACGGTGATGGGCAGAATCTTAGGTCTGATTTGGATGTTCGCCGCCATTATCATTATTTCTTTTTTCACGGCGGGTATCGCATCTTCCTTGACGGTGAGCAGTCTCGAAAGCGGAATCAGTGGACCAGAAGACCTACCAAAATTTGTCGTCGGCACGGTCGGGAACTCGTCCAGTGAACGGTATCTCCTAAGAAACAAAGTTAAGCCCAAAGGATTCGCGAACGTGAAAGAAGGTCTTGAAGCTGTCGCGTCCAAAAAGATTGACGCGTTTGTTTATGATCGACCAATTCTTCAGTTCCACGGAGCAGGGGATATGTTGGGCAAAATTAAAGTGCTCGATTCGGTTTTTGATCCACAGAGCTATGGAATTGGCCTTCCCACGAACAGCGAGCTCCGCGAGAAAATCAACACTGCTTTGCTCAAGCGGCAAACCGACGAAGCCTATTGGAACGCGCTTACCGGGAAATATTTGGGTAACTAGTTTTTAGTTATCTCGAGCCTTCAATTTCATGACGAGACAGAAAACCAAATAAAAACGGCTACTTAGGGTTCCTCGCCTGAGCGTGTCCAGCCAAGTTCAGACTTTATCAAACGTCGCGGGGCAAAGCTTATTTCCTCAAAAAATCATTCACATAGTTCATCGCGTACCACAATGGTCGCGATGAGATGAGCGTCTTGCGCGCGTTACTCAGCGCGACGCTTCGACGTTGATGTGGATCTCGTTTCGGCGCAAGAAGGGCAGTGTAAATGGAGGGTCGTAGCCGGCGAGTCGAGGTTTTGAAGTGGGACGGTATCCGTGGTCGCGGCACCAAACTTTGAGTTCTTGAATATATTTTTCAGACTTCTCTTCGTTCATTCGTCCGGCAAAACGAATCACTGCGACCTTCCGCGCGGGCACAGTCTTAATGGTCACACTTGAATCTGTCGGTTGAGGAACCGTTTCGGCGGTGAATTTTGCCGGCATGACGAAAGAGATAGTCCATTGTTTTTCTTCTTGCGCCTGAAAAACCGGCGCGGTCATCGCTATCTTTTCTCCTGTCTCATAGCGTTCGACAGGCGCGGTCATCGCAATACTTTGCTGGGCGGTATTGTCTCCGGAAATAAATCGAAAGAGTCGACGAAAACCGACACTGCCCGCTTGCTTATAATTTGCTTTGACCACGGTTTGAGCGACCAGGAACTCGTCGTAGTGTCTGATTTCGACACTTTGACTTTTATCCGATTTCAGCAGCGTATAGTTGGGCTCGTCGATGCTGCGAATTCCAAATACGGAGCAGCCAAATTGTCCCAAAGTGATCAGCGAGCTAGCCATGATTATCAAAGTGCGGTTCATCATCTCAATATGACATGAGCAGACGTATCACGCGCCCTTGGCGCTGACCATGTACTCACCGGGTGTTCATAATATGTCAGAAATTTCAGAGTCATCGAGCGTTCTCTTCCTGAACGGATCAGAAACGGGATGAGCCGCATAACAAGTAAAAATGACTTTTTGACAAATTCTCGGTGGAATCTAACCACTTTGAAGTATTCTGTCCTCGTAAACATGGCAAAGCGAGTCATTATCGGCATAGGCGCCGACAAACCAGGCGTCGAAAAGTTTTCTATGGATTGCAGCACAGAGGACCCGGAAAGTCTCGCAAACGCATTACGCCCTCATTGGCAGGCCTGTTCTGAAGCGGTTGAAAACAGCGAGAATGATGAGGCTTTTGTGTGGGTCACAGTGACTGATGACAACGGAGATTGGGATTTTGATCTAGAAGACCAGCTGACCGAGCTTCTGGATGATTAGGTTTTCTGTCTGCACTACGAGTTCAAAGTAGAACGCTGTCCTCTTCACAGAGATTTGAACTGATTTTTGGTTCTGAGAGTTTGACCGGTCGCAGCCCTTGATATCGAGGGTTCAGCCTCAGCCGCGTCATGAGGAATTGCGTGAAAGAGCGTCAGGGACTCGACGAGAACGCCAGGCGTTGACCGAACACTTCGCTCAGCGCTTTCAGTAGTTCGAGAGGGAGATCCACGGAACCTTGAGCTTCGCTAAGTTGG
>JAYZDF010000045.1:0-66310 GCA_036337945.1 Myxococcota bacterium
ACGGTCTCAGCTTGGTCGTCTTGATGATGAGCCGTCAGGATAAAATCAGCGCCCGCCGCGGTTTTTTGCTTTCGAAGCTCCGCATATCGAGCGGTTCGAAGCGAAGCCTCATCGGTCGGTCCAATCGGAAGTCGCGCACCAAGAAACTCGATTCCTTGCGCGTTACACCAAGTCTCTACCCACTTCGCATCGCTGGAAGATTCATCTCGGACTGCATGATCAACATGACCGATCACCACAGCTCCCAAACCTAAACACTCAACAACAGCATCTACAAGGACCATCGAGTCGATGCCGCCTGAGCATGCGACCAGAACTCGCTTCGCTGAATGCTCAACTAGAGCGGACTGAACTGCCGAGAGTAACACGGCTTTAATGTAGCAAAGTTCACGTTAAATACGAACGCCAAGTTGATGATTCAACCTGGCGTTCGCGCATAGAGAAGGTCCCTTACGGGATTGTGGAGGTTTTACTGTTGTTGGGCAATACGAACCGCAAGCTGTGAAGCCACTGGCGACTGAAATGTCGCTTGCTGTGCCTGAATTCCGCTCTGTGCTTGAACTGCACTTTGCGTTTGAATAGCGGACTTCGCTGAAGCTTCCGCAGCGTTCGAGCGACGTGTCGCCCAGCCATTTTTTGCCCCTGCTGAGCGGTTCGCTTTTTCGAAGGTGTCACGCCCAGCGGGTGTGAAGTTCGCGGTGTTGTAGATACGGCGAACAGTTTTGTCCTCGGTTTTCGTTCGGACGCTGGAGCCGTTGAACCCGTCGTAAACAGCCGCGGAAAGTTTTTTCGCGTCGTCCTTCGAGATTCGTCCGTCGCCCTGGCCTGCTTGAAGCTGGTCCGCGAGTTCGAGAACGCTTCGGTCGTATTTTACGTTGTTGATTTGTTTGTAGTAGCTCGTGCTCATTTTATTCTCCCAAAAAAGTGTCTTTTTCCCCGGCGAATCAGATGTGCGCTTTTATGTCCCACGAGCGCTAACACCGATGTGTCTTGTCACCGAGTTGTAAAGAATATCGGATAAACGTAACGAAAGTTGCTACTTTATCACACATTCCGTGATCTTTTTCACAGTCAAGGGTTATTACCAGCTAGAGTCCAAAGCGGCTGAGTATGCCCATGCGCGATCCGGGTTGAATCGCCAGTAACCCTCCTGTGACGAGCGTCTCCTGAGCATTCGCGTAGATGCCGTGGTAATCACGGCCGAACACGCCAACATCGAACTGCGTCCATGTTTCACCGTCCCAACGCGCCACGTAGGCCGTCGGCCCACACACCCACACGCTACCATCATCGGCTGCATACACCCCGTTCAAAAACGGCATGCCTAATTCGCCAATGTCCTCCCACTGAGAACCATTGAAACGCAAAACCGTGCCCCCAGTGAAGGAACCGCCTACGGCATAAATATCCGACGATGTCCGCCCGTGCACCGTAAGCAAGCGGCTTTGGGTCAGATGATCCTGGAGTAACCAGGTCGAGCCATCGTACCTGAGGATGGTCCCGTTTGTTCCAACGATGGTCACATCCTGAGGGCCGGAACCCCAAACTTTGAAAAACGTCTCTTCGGCGGCAATCGAAGCTGTCCCCGTAATTTCTAGTTTTTCAATTTGTTGTCCGTTGTACCGAAAGATAACTCCTTCGGGACCATCTGAACTCAAAGGTGAACCACCGACCATCCAAACATCATCAGGACCCGAGCCCCATACACCATATAAAGTCGCCTTCGTTGCATTTTTGACCTGCGGAATCTCCATAAGTTCCAAATTCTCGACCGAGCCATGAGCGACCTGTAAATCTTCACCAACTACCCAAACATCATCCGCGCTGGTCGACCAAGACCACCAAACAGCGCCTGTGAATCCTGGGGGTGCGGCTACCGGGAGCCAATCACTGCTGCTGTCTGCCCGGCGATACAAAGCAGGTGGCGCGTCACCACGCAGCGGACCGCCTACCGCCAAAAGGTCGAACTCATTGGGTCCAACAGGGGCAACCGCTAAAAGTGCCGGCTCAAGTTCGTCGAGATCGTTACGCCAAGTCTGAGGGCCCGGGTCAGACCCTCCTCCAGGGCAAGCGCATAAAACCAATCCAGGAAAAACAAGACTCATTACGAATCGACTCAACGTCATGGAGTAAGCCTCTTTCATGTTTAGCGGTTTATCAAGTCGAGGATTTGACTCGAGGCATCGCAAGACCTCACTCCTAAAACCAGTAATTTCAGAAAGATAAGCCTTCTTTCTCACCTGATATATCTTATTCTTTTATCTTGGGATTAGAATCGAGCCACTCCAATAGGTCCCTGAGGAAGTCTCTTTCTACTCTCCGGCTGGCGTCTCGATACCTTACACGAGTCGACGTTTTTGACTCCGACTTCATCAGATGGTCGACCCTTGAATAATACTTAGATTGGGTATTTTTCGTTCCGCCTGGTCTCCCTTTCAGAAGATCGACCAGTGCTTTCGTATCTGTTTTCCACGATACCTCGATGTCCTTGAGTCCTTGAAAGACAGCAATGGGGTTCTGCAATGAGCCGAGCTTCAGCTTGAGCGCATCGGGTAAAGCCCCCCAATCTCCAGCCAGGATCCCCACGCCTTTGACCAGTTCAGGGGAATGAACTGCCCCCTCTAAAGCGGGTCGAATGCCCGTGCCGTGCCCAAGAAGAATAATGCTGTCTGCGTCGATGGCGCTCTGGCTCGAAAGAAACTGCAAAATCGCAGCAACCGATTCTCGGTTCTCGGGTTCGGGGCCGTCGTCAAGTCGCAAGACCGCATACCCTGCTTCGAGTAAGTGGTCCTGAATCTGCCAGGTCCCGTGGTCAATCTCTGTCGAAATCCCGTATCGATCTTGGCGCTGTGAATCACTGAACAGAAAAATCACGGGCGCTCGTAGTCGAGGCCATCTCGACAAATTTCTGGGGACAGATAATACGCCAGCTCGAGATAAAAGCTGCACAGGCTCATCTTTCCAGGCGGGCATTTCAGGTGGTCGATACGTGAGTTTTTTAGGCAGAGTAACTGCAGATATTGGTTTTACATTCGCGCTTCGGACAAAAGAGCGACCATCGACTGATTTGAGGAGGGCCAGCCGACCGTTGTTGTCGAATGTCGCTGTTCCTAACGCCGAGCTGACCCGAATTTCGCCATTCGCATTGGTGTAAATTGTCAGCTGTAAAGGCACTTGCTTACGTCGCACAGGGTCGAAATAGCGACTAGACACCGACGTACCGACGCGCAGGTCTAACCTCTGAGTCAATAGATTCAAGGCAAACGGAGTATCTGCCGTCATCGGAAGTCGCATGTCAGCGGTCGTCTTGTATTCAGTTCGAGTCACGCCATCCGAAACCATGACAATTCCCGGCTTCCACTGCAGACTGTGAAGACCTTCTTTCGAACAGAGCCGTTTGAAAAAGGACACATTGTCATCAGCAGTAAACACCCACGAGTATTCTCTAATACTATCAAGCTTTTGCGTCCGCGTTCTCACTTTAACTTGGCCTTGAGCATTAACGCGGTATATCGTTCTTGTTCGGCCTATCGCTTTGCCGGCGGCGTCACGAATTTCGTAAGCTAACACTTCGTCATGGACGAACTTCGCTTTCGGCAATGTCGCCGAACTCATTTCATTTAGGGATGAGGAATTCGAGCTTGCAGCGCAGCCTAGAAAAGTCGCGAGACAGCAGGCGACGAAGACTTTCATTTCTCGTACCGGTAAAATCCACGACCGGTCTTCGCTCCCAGCCAACCGGCATCGACATATCTACGCAAAAGTGGAGCCGGTCGATATTTGGAGTCGCCGAGCCCTTCATGGAGAACTTCCATAATCGATAAACAGGTATCCAGACCAATGAAGTCCGCAAGTGCCAGCGGACCCATCGGTTGATTGGTCCCAAGCTTCATCGCTGTGTCTATATCTTCAGGCGAAGCCAAACTGTCCGCGAGTGCGAAGATGGCTTCGTTGATCATAGGCAGTAAAACCCTGTTTACTATAAAGCCAGGTTGGTCGTCTGACTTGACCGTTGTCTTTCCGAGACGCTCAGCGAAGGTCCGAATCCTTTGATAGGTCATATCGCTCGTCGCTAGGCCAGGAATGATTTCGACCAGCTTCATCACCGGAACAGGATTCATAAAATGCATGCCGATAAACTTTCCTGGGTAACGAGTGACAGAGGCGAGCCGAGTGATAGAAATCGAAGACGTGTTAGAGGCCAAAATGGCATCTTCTTTCAGGACTCCATCAACCTCAACGAAAATCTTCTTTTTCAGGTCTTCGTTTTCGGTCGCAGCCTCTATGATCAGGTCGGCCTGTTCGAATCCATCTAGGTCGGTTTTCCCTTGGATGAGCCCGATAATGTCATTTTTTTCATCAGCACTGATTCGGCCTTTCGCCACGCTTTTTTCGAGCTTCCGAGCGATGCTTCCCAATGCTCGATCAAGAACTTCTGTATTGAGGTCTCGAAGAATAACCGGAATACCGGCTTGAGCAATCACCTGTGCGATGCCGCTGCCCATTTGTCCTGCGCCAATTACAGCGACATTTTGAATCTCTGACATGGTTTTTACCTTTCTACGATCATGGAAACGGCTTCACCGCCACCGATACAAAGCGAAGCCAGACCGCGCTTCTTGTCCTGGTGTTTCATAGCATAAAGCAGCGTGGTCAGGATACGCGCTCCTGAGGCTCCAATCGGATGTCCAAGCGCGATCGCTCCACCGTTGACGTTGACTCTATCGCGGCTCAACTCAAGCTCACGCTCATTGGCAATTGATACGACAGCAAAGGCCTCATTTACTTCCCACAGGTCAATATCCGTCGTCGTTAGTCCGGCCTTATCAAGGTTCGCTTTCATCGCCTTGGCTGGTGCAGTTGTGAACCATTCTGGCGCTTGGGCCGCAGAGGAATAGGAGTTGATCGTCGCTAAAGGCGTAAGACCTCGTTCATCGGCCCAAGCTTTCGAGGCCACTAGCACCATCGACGCTCCATCGTTCAGTGAGCTTGCATTGGCAGCAGTCACTGTCCCTTCTTTTTCAAAAGCGGGTCGTAGACCAGAAAACTTGTCCAACCGACCACGACCTGGCTCTTCGTCTGTATCAACGACAGTCGTCCCTTTTCGTGTCTTAATTTCGACGGGGCAGATTTCGTCTTTGAAGAGCCCCTTTTCTTGGGCATCCAAGGCGCGCTGGTAACTCAGCTTGGCGTATTCGTCCTGGTCTTCTCTGGACACAGTACAGTCACGCGCACAAATCTCAGCGGCGTTACCCATATGGAAGTCGTTGTACACATCCCAGAGGCCATCTTTGATCATCCCATCCACGAGGTTTTTGTGGCCAAACTTGAGGCCATCTCGCGCACCGTCTACGTAGTATGGAACTTTCGACATGGATTCCATGCCACCGGCCAGAACAACCTGCGCATCCCCGGCTTTGACCGCTTGCGCAGCGAGCATGATCGCCTTCAGGCCAGAGCCACAGACCTTATTGAGCGTGGTGCAAGGCACAGTATTTGGTAATCCCGCCGCGAGTGCCACTTGGCGGGCTGGGGCTTGACCGACACCCGCAGGTAACACCGTCCCCACGTAAACCTCATCGACCTCTTCTGGCTTAACGTTGCCGCGTTCCAGCGCCGCTTTTGCCGCACATGCTCCAAGCTCGGGAGCACGAAGGGCTGAAAGCGCACCTTGAAATGAACCTATAGGAGTCCGCGCTGCGGACAAAATGACGACTTCATTTTTACTCATAGCACGGTAGCTATTCTAGTTTCCGCACATCTTGTCAACGGACGCTCTACGAAGGTTTAGCTCTCTGCCTCTTCGCTCTGGTCAGGTGTTCCACCCACTTCAACCTTGCTTTCTACCTCTGGTTTCACGCTGTCTCCTGTTTCGTTGGCGCGAAAAGCGATCGAGGCATTTACGTCAATCTTTAGCCCCGTAAGAACTTTAGTTATTTCCTGCGAAAGGTCAGTATTCTTGAGAAAATCTCCAACTTCTTGAGCAACAATGCGAAGAACTTCTTTTCTGCCTTTGTCACCCTGTTGGATGACATAGGTAAGCGCCTCCTTGGAGAGACTTCCCGTTGTTTGGACCTGCTCTACCGTCGATTCTAGCTTTTTACGTACGAAGTCCGTGATGCCAAGGCTAGGTCGGTCACGCGCATCAGCGGAATCAAACGTCTCTCGGCTAAACATCTCGTCGGTCGGAGTGTTTAAACCTTCTGTCTCATTTTCTTCTTCACTCATAATAACCGCCTCCGCGTCCCTTTGTGCTCAATCCGCTTCTTTCAAAACAGTGAGCAACCGTAATGAGGTTCGGTTCGAAGTTTGACCCGACGCGTCACAGAGTGCAAATTCAAAGTCGATAAATTCACCGTTCACTAGGTTTATCCCTGAAAGGCTCACCTCGAAGCGAAGCTCCCCCGCGGAGGCTGTAGGTAGAAGCTTTGGCCTTTGAGCAGCAAACAGTTCTTTCAATCCGATTTCAGACTCGATATTTTCGTCTACGGTAACCATTAGCGATCCCGATTCAAGGTCGCCGTCCGTATCCTCAAATTGCAACAGAAAACCGAGTTTCTGGCTACTGCTGCTAGGAATGTCCAAGAAATTTACGTCTAAAATCTCAGGTCGCCCCATTGGCCAGTTCTCTTCGGAAGGCACGCAACCAGCCCAACAAAGCAGCCCTAATAGAAACCAACGTCGCA
The DNA here is from genome assembly GCA_036337945.1 of Myxococcota bacterium. Taxonomy (GTDB): domain Bacteria; phylum Myxococcota; class Kuafuiibacteriia; order Kuafuiibacteriales; family Kuafuiibacteriaceae; genus JAYZDF01. The sequence continues at coordinate 6,687 of JAYZDF010000045.1, forward strand.
CATCGGTAGTCTTTCACAGACTTCTGAACATGAGCAACAAAATCAGCTCAACAGGCTTCGCGAGATTCTTGGAGCACAGGAGAAAGCTCTAAAACCTTAATCCGTTTCTCAATCGCTGGAATAATGTTTCTCTCTAGTTCGACGCCTATAGTTTGGGGGCGTTCCTTTCGACCTTGCCGGTCATATTGAAGTGAAATTCGATTACGCATTCGCGCGGACCAAATTTCAAAAGCAGCGAAAAGACCACCGACAAACTCATCAATCACCGTGTTCAACGCACTGGCATGCTGCTCTTGTTGCTCCTTCAAACTGGTAGAATAGTGCTCCACTAGCGCTTTGCCGACCATCGCATCACAGGCCGAAGATTTACGTTGAAACGACAGCCAGGTCTTGGGCTCCTCCGAAATGGTAAAGCTAAGGTTAGCGGTACCCACCTCGTACTGATAGTTCGGTCGTTTACAGCGCAGCATCCTTGGTCGCTTGACCGTCTCGTGAGAAAACACGCGCCGGAAGGAAGCGAGTCCGTTACGATAAATTTCTGCAATACCAATTTCAATTTGGTCAATGTAGTGGTCAGAAAAAGAATTCATGCGCGCGAGAAACTGATCTTCAAGCTTCTTTGTGTTCTCTTTTGTAACAAGCAAACGCCCTTGCCCGCCCTCGATGTTGTAATCAAAAGAACGCTTTTGCAGATCCGCTATAATACCTTGCGTAACCACCTCATGCAGCCGCGGCCTTAGGCGACGCTGAGCAAACTGATAATGCTCTCGAAGCTTTTGCTCCATCCGGTCAAGGTTCTGCCTCAGCTCAAGCTGCTCCGGTTCCGAGATTGTCCTTGGTGGCGCCTGATCTTGTGTTTGGATCGGCCGAATTAGGTCCGCTAATTTCAGCGCATGCCGGTAAAGACTCAACCAGAGAATTGAGTCGTGTTCTGGTACCGCATTCGTTTGTGCCGAGAGTTTGCCCAACAACGAAAGTAAGTCATCGTCTTGAGCCGCATCTAAGCCAATTTCGATAAGTTCCTCGACCTCTGGAATTGGATCAACAAGCTCCCTCAAAGCACCGACATCATAAAAAGCAGCAGAAGGCGCCTCAATCACCTATTCATCCGATAGGAGAGCATCACACATTACGTTGCAAGGTTTACCTGTCCGTAAACGGAATCTCATCGAGCGAGGATTATCGTTACTTCAAGAGATCAATACTCCGGCTTACCCTTTGATTAGCGATGACTCGAACTGTCATGCTCTTCTTTCTACGTAAGCGACCGTTAGAAACCTCTACTTCGTGTCGCCCCGGAATGACCTTACGAAAACGAATCGGCATTTTGATCTTTTGGCCGTTGATTCTGACCACGGTTCCTTCGCTAGGGCTGATATCTAAAGAAAGGTACCCAAATACATTAGGAACGGGCTGTAACATAACTTCAGCTGTTTTCTTCGAACGAATTTTCACAGTCTGCATTTCGGTTTCAAAGTTTTTGCATTCTGCAATCACCGTGTGAAATCCCGGTTTCAGAACATGTATTAGAGGCGATTGGCCAATCACACGATCGCCAATCGTAATTTGGCAGTTTGGTGGCACAGTACGCACTGAAACCTTTCCAGGACGAATTGAACGAGGGTCTCGTTTTAGAGTGAATCGCAGGCTCTGCTTTTCTTGGTCTTGAAACGTGACGGACTGTTTCGCTTCAATGTACCCCGGCTTTTCGACGAGAATCTCGACGGGTTGCTCTACCGGCACTGTGTTGAGTGTCATGGGCGTTTTGCTGGATTGCTTCTTACCATCGATAAAAACGAACGCCGATTGGGGCTGCGACTGAACCGTTAGCGTCGCAGATTTCTTTTCTAGCACGACCTCAAGATTGCGAGTCCCCTCGTTTTTCCGAAGCATTATCGTCTCTAAGGCGTCGCGATACCCAGCCTGGCTTATAATTATATTCAGACGCTTCCCTTGAGCTAGCTGGTCGAGCTCACAGGGTGTTGTACACCCTGCCCCAATCGAATCAATCAGAATTTCAGAGCCAGGAGGGTCGGATTTGATCACCAGTACACTTGGTCGAAGCCCGGCATCTGTATCTTGCCCAACTAAACCAGCAGAGGCCTTCAACTCTCTTGCCTCACGAACGGCTGTATCCATAGCACTACCCAACTTGCCAAAGAATCCGGCCATAAAAGCGACAAGAACAAGGCCCGCTACGGCGAGTATCGCCGCTCCGGCTCTATAGCGCCAAGGGTGAGCTTGATAGTTTGCAGTAACGTCTTGCGCGAACAGGTTCAATTTTTGCGCGAGCTTAACTCGCCAAGGTGTTTTCGGTTCCGGAATCGAGATGTCATCCGCCTCGAGGGATAGATCGACCTCCGGTAAGCCTTCGTCTGTTTGAGCGCGTCGAGACTCAATCAGTTGCGAACGCTCGTCAGTATCTTCAACTTTCGAAACCTCGGGAAACTCCATCATCCGCGTTTCTGCGGGTTCAACTTTCGCGAAGTCTTCGGATATGTTTACTTCTGACACTTTGTTTTCGGAGCCACTGACAGTGGAGTCTCGCGACTTGGCACGCTGTCGGGCTCGAGATGATAAGGCTTCGTCAATAATAGACTTGTTCTTAGGCTCGCCAAAGAGGTCATAGACCAAATTCTGAAGGCGTTCGGGTCCGGGTCTCGGTCTTTCCCGACGAGCGAAGCGTTTGAGCGCATCACTCATCTCTTCGGCGGCTTGCCACCTGCGGTCACTCTCTTTTTCTAGCGCCCGCATGACGATCGCCTCGAGATCACGAGGATACTGACGATCTTTATAGGTCGGTGGGGTGACCGGATCATTGACAATAGCGCCAAGGATTCCTCCAGGCCCTTCTTTATTGAAAAGGCGTCGACCTGTAGTGAGCTCATAAAGAATGATTCCTACAGAAAAGAGGTCTGACCGTCCGTCAAGCCCGTCACCACGAGCCTGTTCAGGAGACATGTACGATAGTTTTCCTTTAGTGAAGCCAGCGTCCGTATGAGTCAGTCGAGCACGAGCCTTAGCAACACCGAAGTCGATAAGCTTTACTGCTCCGTCATAAGAAACGAGCACATTTTGCGGGGTCACATCACGATGAACAATACTGAGATACCGGCCTTTATTGTCTTTTGCAGCATGTGCATGACCCAGCCCATTGAGTAATTCACTTACGATATATGCCAACAAGCCGAGAGGCAGCGCCATTTTTTGAGATTTCGCGCGTTCGTAAAGTGCGAGAAGGCTATGTCCTTCAACGTACTCCATCTCTATGTAGTAATAGCCGTCGTGCTTACCATGAGCCTTCACCCCGGCGACATTCGGATGATCTAGATTCGAGACAATTCGCGCCTCGTCGATAAACATCCGAATGAAGTTCTCTTGGTGCGCCAAGTGAGGAAGAATTCTCTTAACTGCACAAATCTCCCCGTCTTTATTGGTCGCAACAAAGACTTCCGCCATACCACCTTGGGCGAATTTACGTAGAAGGCGATAATCGCCGAACTCAACTGGATATTTTTCACCCAAGGGAAATATCGCCTCCGAAGCTCTTCATCACGTTGACAAAGCCAGGATACGAAACATCTGCGATTTCTGCACCCTCGATTCGTGATTCTCCGGAGATTCCCAGTGCAATAACGGCCGCCGTCATTGCGATGCGGTGATCGTGTCCCGCATGAATAACAGCTGGAACGAGATTTTTTGGATTGCCAACAACATCGAGACCATCTTCTACCTCGTGAACCTCTGCCCCGAACGCGCGCAATAGGTTGGCTGTTGTCGCGATTCGGTCGCTCTCTTTAACTCTCAATTCACCCGCATCTCGAATCTGGGTCACGCCAGGGATAAAGGCAGCCAAGCCCGCTATGAGCGGAATTTCGTCTATGGCACGCAACGTCAAGCTTCCATCAATCTTCGCGGGGGATAAAGTCCCAACATCGATACGCAGAGTAGCCATGGGTTCACCACCCATTGCTGGTAATTCTGCTCTTTGAACATCAACACCAAATGCCGCAAGTGCGTCCAAAATCCCAGTTCTGGTCGGATTAACCGCCGTTTCTACCCCAAGGTTAGGACTATTCGTCACAAGAGCTGCTCCAAGCAAAAACGCAGCCGAAGACACATCGGGCGCCACTTCAAAGACTTCAACCCTCCATGGCTTTTCAATCGGCTGCAGCTCGATGGTTTGATCCTCTAATTCTTTTACCGAGACGCCGATACTACGCAGCATACGTTCGGTATGATCACGTGATCGCCCAGGCTCCAAGACCTGAGTTTTACCTTCTGCCCAAAGCCCGGCCAAAAGGAGCGCGCTTTTGACTTGAGCACTTGCTACCGATAACTCGTGCCGGGTTCCCGTAAGATGAGCACCCCGAATTTCGAGTGGCGGATAAATCTTCTCATTCTTCCGAACTCCATCAATGCCTGAGCCCATCTTGGTCAATGGAAGTAAACGAGACATTGGCCGTCCGTTGAGGGATTCGTCTCCTTCCAAGCGGATTACTTTTCCTGACATGGCAGAAACAATTCCTGCCATAAGCCGCATTGTGGTTCCGCTGTTGCCACAGTCGAGTGGCTTGTCCGGCGTGAGCAGCCCCTGAGGTCCTCCAACCCCATGGACAATGGCCTCCGATTCATCAGGCGATATCTCAATTTTTACACCCATTTGTTGGAGCAGACTAAGGGTCGATCGATTGTCAGCACCAGCAGATAATGGAGATATACGACTCGTTCCCTCACCCAGAGCAGCGAGCATCAGGGCTCTATGACTAATCGATTTGTCGGGAGGCGTACGTGTGATGCCCTCAAGCGAGTTTCCACCTCTGATTACCCAAGTTGTCATTTTAGTCTTATATCGTATCGGCCAGAGAACTCTTTTCTGTCTCTAATCTTGAATGAGAAATTTCGCTGGTCTTTCGCGTCAAGTTGTCGCCCTTGAAGGATATCTTCCAGGTCGGTGGCTATGACTTTGTCCTGTTCGTCCTTTATCAGCAAAAGAAGCAAAACCTTACTAATGTTTCTTTCCCCGCTATTCGAAACATCACCCTTAACTCGCATCAATCCTTCGATAATAACCGTTTTGCCGTCAGGGCCTATTTGTGTATCTGGTTCAATAGTAATGCCGTCCACAGTTATGAACTTAGAAACGTACTCCAATCGCTCTTTCTCGCTCATTGGGCGGGAAGTATCCGTACTACTCTCTTTTTTGCCCACCTTCTCACCCGAATCTTTTTTCTGGTTGCCTAGGTAAAAATAAGAAAGACTGACGGCGATTAGAGCAACGAGGAAGGCAATTAAGAAACGTTTGTTTTGCACGAAATCACTCCCGAAGGCCTTGTTGACGCAAAAGTTCCTGTAACCCGGCCAGAACCCGTTTGTTCATTTCTGCTGTGCCGATATTCACTCGGATACTATTTGGCATACCGTATCCCCCCATAGAGCGGACAAGAATGGCTCGGTCACGAAGCGCTGCCTGGGCGAATGAGCCATCGAAGGGTAACTTGATCACTAAGAAATTAGCTTGAGAAGGAACAGCCTCTAGACCCATTGCTTCCAGTGCGGGGATCATTTGCGCAATCCCTGCTGTAACAAGATCGCGACTCCGTTGAACGTGCTCTTCATCATCTAGAGCTGCAGCTGCAGCAAGTTGCGCCACCGCGTTGACATTATAGGGCTGACGCACTCGATCGACATAGTCGACGAGCTCAGGGTCCATTATCCCATAACCTACGCGTAGACCGGCCAAACCGTACACTTTGGAGAATGTCCGCAAAACCGCAGTACGAGGTCTCTCTGGAATATCTGTTAGCCCATTTGGAAAATCATCGGCTGTTACGTATTCAATATACGCTTCGTCGAGAACGACAATGACCGAAGGCGGAATGCGCTCAAGGAATGCATCAAGCTCACGCTTCGTCACGTACGTGCCTGTCGGGTTGTTTGGGTTGGCAATAAATACAAGTTTCGTTCGGTGGTCAATCAATGCAGCAAGAGCCGTGAGGTCATAGCGGTCTCTTCTGAGTGGCGCGAGAAGCGTGTCTCGGCCATGAGCTTGCGTTACCAATCGATACACCACGAATGACGGCCATGCCGTCACGACGGTTTCACCTGGCTGAACAAAGGTCCTAATCAGCAGCTCGATAATTTCATTGCTCCCGTTGCCAATCACGATTCGGTCGCCACTTACGTTATATTTAGACGCAATCTTGTTTCGAAGGATGGAGCATGCACCGTCAGGATATAGATGAGCTTCTTTCACGGCGTCGTTTGTTGCCTTAATAGCCAGCGGTGATGGCCCCAGAACATTCTCATTCGCCGCCAAGAGGAGAACCTCGCTTTCAGGTACGTTAAGTTCCTCGGCGACAAGGCGCCACGGGCGAGCTGGTGGATAGGCATGAAGGGCAGAAACCGAAGCTGAGACAAGTGGTGCCGTAACCGGGCCACGTTGGCTTGATGCTCGGTCAAGTGCTTCTCGGGCTTCATCCACGCTAATTGGGTCACCAAAATCTCGATCATATGTGGTCATTTATTACTCCGCCTCCGACACGTTTGACTGTTCTCGAGCCGCCTCGGCTTCAAAAAATACTCCGAGTTGCCTGAATCGTTCAAAACGATCTGTCACAAGCTCATCTCCGGAGAATCGTCCAAGCTCCACGAGATTACTTCGCAGCGCTTGACTTAGGTTTTGGGCTGTCTCTGACAAATTTCGATGCGCGCCACCATTCGGCTCTTTCACGACTTCATCAATCACATTGAGCTTGCTCAAATCTGCCGCCGTAAGCTTCAATGCATCCGCAGCTTTCTCCGCGTAAGCAGGGTCCTTAAATAAAATCGAAGAGCAGGCTTCTGGTGAAATGACAGAGTACGTTGCGTACTCAAGCATCAAGACACGATTGGCAACGCCGATAGCAAGCGCTCCGCCCGAACCACCTTCTCCAATTACAACAGCAATCACCGGAACACTGAGCGCAGCCATGTGCTCAAGAGACTCAGCAATTGCTTGCGCTTGACCTCTCTCTTCGGCGTCGATTCCCGGATACGCTCCAGGGGTATCAATGAAAGTGATGATCGGTAAACTGAATCTCTCAGCCAGCGACATGAGACGCATGGCTTTTCGATAGCCCTCAGGACGCGCCATTCCAAAATTTCTGGAGACATTCTCTTTGGTGGTTCTGCCTTTTTGATGGCCAATGACCATCACCGGGTCACCCAAAAACTTCGCCAGCCCCGCCACGATGGCACCATCATCACCAAAATTACGGTCGCCATGGAGTTCAGTGAACTCGGTGAACATCTGCGAAATGTAGTCGAGCGTATAGGGTCTCTGTGGATGTCGCGACAATTGAACAATTTGCCATCGGCTGAGGCTCGAAAACACCTCTTTTTGCAGCTTTTTGACTTTGTCTTCCAGCGCTCCGATTTCGGAGGAAAGGTCTCCAGCTTCGTCCGATACGACTGGAAGATCTGTCGTATCTTGCGGCGGTACGGACACCAAATTCGCGAGCCGATCTCGACCCGCGGCTAGCTGCCTCAGTTCAGAAATTTGCCTCTCCAACTCAAGAATCGGACGTTCGAATTCTAGTTCTCGACTCACCAGGGGTTGCCTACACCCGACAGAGCAGTTCAAGCAATATGAAGATGCTTCTCAAGAGAGAATTCACCCATAACCACGGCAATTATGCCGCAATGCGTTAAGGCAAAAGGGGTTTTTTATAGGCCACTTAGGTCAAACGTGTAGACGGAACCGAGGTCTACGCCCGCTCCATTGCCGTGGATCCCACCAACAACGAGCATCGGACGAACCCCGACAAAGCCCCAATCGAATCTTTCACCGATTCGATTCCAGGGATTTTCGGATTCACCCCCGAAAACCGCCACTGGGCGCGGGTTAAATCCAACACCTTGGACGTATTCGTAAATACGGAATCCACCGCTCCTGGGCGCACCACCAAGACTGCCGTAAATCGAGCCCACTACGACTTTCGCAGTCGCGCCTGCATTGGCTCGGATAAGCTGAACACCAGCACCGAACTGCTCTCTGTCCACGTAGCCAAATAAGTCGTTGTTGAGTGTACTTGCGGGGTCCTGAAATGGGTGAGAGTTGTTCGCCGTAACATCTGTGGTGACGCTAATGCGCGGCAGACCAGCAATATAAGCACCTGAGATCAGTCGTGCGGAGCCGGCGGTTCGACCATTCGCATAGTGATTGTAAGCGCCGACCACGAGGTCGGGAATCGTGTCGCCATCAACATCCATTCCGCCCGATAGCGCGTAGCCTGCGCGCGAGTTCGTGACGCCCGAAGCCAAAGCCACCATTTCAGGATCCGAGGGACACCCTGGCCCTCCGAAGCCGAAAATTATCCGCACGATACCCTGGTCGCTGCGGCCCGCATTTTCGCGGGGCGCACCCACGGCAATTTCGTCGCAGCCGTCACCATTGAGATCTCCCATAACCGATAGACCTCGAGCCATATAGTCATTCGACCTCCGACCGCGAATAAATAGGTCTTCCTCACAAATGACGATGGTTTTGCCCGAATCATCTTTTGGGCGGCCGGAAATAAACGCTAGGCCACCCGCATTGTTTGCATTTGGCGAAGAAAAGTCCCAATCAAGACTACCGACCACGACATCATCATAGGCATCTCCATTGAAGTTGAATCCGCCAAGAACATGTCGAATTCGGCCACGAGTTTGAGGGCCAAAGAACATAAAGGCAGGCTCGCTCGAAAGATTGCCAGAGGAACTTCCGCTCCATATCGCGAGCAAGCCAGCATCTGTACGGGACCCCGAAGGACAGGTTCCATCGAGGACGTAACTATTCGAATTAAAGGAACTCGGCGCGTCTTCGAGCAATCCAACCATTGCATAATCCCCGGAAAATAATGGGTCCCGAGCGCGATCAAAATCTCCGACCTTGGCGGTTTTCCAGCCAAACAGATCACCACCGGAATGCCTTCGAAAGCCTTCTAAGGTAACATCAGGATCTAACGAGAAGCCAGACGGACCGCCGAAGTAAATCGAGCCCGTACCAATACTCGTTCCTCGGCTTCTTGAATTCACATACGGCGCTCCCGCCAACATGTCAGCATATCCATCTCCGTTCACGTCATCGAGTATCGATACGCCGTGACCCATCTGATCGCCTGAAGGATTCCAGGCCGGAATAAAAAGGACCTCTCGCGTAGGAGAGGTTGTTCCAGAAACCACGTACACATCCCCAGCACTCAGTCCGTGAAAATCTGATTCAGGCGCATAGACCACAAAGTCGTTTTCGCCATCGCCATCCAAGTCATTCGTCAATGCGAAGGCATGACCAAAGCGGTCATAGGATTGGCCTGGAGCAATCGTTGCGGTCGGGACAGAAGAAGGCCATTCACCGGGTTGTCCTGCGAAGCCAAAGATTCCACCTGCGTTCACTGGACCATTTCTACGTTCACCTTGAAAAGCAAAAGCGAGAAGATCGACCAAACCGTCCGAGTTATAATCACCCGAACCGACAACATATCCCAATCGATCGTCATTCCTTGCGCCATAAACAGAAAAGTCTGCCTGATCACTCCAAATCAAGTCTGTCAGGGGCTCATTTTGAAGCGTTCGTCCCGCGAAAACGCGAACAGCACCTCGTCGATTAACGCCACCGGAAGTATGATCCTGTTCAGACGCGATAATATCGACTTTACCATCTTGATTGAGGTCCGCCATCGATAGGTACCTCGCAAAATAGCTATTGGTTTGGCCTACCTGACCGCTACGAAATCCAATCTCGGGGAGTGCCGACACACCACCAAAATCTGAGGACGTAGAAGCACGACCTTTATGCACATAAATCAAGCCATTCCGATTTCCTCCGTTGGGTGAACGATAATAAAATGAGGCGGTCACAAGGTCGCAAAGTCCGTCGCCATCAAAGTCCCCACTATCGATGTAATTACCCATTTGCAGATCAGAGAAGCCAGAAAAACCGGAACCAACGTCGAATACTTGTCCACCAACTTGTACGTCCGGCTTCTCAAGAAAGCCCGCCGGGCGTCCGAGGAATATGCTGGTCAAACCTGAAGAGTAACGAATGGGTGATGCGCTTGTATCCTCTCCGTACAGCGAACTGACCGCAAAATCCAAAAGCCCGTCGCCATTGAAGTCACAAGCTGTCACTGACTGACCAAAGGCGTCGTAAGAAAACTCTCCCACCCATGATTGAGCTGGCTCGGGCTCAAAAAAACCATTTGCCACGCCTCGATGGAGACTCACTCGGCCATATCGTTGGGCCTCGTCAAGATTTGCGAGTGGAGTCGCCGCTAGGAGATCTTTTTGCCCGTCGTTATCAAAGTCCTCAACCACGTATCCGTAACCCATTCGACCTTCGTGGGAGTTCGAGCTGAAGAACTGTGCAGGATATTGACTCAGTCCATTAGGGCCCCCCGGATATACGAGAATTGCGCCAGAGTTGTAATCATTAACATCAACATCGGCAATACCGACGACGACGTCAGCGAACCCGTCTCCATCGAGGTCACCCGGAGCAACGATTTTGCTTAATCTCACGTAGTCACCGGCCCTTGTCGTTGTGAACGTGTGCGGAGCCACTACGTCAACACTCACCGATGTCGTCACGCCATTCAAATAGCGATCGACAACAGAAACGACACTTTTTCCGGGTGTATTACCAACGAGTTCCACCTCATTTTCGATGTTCACGGCATTAGAAGATGATGTCAGGTCGAACCAGCCACTGCCGCCCGTGACAGAGAGCGCGTAACGGCTTCCAAGTGCCACGTACACTTGATCTGTATCTGGTTCGATATTAACGCCTTCAGCAATAGTTACAAAAACATCGACGACCTCGAATGTTTCTTGGTCGGTGACTTGGATTTGGTCGGTTCGTAAGTTCTGGGATGCGATGTAATCGCCACCTGGTGTGAGCGTGCTTGTACTGAGTTGATTGAGCAATTCAAAAGAGAAACTTCCTGACCCTTCGTAAACTTCGAACTGAAAGACCGCACCTCGAGGAACGGTCAGATTTCCCGGCCGCACGTCCATAGGCTTCACGACTCGAATTGAAACAAGTAGCTCTTCCTCACATTCTGCGTCGCTCACCAGAATGCTATCCACAACCCCCGAGTTCGTCCCGGCCACGTATTGGCCACTTACTTGATTCAAAATCGCCCCAGACTGATTCTCCTGAAAATTGAAGGCATAATTTCCGGAACCACCTTCGATTTGAATCACCAGAGTATCAAGAGCCAAGATGGCGGTTTGCGGACTCAGACGCATAAGTGGAACTTCGCAAGCTGGGTTACTCGCGTCGATTATGACTCCCGAGTCCGACGGAAACATCATTCCTGCATCGGTGAAGGTTGAAGTCACCACACCTGAATCGACCTCTGTCGTGGTAGTACCGGAATCCTCCGTTGCAACCGCTGCGTCCGGTGCCACCGGAGAGTCAGGAACCAAGTCTTTTGAATTACACCCGACCGCGAGGAGCGAAACGCTGGCGATCAAGGAGGAAACTAAACGCCTGGTCCTCGGCAGTAAGGTTAACGTTTTGTCCAAATTAGAAAGCCGCTTCATCACTGTCGCCGACAGTATGCCAGAGAACAGTAGGTTACCGCGACGTCTCCGCTCATCTAGTCGACAAATCTAGAGCTTTCCCTAGTCGAAAGTATAACCCGTGTGCTTTGAGAGCAGAGAAAGAAGAGATTTTTCATCGAGTAAGCCCTCGTGCTTCCAAATCACCTCACCCGTCGGCGAGACCAGCACGGTGTAGGGAAGTTGGTCCCCCGTAAGTGCTAAATCCGTCGAGAAAGTCGCTTCTTCAAGATCTGCTGGCATACGAAGCGCCGAATTCTCTGGAACTCCAGCGGATTTCATAAAAGCAAGTGCTTTCACGACCGACTCGTCCTCTTCAATCGCGACGGCAGCAAATCGGCCTCCTTGGGCTTCGAGTTCTTTACCTCTTTTCGCCAAAAATCCTTCGATTTCTTCACGACAAGGAGCACACCAAGTTGCCCAAAAGTTCACGAGAGACCACTTTCCATCAACGAGAGCAGGATAGGAAGCTGCGTCACTTAGACGTGTTGTCTCGAGCGTTACAGAACTGGCTTTCGGTGCGACATTAGAGGCCTCGCTGGCGTCAGCATCAGTGGTCTCTTTACCTGCCGCTAAAGCATCCGCTAAAAACTGTCGAAACTCCTCCGGATCATTCGTAGAACTCGGGAAAGTTGAAATCACTGTACCGTCGGCTCGTTCGACAACATAAAAAGGAAGCGCCGCCGTCTTGAATCTGTCGAGTTGGTCCTGACGGTTCATTTCGTCTGCGTCAGAAAGGCCATCTGTGTAGAGCTCAACCAAAGTCATTTTCTTAAGTAAGGTCGCGATGGGCGGCTTTGGAAAAACACCCGACTCCATGTAGCGACAATTCGTGCATGTATATCCGGTATAATTCACGAAGACTAAAGTTCCGTTTTTCTTTGCCGTTTCTCTTCCTTTTGCAAGGTCGTGAATCCAGTTGAAGGCGGGACCTTGCCCAGCGCCGCCTGAATTGTTTGCGGCTAAGGCAGTCTGTCCAGGAAAGACCGGGGGTGGAAGCCAACCATCAATCCAGCCTCCTAGAGGACGATTACCAAATAGTCCTAGGGAAAGATAAAGCGCAAAGGCGAAAACACCCATCCCGGACATGACACGTGGAACCGAGACAAACTCATCAGGGGCTGGTTCGTCAGGGGCTCGCATATCTAACTTGCCGATGAGGAACATCCCAAGCAAGACAAACAAGGCAATCCATATAGTCAGAACCACCTCGCGTGAGAGTAGGTAGGTTTGCCAAATAAGATCGGCATTCGAAATAAATTTGAAGGCGGCTGCGAATTCAACAAAACCAAGCGTAACGCTTACAGCCTTTATCCAGTTACCGCTTTTTCCTCTGAGTTTTTGTGCGGCAGACGGGAACAACGCCAGTAAGAAAAACGGCATCACAAAAGCCGCAGAAAAAGCCAGCATACCTAAGGTCGGCCAAAACCATTCGCCATCTGCAGCCGCTACCAGGACGAGCCCCACGAAAGCGACTGTACAGGTAAAGAAGACCGTCGTAGATGTTGCCGCAGCGACGCCTACCGCAACATAATCACCAATGACACCTGGTTTCTTGGATTCAGTAGTTGCGTTTGCGGCAGCATTCGGGCCGTACTTCATCTCCAGCTTATTTGTCAGGTTATAAGCCCACATCGGAGTCTGAATTTTGAACCAGCCCATTAGGCTCAACGCAAAAAAGATAAGTATGGCGGCCAGTGAAATATTGAAAACGGGATGGGCCGCAAAATCCTGAAGACCCGTTACACCAAACACAGCTGAAACGACCAAGCCAGCAAGCGTAAAGTAAACCATCATCGATATCGCGTAGAACGCGGCGAGTCTTGCACCATGAGAAAAGCTCTTCTCAGAGTATTTTGAGAAAAACGAAACGGTCATCGGAATCGCAGGAAAAACACAAGGTGTCGCCAATGCTCCTAACCCAGCAAGAAAGGCGAGTAACAGAAACGAGAAGATGCCTTCTTTTTTAGCGTTTTCAAGTCTTTCTGCATCAGACGGCTTGCGAGTCTTGCCGCTGGATTTTGGAGAAGAGGCCGCCTCGCTTTTATCGCTCACTTTTATCAATGGTGCATCAGGGCCTGTGAGTACAACGCCGGCTAAATTTGTAGGTTTTGCGTTGGTAGGTGAACCTTGAACCGTTGCGATTACGCCAATTTTGATACGTTGATTGAGGCAGAGTTCGTCCGTACAAATTTGTCCTCTTAAACTTAAATTGAATTCTTGAGGCCCCTCTAACCCAGCTTTATTCAACTGAACACGGCGTTGAAACTGGAAGTCACCCGCTTCGTATTGGAGCAAGTTTCGCTTGAAACCACGGTCGAAAACTTGGTGCGGTTCCGGGCCGTACCACTCACCAGTAAATTGCAGTCCGCTGTCTTTTTCCCATTTGATAGAGAGCGGTAAAGGACCTTCGCCGGGTGTAAAGCTCCACAGGTGCCAACCTTCAGGAACCTTTACTTGCAGAGAAAGGTTGGCTTCATCGCCCTCCCCGATTACTTGCGGCGCCAATTTCGCTGTGACTTCAATCGAAGCATCTTTGGCATGGGCTTGGTTGGCGATGCCTAAAGCAGTCGCTAGCAAAAGAGGGGTTACCAAGCCAGAACGAAGCATACGCAGCACTTTGCCAAATAATGGATAGGTCGAGCAAGCGATTCCAATCATAGGTTATTCCAGGTCGCTGATTTTCCAGCTCCCACCTTCTTTTACAAAGCGGACTTTGAAACCGTCACCGTAGGTGATTTCAGCGGTTTCTCCGTCTTCTACAGCCTTAGGCACCTTAGGGAGTCTGTTTTCTGCCGCAACCACCCGGCTACGGATACGTTCTAAGTGCGCCTCGAGCTGAGTGTCATCTAAGTAGCGGCTAGCAAAGTTTGAAGGGATAAGCTTCCGGAGGACCTCAAGTCGGCCATCGCGATAGGCCCGAAAAAACGCATTCAGAGCAGCTTGAGGTGAATCAAAGCGATCAAAAGGAATACCGCCAGCCCTCACCTTCCATCGTCCGTCTTCATGAATCAGATGGACAACATGCCCTGAAGCCAGTTCGATCGTACCTCGTAAAGCAATGGCAACGATTTCTTCTCCAAGAAGTTCCGCAAGTGACTGTGTGTCACCGCCATTACTCGCAAGATAACCCTCGATTTCGCTCACCGAATGAATTGATTTGAAGTCGTTATCGCTCAGTTTGTAAATAGTCTTGGCATCCCCTGCCTCTAGGGCTTGCTGATACTTTGAAAGAACTGATTTAGGTTGAGGCCCCGCACAAGCGACCAAAGTAGTACCGATAGCTAAGGCGAAGATTTGTCTTCTGATGTAATTCATCCGCGTAACCTGCTAACCGCACATTCGCAAAAATCGTGCAAAGTGATCGGTGGCGTCGTGAGGCCCCGGCGAGGACTCGGGGTGGTATTGAACAGCGATGACTTGGTCTTGCTTTGATTCGAAAGCCGAGAGTGTCTGGTCGTTCAAATTATATTCCGTCAGCTCTACGCCTGCCTTGCCAAGTGACTCAGGATCAATCGCAAATCCGTGATTTTGCGACGTAATCATCACTCGCCCCGTAGGTTCGTGCCGGACAGGTTGATTACTCCCGCGATGCCCAAACTTTAGTTTGTAAGACTGACCACCATAGGCCAGCGCTAGAATTTGAAAGCCTAAACAAATTCCCATAATCGGCTTTTTACCGATGAGTTCTTTCGCGGCTTCGATGGCGTAGGTACAAGGCTCGGGGTCCCCAGGACCATTGGAGAAAAGAATTCCATCCGGGTTCTTGGCCAAAACTTCGTCGGCGGGCGTCTCGGCCGGAACAACTTCGACATTCGCACCTGCCTCTACCAATCGCCGCAAAATGCTTTTCTTTACGCCGAAATCATAGACGACTACGCTCTTTCGGCTTTGTTTATCGACCTGTGTTTCGGTATATCGCTGCAATTTTGATGGGGCTTCTGTGAATGGGTACGGCTCTTTGCAGGTCACAACCTTCGCAAGATCTTTCCCCGTCATAGCTTCCGCTGCTTTTGCTTGGGCAACAAGAGCCTCTTCATCTGTGACTTGGTCGGAGATGACACCCATCTGCGCGCCATGGTCACGAATGTGTAAAACCAAAGCGCGCGTATCAATTCCTTCAATGGCCACGATGCCCTGCTCTTTAAGACTCTCTCGTAAACTTGATTCAGCACGCCAGTTCGACGTTACAGGCCGCGAGGAACGAACGATCAATCCGGAGGCCTGCACCTTTGAGCTTTCAAAATCTTCTGCATTGAACCCTACATTGCCAATTTCCGAGCAGGTCATTGTCACTATTTGATAGGAATAGGAAGGATCACTAAGGACCTCCTGATAACCTGATAAACCAGTTGTGAATACAACTTCGCCGATAGTTGTTCCCTCAGCGCCTATCGATCGGCCCTTGAAAATGCGGCCGTCTGCGAGTGCTAAAATTGCCTGTTTACTCATCCCATTTGCTCCAAATTGGTTCGAGACCTATCTACCGTCCCTGCCAACGCGATACACCTTATTTGTCTCGCTGGTAAGTGATTTCGCCGGCGGCTACCGTAAGGACAACTTCACCAATAAGATTATTTCCTAACCACGGAGAATTACACGATTTTGATACGATTTCATCTTCTGTGAACGGGGTTTCCCCATCAAGAGAAATCAAGGTCAAGTCCGCCAAGCCTTTTTCTCTCAGTCTGCCGATGTCTTGATGACCCAAGATTTGCGCAGGTCCTCGAGTAAGAACCGAGATGGCCCGTTCTAGAGTCAAATCCCCAGACTTTACGAGTCCCAAAATGATCCCGAGACATGATTCAAGCCCAATGGCACCGTCAGCTGCTCGGTCAAATTCAGTATTCTTATCCAGTTGAGTCTGAGGCAAATGATCCGTTGCCACAGCGTCAATGGTTCCATCTGCAAGACCTCTTCGAACAGCTTCTACGTCCGCTTGCGGACGCAGAGGCGGAAACAATTTTGCCGAAGTGTTGTAGCCAAGAACGGCTTCATCAGTAAGGACGAGATGCAGTGGTGAGACTTCCGCAGTCACCAAGACTCCATTCTTCTTCGCTTGGCGTATCAAATCGACCGATTCCGCCGTAGAGATGTGAGACAAATGTAACCGACAGCCAGTCATCGCGGCCACAGCTAAGTCACGTGAGACACCAACAACTTCCGCCGCCGCAGGAATCCCGCCAAGGCCGAGTTTCGTCGAGATCACGCCTTCGTGCATCACTCCGCCCAGCGCAAGGTACTCATCTTGCGGATGAGTGATGACAAGCACACCCAATTCACTCGCAGTTTCGAGCGCATAACGAAGCAATTGACTATCTCGAATGACATGATCGCCATCCGAAAATGCAACACAGCCTGCTGCTGTAAGTTTAGCAATTTCTGAAAGTCGTTCACCCTTTCGGTCGACGGAAACCGCGCCCACTGGTAATACGCGCGTGGTACCCGCTGCTCTAGCTTGGCCTAGTACGAATTCAACGATCTCAACTTTATCGAGCGTGGGTTCTGTTGTCGGCATGAGGCAAACCGTAGTGAACCCACCTTTCGCTGCCGCTGCACATCCTGTTGCAATCGTTTCTCGACGCGAACCGCCGGGCTGACAGAAATGAACTCGCATATCTACGAAGCCCGGGACACAGAGCAATCCTTTACCGTCTATGACAAGATCAGCAGCTTGTTCATTCTTCGCATCAAGCGACGAGATCTCAGAATCCGTTATCAAAATCGAACGGTTTTCTTCGTCCACACCGCTTCCCGGGTCAAACAAGCGAACGTTCTTGATTAGCTTCGTTGTCATGAGCGTTTCCAAGGTCCTTTTTGTGTCGCACGTTCTAAGACAGCCATTCTGGCCGCAATTCCGTTACGAACCTGAAATGTCACTACTGAAGTAGGACCATCTGCAACATCGTTATCAATCTCAATCCCGCGATTCATGGGTCCCGGATGCATAACGAACGCACCAGGCTTCATTCTTTGAGCTCGAGCCATGTTTAGACCGTAGACACGTGAATAATCACTGAGGCTAGGGAACGGCGGTGGCCCCTGCAGGCGCTCAAATTGAACCCGCAGCATCATAATCGCATCGGCAACTTCTATCGCGTCATCGATATCTCGAACAATTTCAATATTTGGAGCCAAAAGCTTGAGAGATTCAGGAACCAAAGTTCGAGGACCGCCAAGCAGAACTTTAGCGCCAAGCTTGCCAAGTAAAACCAAGTTAGAGCGAGCAACTCGGGAGTGTGCAATGTCTCCAATAATTGCAATGGTGCGACCTCTTAGGTCTTCTAAGCGGTCTGTCAATGTGAGGGCGTCAAGGAGCGCTTGGGTTGGGTGAGCATGCGCTCCGTCGCCCGCATTCACAATGACAGTTCGGTCTGAAATACTTTCAACCGCTTTCGCGAGGAGAATTCCCGAACCTGCACTGCGGTGACGGCAAACAATCACACCGGGGCCCATCGCCGCGAGAGTCCGACCCGTGTCCCACAGGCTTTCGCCTTTCGTAGCGCTACTTGAGGAGGCTTCCAAACTCACCGTTTGGGCGCCCAGTTTTTGAGCCGCCATTTCGAAGGAGGCCCGAGTTCGAGTGCTCGCTTCAAAGAAGACCGTGATGACTGAAACCCCCGTAAATGGATGAGCTAAAGCCCCGTTTTCTTCGTTTTCACGAAGCTGCCGAGCACGAGATAAAATTTTAAGAATTTCTTCGGCCGACAACTCGTCGATGCCAACTAAATGACGCGCATGATTGCGTAAATCTTTCACCAAGTCACC
The DNA here is from genome assembly GCA_036337945.1 of Myxococcota bacterium. Taxonomy (GTDB): domain Bacteria; phylum Myxococcota; class Kuafuiibacteriia; order Kuafuiibacteriales; family Kuafuiibacteriaceae; genus JAYZDF01. The sequence goes on from JAYZDF010000045.1 coordinate 25,041, forward strand.
TGAGTAAGTTCAACCGTACGAGTTGAACTGAGCCTTACTTCGGTCCATTTTTCAATGAAGAGCCATTTCACTTCTACGAACCTTTCATAAGCGACAGTTATCGTTTTACCGCGCTTATTTCTTGCTAGCCTCTGCTCGTAATCGAGGTCGGACAATTCTCCATCCTCATATCTTGTTCGCTCGATAGAGATGTCTTCGGACTCGACATCTAACCCCTGCTGTTTCGCCTTAGAAACGATTCTTTCCTTCAACGTTCGGTCGTCAAATTCTCTATAAGCTGCATTCGCTGCTTCTGCGAGAAGGCCACGCATAGGAAGAATAATGGCGTAATGAGGAAGAAACGTTGCGCCGAAATACACCAATGCCGCTGCCACCAGCGTCATCATGAAAGTGAGTCCGTTAAAACTCTTCGGCGTTTTTGGATCGTAGACCCCCATTACCCCAGAATCTTCTCCCGTATCGCCTATCCGCTAATTGCTGCCTTTAGAGTTGTACCCATATCGGCAGGAGTTGAGGCTACATGAACTCCAGCAGACTTGAGCGCTTCGATTTTGTCATCGGCGGTACCTTTTCCACCAGAGATGATGGCACCAGCATGTCCCATTCTCTTTCCCGGAGGTGCAGTTCGCCCAGCGATAAATCCAACAACTGGTTTCTTCATTTCTGCTTTGATGTACGCAGCGGCATTTTCCTCTGCAGTGCCACCGATTTCACCAATCATGATGACCGCATCTGTGTCCTCATCCGCGTTGAAAGCTTCGAGCACATCAATAAAGTTGGTGCCAGCGACGGGGTCGCCACCAATACCAACGCAGGTTGATTGACCAATATCTAATGCACTAAGCTGCCCTACTGCTTCGTAGGTCAGAGTACCGGAACGAGATACGACACCAATCCGACCTTCTTTGTGAATGTGGCCGGGCATAATGCCAATCTTGCATTGCCCCGGCGTAATAACGCCTGGGCAGTTCGGACCAACAAGACGACTGGGCTTGCCTTTCATGAAGCGCGCAACTTTGACCATGTCCGTCACTGGAATACCTTCGGTAATCGCAACGACGAGTTCAATACCCGCATCAACCGCTTCACAAATCGCATCCGCCGCAAAGCGTGCGGGAACATAAATGACAGTTGCATTCGCACCCGTCGCTTCTCGCGCGTCTCCTACGGTATCGAAGATAGGCACGGATTCATCAAATTTTTGTCCGCCCTTACCGGGCGTTACACCGCCCACAACGGCAGTGCCGTACGCCAACATTTGTTTTGCGTGAAAGGAGCCCGCAGAACCTGTAATTCCCTGTACTAAGACTTTGGTTTCATTATTTACGAAGATTGCCATGATTTTTTCTTCCTTTACCCTACTAGACCGACAACTTTTTGAGCCGCATCACCGAGGTCATCTGCGGTGACTAATTCCAAACCAGACTCGGCGAGCAACTTCTTACCAAGCTCGACGTTAGTTCCTTGAAGTCGAACAACAACCGGCACAGTGATGCCGATGCTTTTTGCAGCTTCGATAACACCTTGGGCAATGACGTCGCATTTCATGATTCCACCGAATATATTGACCAAGATGGCCTTCACATTGGGATCTTCCAGAATAATTTTGAATGCAGCGGTCACCGTCTCTGCGTTTGCGCTACCACCTACATCAAGGAAGTTCGCCGGTGAGCCACCTGCGTGCTTGATAATATCCATCGTACCCATGGCTAAGCCAGCGCCGTTCACAAGACAGCCGATGCTTCCATCAAGAGCAATGTAGCTGAGGCCATACTCTTTTGCTTTGATCTCTTTCGAATCTTCTTCGGTCAAATCACGGAGTTCCACGACCGCCGGCTGGCGATAAAGAGCATTATCATCAAAATTCATCTTCGCATCGAGCGCCAAAAGGTCACCCTGTTTTGTCGAGATAAGAGGGTTGATTTCGAGAATCGAAGCATCTGTGGCAATAAATGCCTCGTATAGTCGCATAGCCATTTTGACCATTTTGCCAACCAACTGAGGCTTGAGACCGATTCCAAACGCTGCGTTCCTAATTTGATAGGCCATGATTCCGTTGAGCGGGTCTACGGCTACCTTTTGAATTTTTTCAGGAGTAGCGGCCGCAACCTCTTCGATATCCATGCCGCCCTCACTAGAAAGCATGAACGTATATTTTTGGGTTTCTCGATCGAGCACGAAACCCGCATAAAGTTCGTTTTCGATATCGAGACCTTGCTCTACTAAAAGAGTTCGAACCTTTTGTCCTTCAGGCCCCGTTTGGTGGGTCACTAGGTCCATGCCAAGAATGTCATTGGCACGCGCTTCTGCGTCGGCAACATCGTCACAAACCTTGACACCGCCGCCTTTACCGCGTCCGCCAGCATGGATCTGCGCCTTCACGACTACTTTCGAGCTGCCTTCAGAGATTAACCTCTCAGCAATCTTTTTTGCTTCAGCCACTGTCTGGGCGACTTGTCCGTTCGGTACGGGTACACCGTACTTACGTAAAATTTCTTTTGCTTGATACTCGTGGATTTTCATCAAACCTCCGTTCACGAGGCTTCTACGACTTCCCGATGTCGTTCGCAACGCCTCAAAACACAGAAAGGGGTTTTTATCGGACAAATTCGGTGTAGCCTAGGTGTGTGCTCGCCTCATTTGTCCTCGCAAACATGCTGGCCACGGCGTTACCGCCAGCAATCCCGGCTGCCGAGCCAGATCGCTGGAACGATCGTTCAGACTTCTTTCTTCGAGAACTCACCAAGACCTCGAATGCTATCCGCAAAAACGATCCCTCTGCCCTAGCGCGGGTATACCGCCTATGGAACGTGGCAGCCCTGACGGATAACACCGGCAAATTACCAACCGAACTGCTGCGACTTACCCGCACAAAACGCCTCGATCCGTTCGTTCGAGACCATTTGTATTACATGCTCAAAGATCTCGCTTTCCAAAGGGGAGATCAAGAATCGGTTCAAACGTATGTCGACAAATTAGGGCTCGCACAGAATGGCTGGTTCATTGGTCCTTTTGAAAACTCCGGTAACAGCGGTCATCGTCAAACATTCGCCCCCGAATCCACCTTCGATATTAGCAAGGCCTACTCCGGGAAAACCAGTAAAATTAAATGGAGAGCCTTGGATGGGTTGATGCCTAACGGCGAAGCGATGCTCGGCCACCTAATTACTCCGAGCAAAGAAGCCACCGCTTATGTCGCCTTCGGAATATCAGCCCAAAAAAAAGGAAAAGCAGCTCTTCGCATCGGTGCGGGGGATCGTACGAAAGTTTTTCTCAATGGCCAACTTCTGTTCGATTACGAGGGAAGTAGGAGCGCGGACTTCGACCAAATCAATATTCCAATCACTCTGGTTCGAGGAGAGCATCGCCTTGTCATCAAAAACTCGTGGCAATCAAGGCGTAGTAAAGTCCTTGTGCGGCTGACCAAACCTAAGGGGGGCAAACTCAGCTGGGCTAACATTCACGGTAGACGGGCTACAATTGAGGCTTCGTTCACGCAATCTTCCAAAATACCAAAATCAACACACACCATCAGAGAGCCCTTGGACCAAATCAATAAGCTTCTGTCGATAAGCGAAGGGAGGAAACGTGCTGAGTTATTGGGTCTTCGAGCCGACCTGTATACACTCTTAGGCCTCTATGATCGAAGCCGTCAACCATCCCCTCCACGGACCGACCTTGAGGAAGCAATTCAACTTGCCCCTGACGTCCCCTTACTCAGATTTCTTTATGGCTTTCGTGTGGCGCGTGTTAATCGCCCAATAGGACAAGCTCAACTCCTTGAAACTATTCGCGTTGATCCCAAGTTTACACCCGCAATTGTGAAACTAGCGGATTTTGCTCGTTCGTCCGGTCGTAGCGCCGATGAACGAAGGCTCCTACGCAAAGCACTTTTCCTGGCGCCAAAAGACTTACAAGCAAATATTCAACTCGCTGACGCAAAGTTCAGAAATGAATTCGAGCGGGAAGCAGCCTTCTTCCGACTGAAGCAAATTTGCGACGATGAGCGTAGTCACTATTGTCTGACCGTTCTAAGCAGCATGGCGAAAAAGCTCGGAAACTTTGAGCTGTCACTTAGCCTCGGTGAAAAATCTCTGGAACTGAATCAGCAACAACATCGATTGCGAAAAAGGCTCGCTTCTTTATTTTTCCGGAACGGCAATCACGAGCGAGCAATCAAACTTTTGCGTGACGCAATAAAGCTATGGCCTTATCGTGTCTCGAACTACGTTGAACTGATTGACATTCTCCGAGGTCTGAACCGGATAACAGAGGCTCAAGAGGTACTTCGTATTGCGAGGAGCTGCTTTCCGCAGGAGCTGTCACTCCTCGTGCTCTCCAAGGAAATTGCTCTGAAAAGCGGTAATCAACGCTTGGCTATCGAAGCTCTTCGAGCATCGCTAGCCATCGATCCGAACCAAGCAAATGTGCGTCGCCAACTCAATCAAATCGTAGGGCAAAAGAATGAGCTGGAAGAGCTTGTTGATGAAGATGCTGACAAAATCACTGCTTCGCCTATTTCCTCCGAAGAGAAAAAAGACGGGCTAATATACCTCTTAGACAAACAAGCGATACAGCTCTACGAAACGGGTCAATTTACTCGGGTTCATCAATTCATCATTCGACTGCACGACAAGAATCTTAGCGAGGCTCTGAACAACCAACGCATTTACTTCACGCCAGGCCGCGAGCGGGTAGAAATCCTCGCCGCCGAAAAACGTACGCGAGAGGGAAACATTATTCGTGCAGAACGAATTACCGAAAGTCGCCCCAGAGGAAAAGTTGCCGGAACTTATGTAGACCAACGCTGGAAGTTAATTCAATTTAAGAACATCAATCCAGGAGATAGCGTTCATATCCGCTATCGAGTGGATAGCATTGGTCCCAATATGTTTGGAGATTTTTTCGGAGATATAAGTCTTCTCCAATCAGGTGCACCGAAACAGCGAGTCACGAGACTCATTCGTGCTCCGAGCTCTCAACCACTTTACGCCACCCAACTACGAATAGATCCGCCTGCAATTCGAGAAAAAGACGGAACAAGAGAAATAAAGTGGTACATTGCAAAGCTCCCTCCCCTTGAGCAAGAACCCGCAAGCCCCCCCTTCGCAAATCGTTCTGCGCTTGTGAGCGTCACGACTTACCGCGATTGGAATGAACTTGGGCAATGGTACTCCACCCTCATAAAAGAGCAATTCGAACTGGACGACGCTGCCCGAGAAGCCGGCCGTAGAACTCTCCAAGGAGCGGCAACAAACCGAGAAAAAATCGAGAGACTTTATGAGTATGTGATCAAAAATACTCGATACGTAGGCATAGAACTCGGAATTCACGGGTGGAAGCCTTTTCAGGCTGCTGAGACACACAGAAGACGTTACGGAGACTGCAAAGACAAAGCGACATTACTCGCGGCATTACTCAGAGATAACGGGATAGAAGCAACCATCGCGCTAGTTCGCACTTCCGACCGCGGTGAGCTCCCAGTGAACCACGCAAGCATGTGGGCTTTTAATCACGCCATCACCTTTGTGCCCAGCGAAAACCTCTTCCTCGATGGAACAGCAGAGTATTCTGGAACCAACGAGCTTCCTTATCTCGACCAAGGCGCTCAAGTATTGGTCGTCTGGCCGGATGGCAAAACGGAGACGCGCACTTTGCCACGTAGCTCATCCGAGCAAAACACTCAGATAAGTATTCTATCAGCAATTATCTCAAAAGACGGTCGTCTTGACCTATCGGCCACCGAAAAAGTCACAGGTGCTTTTGCCCCGAGCCTGCGGCGACGTTTTCAAGACGAAGACAAACGACGTTTTCAATTAGAGCGACGACTAGGGAAGTACCTTCCGGGAGTTCGCATCTCTGAATCGAGGTTTTCTAATTTGGAAGAAGTAGAAGCTCATCCGGAGATTGCTTATGAGGCAACGATGGCGAAATTTGGAGATACCTCTGAAAAAACGCTTTCGATTCCGATAACCTTTTTTGACCTGAACCTGCGGGCAAAACTCGCGTCGTTGCCGAAGCGAACAGAGCCTCTTTATTTCTCTTATCCGTGGAGCACAACGGAAAAAACAGAATTTCAACTACCGAAAGGATTCACGATCGAAGAGGGGCTCACGGACTCTCGTATCGAATCGAAGTATATCTCGATGGTCAGAAAATTCAGACAAAGAGGTGCAACCCTCATTGTCGAAACAAAAGTTTCCCTGAAAACAAATACGGTTCCCATCAAAGATTATAACTTTTTCCGAAAAGACTGCGAAAGAATCGACAATGAGCTGTCTAAGCGAATCAAGGTCCGAAGATGAATAGAATTAAATCCGCAACTCTAATTATTTTCCTAGGCCTTTTTTCGGTCAGCTGCTCAACTTTAGCTCCGCTACAAACCTGGCATAAGCCAAGTGAGATAGCGAAGATGACGGAGCCTCCGTCAGACATCTCTGAAGCATTCGATATTTTGGCTATTGAAGGCAACGACATAAATACAGCACGGGAACTAATTAAGTCGACACCACAAGATTTTGCTCTACCTACAGCTTCACGTCAGGCATTTATAAGCCACCTTAGTTTACAACACGATGAATGTTTGAAATTCACCCTGAGAATTCTCGAGAATTCGCCTGACACGGTCGACGGCTTGTATTTTCTGCAACAACTCACTCGACAATACGAGGACCTTCTTTACGAGAAAGACAACCTCATAAGAAGTCTTGAGAAGTCCCTCAGGAAAAGCAAAACCCCGCTCATCATCAACTATCTTACACGGCTCTTGTATCGAATCTATGACCATGAAGGAGATACTGAAAAAGCTGAGGAGACCTTAGAACGTGGAGGATGGCTTTTTCAATCGAGACACATAGGTCCAGTCGCACCTTATTCATATTACGGCCTTGAGTTCTCAGAGATGGTCACCTCTACTGAAGCACTACAAAACACCAAATTCGCCGGCCGGACGCGCTTTGTAAAACAAAGCGACGCACTCCAAACCGAAATGGTTATAAGTCGAGATAGTGATGCCGGAATTCATCTTGCTGAAAGTTACTTCAAGTTGCCTTTACAATCTGAGAAAGAATCGCTCACGCTCATTATTAGGTCTTCACAGGGATACCGTATTTTCGTCGATAACCAAGAAATTTTGCGGCGAGCAGGTGAATCACAATCTAAACCAAGACTGCAAATGGCGAATCTGAAACTTAGCGGAGGATGGCACAGAATTCGTATTGCTTCAGTCGCTGCTGGAAACAGTTCGGTCCACGTTTCTTTACTCAAAAGTAATGGTGAGCCTCTCATTGAAAAGCATACCTTTCAGCCTCATCCAATTCCTGAGACATCAAGACCGTTAGCACCTCGTGAATTTTCTCTCCTTAAACAGTTTGACACCTTGAGTCTTTCTCAAATCGTAGACACCAAGTATCACCTGCTTCTCAAGAGTCTGATTTCTACGAATCCCTTCATCCATGCGCCTGAGGTTGCACGTTCTCTTCTACGACCTATCCAGTCGAAAGCGTCTGAGAGTGCTTTATTCCACTATAGTCTCGCGAAATTATCTCAGACGAAGAATAACTCAAAGGGTCAGCAAATATCTCATCTAGAAACAGCACGGAGATTATCGAACAACGTTCCTCTCTACGTTCTTGAACTCGTAAAGAGGACAGTATCTAACGAGCCCGAAAAAGCTCTCAACATGATTATGTCGCTGGAGAAATCATCAAAACCTTCTCCGCAAATCACTTTGCTCAAATTTGCGATATATAAACTTCGCGGATGGCTCCAATTTGCCGATAAAACCTACAAACAAGCGCTAGGAGGCTGGTTAGCCCAAGACAACATCCTGGGTGCGCTTTCCTATTTTCGGAGCCGCAAAGACGTAGAAACGGTACGGCAACTAGAGGAAAGATTCATCAACGGCAGTGGTTCTTATGCAGAAGATGCAAAGCTAAGACTGAAACAGTATCGAGGACAGCCCGCAGAGCTTGAGCCTTTACTAAAACGAGCTCTTGCAAGTAAAGCGTCAAGTCGCGCAAGCTATGTAGATTTAGCAAGATTCTATCTCTCCCAATCAAAACCGGAGGAAGCGATAAAGGTCGCAAACGACTATCTGAAAAAGAATCCTGATTCTACCGAGATGATGAGAGTCGCTATTTCTGGACTTCAAATCTTGGGTGACAACGATAAGTTGTTCAAATTCATTAACACCCATCAAGATTACCTCAGTTCAAATCTTGAGTTCGAGATACTTCGTGCGTCTCTTGAAAATCGCGTCATCGGGCTTCCTCATAGAAATTCGAAACTTGCGAAGCTCCTTGAGGTTGATCCCATCACCATCGCTTCAGAACCTCTCCGAAAACAATGGCAGAAACATGGAACTGTGAGGCTTCTCGATCGCCATGTCGACTATGTCCGAGCGAATGGTCACGCCCTAAGCATGACTCACTTTTTGACTCGGCTCATGACAAAAGAAGCTGCCGATAAAGCAGGCGAGATACCCATCCAAGAAGGAGTCGTACGTCTATCTCTCCGTACAATCAAGCCCTCTGGACTATCGATAGATGCAGAGCATCATCGAGGGAAGTCTGATTTTTCTTTTGCAAGTCTCGCGCCCGGCGATACAATCGAAGATCAATCTGTGACTATTTCTGAGCCTAGATCAAGAGACGGCGGATATCAGCAGATCTTCTACTTTCAGGACTCGGCACCTAATCTACGAAGCGAGTTTATCGTAGTCACGCCCAACAATATGAAACTCGAATATCGTAGCTATAATGGGGCGCCGAAACCCAAAATCATTAAGGAAGCCAACGAAACAATATATGTCTGGCGACGCGATAATGTTCCTGCTCAAAAGCCAGAGCCTCATTCAGTGCATTCTCGAGAGTTCACACCTTTCGTCGTTGTTTCTCATGGACTCACTAACCAGTCAGCAAGGCAACAAAACGCCGGACTATATTATGGGGCCTTTCGCGGCTCTTACGACATTACATTGACCGCTAAAAAACTCATTAGTGACGATGACTCAGCTCAAAGGAAAGCTGAAAAGATCTTCAGCTGGATTTTGCAAGAAATTAAGCCCGGCAACGAATTCTCACCTGCCGAAACCTTGAAGAATAAAGAAGGCAATCGGTTTGCATTATTTGCGGTGATGCTGGATGCTGTTGGTGTAAAATCGGAGATCGCACTTACCCGGTCTGACTTTACCTACCAAGTAGAACCTCAATACCCAGACACGCGCTACTACAACATTCCGCTTCTCAAAATAATGGATGGAAAGAAAACCACATGGGCAAGAATTAGCCGAAGACTCAGCTGGCTTGGAAAACTGCAGCCAGACCTACAAAACAGCTCATATATTCTTGCGTCTGACCCGCAAGCCAAACCGACCAGATTCACGAATACTGATATCGCAAATTGGTATTCGAAATCCCGGATTGAGCTATCTATCACCGCGACGGGACAAGCAATAGGTGCGTTACATATCACACTACCCTACGGTATTGGAGAGTCTCTCAGACAGCCGTTGAGTGTTATTTCGGAAAAGAATAAAGCTCAAGTTCTCACCCGCTGGATAGGCTCTATCATCCAAGGCTTTGACGCGTTCGACTATGAATTCAGCCCGCCAAGCGATAATCCAGCCCAGCCAGTCAGCCTGGTCATCAAGATCGCGTCGAGGAGCCTACTACAAGTCGCCGAAGGCAAAGTTATGCTGCCACGCTTTTTTGATAACTTTATTGCGTCAGAGATGATCGGAACACCAAGCCTTTCTGAGTACATCAAGCTATCCGATCGAACTGTCCCATTACTTTTCCGGGGACTGAAAGAAGATATGACCGTCGTGCTGAAATTCAAGTCGAAATTAGGTCTCCCGAGCAGGTCTCCAAAATCGTGGACAAGAAAATCGAAATGGGGAAAATTCGAGCAATCCTTTGAATGGGATCAAAAAGCGAACACTGCGACATTACGAAGGGTTGTAGACATGCCTCATACTCGCATATCGACGTCCGACTACATTGAGTTCCTAGATCTTATCCACGAACTTAGACTCCGAATTCGAGACCAACTCGTCATAGATGCGGTTCTTTAGGGAATCTATGCCTGAAGATAGCTCAATAATTGCCAATGTGGACCGGGTGGTCTTCTTCAAAGAAGAGAATGCTTGGGCCGTGATTCGAGCGAGTAATGAAAACAAGAGTTTTACGGCGGTCGGTCACTTGCTGGGAGTTCGGGCTGGCGAAGAACTAAAGCTCGTGTGCCAATGGTTAGATGATCCTAAGTTCGGCCGACAGTTTCGTGTCACGAGTTACCTCCCTGTCCAGCCAACATCCGTGGAGGGAATTCAGAAATACCTTTCTTCCGGACTTATTGACGGGGTTGGCAACGTCATGGCGGAACGAATCATCGACGCTTTTGGGAAGGAGACTTTCGACGTGATCGAAAATTCGCCTGAGCGTCTCCAAGAAGTCGAAGGGATAGGAAAAAAGAGACAGGAACAAATTGCTTCGTCGTGGAACGAAATGAAGCACGTGCGAGAAATTGTGGTCTTCTTGCATAGTCACCACATTTCGGTTTCTCATGCAGCAAAGATCTATCAACAATACGGTCAACAGGCTGTTGCTATGGTGCGCTCCAATCCTTATCAACTCGCCAATGATATCCGCGGCATAGGTTTTGCGACTGCAGACAAGGTCGCAAAATCGTTGGGTTTTGAGGCAGATTCTCCTCACCGAATCTCGGCGGGAATCCTGCATATCCTTCGCGAACACGCATCAGAAGGACATATTTTTTGTCCTTTTGAGACTCTTTATCAAAAAACAAATGAACTCATCAGCGTTGAAGAATCGATGTTTGGACCAGTCCTTAAAAGTCTATCTCTTCAAACCCGAATAATTATTGAGGCAGACCGAGTCTACCTTCAAGCACTCCACGAAGCAGAATTTGAGACAGCTCGTGAAGCAAAACGAATCGTGTCAGATGAGCAACTAAATCAACTCTTAGATGCGCAAGAAGCAATTCGTTGGGCGGAGCAAGAAGCCAAGATCACTCTCGCGCCTCGCCAAAAAGAAGCGGTCGTAGCCGCTTTATCAGAGAAACTTCTGATCATCACTGGCGGGCCAGGAACGGGTAAAACAACAGTCATAAATAGCATCATCAAGGTTATGAAGCGCGGCAAAAAGAGCGTTGGACTCTGCGCTCCCACCGGCCGAGCGAGTAAGCGTTTACAGGAAGCGACACAACTCGAAGCGAAAACAATCCATCGGATTCTGGAATATAATCCGCAATCTAATTCCTTCGCGAGAAACTTTGATGAGCCGCTCGAATATGATGTTGTTATCGTCGACGAGTACTCGATGGTCGATATCGAGCTTTGTAGAAGTCTGTTTTCAGCCTTGAATGATGATACCCAACTCATTCTCGTGGGGGATATTGATCAGCTACCGTCCGTGGGTCCGGGTGATGTCTTGAGAGACCTTATGGCCGCTTTTCCAAGCAAAATCATTCGGCTTGACCAAATTTATAGACAAGCCGAAACGAGTCTCATCGTATCAAACGCGCACAAGATCAACGAAGGTATAGAACCGACCTCTGCAACGAACGCAAAGGGCGATTTCTTTTTCATAGAGAAGAATGACCCATCAGAATGTTTGAACACTTGCGTAGAATTAGTAACGCGACGAATTCCAAAGAGCTTCGGACTTTCACCCACACAAGATATTCAGGTGCTGTCTCCCATGCACCGTGGCGTACTTGGGGCCATGAATCTCAATGAGATCCTTCAAAAAAATATCAATCCGCGGGGAGACTCTATGCAAAAAGGAGGTCGGCTGCTTCGGGTGAACGACAAAGTGATGCAGCTCAAGAACAACTACGACCGTCAAGTCTTCAATGGTGACCTGGGTCGTATCCACTCAATCGATCCAGAAGAGAAAGTAATGCATGTAGAGTTTGATAAGAAACTTGTCGTTTATGCGTTCTCTGAACTCGACGAACTGAGCCTGGCCTATGCTTGTACGATTCACAAATCACAAGGAAGTGAATTTCCAGCCGTAGTGATTCCTCTTCACGGACAACATTACGTCATGCTGCGGCGAAGGCTACTCTATACGGCAGTAACTCGGGGGAAAAAACTCGTCTGCATTGTCGGCTCACGCAGCGCACTTCAAATGGCCGTGAAGAACTCACGAGCTCAACCGCGCTTCACAAGTCTACGGAACCGCTTGGTTACGGGTGAGTTCGACTGATTTGAATATCTAAAAGGAGGTCTTGGTCGCCGCGCCTTAGAGGAGGCGCAGCGAGTTTAGGGATGAGTCTATTGGCAGAAATTGTACGTCAGTGGACCACAGCTGCCGCTTACGCAGAATAGATTGTCTGCAGAAGAACATTCAGCACTTCCCGCGCAAGCCACGCCCGCTGTCTTCTCAGGAGCGCATGATGCACCGGCGCAGTAATTGCCTTCTGCACAACGACCTTGATAGCAAGCTGCGCCCATTCCCGGAAGTCCGGTACAGGTTCCAGGACCCATTTGTGAACTGCAGTAGGCAGTCGCATTGCAGTTGTCAGCAGTCGCTGGGTCGCCACAAGTTGTTCCCGCACCGCCCCAAGTGACGGCAACGCATTGATTACCAACACAGGTGTCATTCTGATAAATGTTGCAGGTCGGCGTAGAAATGTTACCCATCGCGTCTGGAGTTGGGCACATCCCACCTCGTGCAACAGGACGCTGGCAAGTTGCAGCCATGTCGCCTATGCATTGTAGGCGTCCTCGGCAGAGGCCTGTATTGATTTGCCCGCAAGGCTGACCCTCGCCTGCAGTATCAGGAATACACAAGTTCCGGCCGTCTTGAAGCTGCAAGCAGTCCGTGCCCGCTACACACAATGCGCCGGAGCAATCTTGTCCAGCCTGAGCACGAGGCTGGCAGGTCGCACATTCACCAAGGCTCTGAACAGCACAGAACGTATCTGACGTACATTCAGACTGAAGAGAACAAGGCTGACCCGCTCCTTGAGAGCCGGTGAAGACGGAGCTACATGCTTGCGGTGCAGGCCCGGAAGCGCAATCTGCCGTAGAAAGAGCTTGAATACAGTTGTTTAGACCAGTCTGACTGAACCCAAGCCGGTTTGCCGCGATGATCTGGGCAAACGCTTCATATTGTGAGCGCAGGCTCGTTCCGAGTTCGGTGACGCATTCCATTTCGTTAGAGGAGAAAAAGTCATGTAGCGCAGGTTCGCAGCGAGTTCGAAAGCTGCAGATTGCTGACGCGTATTGTGAAGCAACCGTTGCAGGGTCAAATGGATCCGTCGCCGGCACACCGCCATCAACCGATGGTCCGCCACCGCCAGTTCCAGCATCCGGTGTACCCATCATTCCATTTTGCACGCAAACACCGTTTTGCCATTGCCAGCCTTGCTCACAAACGCCCAAGCAAGCACAAGTAGGAGGATTTCCGCGAAGCTCACGCGGAACGCACATGCTTGGGTTGTCGCTACAATTGGACTGCATACCGCTCCCAGAATCTGCAATGACACCTGCATCGAGGGAGCTATTCATGTTTGTACCGGTATCCGCGGGTTCCATTGAGTTACCACCCGTCTTACGACGAGCAGTGTTGGTGTCGACGGTACAAGCAGCGGACATGGCTAGAACCGCAACAACCGACAATGCGAGTTGGACTGGAAGTTGACGTGCTTTTTTCATGTGAGTCCATGGACTACCCCGACGGGCCGGTTTGTGGTTCAGACGTATGTCCGACGGGGTTTTCACCCGCATGACGAGTCAAGCACCAGAAGTGGTCGTAATTTTGCGAAATTGGACAAAAACATGTAAATACCCTGTATGTATAACCGTTTAGGACCTCTGGGCTTTGCGCCACGAGCAGAGGTCCTTACCCGCCGACGGCGAGTCATTATGAGCGGGCTATGGCTGAGCGCTCCAGCGATTTGGCTACTACGTCACTTTATGACCGTGGGAGACAGCAACCGGATCAGCTGGCTTGAAATCGTAGTCCTGATCTGTAGTAACGCGCTCCTCATGGTGGGTACCGTTGCTCTACGATTACGCCCCGAGGTCGGACGAGGACTTGCTCTTATTGGGCTTTTGGGTTGCATTATCACGATTGCGGTTCACAGCCTCGATGCCCCACATATTGCATTCCTGGGACTATCGAGTGTCGCCCTACTCGGCTATGGCCTGTTCACCCAGGATTTCAGCGCGGACATTCCGTCCGACCCTCAACTCGCCGGACACCTGTGGGCTCGAGCTATTCTAAATTCAGGGATTTTGACTCTGCTTCTGGGCGGCCTAAGTTACGCTTATCTTGAAATCTCTGCGTCATTGCTGAGCGGACTGGTTAGCGTTTTGTTTCTCTCTGCCTCTGTCGTTTCCTTGGCGGCTGAGAGAGAAATTGTCTTGTCGGGGCAATGGCCAAAGTGGTGCTTCAACCTCCTCGCAGGAATAACGCTCGCAGGATTTGTGATTTCTTTCTTCTCAGAGCTAGGCCTACTGCTTCTCGCCCTGCGGCTCATCTTCTCTATCGTTTGGGCAGCTCGAAATCGAAATCGAAATAGCGATATATTAGGTCTAGCACAGCTACATCCGGCTCGATTCGCGGTGGGGTCATTTAGTTTGGGCGCACTTATCGGGGCGCTAGCGTTAGCTCTGCCCGCAGCCTCTGCTTCTAATAAGTCGATACCAATTATCGATGCATTATTCACTGCAACCAGTGCGATTTGCGTGACAGGCTTAGTGACGATCAGTACTGGAGAGGACCTTTCGTTCTTAGGGCAAGTGATTGTCCTCCTTCTAATCCAAATGGGAGGCCTGGGGATTATGACTTTGTCGGCGATGATCGTCCTTGCGGCCGGGCGTCAACTCACCGGGGGCACAGAGCAAGCGCTCGGTGAGTCTATTGGTTCGGGGAAAAGTCCCAGTCGAATTTTCGACATTGTTCGCGCAATCGCGGTCGCAACAATACTCATTGAAAGTGCTGGCGCACTTCTCATTTTTTTTGAGACCCAAAGTGATTTTGCTACGACGAGAGAAGCTGTTTGGTTTGCTGTTTTTCATGCGGTGAGTGCATTTTGTAACGCCGGTTTTGCTCTTCAAGACGACAGTTTAGTCAGGTTTGCAGACCGCCCCCTCGTCCTTCATACACTTTCTGCTCTTATTATTCTTGGTGGCGTCGGCTTCGGTATCATGCTCGGAGTAGTCAAAACGACAATCTATTTGTTGCGGACCCGGCTTCAGCGACTCTTTCGCTGGGACGCGCCAGAAACCAAACGTTCAAGTAAGCGATTTGATATTAATGTGAAGCTTGTGGCGACCGTAACAACTGGGCTTTTACTTTTCGGGGCATTTTTATTCGCTGGACTAGAATGGAACCGCTCCCTTGACAGTCTCGATTGGTTCGCAAAGTTGAATAATGCATGGTTTCAGTCCGTCACACTAAGGACCGCCGGTTTCAACAGCGTCGATTTGGCGCAAATGGGCTCAGCGACAATTATGGTCGCTTTGCTACTCATGTTTATCGGAGCAAGCCCCGCGTCTACAGGAGGCGGGATAAAGACATCTACGTTTGCCGTCCTCTGCTTATCTCTTTCCATGGTCTTCTCGAAAAAGAGGGACACTGAAGTTTTCGGTCGTCGTATCGAGCCAGAAGTAGTTTCTCGGGCCGTCGCTGTCACAATATTCTCGCTCGCGACCGTTTTTATCGGGAGTTTTTTGCTCATGATCACCCAGGATGCACCATTTGATGTCCTCATGTTTGAAGCAACATCCGCGATCGCAACAGCCGGCTTGTCAATTGGTGGGACGGCAGCACTCGACAATACAGGAAAGATCATTGTTATTGTTCTCATGATAATCGGGCGTGTGGGCCCAATTACTACCGCGGCATTGTGGCAAAATAGTTCCAAGAGCCGTAGAAGATATCCCAAAGCTGAGGTTATAGTCGGATGAGTATCGTAGGCAGAGTAGTCGTTATAGGATTAGGGCAGTTTGGTTCAAGCGTCGCAACCACTTTATCAGAACTCGGGGTGGATGTGATCGCACTTGATACCAACGAAGAGCGTGTTGCGCTGATCGCTGATGATGTCGGTACGGCGATGCAGCTCAATGGATCTGAGCTCGGTATTCTCGAAGATCTGAGAGTAGAAACAACCGCAGCGGTGCTCAATGCGATCGGCGACGAATTCTTACTTGATTCTATCCTGTGCACAGCACATTTGAGACAACTCGGCGCCCCGAGAATCATTGCACGCGCAACCAATGCTACCCATGCTCGAGTTCTGCGGGCGATCGGCGCTCATGAGATTATCGCACCCGAGCGCGAAATCGGAAAAGTCATTGCCCGACGAATCGCTCAAACGGGTGTGATCAACCAATTCAATCTCGGCGAAAATATGTCGGTCGTTGAATTCGAAATTCCAGAAAGGTGGCTGGAACAAAACCTTGTTCAACTGAATCTAAGGCAAGAATCGGGAATCCAGGTGGCTGCAATACGAGCAATCAGCGACGGGGAATGGTCACCTGCGAACCCAGACCACCTCTTCCAACGCGGAGATCGAGTCCTAGCGTTCGGAAAAAGCGAATCCATAGATCTCATCATGCGCGAGGCGTAATTATGAAACTTGTCACTCGAATCGTCAGTTTCGAATGGTTTGCCGTGTGCCTCATCGCATGCGTTTGCGCATTTAGCATCAAACTACTCTCTGAAAGCTCGAGTCAGCATGTCATTCTATCTCAGGAGCATAGTCAGCAACGAGAGGACCTGTCACAGTTTGCAGCAGCTTTGCAGCATTATGCGATTACTGAGGCGCGGACGCGCCTTCAGCAAGCGGCGCCTGAAGAGTTGTCGGCGGCAAAAGAGAAGTTAGACAAAACAACAGCGAGACTCCCGCAAATAAGTCGCGATGCAAAGGTTCGAGCACATTTAGAGACCTCTGCATCAAAAACACGTGAGTACATAAATAAAAAAGAAACATTAGATGCCGTCATGAAAGAACTGCAATCCACCGCAAGAACTTTGGAAAAAGTACAGCTAGCGGAGATATCTCAAGCTACAGAACCTACTGATTCAGGGATAACACTGATTTCAATCGTCGGCGCAATTGTGATTCTGGTAAGCCTCGTTCTCTCCGCACAATCATCCAGAAACATCGGGCAACCACTCGAGACCTTGCATCGGACCGTTCTTGATCTTATCGAACCTGAAAATGCACACCGTCGCGTGCCCGATGGGCCCTATGATCCCAATCTTAGAGAGCTTGGTAGAGCCATCAACAAGTTGGCCAAAAGACTAGAAGAAGCCGAAAGAGCGGCGGCAAACCCAGACAAGCTCATGCTCACGGCCGCAAGCTTCGTAACCGAACACCTCGAAGCGGCATGGATCATTACGGATCTCAGTGGACGACCATGCCTGTCTAACGCAGCCGCTAGGAAGCTCCTCAACTCATATTCTCTTGAAGAACTCGCGGTCCTCAGTCGCATCAAATCTGTCGATACTGCGGAACCAGGGAATATTGAAAAAGACATATCTGTTCTAGCGGATTCGACCGGAAAAAGAGTCGGATTCGCAATGATTCTCTATACTCCAAAAACCGTTTGACAGTAGCTTACGGCCTTGTTCTGAACATCTTGGCATATAGACAGTGCCACTTGAAGTTCAGGAGCCCTACCCAATGATTTCAGTTCGAAACCTTACCAAGTCATATGGCAAAAATATGGCGCTACGAGGCATTTCCTTCGACGTTCAAAACGGAGAGATTATCGGCCTCCTCGGCCCCAATGGTGCCGGTAAGACCACAACAATGAAGATTCTTACGGGATATCTTCAACCCACCGAAGGTCAAGCGACCGTTGACGGAATCGATGTCGTCGAAGACCCCATCAGCGTTCAGCAAAAGATAGGTTACCTACCGGAGAATGCGCCCATCTATCTCGACATGGCCGTTCAAGAATATCTTCAATTCGGTGCCGATTTACGAGATATTTCGGAACATGATCGACGGCACCTTATTTCCGAGGCCGTTTATGCGACCGGCTTAGAAGACCATCTCACTCGACCTATTAGCGACTTGAGTAAAGGCTATCGTCAACGAGTCGGTTTGGCATACGCGATTATGCACAAACCCAAGCTGCTTATCCTCGACGAACCAACAAACGGTTTAGATCCTACTCAAATTCATGAAGTAAGAAGCCTTATCAAACGATTATCCGAACACGCGACTGTGATGGTTTCGACACACATCCTGCAAGAAGTTGAAGCCACTTGTCATCGCGCCATCATCATCATTGATGGAGAAATAAAAGCGGATGCTCAACTCGCTGAACTGACCAGCACGACATCAGCTGTGGCAGCGGTACAAGATGGCGCGAGCAATGTTGCCTCGGCCCTACAGTCAATTGAAGGCGTTCATTCAGTTCAATCTGAAATGCAACGGGGTGACTTCACGTTCTACAGAGTGAACGCCAAGGAAGGCACTGACCTTTGTCCTTTGATTTTCGACCTCGCTTGTAAAGAACAATGGCGACTGACCGAACTACGACAGGATACTCGAACCCTCGACTCAGTATTTAGAGAACTCGCTATTACCAACAAATCAGGAGAGCTATCGTGAATCACATTCTTTCGATCTGTAAAAAAGAACTTCGAGCGTATTTTCTCTCGCCCGTCGCTCTTATCTTTCTGCTCATGTTCCTTTTTGTGACCTTATTCTGGTTCTTCAATATTGAACCTAAATTCTGGTCACGAAACCTCGCTGATATCCGACCTCTGTTTGAAATTTTTCCGGTCATGCTTATTTTTCTCGTCGCAGCGCTAACCATGCGGCTGTGGAGCGAAGAACAAAAGCTCGGTACCCTTGAAGTTCTGATGACGATGCCCGTCAAGACTCACCATTTAGTCTTGGGCAAATTTCTTGCTGGCTTTACACTCGTTGGTCTGGCGCTCATCATGACGTTTCATGTCCCGCTCATTGTTTCGTTACATGGGCAAATAGACTGGGGTCCAGTTGTGGGAGGCTACCTCGCAACCCTATTACTCGCGAGCACTTATCTTTCGATTGGTCTGTGCATGTCCTCTATTACAGAGAATCAAATCGTAGCGCTTGTCAGCACGACAATCGTTTGCGGTTTACTTTATCTGGTTGGAAGCGATGCTATGACCGGGTTCGTAGCAAACGAAACGGGTGAGCTCATGCGAGCACTGGGGACAGGCAGCCGATTCGAGAGCATCGGACGCGGTGTCGTCGACTTTCGAGATCTGCTTTATTACGTCAGCCTCACGGTAATTTTCTTAGTTGTAAACACCACCATGCTGAGAGCAAAGCGGTGGAGCACGGGCGCACGAACGAAGAAGCAACGACTGAACCGACGCGCGTTCACCTGGCTCGTCGCGGCGAACTTAGCGGTTATGAATATTACGATGTTCACTGTTCGTACTCTTCGCCTTGATATGACCGAGCAAAACATCTTCAGCGTTTCTCCAGTCACAAAGGGTCTCGTCAAAAACCTCAGTTCACCTCTTCTGCTTCGGGGCTATTTCTCTCAAAAAACTCACCCTTTGCTGGCGCCGCTCGTGCCACAAATCAGAGATCTTTTGTCAGAGTATGGTGCTATTTCAGAGGGGCGTGTGACTGTTGAGTTTGTAGACCCGCAAACCGATGAAGCCACTGAGAAAGAAGCGGGACAAAGCTACAATATTCGTTCGTTTCCATTTCGCATGGCGAGTAAATACGAATCTGGAGTCGTTAATTCGTTTTTTAGTATTCTCGTCAAATTTGGTGACCAATACGAAGTGCTTAACTTCAACGACTTGATTGAAGTTAACGTAAGCGCAGATGGGGAACCAGAAGTGAAACTGCGAAACCTTGAGTATGACCTAACTCGAGCGATTAAGAAGACCGCTTATGGCTTTGAAACACTCGAAGCCGTATTCGAAGATATGACCGCAGATGCCGAACTCACTGCCTACCTGAGCCCTGCGACGCTACCTCAGGAACTCGCAGCGATTCCCGATTATATTGAGCGCACTGCGAAAGAAATCGAGTCAAAATCAAGCGGCAAATTCAAGTTTCGTATCATTGATCCAACTACCCCCGAAAACAGTAACGTTGCTGAAGATATCGCTAAAAAGTTTGGCATCCGTGCGATGGCCCGTGACTTGTTCGGACAGGAGCGCTTCTATGCGCACCTTCTTCTCCGGGTCGGTGACACTTATCAACGAATTATTCCTCAAGGTGATACGACTGAAGCCTCCATCAAAACAGATCTGACCTCGGCATTGAAGCGCGGAACACCAGGCTTTCTCAAAACCATTGGTTTATTCAAGTCACAGCACAATCCTCCAGACCTAAGCCAGCAATATCCAGGTATGCCCAAGCCTGAGCCAAAGGATATGCTCACCGTCGTTGCGGGGAAATTACGCGAAAACTTCACCGTTCGTAATGTAGACTTAGAAACAGGCAGCGTTCCTGGTGATATTGATGTTCTTCTGGTCCTCGACCCCATGGATCTTACGGACAAAGCGAGCTTCGCGATTGACCAACACCTCATGCGAGGTGGAGCAGTGGTCATTCTAAGCGGTCGCTACTCTCTTGATCCAAATGGACTTGGCCGGGAGGGGATCAAACTGAAACGCGTTTCAAGCGGGCTAGATTCTCTACTCAAGAGTTACGGCGTAACGATCGAAGACACCCTAGTCATGGATCCTCAAAACGAGAAGTTCCCAATTCCGGTGATGAAGGACCTTGGAGGATTCAGAGTTCAACAAATCCAACTCGTAAATTATCCTTTCTTCATCGATGTACGCTCGGACGGTATGAACCAAACAAGCCCGATAATGGGTGGCTTACCGTCTGTTACCATGCACTGGGCTTCACCTCTGAGTGTAACTCTTCCAGATGTTGATGACGATGAAGAGCAATCACGAGAAATGTTCAAACTCATTCAATCAACGCCCGACTCTTGGGTTCGAGCAGAATCAAGCGTTCAACCGAATTTTCAACTATACCCTGAAGTTGGATTTGCGGTTGGCGAGGAAAGAGCACGCCACACCCTGGCTGTAGCACTCAAAGGTCAATTTGAAAGCGCTTTCAAAGACCGCCCCAACCCACTGTATTCTTCAAGTGGCGACACTAATCAGCCGAACGCTGACTTTACCGGAAGAACGCTCAAGAAATCTCCCACCTCAAGTCGACTTGTGGTCGTCGGTACCTCCAATTTTGTAAATGATATTGTACTAAATCTAAGCAGACAAAGTGGAGGCGACAGAGCCACGAGCAATCTACAATTTGTTGAGAACATTCTTGATTGGTCTGTCGCAGACGTCGACCTTCTTAGTATTAGATCGAGGGGCACTTTTGCGAGAACCTTATTGCCGCGCTCCAGCGACGAACGCCAAATGTATGAGTTCGCAACATACGGTATCGCAGTATTTTTCTTACTCGCTCTCATCTTGTTGACTGCTGGTTCACGGCGTCGGCTGAAAAAGTTCGAACTTGTTAAGCGCGCGGATTCCTCTGCGCCTGCGTCAAATGCTTAAGGGACTCGTCAATGAACAAAGTTAATCAGCTTTTACTCGCCTGCTTTATCGGCCAGGCTGTTATCTTCGCTGGATTACAAATCATCGCACCCTCCGGCGAGGAAAGAAGCGAAGCCTCACCGTTAGCAACTTTCAAATTCGGCGAAATCACTAGTATTTCGATTGAAGCGCCCGTCAATCAAGCGACATTCAAAGACAACAGTTTTACTCTACAAAAAACAGGAAAAGAGTGGATACTTCTAGACGCCGAGGGATACCCATTGGAGCAAGAGAAAGTCGCAGGATTTATCGCGAAAGTGAAAAAAATTCGCACCTCTGAGCTTGTTGCAGAAAGTTCAAACTACTTCGCTCGCCTGAAGGTAGCAGATGATGAGTTTGAAAGAAAAATATCCCTGAAGACAGAACAGGAAGAGATCACTTTCTTCATTGGTTCAGCAAATGGTCAAGACAAGTGTCATTTCAGACTCGAAGGTGAGCAAAAAGTCTATTTGAGCGAGGGGCTCCTTCCGTGGGACATTTATGATGTCGCAGCAGGCTGGATATATCCTCGCTATTTCGAAGCCCCAGAAGACGATATCTGGAGTGTTTCTCTGAAAACAAAAGGAGAAACTCAGTTCGAGATAAATAAGAATGCAAATGGCGCATGGGCCCTACCGAGCGGACAGCTTGTACGAAACCAAAAAAGGCTAAAGGCTGTTCTCGCAAAGGCAAGCCGCATAATCATTGACCAACCTATCGGAAAATCGAGAGAGCCTGAATATGGTTTTGCTTCGCCTTTACACGAATTGACCATACGCACCGGAACGTCATCCATTACAGGGACCCTGCCCGCGAAACTGACCTCCGAAAAAATCACTTTTGGCGCTGAGAAGATCCTCGGAAACAATAAAGCCTATTTTGCGCAAAAAGGCCCCACTTCTTGGGTCGTCACTATTCCTGAGTGGTCCCTATTCAAGCTCAATGAAGCCACCTTTGAGAACCTTCTCGCCAACGAAGAATAGGCGGCGAAAATGAGACCGAGAGCAGGCCTTAGACCATTTGCAATATGCCTATTTATATCCGTACTTGCATGCCAGTCCTCAGAACACTTCAGATTAAAGCGCAACCAAGCAGGTTCTTGGAAAGTAACCGAATTTCATTTACTCCCCACTGAAACGCCGCCTGGTTTATCCGGCTTATCGCGAGTTTCGGAAGGACAAACAGTTTCGGTCGCAGAAAGGAACAACGTCTTGCTGCAGATCCTGTCTAGTACGCGCTCCGAAACCCTTCAAATTAAATCTGTTGGGATCCCAGAAATACCTCAGGGTCTCGACCTCGAAGCAATCGCTATTCTTACAAGCACATCAGCCTGGATAGGTACGGAAGCCAAGACACCCTATCGAGCGTCAGACACTCTGTTCAAAGTCTCGTTGCAAGGGGCGAAAGCA
This sequence comes from Myxococcota bacterium, assembly GCA_036337945.1. GTDB lineage: Bacteria > Myxococcota > Kuafuiibacteriia > Kuafuiibacteriales > Kuafuiibacteriaceae > JAYZDF01. The sequence goes on from JAYZDF010000045.1 coordinate 47,995, forward strand.
AAAGTCACGGAAGAACTTCAAATGCCTTATGCGCAATTCTCGCGGATGCCTAAGACCCTGAATCGGTCAAACCGAGGGATTGAAGGTGTCTGCGCCAACAACAAAAATCTTATCGTGGCCACAGAGCTTCCCTATACGGTTGATAATCAGAGGTTAGCGGCATTTAGTCATTATTCGCTTGCCTCACGAACCTGGGTGCCGTTTTATGGTCCTCTTTTATCGAAAACTGGCAAAATCTCAGGAATTAGCTGTCTGAATAGCCTGAACGATAAACAACAAGTATTATTCGCAATTGAGCGACATTATGGAGTTGCTCAAATCACCAAAGTTACGGTTCCCAACAAACTGAAAAAAGAGCAAGTGTTACAGGCCGAACGAATTGTCGACCTATCTCTTTTGTTCGACAAGATTCCTAACCTCGAAGGGATCGTGGCCGATAGCAATGACTCAGTGACCCTGATTTCGGACAACCAGAGCGCATCTGTGAAAGGTCAGGCTGTGTTGCTGACACTAAAACGTATTAGATAAACTAACGGAGCTGCTTGAGCCAATAGACTAATAGGACCCCAACCAAGAACATGAGGATACTCACCATTATATTGCTTGCCGAGAGATGAAAAGCCTCGCTGGACTTGGTTTCCTTATCCTGGACGCGCTTTGCTTTCGATGAGTCCCTAGGAGCACTCATGTTTTTGGTAAGATGAGAGTTTATTGGCGCGGAGTCACCCGCTAACTCTCTTTTATTTTTCGTGTCTTGAAATACACGACCCGTAGAAAAGCCAGGTTGGTCTGAGCGTTCACGCTGCGTACGAACCCTTGAAACTTTAGACATCCCTAAAGCAATCTCTGTGTTAGGTTCCGGCGTCTCGGATTCGAACTCGCCTGTGGTCAGCCTTACATTCAGTGGTTCATTTGTTGTCGAACCCCACCCTTCTATCAAGTCATGGATATCCACTAGCGGCTGAGAAACCGGCTCTTCTTCCATCGAAACAAGAATGTTTTGAGCCTCAGCTAAAGTCACTTCTTCTGTTTCTAATTCTACCGCTTCTTCTAGAGTCTCTGGCTTAGCAGGGAAATCTACAAATTCAGGATTAGACGTCGCATGGACAGATGACGTTCTCGTATTCGGTCGTTTTTTTGTATCCTTACGCTGACCGAAGCTAACCATATCAAAACGAACATCCGATTTAGACATCTGAGGAATTTGACAGTCGTAAATCGAGGTTGTCTCGAACAGCGCGGACAGTTCCTGGTGCACGTCTTCTCCGACTCTCGCTTGTTCTAAAACTTTCTCACGCGCTGCTATGACCTCCGCATAAATCGCTTTCAGTTCTTTTCGTATGGTTTCAGGTCCAATTTCAAGACCGGCGTGAGCAATCACTTCGTTTATAGCATGTTGAAACTCTTCAGCGTGTTGATAACGTCGAGCAGGGTCTCGTTGCAGCGCGCGCATAACCAAGGAGTCAAGAACTGGAGATAATTGTTCAGAAACTTTAGACGGGCGAGGAATCGGTTTTTCGCGAATCGCTTTCATGATTCGGCCCGGGCTATGTCCCGTAAAGAGAGGTTCTCCGGTGAGCGCCTCCCAAGCAATAATTCCGAGGCTGAAAATATCAGAACGGCTATCCAGCTTCTTGCCGAGCGTTTGTTCCGGCGACATATACGGAAATTTTCCTTTTACAATACCCGTCTGTGTTTCGAATCCACGATCTGAGGCTTTGGCGATGCCAAAATCCATGAGTTTGGTGTGACCGTCGAAGGAAAGCATGATGTTATGCCCAGTAACGTCTCGGTGAACGAGGCTGAGCGACTTGCCTTCATCGTCGGTTAATCGATGCGCGGCATCCAATCCGCTCGCAACTTGAGCAATAACGCGTAAAATAGCACCCACCGTCAGCGGCTTATTCAGTCGTCCAGATTCCAATAGAATATCTGTAAAATTTTCTCCAAATACGTATTCCTGTGCCAGGCAGTACACGTTATCCGATTTTCCCAATCCAAAGATTGAGACTACATTCTTGTGTTCTATTTTCGACGCGATCCTCGCCTCACTAAAGAACATCGAAAGTGAGTCTCTCCGCCGCGTTAGGTGAGGTAACAGAATCTTAAGTGCTATCAAGCGAGGATTATCAGTTTCTGCTAAATCGCGAGCAAGATACACATTGGCAGACCCACCGGCACCCAGCGGCATTAGAAGCTGAAACTGTCCCAGTCTTATCGCCACGGCACTTATTTACTCATACCGAAGAATTTCAGGAAACGATCTCTCGTTTGATTTGTCTTCTGTGGAGCGAGACTAGGTCTCGGAAGACGCTGTTCATGAGTTACTAGAAATAACTCTTCCGACATGGAGCCGTCATGCTGGATAAGCACAGATTCGCCGCGCGCAGACACAACATTGTTCGGTAGGAATTGGCTGTTTTCTAACACCGAGTCTAGGTTTTCATTGAAAAGTCTCGAGCCTTCGAGAAGTACGATCTGTTGATCTCTGTAAATTCGGGTGGTGAGACTTTTCCAAATAACGCGGGCGCCATCACTATCTCCTAACCGGAGATAGAACTCATTGGACCTCATATCCATAACTTCGGCGATTTGGTCTTCAACAATATTGAAGGCTCGTAGTAAAGGGTCATATCTGAGCAAAAAGCTAAGACCCTTACCTTGTAATCGATAGGTACCTTTCGCGAGATGATCTGCTGGTGACGGCGCTACAGATAAAAGAGGTGGAATTGTAGGTTCCTCTTTGTCCAACGAAGGAACCTGAACCTCGCCTTCGTCGGTCGGTTGAGATGGTTCCTCTGTAGGGAAAAGAGCGCTTGATGGCAACCTTGGAGGCGCCTCTCTAAATTCTACTGTTGATTCGTAGACTACGTCGTCTAACAACACGGCTCCAGTTGTCGGGAAACTGGCGCTATGCGGACGCGATTTTTTCCGAGTGACCGCATTTCCTAAAAGAGCATTTCGCATTTCCGCGGGATCTAATTCAGCTTCAAACTCGGGAACGTCCTCTGGCTCAGTGATTTCAGTAGTAATTCTTCCGGACTCAATAGAGGAATTATTAGCCGCTTCAAACAGGTCGGGTAACTGTACGAAAACCTGGGATTGCAGATAAGTTCCTACTGTCATCGACGGGTTTAACTGTTTCGCGATCGCTTCCAACTCAGCGCGAATTGCCTCACAGTCTCGAGGCCGTTCGTTGACGTCGAAAGATGTCATCTTTACTAACAAATTGACGAGTTCGTCGGGCACGAGTTCCAGCGGTGTTTTTTTGCACATGTTCCGCACCAGCTGAGGTTGATTGACTACAATTGACGGTCCTTCAGGAAAAAGCCTTCGTCCACAACACGACTCAATCAATATTGTTCCAAGCGAAAAAATATCAGACGTAGGCATAGCGTCTTGCTCTAAGTACATCTCAGGCCCGAGATATCCGAGTTCGAGTGAGCTAGGAATAAGTGAGCCTTTTGCGTTTCGGTCACTTGCAGTCCTTAAGCCTATGTCAGCTAGCTTGACCTCGCCATCACGAGTAAACAAAATATTCGCTGGCGTGAGCCGCCCGTGAACAATCGGTAGTTTGGAATTCTCATGCGCAACGTGAAGCGCTGAGGCTATACTTATTCCCATCTCTAATACCGCACCCAGCGGGAGCAAAGGCGCTGATACGAGATGACCGATTTGAGAGAGCGCGATACCGTCTACAAGCTCGAGGCTTATGTAGGTTAGACCGTCTATTGTGCCTTGGGAAAGTACTTTGATGATATTAGGGTGCCCTACGGAAGACGACAGATGGGCTTCGTCACTTAAGAGCTCGTGAGCGGCTTTAAATCCCCGATAACGCGGATTAACTCGTTTGATTATGCAGGCCTGACGCTCTCCAGAGTCCTTAAGCTCACCTGCAATCCAGACCTCTACCATCTGCCCGCCGCCTATTTCTCCGAATAAAAGAAACTGCCCGAACGGAAGGCCATCTAACGATGATTTTTGATCAGTAGTAACCACCTAAGCACCTAAGGGGGAGCTTACTCCTCTGACTGAAATAAATCTAGTCCAGCATAGCGAGCCGCTGGTCCTAAGTCCTCTTCAATCCTGAGAAGTTGGTTATACTTAGCTGTACGATCGGAGCGTGACGCCGAGCCTGTCTTTATCTGGCCTGCATTGGTAGCAACAGCAAGATCAGCAATCGTTGAGTCTTCTGTCTCACCTGAGCGATGACTTACAATAATCCCGAATTGGTTCTGTCGAGCAAGAGAGATCGCTTCGAGCGTTTCGCTCAATGTACCAATTTGATTCACCTTGATGAGAATAGAGTTGCCTGCTTTTTCTCGGATTCCACGCTCCAAACGTTCTACGTTCGTGACGTATAAGTCATCTCCGACCAACTGACATTTTGAACCTATTTTTGACGTAATATTTGCCCAACCGGCCCAGTCGTCCTCTGCGAGGCCATCTTCAATGGAAACGATCGGATACTTTTCGGAAAGCATTGAGAGATAGTCGACAAATTCCTCTGAGCTCATATCTCGACCCTCGGAACTAAGATGATAGCGTCCATCTTTATATAGTTCGGTTGCAGCAACATCTAATGCTAAGGCCATCTGTTTTCCTGGTTCATAACCTGCAGCTTCAATTGCTTGGAGCAGGAATTCGAGGGCTGCTTCGTTCGATGGTAAATTTGGTGCAAAACCACCTTCGTCACCCACCGCAGTGTTGAGTCCTTTGGCATTAAGGAGTTTTTTGAGGTGATGAAAGACCTCAACTCCCCACCGAAGCGCTTCCTTAAACGTTGGTGCACCTTTTGGAACAAGCATGAACTCTTGAATATCGAGAGCGTTATCTGCGTGTTCACCACCGTTGATTACGTTCATGAGCGGGATGGGCATAATGGTAGCTGTTGCTCCGCCGAGATAACGATATAGAGGCTGCTGACTATGAGCAGCAGCCGCTTTCGCACAAGCGAGTGACACACCGAGAAGAGCATTAGCTCCCAGATTTCCTTTGTTGGGCGTCCCATCGATTCCAATTAGCGTGCTATCGATATCGTACTGATCAAGTGCGTTGTATCCAAGTAAAGCGGGTGCGATCACGTTGTTAACCGACTCAACCGCTTTATGAACGCCTTTACCAAGATAACGCTGTTTATCGCCGTCGCGTAACTCGATGGCTTCATGAGCGCCAGTCGAAGCTCCAGACGGAACCGCAGCTCTGCCAAAAGCGCCCGACAGAAGTCGCACGTCAACCTCAACCGTAGGGTTGCCTCGGCTATCTAGAATTTCTCTTGCGTGAATATATTCAATCTCGGCCATTTGCATTTCCCTTCTCAGAGATCACATCCGGCTGCAAGTCCACAAAATTGTCATTGAAGAATGTGACTTTTATAGGTCAATTCGGATGATACCCTCTTCTTCTTCGGGCTCCTCGAAGTCATCTCTGCGAATTTCCTCCTCACGTCTCCGCGGTTCGTCAATCTCTATGTGCAGACGGGGTCGGTCGAGGTCCTCTTGACGACGGCGCTCTTCTTCGCGTTTCCTGATATCGTCAATGATGTATGCGTCGAGCACCGTCCAACTCCCCTCAGCCCCATTGTCGACCTGACTCGGAAAGAGATGCAAGTACGCTAGTTTACCCTTACACAAGAATAAATGATGGCCTTCACCCTTTCAATGAGTAAGCTGCCGCGCAAAATCAAGCAATTCACGAAGCTAATTCATCAATCATAATCAGGATTTTGATCAAAACGGTGCTCTGCTCGAATACTCCGAATCGTACGTGATTTACTTCTCATCACGACCGAATGGGTAATCGCTCCTCCTCTCAAAAACCGAACGCCCCTCAAAAAACTACCGTTGGTGACGCCAGTTGCTGCAAAGAGAACGTCGCCTCCAGCAAGATCTTGAATTCCATACTTCCTCGACAGATCGTTTATACCCATGTCTCGGCAGCGTTCCGCCGACTGCGCGTCCTGCGGTACGAGTTTTGCGACCATATCGCCACCGACGCAGCGAAGAGCGGCAGCAGCAATGACCCCTTCTGGTGCGCCACCGATTCCCATCAATAAATCGACGCCTGCTTCATCCTTACAGGTCGCGATGGCCGCAGAGATGTCTCCATCCTGAATCAAACGGATACGGGCACCGGCTTCGCGAATTTCGCGGATTAACTCAATATGCCGTGGACGATCGAGGACGACAACCGTAAGGTCCTCAACATAAATTCCTTTGGCATCTGCAACGGCCTCAAGGTTCTGAGTCGGCGTCGCATCAATGTCGATGACATCTTTCCCTGCCGGCCCTACGGCGATTTTGAACATATAGGTATCTGGTGCGTGCAGGAACCGCCCGTTTCGGGCCATAGCGATAACAGACAACGCGTTGCCACGTCCTGAGGCACACATGTTTGTTCCCTCAAGAGGGTCGAGGGCGATATCAACTTCGGGGTCTACTTCTAGCCAACGACCAACTTTTTCCCCAATGAAAAGCATCGGAGCTTCGTCTTTTTCGCCTTCGCCAATTACAACGGTTCCACGGATAGCCAGACTTTTGAAAGCCTTTCGCATTGCTTCGACAGCGGCATAATCGGCGCCATGATGATCTCCCCGTCCCATGAGTCGAGCCGAGGCAAGCGCAGCAGCTTCCGTAACCCGTACCGCTTCCATCGCTAGGTTACGATCCATTTATCTTCTCCTTGAACCAATGCGGCCACTTTACGACCTTTCCAGAGTCATCAACACACGCATGGCGAGTCATCCCGGTACACAGCTCAACATTGTCTGAATCACGAATGATCCGGTAGGACAAAACGATACTACTACCACCGATTTTGTCAATTCGAGTCTCGACATGTAATAGATCGTCGTATGTCGCAGACGCATGGTAACGAACGTTCGCTTCAGCCACCGGCATCGCATAACCAGACTTCTCGAAGTCAACATAGCTCAAATCCTGCTCTCTAAGGACTTCGGTTCGAGCGGCTTCAAAGTAACGTAGGTAATTCGCGTAATAGACAACACCCATCATATCAGTGTCTCCGTAAATCACGCGTAGTGAGTGGTGAAAGACTTTGGACATTTTCGTCATCCACCAACGAGACGCATAGCTCGCGTAGGATTGTGTGTCGTCGCGAGTTGATCGATTCTCTGAATCGCAGCAGAGAGAGCACCCGCTCGAACAGAGTGTGTCAATGCAACGATCGGTACACTTTCACTACCGGCATCGTGGGCAATCTCTTGATCAACAATCCGAAGAGAAATACCTTCTTCTCCGAGAATCGAAGCAATTTTACCCAAGACTCCTGGTTCATCTTTCACACTAAACCTTAAATAATAACCGCTCTCTACATCGTCGATGGCGGAGATATTGCCCGGTTTCATCTGTGCATCTTGCATCGCAAGGTGAGGAACTCGACCCGCGGCCTGACTTCTAATAGTACGCGCCATATCAAGAATATCAGCTAACACAGCGCTCCCGGTTGGAAGCTGCCCTGCTCCCTGACCGTAAAACATAGAAACTCCCAAAGCTTCTGATTCGACCAATACTGCATTATAGACATCGTTTACATGAGCAAGCATTGAGTCATTCGACACCCAGGCGGGAAAGACACCCACAGAAATATTGTCGAGCTGCCTTTCGCCGACTGCCAGGGGCTTGATGGTGTAGCCGTATTTACTGGCAAGAGCGATATCGACCTGATCAACCTGCTCGATTCCTTCAACCGAGACATCGCGCTCATGAACAACACAACGAAAGGCGAGCGTTGACAAGATAGACAACTTCTGTGCGGCGTCATGCCCACCTACATCCGCCGTGGGGTCCGCTTCAGCGTAGCCGAGTTCCATAGCCTTCTTTAGAGTTGCATCGTAATCTGCCCCTGAGTTCGTCATGGCGGACAAAATAAAATTAGTCGTTCCGTTAACGATGCCCTGTATCCTTATAATTCGTTCAGAGCTAAGCGACTCGCGTAAAGCTCTGATGATTGGGATACCGCCACCGACTGCCCCCTCATAGAAGACATCAACGCCGTACTCGCTGGCCAAAGCAAAGATCTCAGCACCTCGACTCGCTAACAGAGCTTTGTTCGCAGTTACGATATGCTTCTTTTCTCTGATTGCTTTCAAAATGAGCTCACCAGCGGTGTCAACACCACCAATCAACTCGACAATAATTGAAATTTCAGGATCGTTGATAATCGTCATCGGGTCGTCTGTTAGAGCAATTGAAGACAGTGACTTATCGCGCTCCTTACCCAAGTCGCTAACAGCGACGCGACGAATCTCAAGTTGCGCTCCCAGCTGAGCCTGAATCGTTGAAAGATTTGAGTCGAGTACTCGAGCAACACCGCTACCGACAGTGCCACCACCGAGAATACCTATTGATATTTTATTCATTGGAACCTTCTTGTTTAGAGCACCGGAGTACCGCAATTCTGACATGCGGGCGACCCCGAAGGCACCGTATAACCACATAATTTGCAACGGTGTACTAACTTGGATGTTGCTCGACGCTTGCTCGCCCTGACTTTCCCTGAATCCTTAGGCTCTCCAACTCTCTTTCTCTTGGGGTTTCGTACTCCGCAGTGGTCGCAAAATATAGAAGCGCGAAAGTCTGAGTTTTTTCCACAATTGATGCATCTCTCTAGACTTATCGGTTTTGGTAGAGCTTCAAGTTGTGGTTCCGTGCGCACACGCTCAGGAGGAGGCTCGGAGACCAAATCAGTGAGTTCGAGCAGAATCTCGTCTGCATCGCTTACGGACCTTTCTCCGATAAAAGCGTCCGTGGAAAGTCGAGGAAAGTCTTGCCCCGCATGTGTCGCTTCCTCTGTAAAGTCAGACGAGGGGGCAATCTGCTCGTCTATTGGTTTTAAAGTCGACCGTCTCCGATTGGCCACAGAGGGGGCGACATTGGTGACCAAATCACCTCCGACTGATTGCTTGACGAACGGACCACCAGAGTCACGGGTTTCCACTGAATCGGCCCTGAGGTTTTGGTGCGCTCCGCAGTTTTGACAGATTGCGTCCTGTATAGTGGACGAGCCGCACTCTGTGCAAACAGCCATGTTGAGTATGCTACCATCCAACGGCCAAGATGTGATAGAGACGCTGAGAGATTTCTAGAAGACTAGACCTTCTCGAAAGTACCAGGAGACTGTCGAAGAATTATGAACGGACTTATCATCGATATTCATGATGTCATCGTCGACACAAGTGCGGTGCGTGCTCAAGCTTGGCGAGAGGCCTGTGAGTTCCACGGATTTGAAATATCACTCGATTCAGTTCGTGAGCACCTGATTCAGCCTTCAAATATCGCACTCATCAATACGATAGGTATTGGTATCAGTAGTCCCGACGGCAAAAAAATATACGAGCGATACTTAGATTTACTAATCCGACGTTTCATTGGCCGCGTTATCCCCCCACTTGGGATTGATAGCTTTCTCAAAGTCCTGAAGAATGTAGCAATGGTTAGACAAGTCGGATTAATAAACGAAGATCCGACAAATCATCTCATGAGATACTTACGCGCCGCGAAAGCAGAATTCCTTTTTCAAGAGCTTCCTCAGGAAGAACAGAATAGCGGACTCTATTCGTTCCGAGAAGGTCTCCATTCAGCACTTGAACGGATGAGTATGTCAGCGCAAAGTTCAGTACTCATCACGGCGAATCCAGAAAGGGCGCAGGCCGCACGGCAGCTAAATTTACCTGTCGTAATCGTCGGGGAGCAACAATTAAGAGAAAGCAGTGCTGGAGTCGCGGTGAGAAGCTATCGCTCTACAAAAGAGCTCAGCGAGCGGTTTTACGAAGAGATAGCACCTCTTCTAGCCCAATGAGCTATAGCCTTATTCCCAAGAGCGATATTCAACCGCAAGAATCTCGAACTCTCTGGTTCCACCGCGCGGGGACTTTACTTCGATACCGTCACCCTCAGTCTTTCCGATCATTGCTCGTGCCATCGGCGCGGTAACCGAAATTTTGTTCACTTTAATATCAGCTTCGTCCAGCCCAACAATCTGATACGTAACCTCTTTTTCAGTTTCCGCATCGATCAAAGTGACATGCGCTCCAAAAACCACTTTCTCGCCTTCATATTTAGCGGGATCAATAACGTCTGCAAGAACCAGTTTAGACTCAAGCTCTAAAATTCGCCCTTCAATAAAGCCCTGTTTATCCTTAGCGGCGTGATATTCGGCATTTTCACTTAGGTCACCGTGAGCCCGTGCAACCTCAATTTCATGAGAAATCTTAGGTCTCTCGACAGACTTGAGGTGTTTTAATTCTTCCTTTAATTTTCGGTGACCAATCACGGTCATAGGTACTCGATCTGACAATGTTCCTGTCCTTACTTTGACGATTCGTCAAAATCTTGCAACGCAATGGGACGTAGTTCGCCTTTGATCGTTGCCTCTATCGCACCTGTTGCAGCAGCAGCAGCAGCAGCGGTCGTAAAATATGGGATACCAGCTAGGAGTGTTTTTCGACGTATCGAATACGAATCTTTGACGGCTTGATTTCCGAGCGTCGTATTGAATACCAGAGCAATTTCGTCATTCACAATGGCATCCACGACATGCGGACGGCCATCAGCTACTTTATTCACATGGGTCACGTCGACACCATGCTTCCTGAAGAACTCGGCAGTACCCGTTGTCGCCATGATACGGAATCCAAGCTCAACAAGACGTTTAGCCAAAGGAGCACATTTCTCTTTGTCATGATCCGCGACAGAAAAGAAGATTGTTCCTTTCGTCGGGAGTTCCATTCCACCGGCAGTTGTTGCTTTGGCAAAAGCTTTGTCGAACTCAAAGTCCACACCCATAACTTCGCCGGTAGATTTCATTTCCGGTCCCAAGATGGTGTCGGTGTTCGGGAACTTCACAAACGGGAAAACAGATTCTTTCACGTAGACACCCCGTGGTTTGGGGTCCTCAGTGATGCCCAACTCTTTTAGGGTTCGTCCTGCCATCACTTTTGCGGCTACCTTGGCGAGTGGAATACCCGTCGCCTTCGACAAGAATGGAACAGTTCGAGAGGCTCGAGGATTGACTTCAATGATGTAGATCTCGTCGTTCTTGATCGCGAACTGAACATTCATCAGACCGACGACACCGAGTTCCAAAGCCATAAGTCGAGTCTGACGATTAACTTCGGCAATGATGGGCTCAGAAATCGAGTGCGGTGGCGTTGCCATACCGCTGTCGCCGGAGTGCACACCCGCTTCTTCGATGTGTTCAAGAACACCACCAATAATGACGTCGGTTCCGTCACTCACAGCGTCAACATCCAACTCAACAGCTGAGCTCAGGTATTGATCAATGAGTACCGGACGTGACTCGATATCGGGTGTCACCTCAAGAGCGTGCGCCATATAAGCTCGGACAGCTCGTTCATCGTTACAAATTTCCATCGCTCTGCCGCCGAGGACGTAACTTGGACGGAGGATAACAGGATATCCAATTTCGTTTGCCTTCTTGACACCTTCATCAACAGTTCGAACGGTAGCATTCGCTGGTTGCTTCAAGCCTAGTTTAGTGACCAATTCCGCAAAACGTTCACGGTCTTCGGCGCGGTCAATGGCATCAGGCGTCGTGCCCAGGATTGGAACACCGATTTCTTCCAGTTGAGTCGACAACTTGAGCGGTGTTTGACCCCCATATTGAACAACAACACCTTTCGGCTTTTCAAGCTCAACAATTCGAGAAACGTCTTCCAAGGTCAGTGGCTCGAAATATAGCCGGTCCGCTGTATCATAGTCCGTCGATACAGTCTCGGGATTGCAGTTCACCATGACTGTCTCGTAGCCTTCCTCTGCCAACGCCCAGACGGCATGCACACAGCAATAATCGAATTCAATCCCTTGTCCGATTCGATTGGGACCGCCACCAAGAATAATGACTTTCTCTCGATCGGAAACTCGGCTTTCATCTTCCTCTTCGTAGGAAGAATACATGTACGGTGTGTCGGCTCTGAACTCGCCTGCGCAGGTGTCAACGCGTTTCATGACGGACTTGACGCCAAGTTTGTTCCGCAACTCGCGAATATCACCTTCATTGCAGTCTCGAAGCTCAGCTAAGCGACGGTCAGAAAGTCCTGACTGCTTCGCTTCCATCATAAACTCATAACTGAGGTCAGTGGCTTCTGAGACTCGTTTCTCCATTGCTACGATTGAGTTGATATTGCTGACGAACCAAGGGTCAATTTTCGTGAGATTGAAGACATCTTCTTCAGTCATTCCCTTTCGCAAAGCTTCAGCAACAGCCCATAAGCGTTCCGGTCCCGGCTGAAGCATGAGTTCGCGCAATAATTGCAATTCGGCTTCTTCTGTGAGGTCGTCAGGAAAGTTTTCGCCAGAAGCTTTTGAAATGGCGGCTTTCTCAAGACCATATGTGCCAATTTCAAGGGACCGCAATGCCTTCCCAAACGACTCCATAAAAGTCCGTCCGATCGACATGACTTCGCCAACCGATTTCATTTGCGTGGTGAGCTGACGATCTGAGCCTGGAAATTTCTCAAAGGCAAAACGAGGCACTTTAGTAACTACGTAATCAATCGAGGGCTCGAAGCTTGCAGGGGTAGATTTTGTGATGTCATTGAGAAGTTCATCTAACGTATATCCAACCGCAAGTTTGGCAGCGATTTTTGCGATAGCAAACCCCGTAGCTTTTGATGCCAATGCTGATGACCTTGAAACTCGTGGGTTCATTTCAATGACGATAAGACGGCCATTTTCTGGATTGACCGAGAACTGAATATTGCAGCCACCCGTGTCGACACCAATCGCTCGAATAATTTTTAGAGCTGCATCGCGCATCTGTTGATATTCTTTATCAGTCAGAGTTTGCGACGGCGCGACAGTCACCGAATCACCGGTGTGTATCCCCATTGGGTCGAGGTTCTCAATTGAGCAAATGATCACGACGTTATCATTCTGATCTCGCATCACTTCGAGTTCGAACTCTTTCCAACCCAGACATGAAGCTTCTAAGAGCGTTTCCGTAGTGGGAGAAACGGCCAAAGCCCAACTGACATACTGCTCAAACTCGTCCTTGTTATAAGCAATGTTCCCACCGGTGCCACCCATGGTGAAAGAAGGACGAATAATAACCGGGTAACCCAATTCAGGTTGAATCGCCCACGCTTCTTCCATGGTATGAACTACTCCGGAAGCTGGGGCATCTAAGCCAATTTCTTTGATGACTTCGCGGAAGAGTTGTCGATCTTCGGCCTTATGAATCGCCTCAGGCCGAGCGCCAATCATCTCAACCCCGTGTTTCTCGAGAAAGCCACTCTCATAAAGTGCGATGGCGCAATTGAGAGCGGTTTGTCCGCCCAGCGTTGGCAGCAGCGCATCAGGACGTTCCTTTTCAATGATTTTTTCAACCATCTTAGGAACGATCGGCTCGATGTAGGTTCGATGAGCCAGATCTGGATCCGTCATGATTGTAGCTGGGTTCGAATTCACAAGAATAACTTCAAACCCCTCTTCTCGAAGCGCTTTTACAGCTTGGGTCCCGGAGTAGTCGAACTCACAGGCTTGCCCGATAACGATGGGCCCTGAGCCCAAAAGCATAATTTTTTTGATGTCTGTTCTTTTCGGCAACCTAAGTCCCTCTGCGCGCAGGTATGGAGCGAATCATTTCCATAACTTGCTCGGTACTGGAGCTACCCTTCAGAAGAGATGGGGTCAACCGAAAGAGAAGAGATTACGTTACCAACCCAAAAATCTCTTTGGCCAGCCACGAGAACCAAAAGCAACCAGACGCTGAAACGTTCGAGGACTGGGAGCCAGTCTACAAAAAAACGAGTAAATTCAGCAAACTAGAAGGAGCTGTTCAAGCTAGCCATTTTTGAAGGAAAAATGAGATAGCGCGCCTCCAAAAGGCGCGCCAAGAGTGAGTTCTTTAGCTGATTGCAATTAGAGGCGCGATAACGAGAGATACGACACTCATTAGCTTCACGAGAATGTTCAGAGATGGGCCAGCCGTATCTTTGAACGGATCGCCGACGGTATCACCAACAACAGATGCGTGGTGCTTTTCACTGCCCTTTCCGGAATTTTCGCCCTTTGGTTCGTCCTCAATTTGCTTCTTTGCATTGTCCCATGCACCACCTGCGTTTGACATGAAGATCGCCATCAATACGCCAGAGACAGTCACACCGGCCAAAAGACCACCAAGCGCTTCCGGACCGAACAAGAAGCCGACAAGCACAGGAGTAACGATAGCCATTGCGCCTGGCGCCATCATCTTCTTAATCGCAGCTTTCGTCGAAATATCAACGCAGCGAGCGGTGTCTGGTTTGGCTTTCCCTTCGAGCAAGCCCTCAATTTCGCGGAACTGACGACGGACCTCTTGGATCATGTCCATCGCAGCGTCACCCACAGCAGTCATCGCCATTGATGAGAACAAGTAAGGGAGCATGCCACCTACGAATAGGCCAGCCATAACCATTGGATTAGAAACATCGATGCTAGAAATGTTGGATTGCTGCATGAAAGCTGCAAACAGAGCCAAAGCAGTCATCGCAGCAGAGCCAATCGCAAAACCTTTACCAATTGCCGCTGTCGTATTTCCAACCGCATCAAGCATGTCAGTTCGCTCGCGAACTTTAGGATCTTGTTCCGCCATCTCTGCGATGCCACCCGCGTTATCAGCAATCGGCCCATAAGCATCAACAGCAAGCTGAATACCTGTCGTAGAAAGCATTCCGAGTGCTGCAATCGCAACACCATAAAGACCTGCGAAGTGGTTTGCCGCAACAACACCAACCGCAATCAAAAGAATCGGAAAGAGCGTCGAGTTCATACCGACCGAAAGACCAGCAATGATATTTGTCGCGCTACCAGTAAGAGAGTTATCTGCGATGCTGTTTACGGGACCCTTGCCCTTCGAGCAGTAGTAAGAAGTCACGAGACCAATCGCCACACCGACAGCAAGTCCGATAACCGTTGCAATGCCAACGCTTGTTGCGGTGACGTCACCCGTTCCTGTTTCGGGCCATAGCCAGTTGGCGAGTCCGAAAGTCGCAACAGCCATGACGCCTGCGGCGCCGAAAGCACCAGTATCAAGAGCGTGCTGAGGATTTCCGCCCTCTTTTGTCTTCACAACGAAAGTTCCGAGAATTGAGCAGATGATTCCGCCCGCTGCGATGAAGAGAGGCAGTAGGACCGGACCCATGTTTCCGCCTTTGACGGCAGCGTACCCTAGGCTGAGAACCATAGCGCCGATAATTGCACCGACGAAAGATTCGAAAAGGTCAGCACCCATACCGGCAACATCACCAACATTGTCGCCAACGTTGTCCGCAATAACTGCTGGGTTACGGGGGTCATCTTCTGGAAGTCCAGCTTCGACCTTACCAACCAAGTCGGCGCCCACGTCTGCTGCTTTCGTGTAGATACCGCCGCCTACGCGAGCAAATAGCGCGATAGATGAAGCACCCATCGAGAACCCTGTGACGACGTTTAGGACTTTGGCGAGTTCCCAACCCATTTGAGAGTAGGCGATGTACAAGCCACTAAGACCGAGGATTGCGAGTCCAACCACACTCATCCCCATGACCGACCCGCCAGCAAAGGCAACATCAAGAGCAGGAGATAGGCCTTTGGTCGCAGCCTGAGTTGTTCGAACATTTGCGTTCGTAGCGACCTTCATTCCTGCGTAACCTGCGATAGCTGAAGCGACAGCACCAATCACAAATGACAACGCGATCAAAGGAGACTGACCTTCACCGTTATTCGCAGCACCAAGCACGACTGCAACAATAACCACGAAAATTGCGAGAACTTTGTATTCAGCTGCTAAGAACGCCATCGCGCCTTCCTGAATACGATCGGCGATTTCAACCATCGTTTCACCGCCAGCTTCTTGCTTCTTAACCCAGCTCGCCTTCCAGAGCGCAAATATGAGCGCAAGAATGGCCGCGCCCGGGACAAAATAGATCGCTTGAGAGAGTTCCATATTTTCGGGCGTATCCTTGGTAAGACATGTTGCGTCAAGCCTTAGTTTACAAACGGGCTCAAGTTCGCCATGTTTTAGGTGTGAAATACTGCGGATTAAGGGCCCGAGTTGTAATGATGCTCGTCGCTGTACACATACTTGGCTGTCCCGAGAAGCCTATCGATGAAGCCAGAAGTCTGGAAAAGAAAGGTGAACTAGGGAAAGCCGCAGAGGCTTATATGGCCGCAGCAAAAGCCGACCGTGCAAATCTGAGCGCTTGGGATGGAGCCGTAAAGATATGGTGTAAAGAGCTCGCAAGAATAGATAAGTGCCTGGAAGTACTTGATTTAGAACTACAGACACTCGGTAAACTCACCCGGCACCACGACTATCTGAGTGTCGCTTTGGAGAATCGAGCGAAACAAAGGATGAAGCAGGGCCTCATTAAGTCGGCCCTCATGGATCTCAAACGTGCTGCAAAAGCAGGACCGTTGCGAGCCAGTGTGTACGTTGAGCAAGCCCGAGCGTACAGTGCACTGGGAATTCGGCATCTCGCAGAACAAGCTCTTGCCAAGGCGAGAAAGCTCGATCCCAAAAATAAAGCCGCAGACCAAGTCGCGAAGCAGCTTCCAAGTGAAGAAGGTTTCGGTGGAGATCAGGTGGCGTCGCCCGAGTCTTCGACCGTGTCCAAATGACCTATCGCCTCCCCCATTTTGACCGCAGTGCCATTTGGGAAATCCGCGATCCTAATCCCAGGTTCGGTGACCAGAACAACCGTTGAGCCCATCTCGAAAACGCCCAGTTCGTCACCTCGGTTGAGATATTTTGATTCGTCGTATTGGTGTCGCACAATTTGCGATTCACCCATATTGGTTTGAACCGTATCGTCGTACATCACTTTCATGTGGCCAACGTTCGTCGCACCGACCATAACCAATTCCATCTTTCCGAAGGCCTCAGAATGTAAGTGTGTAATGAGTCGCTCATTGACCGCAAACAGACTATCGACGTGCTGCACAGCTGCTGGGTTCACAGGAAAAAGTTCGCCAGGAATATATGAATAGCCGGTAACCTTTGCAGATATGGGCGAGTGAATGCGATGATAATCACTCGGGGCAAGATACAAAGTCGCATAATTACCACCTTCGTAATGACTTGCTCGCTCTTCGTCCGCAAGCAGAGCAGACAAAGAATAAGAACGACCTTTTGCTTGAAAGAGAGTATCTTTCTCGACGCGACCACGG
Organism: Myxococcota bacterium; assembly: GCA_036337945.1. Taxonomy (GTDB): domain Bacteria; phylum Myxococcota; class Kuafuiibacteriia; order Kuafuiibacteriales; family Kuafuiibacteriaceae; genus JAYZDF01. Next base: position 65,163 of record JAYZDF010000045.1, read on the forward strand.
GAATCGTATGTCCCATCAACGGGCGAAAGTAATGCGGTAAGATCGTCGTCTAACGGTCGCACTCCGGGTTTCAGTCGCCGCGTGAAAAGGTCAAGAATACACGCGTATTCTTCAATCGGCTTTTCCGCTTCGTCTAAATTGATTCCGTAGCGAGCCGCAAAGCGCCTTACCGCCATTTGCGAACGAACCTTGGTGAGACTCCGGACGGTCCGAGAAAGTCGCTTCTTCGGAAGCAACCTCATAGATTGGATAAATAGTTTCCCGTCTGACATTTTAGCCCATCTTTCTCACATCAATGAGTACTTCAGCTGGATGACTTTTTGTCGCCACCTTTGGATACACTTTGTGAACGTTTCCTTTTTTATCAATCAGAACGGTTGTCCTTAGAATGCCCATGTACTTGCGACCCATCATCTGTTTCTCTCCCCAACTGCCGTACAAAGAAATAACTTTCGCCTCTTTGTCACTAAGTAGGCGAAACGGAAGAGCGAATTTATCGATGAAGCTTTGGTGCTTGGATACGGAATCACGGCTCACACCAAGAATGACGGTTTCCGCTGCCTCGAAATCGTTGTGGGTGTCTCGAAAACCACAAGCCTCAACTGTACAACCCGGAGTGTCGTCCTTCGGATAAAAGTACAAAACTACATTTTTGCCCCTCAGCTTTGAAAGCGTAACTTCCGTTTCGTTATCCGCGGGAAGGGTGAAATCCGGTGCCACAGAGCCAACTGCTGGTGCCTCTCGTACATCAGGTCCTGACGTATTCTCATCAGGGCTGGGAACCGCCGATAACGACTCTCGAGACCTCTTGATCGGAGAATTCTTTTTTACAGCTGGTTTCTTCGGCGAGGCAGAAGTCTTTGTCTTAGCAGAAACAGGTTTCTTCTTGGCTACTTTCTTCTTCGCAGCTGGTTTCTTCTTGGCGACTTTCTTCTTCGCAGCTGGTTTCTTTTTCGCGACTTTCTTCTTCGCAGCAGGTTTCTTCTTCGCGACCTTCTTCTTCGCAGCAGGTTTCTTCTTGGCTACTTTCTTCTTCGCAGCAGGTTTCTTTTTCGCGACTTTTTTCTTCGCAGCAGGTTTCTTTTTCGCGACTTTTTTCTTCGCGGCAGGTTTCTTTTTCGCGACTTTTTTCTTCGCGGCAGGTTTCT
>JAYZDF010000046.1:0-14540 GCA_036337945.1 Myxococcota bacterium
AAACAAAGGTTGTAACGCCAACTACCAAACCAGCGCCACCCAAACCAAAGCAGCCTGTTTTCGCCGAGGTAAAAATTGTGTCTGAACCGAATGGTGCCAAAGTTTTCGATGTGGATAGTGGCCAACTGATTGGGCAAACACCGCTAAAACTGAGTGTCGAAAAGGGCATCGACAAAAAGGTCAGACTCGAACTGACAGGATACAAGTCCGAAGTAGCGTTCATTAGCTCATCCGATAAACAGAAAGGTTTTGTACTCGACCGAGTCGCGCAAAAGGCGACGGCGAAACCGGTTGTTCGAAGCCCGCAACCCACTCCGGCTCCGAAAGCGAAAACCGTCAAACCAGCGAAGCCAGCCTCTAAACAATCGAATCGCGACACTGACGATCCTTTCAGCAAACGTGAAGTTCCTGAATGGTAGAGTGATTGACGCACTCAGGCCAAATCTGCCTGCGAGTATTAGACTTTCGAAAACAATTGAAGCCAAGTTGCTATGAGCTCGAAACGAGCTCAAGGCAGGCTGTTTGTTATATGTCTATCGACCGATAGAGGTAATGATGTTTTTGGCGGTTTCGTTATATTTGTCGATAATGGAACGTAAGATATCGAACATTTGATTTCGTTTATCAATCATCCGCTTCAGTTTCATCGTTTCAACATCAACCGAAGGTGAGGCATTAGCTGGACCTCCAACTTGTGAGGCCGGAAATCCTAGTCCTCCACCCAGTCCACTCATCCCTGAAACTGCTGTTCCCATGCCAGGAAGACCAGCGAGGCCACCTTGCGACATTCCACTCGACTTACCAAGTGGCGCAGACTTTCCGCCTCGGTTCGACTGTTGTTGTTGAATTGAGTTTACATACTGAGCCTGACGCTGAATATCGTCGCTCATCTTGTTGGATACTGTCATCAACATCAGGGTTACGCGGTCTTCAATTGTGAGTGACGGGTCCTCGAGAATGCTCTCGACCTCTGATTGGTGCGCGCGTTCGTAAAGTGGGTTCGTATTATTAATTCGACCGGGCATAGCATTGGGATTCCATGACCCCGTTCCACCACCGCCAAGAGCGCTACTGTATGTGGCTTGACCGTTAGCCTGGCTTAGTCCGCTCAATGCGTATCCGTAGGTTGGATTATTACTGCCGTGGGCACCGCCTGCTGCCGCTTGTCCTTGAATCGCTGCAACTCTTCGCGCCTGGCTTAGAATTGCTTGTTCCATTTGCGCAAGTGCACCCATTGCCGTAGTGGCTGGTAGGTTTGCTTGAGCGGGCGTGCTGACGTTCCCCGGATTCGACGTTTGCAGTCGCTGAACTTTCATTCCGCGACGTTCAAAGGCGACTATCTTGCCACCAACTTGCGATTCAAAAGCAGCGCGCGCGTTGGGGTTGGTTCGCAGCAGTCTTTCGAGTTTTGCACCGGTCTGACGCCGGCGTCGGAATAGACGTCCAAAGAATTGTTCGTCTGAGCCTGCTTTAGCTTGTAACGTGCTCGACGAGGCACAACCCGCTCCGCACAGCTCATTCATTAGCGGGAGCATGCGTGCAGGGGAGCGATTCCAACCAAAGGGAGGCAATCTTCGGTCTTCCTCGTTCATCATACTTTGAAAGCGAACGGCCGCTCGACCACGGACCTCGCCGGCAGCAGCGTAAGACGCACCTAACAACTTTAAAGAAGAGACGCTGCTCTTCGACAAAAGTTGAGCCTGACTATTGATCGCTTGATCGCTGAGCCCCAATTTGGCTTGGAGGTTTTGTAGTTGCGGTCCGTTTGTATTTATCGTCGCCATAATGCCTTCTCGTAAACCCTTTATGCGCTACGCACGCAACTTGCCGAGTTCGTGGTTGTGTTATCGGTCTTTGAGTGTAAATGGTGTGTGGAAAAACACCAAATTCTCAAATCAAACTCCTTTTAATGTAAAATACCCTATAGAGCCTCCGTTTTTAGGCAAATCCCTGCTCTGTCGAGAAGGGCGTTATGCTCACTGAATACGTGTAAGTTCATTGGAAAATGTGACATTCAGAAGTTCAACCCTGTCTAGGCGATAGATGACACACATCGTATGATGCGCTTCGTGAAACAACTCACGCTTTTTTTATCGCTCCTGGCATTGCTTGTTCTCGAGACGAGAGCTGATGCAAGGGCACCTCGCGTAAATCAAGTTCCCAACGGCCGAATACGTGACTGCGCGACTTGTCACCGACCCCCAGGAACAAGTGGTCCGCGAAACGCGTTTGGAATTGCCGTGGGTCTTACGCTTAACGGTGGCGGCTCCTCTGGCAGTGTCGATTGGCAAGCTTTATTCAATCTCGATTCTGACGGCGATGGATACAGCAATGGTCAAGAATTAGGAGACCCCTGTGGAGCTTGGCGGCCAGGCCAAACACCAGGTCGAACAACATCAATTAGTGATCCTAGCGACCCAAACTCGGTACCTCCCGGTCCGCCTGGGCCTTCATGTCAATGCGGAAATGGCATCAAAGAACCAGGAGAAGAGTGTGACGACGGGAATCTGATCCACGACGATGCTTGTAACAATTATTGCCGCGTCAATTTATGTGGAAACGGGCGAGTTGATTCCGGTGAAGAATGTGATGATGCCAACAATAACGATACTGATTCATGCACCAGCCAATGCTTATTCGCCCGGTGCGGTGACGGATTCATATGGGTCGGACGTGAAACTTGCGATGACGGAAACCGCATCGACACGGATGCGTGCCGAAATGGTTGTGTTATTGCGCGATGCGGCGACCGAGCGGTGTGGGCGGGTGTAGAAGAATGTGATGATGGCGATATGGATAATGATGACGCCTGCCTAAATGATTGTCGCAACGCTCGTTGCGGTGATGGATATGTGCGAGCAGGTTTCGAGCAGTGCGATGATGGCAACTCCATTGATACTGATGAATGTACAAATCAATGTATCGTGGCTCATTGCGGTGATGGCTCTGTGCTTTCAGGAGTCGAAGAATGTGATGATGGGAACCGAAACAACGGTGATAGTTGCTTAGATAACTGCATTGAAGCTTCATGCGGTGACGGTCATGTGTATTTTGGCGTTGAAGGCTGCGATAATGGCGCTTTCAACAGTGACACCGAACCTGATGCCTGCCGAACCGATTGCGCGCTGGCATCGTGCGGTGATGGCATCGTCGATTCAGGAGAAATTTGCGATGAAGGCGCAAATAATAGTGACGAACTTGTTGGTGGCTGCGGAACCAATTGTGCCCCTACGACATGTGGCAACGGAGTGATTGACCCACTTGAAGAATGTGATGATGGCGCTAATAATTCTGACACTGCGGCTGATGCCTGTCGTTCCAATTGCACCCGTCCTTTTTGTGGAGATTTTGTAATCGACTCGGCAGAAGAATGTGATTCAGGTAATCAAAATAGCGACCTCCGTGCGGACGCCTGTCGTAGAGACTGCACCGCACCGCGTTGTGGAGACGAGGTTGTCGATTCAGACGAAGAATGCGATGACGGCTCACAGAACGATGACCTAACGGTAGGGGCATGCCGGACAACTTGTCGGTATGGTGCTTGCGGAGATGGAATCCTGGACCCGGGTGAAGAGTGTGATGATGGTGGTGACCCAGCTTCTGACTGTAACTCAGCGTGCCTTATAACGAAAGGACTTGGCAAAGCGAACGCGTCTAGTTGTCAATGTAATCATGTTATTTCTGGCCACAGAACACAGCATGTTCTTGCATTCTTTGGACTGGTGCTCGCATTGACCTTAGGACGACGTAAACGCATTTAGTTTCGCTTTTCCAAAACTCAAAATCCTCAGCCCTATTATGGCAAATATCAAGAGAACGCTTATCCATTTGTCGAGGGATGAATATCCCGGTGAACTTACCCAGTGAAGCAGTGTTATTGGGAGAGCGATGTATAACAGCCGATGTAAGCTCTTCCATTTGGTTATTCGGAGAAATGTTCGCGGCTTTTGAAAAGAACTCAGGCTAAGGATAAACAACACAAGCATCGCACCACTACCGTTTCTAAATTGTGGTTCGGTAATTAGTACTACGACATTTGATACATAGTTTGAGAAAAATATTACGCTCAAGTGAACCAAAGCGACAACGGTTGCAGAAACTCCGAGGCAGCGTCGTAACGAAGAAGCATTCGCCGCATTTATTTTATGTGGAAGCAGGTTTTGCATAGGAGACACAAAAGTCGCACAAGCGAGTAAAACGCATGCCAAAAGCCCCGTGTTTTGAATCAGTCTTCTAATCTGGTTCGAGTCATTAGCGATAAGTACCGTGAGAACGAGCAATAAAAACAAAACAAGTCCGCAGAACCGATATCCCAAGTGCTCTAGTCTCATAATGACTCCAGAAAAGCGATGAGCGCTTTTTTCTCAGTTTTGGACAAGATCTGTGTATTACCATGACGATTCTTTACGTTGTGTTCCGAAATGACGGACGCAAGCGAATCTGCGCGACCGTCAGCCAGGTATGGAGCACTAGTTCCAACGCTGAGAAGGGTAGGTGTGTCGAGCCAGCCAAATTCTTGATATTGATCTGGGAATAAGTACGTGGCGGAAACCTGTTCGAGGTTCGTAAAGGCTGGAAAGCTATGACAAGACTCACATCCCGCCTTTACGAAAGCTTCCAGTCCAGCTTGCTTATCTTGAAGAGAGATCGTTTTGACAGGCTGCGGCCGGATAAGGCTTTCCAAAAAGTATTGTATTCGAGCGCCTCGATTCTTACTCTTTCTTTCGTACCCACCAAGAATCTCAAGCACGACGTGCTCAAGAGATTCAATATCCGGATAGCTTCCACTGCGAAGAAACGGGGCAGAGAAGGCGATTCCGCGAATGCTGAGGGTAGGCTTACTTATCCCGCCTCCAATATCATGCTTTGAATAATCACTGTCTGTGTTCTCGTGGCAACTTTGACACGCTACGCCCTTACGCGTGGTCTCTTGAAAGTATCTTTCCCCCGTTCGAATACGTAACGCGTTTGGGTCGCTCTCGTGCAAGTCAGCATCGGTTTCAAGCTCATAGCTTTTTAGTGTGCGCCCTGACTCATGAGTGAGGTTTATTGTCCCCGACGAGGGATGTGAAATCGCCCAGACATCTGCACCGAGATAGGTTAGTGAGTCAGGACCCGCAACAGGAGTACGCAATGACGTCACGCTTGTGCCCGAAAGACTACTTGTTTCTACCAGCCAGAGTTCATTCGTACCTGCAAAAGTTATTGCCCGTTTCGTTTTCTCCGCGTAGCGAACAGCTCTTGGATTCGCACCGTGGCTCCGACTGTTTGGTTCTAGTAATTTCGAATTAAACGTCGGAAGCTGATTGATTACTTTTAGGTCCTCAACATTGATCTGAATTTCCTGCGCATTGATTCGATGATTGCTCGAACTGTCTTCGTTTGGGCGGTGATCTGAAACAAGCGCAGATAGTATCCTTCTATCCTGCGATAAACTGAGGCTATATGGAGGTCGGTCCAGCGTAAGACTCTTTGCGCCTTTATTCCAGGTCGCGCCAGTTCGCTGAATTTGTTCGATCTTGTTTGAGTTTTTCCGCGCTGAGAGTATGAGGTCTGAGTTTTTACCAAATTCGATCCAGTTTGGGGCTGAATCGAGGGTTATGAAGAGTGAGCTTGAAAGTTCAGGAAGTTGAAAAATTTGAATTCCGGGCTGATTACCAAGGATGACGGCTGCAAGATATTTTCGGTCGGGTGACACGGCGAGTTTGCCTTGTGGGCCAAGTGCTCGAATTTGTTTGAGCCGATCGCCTTTCCTAGATTCAAGTATCCAAATTTCGGGTGATCGTTGATGGCTCAAGGCAATCGATGATTTACGGTCGATAAATACAGCATCTGCTGGGCTATCCATGACTGAGCGCCGGAGGAAGTTACCGTTTCTTCGAATAATCATGACCTCATCTGTTTGTGAGCTGATCCCAACAGCAACTCCATTCGAAGGTAAAGAGTCAGTGAGCTTGGGGCTGATTCGGGGACGAATGACTCGCACCGAACGCGTATAAATTTGTTCATCCAAGATCAGATTTATTTGAGCGTCTCCAGTACGGGCATTTTTTAGAGTCGCATCACGTGGGTCGAAATCTATCTCGTGGAGTCCAAAGCCGAGATGGGTTGCCTCCGAAGCAGAGCTCGACTGAGTCCATTTGATAGAGGCCGTTGAAGAATTAGGTGCGTAGATATAAAAACGCTGCTTTTCCGATAATGATACGACTCTCGGCCAAATGCTTGGGTGTTCTTGTGCGTTCCATCGGTCGGTCGTAGCAGATTTTATGAAATCAAAGAGTTCGTTTGTTTTAAGTTGCTTGAGCTCTGAAACTACGAAAGTCACTACCAAACCGAAAGATGTCAGAACTGTGATGATACGTTTCAGTCTCGACTCACCAAAACCACCCACTATTTTTCGAGACAAAGAAGAGTAATTATAAATTGCCCAAACCAGCAGATAGCAAATGATTATGTTGGCTAAAATCGCTTCGCGCCAAATTGCCCAAAGCGCAAATGCTAATGCTGCCAGAATATAATGATGCTCAAAGCGCTTGATGTTTCATTGTATTCAGTTTTGAGTTCGGAGTGTCAAATATTGCGGCCAAATAACTGTTCTACAAAAAGACTTTATTTGTGCCTCGGAATATTCGTAGCATTTTCTCTGACGCGAGTTCCGTAGGAGTGAGTCCGTCAAATGAAAGAGTCTCCGGATTTCCACCATATTTCAGCAAAATTTGAAGGATTGTTCCTTTTTCTTCCGTCGTTGCGTAATGAACAGGCGTACGACCGGAGCCATCTTGAGCATCTGCCAGCATTTCGGCTTCCAAAAGCAGCTCTACAGTTTCAGCATCTCCTCCCATGACTGCGCAATGAAGAGGCAGGGCACGGGTTTCATTCTTTGCCCGCATGGTTGGGCTCGCACCGTGCTCTAACAATAGTTCGACGGCATCAGAGTGGCCGAATCGCGCAGCAAGATGAAGAGCTGTCATTCCCTCATAAACATCGTCGTCCATTTGCTCGGGATCTAACGCTATGAGTTCACGAAGTCTGTCTACTTTACCGAGGGCCGCAGCATCTCCGAGACTCAGCGCCATTTCTGACTGCGATTTCATGATTATGTCTACGAGTTCGCTGAGCTGTTGGTATTTCGCGAAAATAATCGGTGAATGACCGTCTACACAAAGTGAATTTATGACTCTTGTTTCGTGTGAAACAAAGTCTTCAACGCCCTTTACGTTTCGATTTTGAATCAGAGTGAAGATTTCTGGAGCTGTGCTCATTTTGCGTTCCCCGCTTTGTTTTTTATTTTGATTAGCTAGGCTAACTAACTAAAATTTAAGTCCGACTGAAATTTTGGTCAAGGTAGGTAACGTGAAATGAATGAAACAGAGCTATCAGCGTTGTTAGATATTACGGCTTCGCGGATCGCGCGACGTACGAAAGCGGGCAGGGCGCGAACGGAGCTGACCCCAGCTCGTATGTCTGTGTTATCTGTGCTGATTCAGCACGGTTCGAAGAGCGTCTCGGACCTAGCAGGGATCGAAAGTGTCCGTATACCGACCATGACTAATCTCATCAATGGCTTAGAGAGGTCAGCCTACATTGTGCGACGTGTAGACAAAGTGGATAAGCGTGTACGACTTATACAAATTACAAAAAAAGGGCGAACAGCCTGGCGCAGTCAGTTTCATAAACGTGACTCATCATTGGCAGGTGTGGTCGCCGCACTTACCAAAACTGAACGCAAAACGATTCAGCGAGCCGCAGCGATTTTGCGCGATAAGCTCATTATTAATGCATAGTTTTACGAGCGATTCGAACTAAATTTGACTTTGAAGACCTCGAATAAGTGCCGTTGTTTTATGGTTTGCTTATTCTCGTTCTTCAATGACCTGCACTGTGTCATAATCACGGAGTGAAGCATTGGATTGTGATGACCTTGGTCTTGCTCTGCCATTGTTCCGAGCCGAAAGATACTCCAAATCAGTTTACGACGGGCCAGCTACCATGGGCGAATACAGAAAACACGACGGGAGAAATCGATTGGTTACAAGAGAAACTTATCGATGCGCGTCAAAAGTATATCATCGAGCAATATGAAGTTAGTCTAGATGCTTATGACCCAGGTGAACGTCTTGAACATTCGACCATAACTCAACTTGCTATCGACCGTGGTTCTTTCTCAAATCGAGACCTCTTTCAATTTGGTGACGAGCTATTTGAGTATCATTTTCGCCCAGAAGACGGTTGGGGCTCAGATAGATTAGACGATGGCCCCACATTGCGTCGCGTACACCGAGAAAAGAAAGGAGGCCCTGATAGCTTTAGCTGTGTTGATTGTCATTCTAAAGGTGGCATTTATGGAGCGAGTTCTATTTCCCAAAATTCTTACTTTTCATCAGATGGAAATTCACATCGTAACGCGCAGGTGCGTAGTGCTCCTCATTTATTAGGCCTTGGTGCAATTGAGGCTGTCGCAGCAGAAATGTCGAACGAATTGCAGGAATTACGCCGCAGTGGAATTCGTACGGCAACAACATCTGGTATGGCTCAAAACGTCGTATTGGAATCAAAAGGTGTAAGATTCGGACGCCTAATGATTGAACGAGATGGGGTCATATCAGAGTCTTCACTAGAAGGAGTTCGCGACGACTTAATTGTGAGACCATTTGGGTGGAAAGGCGAATTCTCAACGATTCGAGAAATCGTAGAGCATTCTTTTAGAGTGCACCTCGGAATCACCTCGTCCAGTTTTCAGGAAAAGATCCGTGATGAACTCATCAATGGAGCTGATTATGGTACTGGTGCTTGGTTTGATATTGATAATGATGGGGTAAGTGTTGAAGTCGAGGATGGGATGTTAACCTCTGTTTCCGTCTATCTCGCTTTGCTGGAAATGCCTGTTATACGCCCCCCGGAGGATGAAGTCTTGCTGAGTCAATTCTCTCGAGGGAAACAGGTATTCAGAGAATTAAATTGTCACCAATGTCACGTTCCAACGCTTTCTTTAGAGAACACAACCCTAAGTTTTCGTCCTACTCAGAGCGTGTATGCGAATTCGGCGACAATAGAGATTGATCTGGCTACCGAAGGAGAGTCTCCTAGATTACAAAAAGAGTCATCTGGCGACGCGTTCGCAGTGCACTTGTATAGCGACCTGAAAATTCACGATATGGGGGCCACGTTCGTCGCAGCGCAACCTTCGCCGACAGAATGTACTTCGTGTTTTCGTACGCCTCCGCTGTGGGGACTGTCGCATAGCGGGCCTTACTTACACGATGGCAAAGCACTAACTGTAGATGAAGCAATTCGACTTCATGATGGAGCAGCTAAATCTTCTCGAAACGAATACGAGAAGATTCCTCCCGAGGAACAAGCCGCATTGCAGGTCTTTTTGCTCTCTCTTTCACGAATGCCGAGTGTCGAGGTTCGATGAATATGTTGCGTTTCGCTTTGTATTTTGGATTGAGTTTGGCCTTGATTGGCTGTCCTAGGTCCATAGAGGCAGAAAGTTATTTTTTGAACTCTGAAAAAGCAGAGGGGAGTGCTGCAAAAACTCTACAGCAGCAAGCAGAAAAAGCCTTACGAATGCGGGATATTCGAAGACATATTCAGCTTCGTACGCCAATGAATCCAACATATCTCGCCGATGTCGCAACCGATGTCGCACGTGAGCTGTCTGCGCAAGACACTCTTCCAACCCTGGAAGTCATCCTTGAACTAGGAGAGCTGCTCTTTGATCACGAGTTTACGGTAGAGGAAGGAATGACAAGAGATATTGAGCGGATTGGAGGCCACGATAGTAACTCCTGTGCATCTTGTCATTGGCAGTCAGGCGTAGCGGGTTCAGGAGCTGTCGTTGATAATAGTTTTCTGCATTCTGAATCTGACCAATTAAGTGACTACGATTCTCTTAATCCTCCGAGTCTCAGAGGTGTCGGTATTGTTGATTTACTGGCCAGAGAAATGACGGACGATCTGCATGAACAAAAAAAGCAACTCATGCAAAGTACGTCGCTAGGGGTGCGTGGTGCAGTAATGTTGACGACAAAGGGAGTCTCGTTTGGAACCCTTCAAGTCACAGAATCCGGTGCTCTTGATTATTCGAAAATAGAAGGTATTGATAGAGATCTCGTTGTGAAGCCTTTTCGATGGAAAGGCACCACAAGAAACCTCGAAGACTTCATCATAGAGTCACTAATATCGCATATGGGTTATGACGAATACTCGTTCACTGATCGCCGAGAAATTTTCTTGATTTGGTTGCTTGCAAGTTTGCCTCCACCACAGTTTGGACCGGCTAAGTCGTATGAAGAACTGATCGCAGAGCCAAGATCACCTCGTGGCGAGCTGGTAACAATATTCGAAGAAGAATGGATAAACGGTTCCAAAATATTTGAAGAAATCGGATGTGCGTCCTGTCATCTTACGAAGATGCCTCTTCGGTCGACTGTCTTCAGCACCAAGCCGACACATGGCGTTCCGGGCCTGAGATATGATTTTGCGGAGCGATGGGGTCTCGAATTCAGTGCTGAGGATAACGCATATGTTGTGCATCTTTTCTCTGATCTTAAAAGGCACAACCTCGGTGAAGATAACTCATCCCTTCATTATGACCGCGGAGTCCCTCCAAAAACCTTTATGACCAGGCGTTTGTGGGATGTGGCGAATTCTGCTCCGTACATGCACGATGGACGGGCATCCTGGATTTCTCACGCAATCGCTGAACATGGAGGAGAGGCTGAGCAGGCTCGCCAAGCCTACACTAATCTTCCAGAAGAAAAGAAAGCCGAGTTGCGGGTTTTCTTGATGTCACTGCAGAAAAAAGCTTCCGTAGTGGTCAGATAGACAGGGCAAGCCTGAAATGCAGGCTTGTCTAACTTGACTCAGAGGACTTTTGCACAAACTGTAGAAATGTGTCCGCATTTCGATTATTTGTGTGTCTTCATATCCTAACGCTCGGTCTCGGAGTCACCGCTTGTAGTACTTCCTCGGAGACGAAGCAATGTAGCTCTTCTCAAGTTCTATGCGCCGACGAATGCATTGATATAAAAACAGATCGAAACAATTGCGGACTATGCGGTGTAGAGTGCTCAAGTGACAAAGTATGCAATGACGGTCGTTGCGAAGCTGTCTGCGCCGACGGAGACACCTCCTGCTATGGCGGATGCTTTGATTTGAAAAACGATCCGCAACGCTGCGGAGCATGCGACATTCAGTGCAAAACCGGACAATCATGTGTCGATGGGTTTTGTGGATGTGCAGCGGACCAACTCAGCTGCGGAGGTGAATGTATCGATCCTCAAGCAAATCGGAAACACTGTGGAGGGTGCGATCAGGAATGCCGCGACGATCTAGTTTGTGCCAACGGAACGTGCAGTCTAGATTGTGGTCGAACACTTTCTACGTGCGGTGCTGCCTGCGTTAATACGAAAAGAGATCCGGAACATTGTGGTGATTGTTTTCAAGCCTGCAGCCCAGGCCAGGTTTGCTCAGACGGAACATGCACAGTTCGATGCCAACAAGGACAAATAGCATGCGATGGTCGATGCATTGACCCCGGAACAGACCGATCATTTTGCGGAGCCGCAGGAGACTGCCGAGAACCAAACGACGGTGATATTTGCCTGTCCGGCTATCTATGCGTGAATGGTATTTGTGAGATTAATTGCCCGGAGGGGCAAATTGAGTGTGGTGGAGAATGCGTGGACCCTGACACAAACCGCGTATACTGTGGTGCTAGAGGGGTTTGCGTTGGACCGAGTAGCGGCCGAGAATGCCCCGGTGGTGAGATTTGCAGCGGTGGTATCTGCGTTTTGAACTGCCCGAACAATCACATTGAGTGCGGCGGAACCTGCGCGGATCCCATGACTAGTATTCAATATTGCGGAGCTGCAGGTGACTGTCGCGGTATGAACGCTGGTGCACAGTGTACGGGCGGCGAGTATTGTTTTTCAGGTCAATGCGTGACGGAGTGTACTTCGCCATTGGTGGTTTGTTCGGGCGCTTGTGTCGACCCGTTTACGAATCGGGCTTTTTGCGGAGCGTCAGCCGATTGTATGGGAACCAATACTGGGACAGTCTGTGCGACCACGCATTCATGCGTGGCGGGACGCTGTGTTGAAGGGAGTGCAGGTCGTCGTTATGCAGGTAGTCTCACCCCATCGAACGGACGGTGGAACTATGTGAATCTTATTGGGTTATCTGCTGGAGATGCGGCTTGTGACATGTACTGGCCAGGAAGTCAGGTTTGCACTTATCGTCAGCTACAGTTGGCAGAAGCTTTAGGTGAGCTCTCCGGAGCTTTGGACACAGCGGGTGATCCTGTTTCGAGTTGGTGGGTCGATGATCGCTCTGCGCCAGCGGACCAACGGTGCGTGAATCTACAAGCAGAGACGCTTCCGTGGACTTATCCATCGATGCACTTAGGAGTACAAGGTCGAACAGTAACTGTGGCCAATGGTCAGTTGGGTGCCTTACAAACTGGCCAAAGTTGCAGCAGCAGCCATAACGTAGCTTGTTGCAACCTGTAGGTGATTACGCAAGTTCAGGAGACCTATCTGAACCATTGTTGGTGCAATTACGCTCACCTAAACGAACAAAATACTTTTTGCCGCTGACTCTGCTGTTTGGCCTGGATCTTGTAAGACTACTCGCCGGAGAAACCTTCCAAAGTGAGTCATCGGCTGGGAAATAACGCGCGACTTTCGCCCAATTGGCAGAATTCAGGACTCGCGTCGCGAGCAAGCGCTTCAAGTCCCGGGGGCAAACCCCCGGCGCGCCTACCAACACCTCCCCAAAGTGAAAGTGCGACCTCTAAAGGTTTATCAACGAACTTAATTCGAAAGATCGGTGGTCTCAATCGACTTTTTCCAAAACTCAACGTCCAGCAAAAGAAAGCTTTCCGTGAACTTCATCAATTACTCGAGCCTTCAAAGTTCGGTGGTCGAGACAAAACATTGAACTATGGTGATGTTCAGGCTGTTACCAAGAGCCTCGTATCAGACCAGGCTGGGCTCCAGCGGCTGGCGGTGAAGCGTCTAGAAAGCAAGGGTAAGAATGTCCAGTCGAAGCTCGTTAAGAGTGCTTTTTCTGACGAGTCTGCGATGTTCGCCTCAGCCATCCGAGGGAAAGTAACGCGTAACGCCTCAAGGGTGATTGAAGACCGCCTGAAGAAGATTTTGAACGCTGAAAACGTTGATTCCAGCACTGCGGCGTATTTTGATGATGCACCTAGAAACCTGACTTTTCGAGATGCTGCTCGATTTCAGCGCGCTCACAAGATCTTTCGAGACTTGCGCAGACAGACTGAACAATCTTTAGGTGTACGTCTCGTCTTCCCGAAAGGCTTGAGTCAGGACTTCATGAAACATATTGCCGAAGGTCGAGCTGGATTTCCACCGGATGTCTCTTTTCGAGAGCTATAAAGACTAAATTTACGTCGTAATCAGACATGGCTTGTTTGATTGCGCTTGTGAATTATGAAGTGTCTCTGCAAAATGCGGCAAGCATGAACTCCTCGGACGAACAAGAACAACTAGAATTGAATGAACCGCTAGTTGTAGAGGGCGTATTCTTTCGACAAGGTTTACAAGCTTTCGAAGAAGGCGACTTTGAAAAAGCAGCTTTACTCTTTGGTAAGCTTTCGCACAGCCGTCATTACGCGGCCCATTTTTACCTTGGTCTGGCTCAGATTCGCCAAGAGCAAACGAATTTGGCGGAGGCGTTACGGTCCATGCTCTTCGCGATTGAACTGACGCTGAGTGTCGACGTTGAGAAAGCCAAAGAGCCCGATTTTCAAGTCTTGAGTACATTCGTCGCTATTTACAAGAGCCAAGTAGATGCGGGTACAGTGTCATGGATTAATGAAGAATTTGAATTAGAGAATTCTGAAGACGAGATAAAAACACTCGCGCTTGAGGCACGTACACAGCTTGAAAAGGGAACGATCGATGCTGCGCTATTCACGGAGCTGTGTTGCTCAATTATTAACGTGCTGGCGAAGCGGACAGTTGATTAGAATACGATCTTTTTTATGACGCACCCGCTCTGGAGCGAGCCTCGTTTATTTGCTCGATTGCTTCGAGCGCCGGAAGAGCAATGGACACATGGTTTGCAGGGACCTCGGCCTCCCGAGGATTAATTCTAATCAAAGTCGCACGAGTGCGCCGGATCATTTGCTGAGAGAAATATCGGACGCTTGGAACATGGGTCCCGGCGCCGCATTCAATAATTAATGGACTGTCTGTAAGTTCAGCAACCCAATCATCTTGCTCGTCGTGCTGAACTGCAGCCCGACCTGACACCCAGCGCATGTCTCCGAACAACAGGATATTAGGGCGTGCTACAGAACCGCAATACGGACACTTTGGCAGTGGCGTGGTAGCGGTGAGTGTTTCTTCATTGACCTCAATGTGCAAATCTTTTGCGCTCCAGATTTGATCACAACAAGGCTGCGTACATTGAAGATGATGAATGGATCCGTGACACTCATGAATTTTATCTTCGTTAAAGCCCGCCTTTTGAAACTGACCATCCACATTAGAAGTGAAAACAAA
>JAYZDF010000047.1:0-55426 GCA_036337945.1 Myxococcota bacterium
TTTCTAGTACCGAAACTCGGTAGAGAACATAAACAATTGCCGAGTGAATGATCGGACCGCAATACCAGCCGCCGGGCTTGGCGCTTCAGTTCCTTCGAAGCTTTGATCTAGGAATTGGTAAGTCAGACCAGCGTTCATAAACTTGAAGAACAAATATGAAACTCGAGCGCCAGCGATGGCCTGAGTTACAGGTTGCCCGGAAGCAAATTCGCGCCATTCGTAGCTTGAGGTCAATGCCAGTGAAAGACGCTCAGCAACTTCAAACGAGCCATTCAAACGAGCGCGATTCGAAACATACGAAAATTCGCGCAGAGAGTTATTGAGCATTCGGTCGAACCCAGCATCCAAACTCATTCCTTTCGCGAACATGTATCGCAGGGTCGCATTCGCAAGAGGGCTTTGCTGAGCAAAGTTGCTGTCCTCGTTAAGCGTGTCACCATAGCCAGCATTTATGTTCGCAGACAATCGATTAGTGAGTTGTCCACGAAGACCAACCGTTAGGTTGTATGGTGTGGCCTTTAGAGGCGTGTTGTTTCCAACATCTGTTCCATTCCAGCTACCAAAGTCCGCGTTGAGTACGACAGCTGTTCGCGGAAGAAACTTCAGTTTGGCTTCAAAGCGACCTACGTGACGCTCTTCTTCACCCAGCTCAGAATAGTTGGTGATGTTCATGTTGTAGCCAACTCGGAACTCGAGAGCACCGCCGCCTGGTCGCAAAACAAATGTAGGTGCAGCAATCAAATTCACTGCGGGGTTCAACAGCTCGTCGGCACCGAGGTCAGTCAGTAGACGAACTGAGTTTGTGGTCGAACCGTCTGCACTCGCCGAAGGTGGTGCAAGAATTTCGGTCGGCGTTGCAACTACGCTTCCGTCAATTTCGAAACCGAGGATGGAGTTGCTACCGCCGCCACGAATAGAAAAGCCTGCGAAACCACCAACACAAGTGGTCGAACCGTCACCAGCTTCTCTCCCGCAAGGCGCGGTACCGTCTACAAATTGGTCGATATTGATACCGCCGTTGAGTCCGAAACTAAACGCGGAACCGGGTACACTCACGGAAATGGTCGGCGAAAACCGAGTCTTGACTCCTTCAAGTTCGGCCCCGGCTTGTCCCCGAGTCGCATTGCTATCATATGCAATGCCTACATGTAGATTGGTGTGAAGTTTGGATTTTTCACCTAAAGGAAATCCGAGTGACGTGTCGTCGGCAAAACTAACAGCACTCGACATCGTAAGCGATGCAATAATAATCGTACTTAGATATTTCATAACGTTGTGTAAAACCTGCTTCGATTTAGGAGCCACTGGCCACTTGAGGAACGATAGGTGCCGATGGTGGCGGTGGCACCACAGTTGGGTCCATCGATTGCAGCTCAGCTGACTTTTCTACGACCACTTCAACCTCGGTGTCACCGGTATAAACGGTCGCTTCACCGACACACTTGTCGGTTTCAGTCCGCCGTACCAAGGTTCGCTGGTAAGCAACCGCAAGCGTTGAATACTGAAAGTTGATCGCTTTTTCGTTTGGCGTAGCTGCTGCGAACTCTTCAAACATCTTGAGCGATGCTTGCTCACCAATCTTCAGAAGGCCCTTTATCTGCGTTAGCTTTTCGTTTACGCAATTCAACTTGACAATGTCGCGACTCGAACGAGCTTCGTTCAGTAGATCAAGTGCGTGTAAGCGAGCTTTTCGCATCTCTGTAAGCATGCTGTCGCTGCGCTTCTTCTTCTCATCGAAGGTTAGCTTTGCCGCTCGGGCCGCAATCGCGGCTTCAACCTGGTCACCTTTTTTCGCGGTCTTTGGGATCGACTTCGTCGAATCCGCGGACTGCGCAAAAGCTGACGCAGGGGCAAGAATAGTTGCTGATAAAATAATTGAGGCCCACCTCATGGCAGCCCGTGTGTAAGTCGGTTCAATACCCGTGTCAAATTGATAAACCATTATATTCACCTACTTTTCCCGCGGTCATTTTGACCGGTTTTTAATAATTCTAACAGCCTTGTGACCTCAGAATTTCGAATAACTGAGTCTCTATTTTGCCTAAGCGCCGCCAAATCGTTTTTCGCGAGTTCCGTCTGCCCAATTTCGATCGCGCATTCTGCCCGAGCAAGTCGAGTGGGGTCAGAAAATATCGGGCTCTTATTCGCAACGACCAAGGCCTTCGATAGGTACGGCATCGCTGCTGCACAATCGCCCAGCAGCTCTTTATGGATGAATCCAAGTTTACGATTAAGTTCATAACGCTGCATCGGGTCAGATGCCTGTTGAAACGCTTTTTCGCAATAAATCCGGGCATCTGTGCCTTGTTGTCGCTCGATATATGTATCGCACAGGTAATGCAGAGCTTCTTGATGCTCCGGCGCCTGAATCGGATAGGCGGACACCCAGCGTAGAGCGATTTCTTCCGTTAGCGAATGCTTTGTCGGCGAAATCGGTGGGCCATTCATCGGAGGAGGAATCACCTCGACCTGAGTGTCACGTTCGCGCCTCACTTGCTCCTCGGCTAGGTTACGATTCAGATCAAAACCGGGTTTACCCTCTTTTTGCGCGATTCTGCCCGAAGGCCTAATTGTAACATCGGTACGCTGACCATTTTTAATCGTCTTCACCGAATTTAGAGGCGCGGTGATCACAACTTCTCCGTCAGCCACCTCTACGGTCAGGCGCTCGGCAAGATTTCGAAGACGAAAATCCCTGGAGCGAGCGACTGCTGTAAAGCCCTCAGTCTTAAGAGCTAGATTTTGGGCCTGGTTTGTTTCCTCGATAATTTCGCGGACATGAAGCTCCCCCGTTTGAAATCGAAGTATCGTATCAGCAGCCACATCGGGTTCGTCTTTCGAAAAGTTATAGGGAGCCGTCCCTGAAACCAGGAAAACGCGCTCATCAACCTTTACGGTGTTGTACTTTAGCGACGAGGCAGAATCCGTCTGACCGTAAGGGCTCACGGGACTCGATGTTGCTATCGACTGAGATTTTGAAGAATAAGACGGTCCTTCCGATGGAAGGTCCCGCGAAATCCAAAACAGTAGTAAAAGAGCTGTTGCGACAGAAGCCCACGAAAATATTGAGAAAACTGGCCGAGAGAGCCAGGAAGCAACCGAGGACTCTTGCTCTGTCTCCAGTCGATTTATCAAGCGATTCTCCATCGCCTGCCATTGAAACTCATTGAAATCGGGCTCTGTGGGCCGCGCGAGAAGTTCAAGGCCATCCTGAATCCAAGCCAATTGCCGAGCACAATCCGGGCAAGACTCTAAATGGCTACGAAGGGCCTTCGCTTCTTGCTCAGTGCACTCAGAACGAGCCAGTGCGTGCAGTTCGGCCAACTCAGGATGCTCGCTCGCTTTGTTTGCAGTCCAGCCCATCGGTAGATATGTGCCCTCTCCTATCGACAAAATTCAAAGAAAACGCGGAATTTTCCGGTTTTTTTGGCCCAAGCTAAGCTTGCTTCGTCAGTTTTCCGTCGACAAGCTCATAGTGTCGACCGCAAGAGCAGGAAATTGATTGTTCATCGAGTTCCATACCGCCAAGTTTCTTCCCACATTCACACATCCACCCGATTTGTCGGGCCGGATTGCCGACGACCAAAGCATGGTCAGGGACATCATGAATGACCACACTGCCCGCGCCTACAAAAGAACTCTTCCCGATCTCGACGCCGCAAACGATCGTAGCATTGGCACCAATAGATGAACCAACCCGAACCTTTGTTGTGAGGAATTCGTCCGGGTCCTTCTTGAAGGCCGCGCGAGGATTCATATCGTTGGTGAAGACAGCATTCGGTCCAAGAAAAACCTGATCCTCCACGGTCACTTTGTCCCAGACCAAAACATTGTTTTTTACTGTTACGCCATTTCCCAGGATGGCTCCAGATTCAATAAATGCCCCGCCACAAATATTGCAGCCTTCTCCGACAACTGCGTTTTTCATGACGTGCGCAAAAGCCCATATTCGAGTTCCTTTACCAACTTGACTACTTTCACAAAGGCCTTGTGGATGTACAAATACTTCGACGCTCATGAACGAGAAGGTGTGCTCTTTCGCAGCTTCAGGCAAGCGTTTCTTACACGCTTATGCTTTCGATACAGCTCGATTCCATTTTGTAATTAGTGATTCAGTGTCGCTTCCTTCTTCGGGCTCAAATCGACGGTCTTCTTGCCAAGCAGCGGTAATTTCATCCGAAGAATTAAACAGACCAACACCAAGACCTGCCAAGAACGCAGCACCCGCTGCGGTAGTTTCGAGCATTTTTGGCCGCACAACTGTTTGGCCATTGAGGTTCGATTGAATCTGCATCAATAAATTATTGGCCGCCGCGCCGCCGTCGACTCGAATGTCACCCAATTGTCCAACATCTTGCTTCATCGCATTCAAGACTTCGTAACACTGAAGCGCGATTCCTTCGAGAGTTGCCCGGGCCAAGTGCGCACGCGTCGTATCTCGGGTGAGTCCAGAGATGAGACCTCGAGCATCCGCTCGCCAATGCGGCGCACCCAAGCCCGTCAAAGCAGGAACAAATACAACATCGCCTGAGTTCTCAACTTGTTTAGCCAGGTTTTCAATATCAGGAGCACTTTCGAATAATTCGAGCCCATCTCTCAGCCATTGCACCGAAGCGCCAGCGCAGAAAACGGCGCCTTCAACGGCGTAATGCATGGGTGCATCAGGTCCCAGTTTCCATGCTGCAGTCGTGAGCAGGCCGTGATTGGAATATTTGATTTCTTCGCCCGTGTTCATAAGAAGGAAGGCACCTGTGCCATAAGTACACTTTGCATCACCCGGCGAAAAACATGCCTGCCCAAAGAGTGCAGACTGCTGGTCTCCAGCCATACCGGCAATGGGAATTCCATCTGGCAACCCAGGAATAGCTCGTGTTTCACCATAAACTTCAGCGGACGAACGAATCTCAGGCAAAATTTGCACGGGAATATTTAGCCAAGTCGCCAGCTCATCATCGTATTGCCCAGTTTCGAGATTAAACAACATGGTTCTCGAGGCATTAGACACGTCCGTGACATGCGCTTGCCCGCCAGTGAGACGCCACACTAAAAACGAATCAATGGTTCCCGCGGCAATCTCACCCGCTTGAGCACGCTTTCGAGCCTCTGGGACATGATCAAGAAGCCATTCTATCTTGGTCCCCGAAAAATAAGGATCCAGGACTAGACCGGTTTTTCTTCTGATCTTTTCCGCCTTGTCTTGCTCTGCACGAAGCGCATCACAACGGTCGGCCGTTCGACGACACTGCCAAACGATTGCGTTATGCAAAGGTCGCCCATCGGCTCGATCCCATAGGCCGACAGTCTCTCGTTGGTTGGTTATGCCAATCGCTGCAATCCGATCGGCGGAAACTTCCGGCCTTGCCAGCACAGCACCGAGGGTTTGCACGGTAGAACTCCAGATGTCTTCTAGGTCATGCTCCACCCATCCTGGTTTAGGAAAAATCTGTCTAAACTCCTGATTTTCTTTAGCAATCACATTTAGATTTCGGTCAACAGCCACTACGGTCGTCCCGGTTGTTCCTTGGTCAATAGCGAGTACGATGTCCTTGGTCATAAGTGTGCGCGTTGTATCACAACCTGCTAGGGTTCTCTACGGTGGCCAAAAAAGTCTCATCAATGTTTTTTTCGCCGGCCCGCTTTTTCGCCCTCTGTTGTTCAATTTTCGGAGCGGCTTGCTCTTCTCCCGCGGGTAACGACGGATCCGAAATTCTCGTTCCCTATGAACAGTTGGGAGGAAATATTGCTTTCTCCACCTTCGCGATCAGTGGCTCTAATGGGTACGACTTATACATCGTACCCGTACCGGACCTCAGTGCAAATCCAGTCCTTGCTCCACTCAGAATCACGGACACGCCAGGGAACGAATGGCAACCGACCGTTGCTCGCAATGGTGCAGGCATGGCTTTCGTAAAGGACGGAAATATTCACGTCATCACGAGTAGCGGTCGAATCAGACAAATTTCCGATAATGGCGGCAGTGGGCTCATCGACTCCTTGCCTGCGGTGTCGGCCGATGCGCGATCAGTGGCGTGGGTAAGAGAAGACTCGACCAGCCCAATTGGGAACACAGGATTTTTCGAAACCTACATAATGATGGCGGACTTTGATGGGTCAAACATTCGTGAAGTCGCACCTGAAAGCGGGATCATTCAAGACACGCCAACGTTTGATCCGGCCCCAGGTAGCAACCGCCTTGCTTGGAGTGAATTCGATGCCAATTCGTTACTTGGCGCAAATGGCCCGTCAGTCTACGGCGTGCGAATTTTTGATTATCTTAACACCACCAGTTCGTATCCTTGCAGAGCAGAAAGCGGCCAAACTCCAGGTATCGAAACCTTACCCGTTCGAGATAGCCTGCCTTCGTATCGATGCTTTGGACAACATCTTACCTGGGCGACAAACGACGTGCTCGTCTTATCTCAAGACATGCTTGAGATTTCTCTGAGTAAGAACTCTCTCGACTCTGTCTGGTCATCTGTCATCCAGGGAGTTCAACAGCAACAAACCGGTATTCCTGATATCGCAGCAAACCGGTTCGGCTTCTTTCCTCGGTTTCCACTTTCTGCGAGCTACGCAGCTGATACAAGTGTGATGGTATTTGACGGCTATGTGAGTGAGATCGACGGGAATAATCCTACGCTTGCAATTTATATTGCACCGCCAACAGGAAACGTCCCGCAAAGACTTAAAATCGCCGGCTATACTACAGATATTGATACGACAAATACCGCTGACTATCTCTTTTCAGTGGCTACACCGACAATTATCCCATTTTTTATTCCATAGCGGATCTTATTGAGCCGCATATGAATCACTCCTTCTTTATCTATCTTCTCAGCCACGACAAGGAGTTTTCAGAACAGCTGCATGAAGCCATCTCTGACGAGAGAAAAGCGGAGTTAGTGAGCTGCGTAAATCTAAGCACACTGTCACAGCACCTTGGGCAACATGAGAACTTCCAGAATGTCATTGTTTTTGTAGATGAAAAATACGCTTCTGATTCGGAGGGGTTTTTCTCCGAACAAATCCAAGAGGATGTTCTCTTCGTGTTCTTACATAGCGACGCAGAGACAACTACCTATGATGCTGCAAGGGTTGCTAAAAATATACATCGCCTAAAAGGTGAGAACACTGGTCACCTTGTAACACTCCTTGAATTAATGAAGGCCCGCTCTATTTATAGTGGTTCAAACGGCAAGCCAATCTTCTCGACTACTCCTCGTAAGATGAACCAAGAACTTCTTTCGCTCGGAGCTAATGCAGCGTCGGTTGCTCACGACTTCAACAACATATTGACCACAATCCTAGGACGGACCCAAATGCTCTTGCTGGAGGCAACAAACCAGCAATCGTTAAGAAATCTGGAGAGCATAGAAAGAACAGCTCGAGATGGCGTAAATGTAGTGAATCAAATCATGCGATTTCTTAGCGTGAGCGAGGAACAAAACTTGGTCGAAGAGGAGGTAAATTCCGTGGTCTCCAACGCGGTTTCTATGGTGAAAGAAAGTGCGCGTTTTGCGGAGACTCCCGGGATCAATTGTGAAGTGTTTCTCTGCTCATCTACTCTTGTGAAGCTAGATCCAACGATGTTCACGCAAGTATTAATGAACATAATGTTCAATAGCGTAGATGCTATGCCCCATGGTGGAAACTTGAAAATTGAAGTCACAAGAGACAAGCGCTCTGTAATTATTCAAGTTCAAGACAATGGTAACGGCATAAATAAAGAAGATTTAGAGAAAGTATTTGAGCCGTTTTATTCCTCAAAGGGGACGAAAGGCACTGGCTTGGGATTGAGCACGTCCAGACGAATTGTCTCACAGTACGGTGGAACCATGCGGATTATGTCCGAAAAGAGTGAAGGCACAACAGTCATTATCACTCTCCCAATTGTTGAAAACACTGATGTTATGCAACAAAATCAATTGAGCGAGTCCGTTCAATCGAACCAGCAAAAATCCGCGCAAATCCTTGTGGTCGATGACGATGAGTCAATTTTGGATATTCTTGCCGAAATTTTGCGTACAAGTCACCACACTGTAATCACCGCTCAATCAGCTGATGAAGGTCTAAAAAAGTTCGAAAATGAACACTTTGATGTCGTTTTTACAGATCTAGATATGCCGGGCAAATCTGGCTTAGAGCTTGCAAAT
The DNA here is from genome assembly GCA_036337945.1 of Myxococcota bacterium. GTDB lineage: Bacteria > Myxococcota > Kuafuiibacteriia > Kuafuiibacteriales > Kuafuiibacteriaceae > JAYZDF01. The sequence continues at coordinate 8,154 of JAYZDF010000047.1, forward strand.
GCCATTCGTAAGCTCGGCTCCGACGCACCGATCGCATTTATTACGGGCTGGGGGACTAGCTTGGATCCAAAGCGCGTGGAACACTTAGGCGTGTCTAGAACTTTTCCCAAGCCATTCAAAGCTGCTCAGGTGCTAGACTGGGTCGCTATGGCTGTGACAAACTCGGGGCTGTAAAGGAACCGTATGTCAGATACTTTACCAAAGAACGTGCCTGTATCTCTGTCGCCGAATCGCGGCTTCCCACGTCCCTTTGGTCGGTACATTTTAGAAAAAAGTCTTTCTCGCGGCGGGATGGGAGAAATCTTTTTGGCAGTCCCACGAGGAGTCAAAGCCAGATGTGTCATTAAGACGATTCGAAGTGATCTCACCGGCGAGAAAGAGTTTGTCGGAAGATTCGCGGACGAAGCCAAAATTATGATGCGAATTGTTCACAAGAACATCATTCGTATCTTCGATTGCGGAAAAGTAGGAAAAAACTATTACATCGCGATGGAATATTCTTATGGTCGTGATCTCGGCGATGTACTTGACCGAGCCTATGAACGAGCAGAACCCATGCCTCCGGGAATTGGTCTTTTTCTCACCGAGAAAATGTTGGAGGGCCTTCATTTCATACACAATGCCACCGCTAAAGACGGTCGTCCGATGAGACTGGTTCATCGTGATATCTCTCCACAAAATGTATTGGTCGGTTTTGATGGTTCCGTTAAACTAATTGATTTTGGCCTCGCTCGAACAGAATTGCTCCCAGGGCGTACCCAAGGACAACTTGCAGTTGGTAAATACGGATATATGTCTCCTGAACAAGCGCGGCATGACAAAATAGATGGTCGTGCAGATATTTATTCCTTGGGAGTCATGTTGTTCGAAGTCTTTACGAGCGACAGGCTCGTAGACGAACAAGATCAAGCCACCCTCTGGTCTCGCGTACTCAATCCAAAGCACAGAAACCCTCGCAGCGTTCTGCCCAAACTTTCAAAAGAAATAGACGATCTAGTCATGAATGCAGTGGCTCCTAAACCGGAGCATAGATTTCAAAGCGCTGACTCCATGCTCAAATTTGTGAGAAGCATGAGAACGCAACCTGTCTCTGCAGAAGAGATAAAGAAATACATGAGATACCTCTATCCGAGAGTTGATCCTAATCCTCCTGCACTTCCTGACCTGTCCTCGACCGGTGAAAGCAGCGAGTACTCCATGATCATTGCAATGTCAGAGGAAGGTGCGAAATCAGTCTTCGGACGCGGGAAGTTACCTGTCGAATTCACGCAACAGGTTCACATTGATGACATCCTACCCGAACTTGAGCGGCGAAAGCGGGAAAAGAAAGAAAATGTAGAAACCGAGGAGAGAACCGTACCAACGGAATTAAAAATTCCAGGCAAAAAACCTTCCGTGAACCAAAGGGTACGTTTCTCTGATTCAGAAGATCAGCCAACGATGATTCACGAAGCGAACCCCAGAAAAGGGTTAGAAGACACCTACAGAGAGAACGACGCTGCGATACCTCATGTGGTGGAATTGAACGTAAACTCCGGACATAAGGTAAGCTTTCCTGAAATTACACCCGAAAAATATCGAGAAGAAGAAGCAACCGTCATGATGGAGGCACCACCGTCACCAGGCATATCGCCGTTCTCGAACGAAGTGCGACCCGTGACTTTCGGAAATAGCGACATTGCGGAAGTTGAAACGCGAGTTGAAGAACCTGTGGCCGTTGTGGCTTCAAAACCAAAGGTCGGGCGTCGAATGATCAAAGAGAAAGTGTCGATTCCCAATGAGATTTCCCAATCAGTAACAATGCGTAAAACAATCGGTCAAAAAGCACATGATGCGAATCAGCTCATTCATGACCGGCATCGTGCTGAAACAAGCGACCAACCAGAACACCATGAATCAGGTTATTCTGACATCGATTCACCAAACTGGATGATGGGTGGTTTGATCATGCTGGGATTGACGATCATCATTATATTACTGGCGTATCTTCTTCGAGGCTAATGAGCCGGCTGAGTAGTCTTACAAAAGACTTAGTTGTTTCGGTTGAACCAGAGGTATGACCTTTTTACCCGCTTTTCGTAAGACAGCACCAAAGTCTTCAACAAATCGATCTCCATAAAGATAAATTTCGTCGGCGCCGGTCTCATCAATAAAATTGAGTAATTCGTAATAATCAGCAGCATCAGAAAATGGAAACGCTGCGTCTACTCGTTGCTGTAACGCATATCCAGGCTCTACTGCTCGGCCTGATATCATTGCAGTCTTGAACTTCTTAAGCTTTCGAATAGCGACGTGCTTTTTCAAAATCGGAGGAAACAAAATGACATCGTCTTTTCCGGGGCGTCCAGAGAATCGGCGAGAGCCGTGCATACTCACTCCCAAGGTCTTATAAACTTTTGCAACGTCATAGATAGACGCATGAACACGCAGCTTGTAACCCGCGTCTCCAAGACGACGCATGAGTTCTTGAGACGTACCGATCGGATTGGCCAGAAGTACCGGAGTTGCATTTTCGTTCAAGCAATCATCGATAAACTGACAAAGATTTGAGAAAACCTCATCTCGGTCCGGAAAACGATACATCGGATGTCCAAAACTTGGGCAAAGTACGAGAGAATCACAAGCGATCGGCTTTGCTCGTTCGACCGTCGCAGATCGACGTGGACAAATATCGCTCGCAAATACGAGCCGACGATCATCACGATCAATCACCAATTGAGACGATCCGAGTACGTGACCAGCAGGGTGAAGTTCAAGACGAAGAGGTCCAATCGTAAAGCTTCGTTTATAGGGAGACGTCAGCGCATCCAGCTTGGTATTCTTCCGTGTAAGGATCTTGACGGTTTTGTCCGTGGCCAAAATTCGACGACTCTTTCCAACAAACTGGCTGCGGGCATGGGAAATAAAAGTGAGATCGCGCTTTCGATCAGCGTCGCACCACAAAATAGAGTTGGTCAGATGAATACCACCGACATACTCGAAATCCCTGTAAGGCTCGTCGTACATGGTCAGACTACGTAGGTTTGGTGATGATACTTCCTGTTCAAAATCGAGTACTTCGACTTCGTTCGTTTTGCGACCCTTGATCACGGCCGAAGAACGAGAGCGTACAACTCTCCCGTCGCCCGCCGCACCCTTGCGACGAGTCAGACGCTCTTTGGCGAGCGCCGGCGGACTTTTCTTTCGGCCCATAACTGTCGGTAACATAACGGTAAAAACGCACATTTGGCAAAAAAAACGCTACATCTTGGGGTAGGTGTAGGTGTCAGGTACCAGTGAGTTGGTAAGCGATCCACATTGGCCGCGTCCGTACGCGGCGAGGTGAATCACCATCCCGCCAACCGTGAAGCAAAAATTTTATTCGGGAGCCTGGATTTCGCGTGCGAATCAAGGGTTTCACGCGGGAAAAAGACGAAAACTAGCTCAATTTATCTAGTATATACCCTTCATCCGGGAATTGGTCGCCCTGTTCATGTTTATCCCAGATGAGTTTGTCTGGCGTTGTCACAAGGAAGATTCCGCCCCGCCCTTTGACCATTTCAACGGAGGCCGAAGGAAATTTTTCCTGAATTCGGTCAGCCAAACTGGCTGCTCGAGGGTAGTAGTTTCACATGTCGCAGTACTTAATTGTGACCTTCATACGTACAAGTTAGCACGAATGATTGATTCAGCAAGGCAGTTTGAGCTATCGCATGTCCGTATATGCCAGTGATGAATATAATTGAGGCAGTTAACAGCGCACTTCATCTTGAGATGGAGCGCGACGAGAGAGTCATGGTACTCGGAGAAGACGTTGGAAAATTCGGCGGCGTTTTTAGGGCCACCAAAGGACTCTTCGAAACGTTCGGAAAGGATCGATCCGTTGACACACCTCTTTCCGAAGGTGGGATTATCGGTGCCGCAATCGGACTTGCGCTGTACGGCATGCGACCAGTTGCCGAAATTCAGTTTTCAGATTTTATCTTTCCGGCGTTTGACCAGATCGTAAACGAGTTAGCCAAGTACCGCTATCGCTCAGGTGGTCAGTATTCCGCACCAATGGTTATTCGAACTCCTGTTGGCGGCGGCATTAGAGGTGGTCATTATCATTCCCAATCACCTGAAGCGTACTTTCTTCATACGCCCGGGCTGAAAGTTGTTGCGCCTTCAAATCCTTATGACGCGAAAGGTCTACTGGCCGCATCGATTAGAGATGAAGATCCAGTCATGTTCTTCGAGCCGAAGCGGGTATATCGTGCGTCAAAAGGCGAAGTCCCCGAAGGTGACTACACGATTGAACTTGGTAAGGCCAAAACGGTGAAAGAAGGCAAAGATATTACGATCGTTGCCTGGGGTGCGATGCTGCACGAAGCACAAGAGGCAGTGACGCAAGCAGAATCAGAAGGAATCGATTGCGAATTGCTAGACCTTCGCACTCTTATGCCGCTGGATATCGATGCCATTGTCGAAAGTGTGAAGAAGACTGGGCGCTTTATTGTCGTTCACGAAGCGCCTAAGACCTGCGGTTATGGAGCCGAACTATTGTCATTGGTCGTAGAGCGATGCTTTTATTCACTTGAAGCGCAGCCTATCAGAGTCACAGGTTACGACACACCGTTCCCCTATACTCTAGAAAACGAATACTTACCCCGCGCTCCGCGCATTCTCAAAGCAATCCGCGAAACCCATCAAGCCGTCAGCTAACTAGTGCGTAAAGCGAAACAGAGGTCCTGCGAAAATTTGTACATCATGGACGATCTGTTCTCGAGCAACGTAGCGATAGTTCACGTTGATAAAGCCATCAATGTTGCTCACCAAGTTCATCGAAGCACCTACTAGACCGCCCATATGAGGAGTGAGTTCAGTGGTGGATGTCACTCCAGCAGTAACACCAGCAAAAATATCAAGTCGTCCGAGAGGCACCATAAATTTGAAGTTCAGTGAAATGTCGGTTGCCGACTGCGAAGGTCCATTCTCTGGAGTTAAGTTGTATACGATGGCCGACGGCGTAATATGGAAAGTGTTGAGGAGCGGAATATCGGTATAGAAGCCCCAAGCCGGCGCAAGCTCAAACGGGGTTTCAGCAGTCGGGACAGCGAGCCCTGCGCCTACGCCAAGGCCTACCCCCCGACGAGCTTCAGCAGAAGAAGTCCAACCTGCTACACACAAACAAGTAAGTGCTATAGTCAGGAGGTGTTTTTTCAGTTCGGGGGTTTTCATGTCTTTATTCTGACAGACTCAAGTAGTGCGGATCAAGATTGTGACCGCGCTTACTAAATGTTAGCCCCTGTTTCGTGGAAAAAACGAAAGTACTTATCATTGGAAGTGGGCCGGCAGGATACACCGCAGCAATATACGCAGCGCGTGCAAACCTAGAACCTATCTTGGTTGAAGGTGGCTTTACTCCCGACAATCAATCCGTTGTCCCCGGCGGACAATTGATGATCACGACAGACGTGGAGAACTATCCCGGATTCCCAGATGGCGTCATGGGTCCAGAACTCATGGACATGTTCAAGCGACAGGCGGAACGATTTGGAACAAAGATCATGCATGGCTTCGTCACGAAAGTAGACATGTCGAAGCGGCCATTTACTGTGTTCGTTGAAGATGAGCCAAAATTTGAGGCAGACGCGCTAATTGTTGCTACGGGAGCAGTTGCGAAGCTTTTAGAGATTCCTGGAGAACGTGAACTGATGGGCTATGGCGTTTCTGCCTGCGCCACATGTGATGGTGCATTCTTCAAAGACCAAGAAGTTGTCATCGTCGGTGGTGGAGACACCGCGATGGAAGAAGCGCAATTTCTTACTCGCTTCGCAAGCAAAGTTACGGTCGTTCACCGACGTGATAAATTTCGTGCATCGAAAGTCATGGCGGATCGGACTTTGAACAATCCAAAGATCGAAGTAATCTGGAATACAGAGGTCATCGAAGCTCAGGGGAGCAAACCTGAAAAGATTGGCGCGGAAGGTGGATTGACCGGTGTCACCCTTAAAGATGTGGAAACCGGAGAAACCCGAACACTAAAATGTGATGGATTTTTTGTCGCCATCGGTCACAAGCCGAATACCGAAATCTTTGACGGTCAGCTTACACTAGAGGACACAGGCTATCTCGCAGTTGAGAAAGGCTCAAGTCGTACGTCTGTTGAGGGCGTGTTCGCTTGTGGTGATGTTCAAGATTCGGTGTACCGACAAGCAGTCACCGCAGCGGGCTCCGGTTGCATGGCAGCCATTGATTGTGAACGCTGGCTGGAAGGTCAAGCTTCACACTAATCAGTGGTCTCAAACCGAAAGTTTTTGCGACTTGTGATATTCCAAAGCTAGATAGCCCGGCATTGAGGATATTAATGAGTCGAAGCATCAAGAACTCAGACCAAAAATCAATTCTAACCTCCGCAGCAAACGTATTGTTGTGCGGTTCGCTGGTGGCCATGGCTGCCTGCTCTGACGGCGCGACCGGAATTTCTGTTGCATCAGAAACGCCAGATGCTGGTTGCACTATTGAATCGGCACCCAAATCTCATTCGGTCTATTTCGTCTTGGATGTTTCTGGTTCGATGAGGCTTTTCTTGGAAGAACTGTCCAACGAGCTGCAAAGCTTCGTCGAAAGCTTTCCTGAGTACGACGCTGAGGGAGAACGAATTCAACTCGACTTCTACGTCATCGCTTTTGTTAACGACGTGAAGCAATTTGGCGGCGGTCGAATGACAAGCGTCATTGCGCTTCAAGACGCATTCGAAAACGCTATCGAAGCAGGGAAAGATGATTTTAACCTGACGGTGCGCAGCTTTAACGCGGAAAGAGAGGAAAACCTCATGGATGCGATCGGCTATATTTCAAATCTAAACTCAATGTCGGAATCTCATACCGTGATGATTGCAACCGATGCACCATTCAGAGAATCACCGGAGTTACTCAACGAAGGTATTCAAGTCCAGAATACCTATGAAGGGGTTATGCAATTGCTTCGAACCTTGAACGCCGGTGTTCATGCCTTTACTGCATCTGATCTTGATGGTTTGACGAGGGGATATAGAAAGTATGAAGCCCTCACCAGTCTTCCTGGTTCATCAGTACATCGGCTCAATTCTTTGACCGGAGCAAGCTCGAAGATCCGCGAAACCCTTGGGCTAATCGCCAGAAACGCTTCTTGTCAGTAACAGTCAAAACGAGTACAAAATTGAGCATGGTAATCAATCAATGGAAGCTCATTTTGGTAGCGAGTGCATGCTCTATTGCGTTCGCATGCGGTACCGATGATGGGATGCCAAACAACATGAACATGAACCAAAATCAGCAGGATGCGGGAACAGTCGATAATTGCAATATCGAACCGACGTTTACCTCGCTGTACGACAACGTTTTCAATACGGTGACTTGTAATGTTGCAGGCTGTCACGGCGCGCCGGCTGGTGGGCAACTGGATTTAGCGAGCGATAAAGAGGCAGCGTATATGGCTTTGATGTCAGACTCCAATGCGTTCGCAGCACCGCAGTCAAAAAGAATTGTCCCTAACTCAGCCACAGACAGCTACTTATGGACGAGAGTGAATTCTATGGCCACCGACGTCATGCCTCCTGTTGGGCGCATGGATGAGAACTGCGAACTCAAGCAAATAGAGGCTTGGATTAATGCAGGGGCCCCAAACAACTAATGAGTAAGAAGCTAGCGCGCATGCGTGCATATGTCGAAGCCAACCCTCAAGATCCCTTCGGCCTGTACTCTTTAGCGATTCTTCAAAAAGAAAGTGCTCCAGACGAAGCACTCTCCTTGTTTCATCGCGTTCATGACGAGCATCCAAACTATTTGCCGAATTACTTTCACTTCGCCCAATCTTTAGTGGACGATGCAGACCTAGAAAAAGCTCGCGAAATATATCAAGCAGGAATCGCTCTCGCTCGTACGCAAAACGACGCGCACACTTTAGGAGAACTCGAAGCTGCACTGGATATGTTGTAGTACGCGTACCTATCTGGCTTTTCGAAGCGGACGCAAATCTCGCTGCTTTCGTGGCGGATCAATCTTGTCCGCCAACTTTCCCATTTCCAAAGCCTTCTGAGATTCGCCAGCAGAACTATACCATTTCGCCGCCTTTCGGAATAAAGCCGCGGACCGACCGGCTTGAACTGCTGCTCGCTCGATTTCTCTGGCCGCGGCATCAAATTTCTTTTGTCGAGCATGAAGCTCCGCAAGTCTGATTCGTGCCTGAAGATCAAGAGGATATTTTGTAAGAACAGCTTCGAGCTGTTCTTGGGCAGCCGGAAGCTTTCCTTCAACCTCTAGCAGGTCCGCAAGTTCTTTTCTCGGCTCTACAAAATCAGGCCTGAGAGCAATCGCTTTTTGCCAGTGCACTTTCGCCTGGTCAGAGCGTTCCAGTTTAGAAAGTACTCTTCCGTAGTAAAGTCGAGCCCGAGGATTATTAGGAAATGCCTGAACGGCTGAGGCCAGCAATGGCTCCATTTTCGAAAAATCCTGACCAATATAATAAAGGCTTATCGCCTGTTCGAACGCCGCAATGGTCAACTTTGGATCCACCTGACGTGCTTGCTCGAAGATTTTAATCGCCTCTTCGTGATTCCCCTCAACCGAAAGCTTTCGAGCTTCCTTAAACAAATCATAGGCAACGGCTGGATTTCTGCGAGGCTTCTTTTCGCGAGTCATCGCTGCAGAGGAGGCACAAGAAGCACAGAACGCTGTAACCACAATAAAACCGAACGGCTTGAAAAAACCTCTTTCAAAATAAGCTTTTCCTTGTTCTATAACCACAATCGATCCGATAACAGACGCAAGAGAAGACCTCATCTTGCGCAGGATTCGAGGAAGCAACTAGCAGGGTTTAGACGATGCAGCAAGCGTACGAGCAATTAGAATTCAACCTGATCATCAGCGCGCTCAGAGCTAGATGTCAGTCGGAACTTGGCAAAGAACGGACTGAGCGGATGACCGCCTTTGAAACAGCTCAGGAAGCAATCAATAATATTCGACAAATTGACCAAATGAGAACTCAGCTCGACGAAGATCGTATCCCTCCGCTCGGCGGCGCCCAAAATGTATCTCTCGACCTAGAGCAGGCCACCAAAGAGATGGTCCTGGAGGGACCACAACTCATCGCAATCGCGAAGACCATGGCAGTCATCGCTGATTTACAAAATTACCTGCTCCCGTTGGACACTGTTGCTCCTCTACTATTCGGAATGGGTGCTTCGCTCAGCGATCTTTCACGGCCGTCGCAAAAAATTATCGGAAGCTTTGAGCCCTCTGGGAGACTCGCTGATCACGCGTCCTCTGATCTTGCAAGTCTACGACACAAAATGCGTTCCATAGAGGACAACGTTCAGGAGACACTCAGGAAACTCATAGACTCATTAGAGTCAAAGCAACTCTTGCAAGAACCCTACTTTACCGTTCGAGCGGAACGTTATGTACTTCCAGTCATAGCTTCTTTCAAAGGAAAGGTAGAAGGTATCGTTCACGATGCGTCAAATACAGGCCAAACCGTATTTATCGAGCCCCAAGCAATTCTCAAACTCGGGAATAAACTAAAGATAGCTCAAAGTGACGTGAGAGAAGAAGAGTTTCGTATTCTTACTCTTCTCAGCGATATTGTGAAAGATCATGCCAGCGACATTTCACGAGGAATGGAAATTGTCGCACAAGTCGATGTCTTATTCGCATCATCAAAATTTGCCATTGATCTGAATTGCGAACCGATTGAGCCAAATACTGAACAAGGTATCGATCTTATTGATGCACGGCATCCTCTTCTTGTTCTGCAAAAGATCGCTGAACCAACAGCCCCACTCGTCGCAAACGATATTGGGCTTCACGCAAATCAACGAGTACTTATTCTTACGGGACCCAACACAGGCGGCAAAACCGTGGCGATGAAAACCGTCGGTCTACTTGCCCTTATGCTTAGATGCGGACTGCATTTACCGTGCAAACAAAACTCAAGTCTTGGTTGGTTCCAAGAACTGTTTGTAGCGATCGGCGACCAGCAATCGATTGAGTCGAAACTTTCGACTTTCGCCGCACATATAAAAACTTTGAGCCAAATCGTAGACGGCGCTTCGCCGAACAGTCTCGTGCTCATCGATGAAATTGCAGCCGATACTGATCCCACTCAAGGCCAAGCACTTGGCCATGCGATTCTCGAATCACTTGCAGAGAAGAGAAGTCATGTGGTGGTCACGACCCACTTTGAGGGTCTAAAGGCAATTCCTTTTGCGAATGACCAGTTTAGAAACGCAGGCGTCGGTTTCGACAATGAGTCGTTCAAACCGACGTATAAGGTATCACTCGATGTGCCACAAAGCTCTAACGGATTTGATATCGCGCGGGGGCTGGGAATGAACAATCGCGTGGTCGAACGAGCCCAGCAAATTTTTGGAGATGGTTCGAGTGCTATCGAGGAACTCATTAGTGCAGTTGAAAACAAAGCCAATGAACTCGAGAAAGCAAAAGACGAAACAAAACAAGCGGAGCGTCAACTAGAAAAGGAACGCAACCGGCTTGAGCATGAACGCCACCAACTCAAGGCTGCTCGGCAAAAGTTACAAAAACAAGCGCAAGAGGAACTCTTTGATGAAATCAAAACAGCGCGAGAACAGGTAAGCAAAATTATCTCAGAACTTCAGCGCTCTGCCGGCAGTGATGCCGTGAAAGCAGCGATGCGGGTTGCAGATAAAGCCTCGAAAGAGCTCAAGAAAATAGACGAAGAGAAGAAAGACGAAGCCAAGAAACTTCACCCGCCTGAACCAAAAACGTCTCCACTCAGTGAAGTTCAGGTAGGCGATTGGGTCCACGTCCCTAAGGTCGGACAAGATGGGAATATTGTTTCTATCGACAAAAAAGGCGCTGTCGTGGCCATCGGAAATATGCGCTTGCGCGTAGGCCTTGAGTCCTTAAGAACCTCAAAAACCCGACCTGCGAAAAACCAACCCTCACGACGAACCTCTACGGGGCCCAAGAAAAACCGTTCGAAAATTGCGGCTGTCAGTTCAAACGAGGAACTAGATGTTCGCGGCCTTACCAGCGACGAGGCTTTGGATCGTCTGGATGCCTTCTTGGATTATCATTTTCAGGGACCCTGTGATTTCGTGAGAGTTATTCATGGTCACGGAACAGGAGCACTCCGAAAAGCCATTCGAGACCATCTGCGAACATCAGGGTATGTTGTGGAATATCGGCCGGAAAGCGACAAGAATGGCGGAGACGGTGCAACTTTGATCGAGCTTTCCTAATTGAAATCGCCACTGTGGAGTTAACCAAGTTCGATTTAGACCGTCAGCTATTGACCAAAACCCAACCGTAGCGTTTTGTGCCTATCGATGACTTATAAAATAGAAACACTCGCAATTCACGCTGGCTGTGAGCCGGAACAGATTACTGGTGCGGTCAATGTGCCTATTTTTCAAACATCGACCTACGCACAACGCAGTCCAGGAGAGCACACAGGCTTTGAATATTCTCGAACTCGCAACCCGACCAGAGATGCGCTTGAAGCCAACCTTGCGGCGCTAGAAGGTGGGAAGTTCGGTATGTGTTTTTCATCTGGATGTGCAGCCACCGATGCAATCATGCATACGCTCAGTTCTGGAGACCACGTGGTTTCCTGTGACGATGTATACGGAGGAACGTTTCGTATTTTTGACAAAGTTTACCAAAGGCACGGACTAGAGTTTAGCTATGTTCCGGCTGCAGATGTCGACGCATATGAGGCCGCTATTCAATCGAACACGAAACTTATTTGGGTTGAAACGCCGACAAATCCCCTGCTCGCCATCGCCGATATCGAACGAATTGTAGAGATAGCAAAAAAGAAAAACATTGCCGTCGTCGTCGACAATACCTTTGCGACACCATATATCCAGCAGCCTCTAAAATGGGGTGCTGATATGGTGCTTCATTCCGTAACAAAATACTTAGGAGGTCACTCTGACGTTGTGGGTGGTGCCGTCATCACCAGTAGTGAAGAATGGCGAGAGCGCGTTGCGTTCATTCAAAACGCAACCGGTGGCGTGCCCGGGCCGATGGACTGCTTTTTTACATTACGAGGAACGAAAACACTCGCAGTCCGTATGGACCGACACAGCGACAACGCTCAAACGCTCGCAGAAATTTTGAGCGAGCATCCAAAAGTTGAAAAAGTCATCTATCCAGGTCTCGAAAGCCATCCTCAGTTTGAAATCGCCAAAAAACAAATGAGAAAGCCAGGCGGTATGATTTCGTTTGTTGTGAAAGGAGGACTCGAGGCATCGCGTCGTCTACTAGAGGGAATGAAAGTCTTCACACTTGCGGAGTCTCTAGGAGGAGTAGAGTCACTCATCGAGCATCCCGCAATCATGACGCATGCATCTATTCCAAGAGAAATTCGAGAGGCACGTGGACTCAACGATGGACTTGTACGCATTTCTGTCGGTATCGAACACATTGACGACCTCAAAGACGATCTTTTGGCCGCGTTGGATCGTGCTTAGCTAGGCTTCCAAATTAGAAGAGCCTAAGAGTATTACTGAATCAGCTGCTTCTCGTGCTTCATGTGAAAGACCCTGGGGAAATGAAGCGACCACTACTGATTTTTGTTTCTTCTGTAATCGCCGAATGAGAGGAGCGAAATCTCCATCTCCAGATGCTATCACGGTAACTTCCGCTTGCCCCGCCGACTCCAAGGCTTCCATCGCAATTCCCATATCCCAATCGGCTTTAGTGCTCCCGTCCGAGAACCTTTTTGGTTTTTTGATTCGAAGTTCCCAACCTGAGCGGCGTAAAGTTTCGCAAAACGGTTCAAAGGCCGAGCCTCCATTATCCACCACAAAGGCAACAGCTCGAATCACTCTTCGTTGTTGTCGTAGGTCATCAATCAGAGTCGTAAAGTTTACCTTCTTCGAATAATTAGATTGAGCAATCGCAGCAAGGTTTGCCTGGTCTAAAAAGAGATTGACACTATTTTCTGCAGATGGAGATTCGGACAGTTGAGGTCGCTCTTCGAGAGACATAATATGTTTTCTTTGTCGCTTGAGCTCTTCCTTTAGCTGGTCAATCTCGTGTTTGTGCTTTGAAGCCCTGTTCAGATTGTCAGCGCGGAAAGTCTGAAGAGACTCTTCGAGACGTTTATTTTCTCGAATAAGCTCTTCGTTTTGTTGGTTCATTGCGTCGTAACGCTCCTGAAGCTCAGACAAAGATTCTGAGGCTCCCGCTAACTTTTCGAGGCGGCGGACTTTTTGCGAAAGTTCTTCTACTTGCTTACGAGCCGTTTTTTCCAGGGACTTGGCTTTTTCAAGCTCGTCTTGCTCTTCATCAATTGAGCGAAATTTTTCACGGAGATGTTCGAGTTCTTTTTCGAGTTCATCTCTCTTTGCGCTTTGTTGCTTGAGTAAGCGCTCCTTGGTTCCCATCTGCACCAGAAGCTGCGCTCTTTCTTCTTCAGTCGCCGTCAACTTCGTTTCTAACCGATTAACTTGTTGGGTAGCTTCACCGAGCCGCTCTGCCTGATCTTTGACCTGCTTGGCTAGTTTGAGCTCTTGCCCAAGCTTCGGTGGGTCTGGTTCACCATCAGAAACGGCCTTCGCTGTCTCAAAGTTGGCAACTTCGGTAAAAAATTCGTTTATGATCTTGTTGGCAAGAATGCGTACACTTTCGCGGTCATCCCGAGCCAAAGCCCAAACGAATTTCGCGCGCTCTCTTTTGAGCGCAATCGCGCGATACGAACCAACTCTTTCGCCGGCCTGCTCTTCGGGAATTGAGGCAACAATATGACGCTCTTTGTGACACGAGCGGTCGAGTTCCTTCATGACCTCGTAAGCCACGTTTGGTGAATGAAAGAAACCTCCCGTTATTTGCCCTACAATCTCTGATTTTGGAACGTTCTTTAGTCTCGCTTTAGGGGTTTTTGAGCCTGCGCGAACGAAGATCTGTTCGGCCGATTTTCTCTCCAGGGCGTCGACAAGAACTATCGCCAAAGACTGCGCGTCGAAGACCGTCTTGAGGCAACCCAAGGCTGCTTTGAATTCTCCTGACTTGAATTTCGGAGTATTGATAGCCAATGTGGATAAAGACTAGCACAATCAAAGATTCCATAATATTTCTTTGGTCGTGAGAACCGACCTTGCATTACTCAACTTTGGAGGCCCCCAGACCCCGGAAGAGGTTGAACCCTTCTTGTTCGAACTATTTGCTGATCCCGACGTCATTAAGCTTCCTTTATCCTCCTTACTTCAGGAGCGATTCGCAGGACTGATTTCCAGGAAAAGGGCCCCGAAAATTGGTCCCCATTACAAGCATATTGGTTTTTCACCGCTTGTTGGGACGAGTCGGGCTCAAGCAAAAGCCTTGGAAGAAAAGCTAAGCGACCTTGGAACGAAGATCTGGTTAGGAATGCGATACACAGAGCCAAGCATTGCAAAAATGGTCCAAGAGATTGCGGAAAACCCACCTGAACGCTTGGTCGCTCTAGCTTTATATCCTCACTTTTCAATTACAACGACCGGTTCACATTTCAACGTGTTATCGGAAGAATGGAAGAAAGCCGGATTGGAACATATCCCGATTCAATACATTCCAGCGTTTTATCACCATCCTGCGTACAACGAAGCGATGAGAACATTGATTGGTGAAACGCTGGAAGGCCTAGACGACAATGCCCATATTCTATTTTCAGCGCATGGCGTACCTGTTTCCTACTACAAGGATTTAGCAGACCCTTATCCAGACCAAATCAAACAATCGGTTCGGTTGATCATGGAGCAGATTCAGGGGCCTCACAAACATACCTTGTGCTTTCAAAGTAGAGTGGGACCAGTCCGCTGGCTCGGACCCTCTACCGAAGAAGAGATCATCCGTCTTTCTCGCGCTGGAGTCACTGACGTCGTCGTCGTTCCAATGAGTTTCACGACGGAGGGGATTGAGACCTTATACGAAATTGACGTTGAGTTCGGCGAGGTGGCCGAACGATTCGGAGTCAAGCTACACCGAGTTCCAACCGTCGATACCCAGCCAGCATTCATTGAGTGCCTCAATGACATCGTTCGTCAGGCGCTCGGTGACCATTCTCATCATGGCCTCGGTGAACATCAATGCGTCAGGTGTATTCTTCCTAAGCCGCATAGTCACAGGACTAGAGTGGAATGTGTGGAATGTGGTTTTCGAACACCCGAATATCTGTTGAGATTGCCTACTTTACAAAAAGCCGCAGCCAAAGCCGCTCACTCTTCTTCGTAGTTCATTCGGTAATCGTTCCGACGTTCGTACTCTAGCTCACGATAGCGATCTTCGTCATAACTTGATTCTCGCTCAAGCATAAAGCGTTCATTTGCGCGTTCTTCCGCAATTCTCTCATCGGCTCTCATTCGGTCCGCCAGGCGCTCATCGTCATTCTCTCGCAAATGATGTTCGAGATAATGATAATCGTAATAGCGCTTATCAAAATTGCGATCGTCGAATTCTCGAAGACGAAGATGGACTCGGTCTTCAATCCCATTCGCAAAATAACGTTCAAACCCTTGGCCATCGTATGGCTCATCAGCTTTGCTTTGAAAGTTATCCTCGTAAGTTTCCCAAGCTGATCGAGCTTGAGACATATGCGAGCAAATTGCGCCCATGACACCGGTTGGTGCCGTCCGGGAAGCCTCCTCTTGAGGAACGGTTGTTACTGAAGCCTTCGCAGCCTCTACTGGCGATGCGGGGCTGGACTGATCTTGATTATTCTCGCGAACAAATTCGTCACGAGGTGGTTGTGCGGCATTAGCTATCGCAGCAGGCTGTTGAAGCATTTGTGGGAAGTTCTGAGCCACAAACTGATTCACATCGGCAATAAGGTCATCACATTCCGTGGACAGGTCTTTGACCTGGTCCCAAGAAGGCACTTGACTAGCAAGTGCTGATGGCTTGCCCGTAACCGTCATAATCTTACTGCATGATTTCCTTCACGCGTCGGGCCATGTCTCTCATAAAGCTGTTCGCCATATCGATGAGCATTCCTCTGAACCTTTGAATTCTCTCAAGCTCCATGAATAAAAGTTCACGAGATTTCGTTCCAGAATCTGCATTGGCAGCCAATTGGTCGATTTGTTTTGAGTGTCCCTCAATCTTGACCTGGACCTGCATCATTTTCGTCTTTGATTCAGCCAGAACCTGTTGGGCTTTCTCAATGTCCGGAGCCGCCCCTTTGTTTAGACGCTCAAGGCCACCTAGTTTCTTGCGTAAGTCTGCAAGTTTCTGCTGATCGGGATTCTCAGACGCCTCAAGCTTGGAGATATCTTTTTTGACGTCTCGAATCTCTTCATGCTTTGGCGACATGCTGCGGAGTTTGCTCTCTGCTGTTTGCACCGCTTGCTGCATAACCTTTCGAGACTGATAAAGAGCCTGGCGATTGCGCTCTAGATCTTTCCTCTTTAGGTTGTTCTCTTGGCTTTGGTTGTCGAGATCAGCAATCTCCTTCATTTTCTGTTCACGCTCTTTGTCAGCGTAAGCAGCGAACCACATCATGAAATAGAAGATCTTATCCTCAATCGATAATGCAGGGTCGTTCAAAATCGAAGAGATTTGCAACGAACGTTGAGCGTAGATATGATTCTTGGAGCCGTCGGCATCCATCGGAGAACCAGGTCCGAGCAGGCCGCCCGTTCCATAGCTATTCGGTTTTCCAAATTGAAACCCTCCAACGCCACCTAAACCATTGCCTTCAAGCCCGGCATTTGCACCCGCACCCGCTCGGCGTTCGTTCATCAAGAACTTCTCTTTGATCTCTTTAGGATTCTTAATGAACGCAGCGATCGTTGCAAATCGATCGTTCAGCATCGTTTGCAACATTGCTGGCGGAAGGCCTTGCTCAAGAAGTTTGGCGTCGTGCTCAGAACGGTTAGAGCCGATATTCTGGTCCAACCAATTGGTTGCAGCCATATACATTTGCGCCGGGTCACCTTTGCTCGCAGCGATAATGCTTTCGTAAGCCTGCTGAATAGGCTGATTCTTCGGATCTGAAACGTTGATATTCAGAGCTTCCATCGCTTGCTTGGCAGCAAACCGAACTTCCTTTGAAACGGAAGGTCCGGAGGCTGAGGCAGCGGTTTCGACTTGAGGCGCGTCTACTTGTTGAGCATCCGAAACAGGTGACGCTTCGGCAGAAGATTGTTCAGACGTCTGAGCTTCAGATGTAGCACTTGGCTCGAGTTGTGCGGACTCAACTTGATCTTCAGCACTCGTTGCACGAATTTTTGCAATTTCAGTTTCAGCAGCTTGACGATCGAACGCCTTGGCAGATTCAGAGGTCGTGATGTTGTCACTGTCGACAGCCGTATTCGTCAGCTGGCCCATGGTCGCTTGAATCTGGCTCAAGATCTCGTCGCTCATTGGTCCTTGTGAACGGCCAAGTTTTTCCGATACAAATGAACGAATTCCAAAAGCCGCCAGATTTGCGGTAAGATTATCGACTGCTTGAGACTTCTCAGGACCGAGCAATTGTGACTGGCCTTCAATCAGCGAAAGCAGGCTTGAGGCCATTCCATAGGAACCGAGCTGAGTCGGGTCGGTTTCTGTTTGGGCAAGCTCAGCGAAAGCTGCTTGAGCGAGTGCACTCGAATTGATGGTTCCATCGGAGGAAACCGCATCCTTCACAACGTGTCCTAGAAGGCTAGACACACGATTCGCATCTCGGTCCGACAACTGTAAGTCTGAAGTCAATTCTTCGGTCAATGCACGAAGGGCCTGTTTTCGACCCGCGGGAGTTTTCGCGGACGCGCCCATCATATTTTTAATGCGAGCAGCAAGTGCACCCTGGCTTGATCCTACTCCAGTCGTTGAGGGTGCCGTGGCCGCGAGTTCTGGATTTCGGGCTACACCTTGCGCAGAAATATCCGGAGTGGTGGGCTTTGTCGCTGAGGTCGGTTGTTTCTCGGTAGTCAGCTTCGTGCTAACGATTGAATTTGTCTCCTGCATCTGTGTGAGCAAGAGCGAGCGAGAAAGTGTAGTCCATACGTTTTCAGAAGAAAGGTCTGCTTGTTGGTCGATAGCAGTTTGAATAATTCCAGCGGATTTTTCGCTCAGGCTATGTGGTTTTACTTTCAAGTCGCGAAGGAGTTGAGCGAGAGGATGGTTTCCGGACGCTCCTGAGCCTGTGAGGAGGAAGCGACCATTCGCTTTACGTTTTAGTTTCGTGGTAGCCGACCAGTTTCGCACGTCATCAGCAGAAGGGGCGTCGACGGGATGGTAAGCTTCGGAGATATCATGTTGGTGCGCGGCGCGAAGCTCATTCGTTGCCGCTTCAAGGTCCGTGTCGCTGATTTCGGCCTGCGACTGAAATCGCTCAAGAATCGATTTCGCAAGCGTGGCGCCGCGATCGCCGAGATCGTCAAATCCTACTCCAACATTTTGGAAAACCTGGTTGCGTTCGCTCACGCCGCGAGCAACTTGTGGATCGTTCGATTGAGGTGATACGTTCCCCGAAGCTCCATTTACATTTCTATTCTGTCCAGGCACTATTTTCTCCCTTTCCTAAGACGTGCACCACGCTCACGCAGTATATGCGAAATATGGTCTAAGGTCCTACATAATACTACGTCTCGGTCATTTTTCGGCAATTTTGGCCAAAAGTTGTGCAGAACTAAGGCCCGTTCAGAGCGTCAAATGCGTCACATGCACCTCAACAACGGGCTTAACCCTTATAAACTTTTTACAAGCTCGAAGTACAGCCGTTCGAGCCTGGGTTCGAATGCTGTCCAAGTCAGTCCAATCTTCGTGAGTCAAAGCCGAAAGAACGGCCTGCACGGTCTTCATCTCCAGCGATCGAGATTCAGGTAAACCCCGGAATGTGAGCAATGGTTCTTGAGAAAGGCGAAATGAGCGATCAACAACAAGACTTACAAAAACGAGTCCACCAAACCCCACCTTTCGTCGGTCACCAACCGAGTCCCAAGAAATGGGCCGATCCGATACCCCGTCGAGAAAAACAGGATGTACAGCATAACTGGGGCCTCGAGTCATAACGCCGGACCGAAGTCGGATCGATTCGCCATCTTCAATGATAAAACATCGCTCTGGTGCAACACCTTGTTCGATAGCGGTCTTAAGATGCGCTTTGAGCATGGTTGTTTCACCGTGAATAGGAACGAAATAACGAGGCGCCACAAAGCGGATCATTTCCGCTTGTTCATCGGCATGAGCGTGACCTGAACAATGAAGTGCGCGACCGCGGTCTTCGACAGTGATCACACCCTGCTTTGCTAAAGCATTTACAACTTTTCTATAACGCAGCAGGTTACCCGGAATCGTCATCGCACTGCGAATAAAATAATCGCCAGAATCGAGATGAATTTCAGGATTTAGGCCATGCGCAATTTTTGAAACGGCCGCCCTAGGCTCCCCTTGAGTGCCACTGGCTAAAATTAATACTTCGCTCTTCGGCAAAGTTTCATAATGTCGAGCAGATGCAGTCAAAGAAGATGGAGCATCCAAATAGCCCTCATCTCTGCCAAGCTGCCAAGCTCGTTGCAATGCCCTACCCTGCAAAATAATTTTACGGTTAGAAGCCATTGCGGCATTCGCAATGCTCTGCAATCGATGAAAGTGAGATGAAAAACACGAAACCATCACGCGATTGGGCGCAGCAACGATCGCTTGTTGCAGTTCGAGACCGACCTTAGATTCGCTGAGGGTGCATCCCCCTCGCTCACTATTGGTTGAATCCGCTAGGAGAATATCGAGCCCTGATTCGCCGATGGCACGAAATCGCTCAACATTTGTCGTTTGGCCATCCAACGGAGTTTGATCCAGCTTGAAATCGCCCGTATGTAACAGTGTTCCGTGAGGAGCTTGAATGAAAAGCGCTGCACTATCAGGAATCGAATGCGTGACACGAATCCATTCGACGTCGAAGGGACCTATCTCTAACACCTGTCCCATTGTTACAGTGTGAAGCTGGGCCCATTTTCTTTTTTGGCCACTTAGGCGAGCTCTAATAAGTTTTATGGCAAGAGGCGGTCCGTAAATGTGAAAATCAAATTGATCGAGAAGCTTTTCGAGCGCTCCAATATGATCTTCATGACCATGAGTGATGACCACTCCGTGAATTCGGCCCGGAAAAGAGTGAAGAAGAGAAAAATCTGGAATTGCACGGTCAACCCCAGGCGCGTCTGGCAGGCCCAGCAAAACACCGCAATCAACCAAAAGTGCATCATTATCGTCGACAATCAGGGTGCAGTTTAGTCCCACTTCTCCACATCCACCTAAAGGTAAAACTGCGAGAGATTGTTCAAAATCTACTTTTTCAATTTTTGTCGCTGGTTCCGGCATATTCATCGAGACAGAAGCCATTCAACAAACCGTTTGATGCCCTCTTCAACGGTTACCTGTGGAGAATAACCGAGTAGAGAATGAGCTCGGCTCACATCTGCGAATGTTTGCGGTACATCACCAGGCTGGTCTGGAGCCTGAGTAATTTGCGCTTTCGTTTTCAGCGCTTTTTCGATCGTCTCGATCAACGTTTTTAAGGTAGTCGTTTCTGAACCGCCCAAATTAATGATTTCGTAGCAAGTTCCCTTGCAAGCATAATCAACTGCGGATACCACACCGTCGACAATATCATCGATGTACGTGTAGTCACGGCTAGATGTTCCATCACCAAACATCGTAATGGGCTCGTTTCGGCGCATTTTATCTGCAAATAAATGAATGGCCATTTCTGGACGCTGACGAGGCCCATAAACGGTAAAGAATCGCAAAGCCACGAAACCCAACTTATACAGATGGTGATATGTGTAGCCGATCAATTCTCCAGCTTTCTTTGTGGCCGCGTATGGGCTTACTGGGTCATCGACAGCATCCGTCTCACGGAACGGAACCTCTTTTCTCGCTCCATAAACAGAAGAACTCGATGCGAAGACGAAAGGCTTAATGTCATGAGCAACTGCGAGGTCCAAAAGTTTCGTAGTCCCTAAAATATTTTCGTTTATATAGGTTTGAGGTCGTGCAATTGACGGGCGAACGCCTGCCCACGCTGCAAGATGACAAATCACGTCAGGTCTTGAATCTGGATTGGTAAAAATTGCTTCAAGAGCATCGTTATCGTAGACGAGGTCTGCGCGAACCAGGCGAAATTGCTCGCCTCGATCCGAATCCAACACTTCGCGGATATTTTGTTCTTTGACGGCGGGATCGTAAAAAGAGTTGAAATTATCAAGACCGATCACCTCGTCACCTCGGGCGACTAGTTTTTGGGAGACCCATGAGCCGATAAAACCCGCGGCTCCAGTGACCAAAACACGCATTTAATGGTAAATGACCAAGAACGCGGGTCGGCGTCAATGTCGGATTCTTGACACAGTGCCCCGTAAAGGTGATTCAACAGTCATGGTTTTGCGATTCTGCGCCATCAGCACGATGCTTCTGCTTGCTTCTCCAGCACTGGCAGGACCAAACGACTTTCGGCTTAATGCGCCTGACGCCTCGAATCCGGAACAAGGCATCCTTTACTCCATCTCAGATGATAACGATCCATCGACGGCCAAAATAGTCAGTGTAAATTCTAGCCGCTTTGTAGCCCTTGTTAGTGAACTGGCCTACGTATTTTCACCGCGCTCCGCTTCTCCTGCTGAAACTCTTGGTCACTCTGGTTTCCACGTGGGCGTATTGTGGAGCGGCACCAGTATTTCTGCAGACGAACCGTACTGGCTCGTCACTGAAGAGGGGCAACGGTCAAGAGATCCCAATTCGTTCTTGCAAACCTTGCAACTCGATGTGCGCAAAGGCCTTCCTCTTTCGTTCGAAATCGGAACCAATTTTTTGTGGTTAGTAGAAAGCGAAATGTTTGCACCTGGCGTCGAAATTCGATGGGCACTTCACGAGGGCTATCATTTGGCGCCAGACCTAGGAATCCGCGGAACAGTGAACCATGTTGTCGGGAATCGAGATATAAATATGACCATTGTAGGACTCGATGCGACGCTTTCTCGGAGTTTTGGAATTGGTGGGGTTCTTAACCTAGCGCCCTACTTGAGCTACGCAGTACTACTTACCAATGTATCGTCTCGCGTTATCGACGCAACGGGTAACGACGAAACAGATGTGGCCGACCTAAAGTTTCCAAGCATTCGATTGGGAGACAATATTCAACACAAACTCACCATCGGCAGTCGAGTTCTCATCTCAGTTTTTCATATTTCACTGCAGGGAGAGTTTGAGTTTTTACCCAAAGTAAACGGAGGGCGGGAAGCCTTCGGGTCAGTAGCAACGATTGCCACCAAGCTTGGTCTCAACTACTAGTCTTCCTGTCCTGAATCGAGCGGCGCAGAGTCAACCTTGGCTCTAATTTCGATTTCGTTTTCTCCTTTTACGGAACGTTTGAAAGCACGAATCGACCGTCCAAGTGCATCACCGATTTGCGGCAAGCGCGACGCGCCAAAGATAAGCACGACTAGAATCGTGATAATGAGAAGTTCATGACCCCCCGGCATACCAAAAGCAATCACGGGCTTACGGTACCACGACCCGCACGAAACGCCACGTAGATCGCACTTTGTTCAAGTTCTGGCGGTATGTCCCACATGACAAAAATAAAATCAGTTGGTTTCCCCGGAGGCAAACGGGTTTTACCCTTATCGTAAGCTTCTGTCTTGGCTTGTTGCTTGAGTTGAACGAGTTCGGATTGGGTTTGAACTTTTGCCAAAGCCTTCAAATCGAGAGACACGCCGATAGGTGTCATCTTAGTTCGAACGGAAGTACCCTCGTGCATAATGTCGACCAGAGCAACGGCAGACTCAAAAGTTGTTGTTGCAGTATTTGTAACAGTCCCCTGCACCACGAGAACTTCCCGCTCTACAACACCCAAACGATAGGACTGCGCGATAAGTTTATTGAGCTGAAAAACATCAGGTTTCGTTTGATAGCCAGCCATCACTTTGAATTGTTTTATGTCCTCGTTGAGCGCGTCCAGGGACCATGAATTGAGAGCCCTTCCGTCGGATTGCCTAACGAACAGCAAAGCTCCTAGTAGCGAAATCAAAACCAAGACAAAGGTCGCAAACGAACGAAGGTACGAACCCGGTTCCGGTACGTCATCTATATATTCAGCCGTTATCGTTCGGGGCCTGGAGAGAGTTCTCGCGCGAGGCGCAACAGGAGTCCCATCGCGATTGGTAGACACTTGATTTAAGGCGATCTTCCCAAGGGCCTGCCCGTCGTTTGAATTAGGTTCTTTCGTTTGTGCGACGGCTTCGCTGCTCGAAGGAGGAGCTACAGGCATAGAAATATCGTTGACCAAAGGTGGAACGGAACCGGTTAAAGGACTATCGTCAAACTCCAAACCAGTCGAAGTATTTTCGGAAGTACTCTGTTGTTGATCAGTATTCATAAACAACGAGTTGGAGAAGATTGGCTCCTCTTCTTTGGATTGTATCGGCGGAGCAAGTTCAATACCGGGAGAGGATTCTGCTGATTCGCCTAAGTCGGAAAATAAATCGTCTAAATCAGTTCGTGGCGGCACAGTTTCGGGAGAAGGGTCCGGTGTCTTCTTAGAACTCTCAATACTGAGCGGTGGAGGAAGATCAGAGAACAAATCGTCCGTCGCAGAAGATTGATTTTCGGGAAGAGGCGGCGGAGGCACCGACGGAAGACTCGGAGGTATCGTCGGAAAATCGAAACTAGGAGTTAGCGACTCACTTTCCCTGCCCTTTTCACCGTGTTCACCGTGCTTTGTTTTCGCCTCTGGAGTTGTCAGGTGATCGTTCGATCGTTCGTCCTCTCGGGTTTCTCGCGACCCTTCGCTGGATTTTGACCTCAACACCCGGGCAAACTTTTCCCCTGACGAAGGAGGGCCGGCACGAAACACGAAATTACAATGACTGCATCTCACACGTATTCCCGCAGCCTTCATTTTTTCGTCAGCTAAGCGAAACTTTGTACTACACTCGGGACATCGAATAATCATGGTAAAGGGCCTAGGATTAATCCGCTACAACACAATAATTTGCGGTGTCGTGAGTGTAAGAAGCCTCTTGCTCAAGCGCAAGCAGACGAGCCTACCCTTGACACCATCACCAGGGCGTGAAACCCGTTAGTCGAGGCTTATGATGACAGAAACAACAATTGAATCACCGACGGAAAACGTTGTTCCACCAGTAACACCCGAGGCTAAGCCCAAGATCATAAAACGGTACGCTAACCGAAAGCTCTATGACACGGAACGGAGCAAATACGTCACACTGGAAGAAATCTCAGAAATGATTAAAGCCGGTGAGGATGTTCATATCATCGATAATAAAAATAAGGTCGACCTAACATCTGCAACACTTGCTCAAATTATATTCGAAGCCGAGAAAAAGCAGTCGAAGATGCCTTTATCGATGCTTCGCAACTTGATTCAAACAAGCGGAGAAGCGCTCACAGAATTCTTCGATAAGAACGTAAAAAGTCCTGTCGAGACGGCGCGCGGTTCAGCGCAAAAATCTGCCGAGGAGATTTTTCAGGGTGCCGCACAGTTGCGAGACGCTGCTACGCGTGGCGTCACCGAGTTTACCGACACAGCCCGGCGCGTTTTTGGAAAAGCAGCCAACCCAATTGAAGATGAGAGAGTTGATGAACTCGCCGCGCGACTTGAGCCGTCGTTCAACCAATTACAGGAAGAGCTTAACGCTCAAATCTCACAGGCACCCGAGCTTGGAAACGCGGTGATTGACCCTCTTATCGAACGAGTCTCTCAAAAACTTTTTGCTATCCGATTGCAACTTACCGAGCTTCATCAAGCCGCGAAGGTTGTTCAAAGCGAAACTGAGGAAGAGCCTCCAGCTGAGACCGCACCGGCCGACTCAGAATCTTCAAACAATCCTCAGTAATCACTTAATGAATCGTCTGCACCCTTAGATGTTTCTCTAATTCAGGACCCAAGCGTCCTATCCACATCAATCTACACAATCTGAAATCTGCTTTGAACGACCATCCAGGATAGGTGAATGTCGCAGGTCGATTCTTCTCGATAAAAAAATGAGACACCCAAGCAAAGGTATAACCGCATACCAAAGCCAGAGGTATAGCTTTCCAAGTCGCGGTCGAGATCGAATAAATCAAGATCGCTATACCTATATTGGTACCAACGAAATGAAACCAACGAGTAACCGCTTTGGCATGTTCATTCAAATAAAACGGCCAAAACTCTTCGAAGGACTGTATTCTCTCCGGCTGCATATAAGACCTAACCTAAGATTAAAGGACCGAACCATTCAAGGATGTAGAGCATTTTTTTGTCGATGGATCGGTCAGGACAAGAATCTCTCTAACGTGGCGCTTTCAAAAATTGAATACCATCTCGGAGGCCTTCAATCGTGAGTGGAAACATTTCAAAAGTGTCACCAATTGCTCGTACCGTGGGGTGATTCCAAAAACGCTGAGGATCAGGATTCAACCAAATACTTCCGGGACACTTTTTGGCAAAGGCCTGGAGCCAATCAATGCCGCGTCGCTGATCCTTAGAGAACGCAAAACCCGGCGACATAAGTTCCCAGTTTGCCATCGATGCATCTCCAATAAATATTAATCGGTGCTCGTGTGTGAGATCTCTCAGGACTTCAGAAGATAGTACGCGGTCGTAATTTTCGAAGTCCTTATAAAGCCATTGGTACACACAGTTATGAAAATAGTAATGATCAAAGCTTTTGAAGAACTTGCTCTCAGTTGCAGCGGAAAATAATCTCGAAACCAAAGCGGTATGCGGATTCATTGAGCCACCACTATCCATCAAAAGAACGAGGCGTACGCGATTAGCGCGCTCTTTTCGAAAAATAAGCTCTATTTCACCAGCGTTCTTACACGTCTTGTCAATCGTATCATCGATATCTAAAGATAATGCACCTTCGCGAATCAAATGCCGTAAGGCTCGAAGAGCGACCTTAAAGTCACGTACGTCCAAGCTGATATCTTGGCGGTAGTTTTTCCAGCGTCTCTCTTCGGCGACTCGAACAGCCGTTCTTCCACCACCAGAGCCACCAACTCTTACTCCCATATTGGCGCGACCAGAGTGACCCCAGGGTGAGGTGCCTCCGGTACCGACCCAGCGATTACCGCCATCATGTCTTTCTTTTTGTTCGGCAAGCGTTTTATTCATTGCTTCCATCAGTTCTTCCAGAGAACTAAAGTCATGAATTCCTGACTCGCGAGCTTCATCAAAAAGCTTTGGATCTTGTAGCCAAAGCTCAAAGGCTTCTTTGATTTTGGGAGAGAGGGTTACGCCTTCAAACGTCGCGGCGAATGCGAGATCGTAACTATCGTAGTCGGCTTCGCTATGAACTAGAACGCATCGTCCAAGAGCGTAAAGTTGCTCAAGGTCTGTTGCGAGCCCCTTCTTCATCCCATCCAAAAACCGTAACCACTCAGACACACCAACTTTTAGCCCCTGAACTCGTAGATTTATGAGCAATGCATCAAACACGGAATCTTTACCAGCCCTCAGAACGTGAAGAGCCTGGACTTGCTAGATCTTGTTCTTGCTTTAACAGAACTCCTGCAAATGGCATTGCTGATGAAAGAACTTTGGAATCAACACCGGCACTTGCTAACACGGTTAGCCAGTCGAGAAACTCCGAGGTAGACGGCTTTTTGCGGATTCCAGGGCGATTTCGGACTTGATAAAATTTCTCCATCGCGGACGCGACTAACTGCTCACTAAGGTCTGGATGATGAACAGAGACAATTTTTCGAAGTCGGTCGCGGTCAGGAAAATCAATATAATGAAACACACAGCGACGAAGAAAGGCATCGGGTAACTCTTTTTCTGCATTCGAAGTAATGATCACTATGGGACGATGAACAGCTGTCACTGTCTCATTGAGTTCGGGAATATGAAATTTCATTTCGTCCAGTTCTCGAAGGAGATCGTTTGGAAACTCAAGGTCAGCTTTATCAACTTCATCAATCAGCAAAACCACCCGCTTATCTGAGCGCAAAGCCTGTCCCAACGGGCCAAATCGAATGTACTTTCTAATATCCGAGACGTCTCCCTCGCTAAAACGAGCATCATTGAGACGCTGGACCACATCATAGACGTAAAGTCCTTCGATCGCTTTTGTCGTTGATTTAATATGCCAAGTGAGAAGCTCCATACCTAGCGCGTCTGAAACAGCGTGAGCTAAGAGTGTCTTACCTGTGCCTGGTTCACCTTTGACCAACAGTGGCCTTTGAAGAACGGAAGATGCGTTAACCGCCGCGCTGAGGGAGTCGTCGGAAATATACTCGCTGGTTCCGCTAAACTGTTCGAATGAAGCTGATTGTGTTTTCATCTGTACAAGTGAATCTTAACACAAAGCGGTCGCTCTTGCTGAAAGGTTCCGGCGAGTTAAGCACTTCGACTAATATTGAATTTCTAGTTGGAGTTGGCTCTTTTTTGGCGAAACCACTAAATTTGCCGTAACAGCCTGCGTGGTGAGCATTAATTCTGAAAAGGCGAGATCGACCATGAGCATTTGCGCCCCTGTAATTCTGAGCGCGTCGGTCCGAGCACTTCGATTTCGCAAAGCTTTCAATAAATCAGGCGGTCGAGCTGAAAAGTAATTCGCGTCCATGAACTGAGGTTTAGACTTTATAAATAGGCGCTGTATCGATTCTTTGGTCACATCCCCGTACCACATCAGCCACACTTGCTCGTCACGATAGCCATTCACTTTGAGGAGGTTTAGCTTCGGGGAAAACTTTTTCATGCTCGCAACAAATTTGTTTTGAAGTTTTTGGGTTGTTTTCTTATGAAGTGTCGCCGCTAACATGACGGCGCCATCTTGCATAAGGACCGCATGTACAAGCCCAGTAAATAGTCTATCTAGCTCCACAGGAATCCCTCGAGTCTTCGCCCATTCGGTCAATGCAAAGGGGCTAATATCTAGCCGAGCTTCGGCAGCCACTTTTGCTATCTTATCCGTAGCAAATAGCTTTCGAGGCCGACCCGCTTTCTTGAGCGTACCCAGTCGCTCTTCTTCATTAACAAGATGTTCAGAAGAGATGGATGCCTCAAATCGAACTTTCTCATCTGTGGCGTACACAGGGCTCGAAGCATAGACCTGCGAACTGTCCAATCGATGAATCCAAAAGCTCGCATTTGACTTGATCTTGTACTTGGGTCGGACGTGATTCTTTATCGAGTGGAGAAAATCAAGACGCTGGTCTTGATCGGAAATAGGTTCAAGCTTTGCGGATACCGATGTGGGCGTTCCTTTAAGAATATTTTTGAATAGTGCCACAGCACCTTGCATTGACGACGAACCTGCCTTTGCGTTGATAAGAAGATAAGCCTGCTTACGGTTCCGGATCAGTGCAACAAATACGCCGGGTTGAGAACTGTACCAAAGGCCAGATTTTTCGGTGATAGGCTGTGTTCGTTGATTGGACTTGAGTACGGAAGATAGCGCTTTGTCGAACATCTTCTTCTTGTTCAATTGAAACTCTAAAACTCTTACTGACTGCTCATTAGATATCCAAAGTCGTAAAGGCGCGTTCTGTGCTATTCCCCAAGAACTCCAACTCGATGGCTCGAAAGGGTCTATACCCAGAGGCGACAATAATCTTTTTAGGCGTTTGGGTTTCATACCCATTTGAGCTCGCGCACTCCAAGTCACAAAGTGCGCTGCGTGTTTGATATCAGAGTCGGGGTTGGGGATCGTAACGACTGTTTGTGGAGTCGAAATAATGAGTAACGCCGCTGTAAATCCAAGCATAATGAGTTTCTAGCCTTCGTCCGAAGCATAAGCGGAAAATGCACGTTTTAGAACTTGCTCCGCCGCCTTATTGAGAGGATTAAATCCATGAGGCGGTTCAGACGCTGGATCGTCTGGGTCTGTGGGTATGACCCACACCAGCAAGCCCCTAATTCCGTTAGTTGTCAGCCAATTCGTCAGAATTGCCGCCCAATTTTTGGCCTGAGCGGCCTCGTCCACCTCTTTATTCTCGACATCCTCAGGCCAATCCCAAGGTTTCAAATGTGACATGGGACCGGAACGATATCCCACCTCCAGCACCAAGACTTGTTTTTTCGTCGACTGATGAAGTTCATGAAGTCTTTGAGCAACTGCTTCTGAACCGCGTTCGATATCAGGAACGAGAGGGTAGTAACCATTGACCCCAACGATATCTACCAAATCCCAAAATTGGACCGACTCTGCTTCGTCCCAATTTGCACTGTAGGTAAGAAGTCCCTGATAGACTTTTTTTACCTTCTGCCGAAGAACGCGAAAGCGAGTTCGAGTATCAAGTTCAGCTGACATTCCCTTCAATTCTACCCCAAGAGATAAAAGTGTGGTGCCGGAGCGTTCAGACATACGCGCAGCTTCCTCAATAAATCTTGTATACGATGCCCACCATCGATCGCGGTCTTGGGGTTCAGGCATCGTAATGTGGCCTCGCCACGCTCCATCTTTCAAATAAAGATGGGGAATCAAGATGGTCGAAAAGCCCATTCGATTGGCATCAACCAGAGCAGCCTCGATTCGGGCAAGGTGGGCACGGTTCGGTATTTCGATTTCGACAGAGTCGATATTTTCTAAATAACCTTCCATGAGGATGGCCACTGTATTAACATTGAGAGATTTCAACCGAGCGAGCGTCTCACGGGCTTTTGGCGTACCGTATCCCCTTCTCTCGTCTCCCACAGCTCGCAAATTGGCGCCCGTTACTATCTCGGGTAGAGCAACTTTTGATCGAGGCGGGACCGTAGGCGCTTTTCCGGGTCTGCAACCTAATCCGAGCATGAGCCCCAAAAGGACTACAGCATTCTTGCTCGCTCGCTCCATGGTCGACACCCTAAAGAGTTGAAGAAGGATACGCCAGAGAGAAAATGAAAAATTCCCTGTCGTTTTTCGGCTTGGTACAGTCCCAAAAAGTTGAGTAAGAAGCCGATTACCGTGCGTTGGATGGAGAATCCCAGCCTCGCAGGAAAGAAACAACGCAATCTCCCAGGTCACGAATATTATAGCCCCCTTCAAGGACGGCCGCGATATGTCCTTGGCATAACTCGGAAGCAAGCTCTTTCCATTCTCTCGCAATCGTTTGATACCCTATTTTGGTGATACCGAACTCTCCAATTGGGTCTTCGAGATAGGAATCAAAACCGGCGGACAAAAGGATAAAATCAGGTTTAAAATCACGAACCTTTGGAAAGATAAGTTCTTGATGAATCTTATAGAACAATTGGTCATCTGCACCCGCAGGTAGTGGAATATTTAGATTGAAGCCAAGCGCGTTAGACGTACCTCGTTCTTGGGCTGCGCCTGTTCCCGGATAAAATGGCGACTGATGAGTTGAAATAAACAAAACCTCGGGGTCGTCGTAGAAAATATCCTGGGTGCCGTTTCCATGATGCACATCAAAGTCATAAATCGCTACGCGTTGGGCCAACCCGGAGGCACACAAAGCACGTGCTGCAATGGCTACGTTATTGAAGAAACAAAATCCCATTGCCTGATTTGGTGTTGCGTGATGCCCCGGTGGGCGAACAACAGCAATACCGGCTGGACACTCGTTTTTTGCCACTCGCGAGGCCAGTTCTACAATCGAGCCGGCAGCACGTAGAGCTGCTTCAATCGTGCTTGGACTCGTCATTGTATCTGGGTCCAATACCTTGGTTTGACCAGATAACTGCATCATACTTTGGACATAGCTGTCGTTATGAGCACGCGCGAGTTCTTTCATAGTAGCCGAACGAGAGGGGCACTCAATCATGTGTAAGTCCGATTGCCGTAACGCATTTTGAATAGAATCGAGTCTTTCAGGTTTCTCCGGATGACCTGATGCAGGTTCGTGAGCCCGACACAGAGAATCGTAAACGATTGAAACAGACACGACTAAAGAAATAGCACTGAAAACATCTCAGGTGAATTAGTCACGGAACCGATGCGCTAAAGGATAAATTCGTCCGACCCAAGCCTTACTTGATACTCTGAGCGTGAGTGGCAACTGCTTTCGTTTGTATTCGGCGGCGTACACTTTTCGAACAATCTCGGCGACTAATTCAGTCGTTTGATTGGTGCGCTGTGCAATCGTTGCAATACTACAGCGTTCTTCAATAAGAAGCCGTAGAATTTCATCAAGAACATCATATGGAGGCAACGAATCAGAGTCTTTTTGGTCCGGTGCCAGCTCAGCAGACGGCGGCTTGTCGATGGTTGAAACGGGTATGAGCTCGACATTTCGATTAGCAAATCGAGCAAGTGCGTATACCTGATTTTTGTATAGGTCAGCTATGGGCGCCAAACCGCCACAAGTATCACCATAAAGGGTGCAATAGCCCACGGCAGACTCACTCTTGTTTCCAGTCGTAAGAACCACTGCGCCAAATTTATTAGAGTACGCCATGACCAAGCCACCTCGAATACGAGCTTGGAGATTTTCCTCCGTGACATTGGGCTTGGTCCCCTCGAAAACGGGCGCTAGTTGTTGAAGGTAGGCCTTAAACATGGGCTCAATCTCGATCACTGAGCATCCAAAGCCTAAGTTTTCCGCGAGAGCGAGGGCATCGGTCACTGAACCATCAGAGGAATACCTCGACGGTAGAGCCAAACCGTAGACAGAATCCGCACCAAGAGCTTCAACTGCAAGATAAGCGGTCACGGCAGAGTCGATACCACCGGAAAGAGCGATCACCGCTTTATTAAAATTGAGCTTCCGAAAGTAATCTTTCAGTCCAAGCACCAGAGCATCGTGGATATCTGCAATTTCGTCACGTGTGCTGAGCTCAATGTCAGGGCTGTCTTGGTCGAGCGTTACAGATATTGAATGCGTTTCAAATGCTTTTGCTTTTTGGGCGATCGCTCCGGTGGGCTTGACTGCCATGGAGTGACCATCAAAGATGAGTCCGTCATTTCCTCCTACTTGATTGCAATACAGAATCCATACTCCGTGCCGCGAAGCGGTATGGCGCAGCATTTCGTTTCGTAATTGTTGCTTGCCCGCGGACCAAGGAGAGGACGATAGATTGACGATGACATTCGCGCCTTTATGCACCAAAGTTTCAACGGGATCGAAGTCGTAGCGCCTTTGTTTCCAGAAGCTTTTATCGTTCCAAAGATCTTCACAAATCGTAATGCCCAAGCTCCATTCGCCAATCTGAAGAACCTCAAGTTGTTCCTCGGCTTGTGGCGTAAAATATCTAACCTCATCGAAGACGTCGTACACGGGTAGAAGTGATTTCGCGGTTTCGTGAATCACTTTGCCCTTTTGGATTGTAACGGCCTGATTCTGAATTCGTTCATAGGTGCCCCCGATGTTTCCAATGACCGCATAAATACCCTCAGGCATTTGGTTCATGATCCGCTCTTGGGTCTGCTGAGAACGAGCGAAATATTCGGGACGCTCGAGAAGATCATGTGGTGGATACCCTGGTATAGCGAGTTCCGAAAAGATGATGAGGTCTGCCCCATTTTCTTGAGCAGTTTGGATCTCAGCCAAAATTCGGTCACCGTTACCTTCGATATCTCCGATGGTGGGGTTAATTTGCGCGATTACGACCTTCATGAATGAACTCAAATAGAGCGATGTCGCGTTAATTCTGGTAGAGTCAAGCCAAGATGTTCGGTCTAGGCTGGATGGAGATAAGTTTTATCCTCGTCATCGCACTCATGGTGTTCGGGCCCAAGAAGCTCCCGGAACTAGCTCGCAAATTAGGCGAAGGAATTCGGGAATTTAAGAATGCCTCCGAATCCTTTAAGGCGACGGTGAACCAAGAGGTGCATCGGCCGCCTCCAGCTGAACAACCAGCCTACGAAGATCATGATGGACCTTACCCCGATACACCGGCCCAGCTGGCCGAAGGGAAAGCGTCACATCCAGATGCGACGCCGGTCCACGAACCAGAATTCGTCCATGAGGATAACGTTTCTGGACCCAGCCCTGACAAACAAGAAACTCCGCCCGTATAAATCTAAATCCTCTCAATGAACGAAGAAAAACAGAGTCTCACAGAGCACCTCACCGAATTGCGTTCAGTGCTCATAAAATCTTTTCTGGCAATCATTGTTACGACGGGTATTGCGCTATTCTTTTCGCCTCAGCTTCTGGATATGTCTATCAAGCCTCTTCAGGATGTCTTGGAGGCAAGAAATCAGATCAATAGTGTCATCGTAGAATCCGATGACAAAATCGCAAGTCAGATTGCTGAGAAATTAAACACCGCGAAATCGACAAAATTCCTCGGCGTAAAGAAGAATCTCAAAGAGCTCAAGCAACTCGCTCAAGAATCAAAAGAAAAGAAGACGTCTCTCGACCTCGTTTTTGTCTCGGCAAAAGCACTCGGTGACGATGGCTTAATGGCCAGCGACGTTTTGGATCAACTGGAGCCAACCCCCTTTGTGGTCTATACTGTGGAGTCGGCCTCGGACCCGCTCGTTTCGGAGTTGATGCTCGAAGGCGCTAACGTGGTTCTTGCTCCGCCACGAACAGCAGTGGTGAATCGCATGATTCGACGAGCCGCTGCGACAGCAGGCAAAGCGGCGGCGGTCGATAGACTGGTTGTTCTATCTCCGCTTGAGCCATTCTTCGCGTACCTGAAAATAGCTCTTGTGATTGGCTTATTTTTGGCCTGTCCCATTTGGCTTCACCAAGCGTGGCTGTTTATCTCTCCGGGCCTTTACGCGAATGAACGAAAGTTTGCGCTGCCGGTAATTGTGAGCGGGTCATTTCTTTTCATCGGGGGTGGCGCCTTCGCGTACTTTGCGATGTTCCCCGTAATGTTCGATTTTTTGGTGAACGAAATGATGCCCGATAGTTTGGTTAGCTCGTTTACCGTAAGCAATTACCTAGGCTTATTGCTTCGAATTACTGTCGCATTCGGAGTCGTTTTTGAACTCCCGTTAGCCCTTGCCATGCTCGCCAAGGTTGGACTCGTAAACGCCGAGCGACTTGCGTCTTTTCGAAAATATTGGCTAGTTATATCCTTCATACTTGGCGCAATCCTTACACCGGCAGATCCCATATCTCAGCTTATGATGGCAGTGCCACTGATTGCTTTTTATGAAGTTGGTATTATCGCTGCGAAAATAGTGGGAAAGAAGCCAGAAGACGAGGCAGAGGAATCGAATAGTCTCGAACAAATATAGGAATATTAGGCACGCTCAGTAATGAGGCGGCTTCTCATTTGGTGGAAGTTCCTCTTGGTTCAAGATATCAATAACCATTTTTTCTAACCGCACAACTCTTCGAGTAAGCACCCCAATGGTTTCGTTCGCGCGATAAAGCTCAGAATTAAGCTCATCGAGTAAGGCGGTTTGTTCCGTATAGCGAATCTCTAAATCAATGAGTCTTTTTTCAATATCATCACTCATTATTCGCCCTCTTCCCCACTCACTACTGCCAGTAAAGCCGCCGCATCCACCTGTTGACCTTCTCGAACCAAAAGCTTCTCAATAATTCCGTCACACGGTGCAGACACCGTGTGTTCCATTTTCATCGCTTCTAGGATCACAAGAGGTTGATTTTGAGTGACTTCAGCCCCTTCTTGAACATTAACCGCAATGACCTTGCCCGGCATAGGAGCAACACAGGCACCCGCGACATCAGACGCATCTTGCTCTGGGAAACGATCCAAAACTTCAATCCCTAAAGACGCAAGAATTGAATGGCAGTGATAATGACGACCCTTATTCTGGATACGAAAACTCCTACGAACGCCATCATGGTTGGTATATGCGAGACTCGGAGACTCCCACTGCAAATCACTTACTGTCCACTGTCGTTCCCCATGACTGATTGAATAACGTCCTGGAGCAACCTGATGATATTGTAGAGTGATTGTTTCATCATCAATACGGCATGAAAAATTCTGTCCGCGAAATCGATTGTTACGGAATCCGCTCGGAATAGAGTTCATTGTCGCGGACTCATGACGCGTCCTTTCGCAGCTCAACGCAACCGCCACAGCAGATTCAATGAGAACGTCAATTGAGGCCTTGTCCTCAAGAAGGCGCGGCAGATTCTCATCGAGATAATGAGTATCAAAATCTCCATCTCGAAATGCTGTATCTCTAAGGATAGAGTTAAGGAGACCATAATTCGAAGTTATGCCTCCAATCGAAAAATGCGAAAGAGCATACTGAACTTGACGAATCGCCTCTGCCCGATTCGCGCCATAACCGATCAATTTCGCAAGCATTGGGTCATAATGAATACCGACTTCGCTTCCTGTACGCACGCCAGAATCTAAACGAACATTATTAATGCTGGGCAAGTGCCAGTCGCAAAGCGTGCCCGTCACCGGTAGAAAATTTTGGGAGGGGTCTTCTGCATAAATTCGAAGCTCGATAGCCGAACCGGTTTGAGTGAGGTCAGACTGTGTAAATGGCAATTCTATGCCTTCGGCGACTTGAATTTGAAGTTCAACCAAATCGAGCCCGGACACCATTTCCGTTACAGGATGCTCCACCTGCAATCGTGTGTTCACCTCAAGAAAGTAAAATTCCCCCGTTGGGGCATACACGAATTCTACGGTACCTGCACTTTGATAACCTATCGCCGAAGCTACGGTGACACCCGCTTCACAGATTTTATTCCGAAGTTCAGGGGTCAGAACAGGAGAGGGAGACTCTTCAATGATTTTTTGATGGCGTCTTTGAATCGAACACTCCCGCTCAAACACGTGTACAATATTGCCGTGATGGTCTCCTAAAATTTGAACCTCGATATGTCGGGGCTGCTCGATGTATTTTTCAAGAAGAAGCGTATCGTCACCAAACGAGCTCAAAGCTTCACGCTTCGCGCTCTCAGCCGCAGACTTTAGTTCGTCGGCGGCACGAACGATTCGCATGCCTTTTCCGCCACCACCGGCGCTCGCCTTGAGTAATACGGGAAATGGAATATCAGTATCCGCAAGTTGGAAACCAGGAATCACAGGTACACCCGCTGCCTCAACGATAGATTTGCTCACCTTTTTGGAGCCCATTTTTTCAATTACGTCGGGGTTTGGACCGATGAAAATCAAACCGGCATCGATACAAGCCTGAGCGAATCCCGCATTTTCGGCTAAGAAGCCGTAACCCGGATGAATCGCTTGAGCACTCGTTTTCTTTGCAGCATCGATAATTTTATCAATACACAAATAGGAATCAACGCTCGGCGCCGGTCCTATGAGGACGGCTTCATCTGCTTGCATGACATGAGGTGCCGACTTGTCTGCCTCCGAATATACAGCAACAGAATGGATGCCTAATTTTTTACAGGTTGAGATTATTCTCAGAGCTATTTCACCACGATTCGCGATGAGTATTCTTTCAATCTTTTTCATCTCTAGTGCCTAAATACGCCCCAAGAAGTCGTTCCCTTCACTTCTTTATTGTATGCGGCCGAAAGGCTGATTGCGATAACCGTGCGGGTATCACGAGGGTCGATTACACCGTCATCCCACAATCGCGCAGACGCAAACAATGCGTCCGATTCTTGTTCAATTTGTAACTCGATCATCTGCTTCATCATACCGAGTCTCTCTTCATCAACCTCAATGCCTTTCTTCTTCGCCGATTCGCGCTTGATAATATCCAGTACCCCGGCCAATTGTTTTCCGCCCATGACGGCGATGCGGTGTCCTGGCCAGGTAAATAGAAATCGAGGTTTGTAGGCGCGACCACTCATGGCATAGTTGCCTGCTCCATAGCTTGCACCAGTCATGATTGTTATGGCTGGGACTTTGCTGTTGGATACAGCATTAATTAGCTTCGCTCCGTTTTTGATAATGCCCTCTTCTTCGTATTTTGAGCCCACCATAAATCCAGTGGTATTCTGTAAAAAGAGAAGCGGTACATCAATTTGATTGCACAACTGGATGAATTGCGCACCTTTATTAGCCGACTCTGAAAAGAGAGTTCCGTTGTTTGCGAGAATGCCTACGGGATATCCGTGGATATGGGCCCATCCACAAACAAGAGTGTGTCCGTAAAGCGGTTTGAATTCCGAAAATCGTGAGCCATCAACGATTCGAGCAATGACTTCGCGCGCATCATACGGAACCTTTAGATCAGAAGAGACAATCCCCAGTAAATCTTCTGCGTCATATTTAGGTGGCTCAATGAATCGCTGTAACGGCTGACTGCCCTTTCTCCAATTTAAATGTGCGACGATTTCCCGACCCATTCGAATCGCCTGATGTTCATCCTCTGCAAGATAGTCGGAGACGCCAGAAATTCGACTATGCATGTCAGCGCCACCAAGTGCTTCGTGATTTGTTTCTTCTCCGGTTGCCATCTTCACCAGCGGTGGCCCGGCAAGATAGACCTGAGCTTGTTTTTTGACCATGACGACGTAGTCACTCATGCCAGGAATATAAGCACCTCCAGCCGTCGAGCTTCCAAATACAAGACAAACTGTCGGTAATCTTGATTCCGACTGACGCGTCAGAGCACGGAAACCTCTTCCGCCGGGAACAAAAATTTTACTTTGATTAGGAAGATCCGCTCCGGCTGATTCGATCAATGATACTGCAGGCATTTCGTTTTGCTGCGCGATTTCAGATAAACGCCCGCTTTTAGCAACGCCCAATTCAGTGACTGCGCCGCCCTTGACGGTAGCTTCGCTTGCGCTAATTACGCATTCGACGCCCGAAATGAGACCAATTCCTCCAACGATTGCAGTTCCGGTTTTGTGGCTCGGCACATCGTAGCCGGCGATCGGGCATATCTCTAGAAAATAGGAATCACGGTCGAGCAACATTTCAATACGCTCTCGCGGAAGTAGCTTGTTCGCATCAAGATGGCGCTGATTATACTTTTCCCCGCCTCCTCTTCGAGACTCTGCAAGTGCTTTGTTGAGTCCTTCCAATTTGGCCAGACTGGCGTCGTAGTTGGAACGATAAAGGTCGGACGATTTATCTACTGTGCTCTTCAAGACAGGATACGTTTGCTTTGCATCGGAGTGTTGCGGAGACTTAAGCTTCATCACGGTAGTATCGTGTAGCATGGGCCGATGTTACATACGAGCCATTCGCCGCAACTTACGATAAGTTTTCTCGGGAGAATAAGGACAGAAACATAAATATTCTGCAAAAAGCGGTTATTTTTATTCGCGGGGCTGTTTCGCGCAAAACTCTTCGACCAATTTCGCGTAATTTGGCCAATTTTCTTCAAAGCCTTCCTTGAGTTTCTTGGCCACAATTCGACCGACTACCGGTATCTTGACATCGATCGTCGCTGTCATTGAAAGTCTAGAACCGTTTGGTGTTTCCGTGATGATGTCTTCACCAGTCAAATTGACGGGATGTTCGCCCTTCCAAGTCCAGAGACGAAGGTGTCTTGAAAGCTCCCATTTCACGGTCGTGTAGCTCGTTTCTCGTTTAGAGCGGTCTTCTCCTTTAATTCCGCGACCATAATTGACCACCATAATTTCGTATTCGTGGCGAGTATCGTCTGAAGCCAAATCTTTCACGTCCACTTCAAGAGCTCCGCGAGATTTCTCTGAGGCATGAATCAAGTCAGGACTCCGCATTTGATCGCGCACTGCTGCCGCTGGAAACGGGAGGTCAAAGCTCATACTTACTTTGGTAGCCATGAGCCACAAACACCAAGTCATTGGCTCTGCGTCAACCCGTGGCGCCCAAATTATTGTGGACGATAGCGACCGCGCACGATTTTCGTTTTTGGAAGTTTTCGGTTCTCTTCAAAGGAGACAAATACTTCGTATAGGTTTTTCCATAACCAGCTTTCTATCCCATGTTGTTCAGCCCGATTTTCAAGGTCTGTCGCGGCGTTAATCCCTCTTTGGAAACGAAATGGATAGATATGAACAGGAACCTTTTTTTGTCCCGAGTTTCGCGCATAAATGACAGATAAATATATCTCCTCAATAATCTCATCGGTCATGGCAAGGCATCCAATGCTCACACAATCGCCATGAATAAAAATATCGCTTCCAGGTGTCTTGGGATGACCAAATTTTCGGTCCGACGCGTTCGGGTAGTTGAGTCCTAACGATAGATGAAATTGACTGACCGGGTTTAATCGGTCGACATAGTAAACGCCTTCAGGGATTTGTCCGTCGCCTTCTTGGCGCTTTGGTCCCAATCCACCCGACACACCACAAACAGGGTAGCTTTCTAATCGCTTCATCTTTCGATTTGAGTCTTGCACCCATAGTTCAAGCTGCTTCTCTTGTTTAAATACGCGCAAAAATATCGCTTTCGGGGGAAATGGGATCCCGGCTCGCCGGAATTTGGTCTGCAATTGATAATTTTTGTTTTTGTACGCTTTGCGAAACCGAGAATAACGCTTCTGCTGGTCTAATAGCGATGTCTTTGAAGGTTTCGCTGTGGCAGGTTCAGTCGAAAATAAAACGCTGAGCGTAACGCTGAGTAGGATGATCTTATTTTGTAAAAACATCGAAGCGATGGGTCTAAAAGAGGAAAAAGGCTAGAAGCTCCACCGGAACATGACACCGACGGAAGTATCTTCACCGGCGCCATTTGTATCGATGGAATGAGAACCATATAGACCGAAGCTACCTCGGACATTATCATTTGAATCTCGGAAATTTTTTGCAGCTGTTACGTTTAGGCTAAATCGACCATCCGCATTCGGATCGATCGTCGCTCCTGGTCCGACATCAAGGCTTGTTGTCCCGCTTAGGTGATATCCATTGACGTTCTTTACAGTTCCGACTTCGAAACGAGCACCATGATTACTCTCGGCATCCACCCAGGCCGACCCATCGGCCCAAAGGTTGGCGTCACCAACGCGAGCACCCGCACTAAGTCGCGCGTTTTCGAGACTCAATTTGTCTAACGACATCGAGCTTGTTAACTCCGTTCTCAAACTGACGGGGCCAACATCCCTTCGAGCGGTTGCGGAAAGATCAAGGTTAGGAAGCAGATCATCACCACGGTATTTGAGCTCTGCATTTGCGTTCGTCATGCCAGATTCGCTTGAGTAATCTGCGACAGCGATGCTCGGGGTATAGTTATTGATCAGTTCTCTTGCATCGGAACTCGCATATCGTGCAGAGGTGAGCGCAGCAAAAGTACCGGCCGTCAAAACCGTTTCGTTTTCTTCTATGAACTCACCAAACCTCGAGTCGAACCAAGCCTTGGCGTCGTCTTGTAAAGCATCTTCGATTTCATTCGCACTCATCGAAGAAACATCACGGTTTTGAAAGCTAGGAAGAAGTTTGACGATATCAGCGACCGCGTCTCCGCCTGGAAGTTCACTCAATGGTAAATCTCTAAGTGTGTCCAGCAGCATTCCTCGTAAAACCGATTTATCAATTTTCTTATAGCCGGGCATGCCGTCTAAGGTTTCAAAGCTGTCAGGATTCGCATAGTCGCTCGCGGTGATAGTGCTCTTTTCGATGAGGTCGTTATGAAAACGCTCGATTACTCGATCTGTCTTGCTTTCGACGCTGCTGGTCTCATCCAGACTAATGGTTGGCATGTCAGACATTTCAACGCCGATGCTGTCCGCGTAATGGGTCGTAGCATCTCGGGTCACTGGTGCGTCGAGATCTAGATTGACGGGCTGAGCAACCACGGGAGTCGCACACCCCAATGCACCAAGTCCGGTCACTCCAAGTAATGCGGCTGAGACGGCAGTCTTGTAGACACCTTGGTTCGCACCTGCAGAGGCAGCATCAGAGTGATTACTTCGCGGCACAGCGTTGCTCTGGGTTTTGGACCCCGCGCTAAAGCTGTCGATGGACTGTGGTTTCGATGAAAACCCTTGGTCTGCAGCTGCTGGCTTCGCAGGGTCGGCTTTGAGCCGGGGAGCGATATGGCGACCTACAGTTTTCATATGTGACATTATCGTCTCACTTTGTGAGATGGATGCGTCGAAACGTCCGAAAAACGTGATCTAAATCCTAACTATGGGTCGATATTCGCCGAATACGCTTCTTAATGCGTCTGCCATCTCTCCGACACTAGCATAAACCCGTACTGCATTCCGAATATGAGGCAAGAGATTGTCGCTCGTTCGCGCAGCATTTTCCAGAGCACGGCAAGCCTCGGCGGCAGCTTGGTTGTCTCTTCGCTTTTTCAAACCCGCCAGTCTTTCCTTTTGAGCCACTTCCAGACCAGGGTCAACCCTTAGTAGATCTTCTGGCGGCTGCTCATCTTTTTGCACAAATTGATTAACTCCGACCACGATGGATTCGCTCCGCTCGACCGCGAGTTGCGCCTCATACGCGGCATTTTCAATTTCCTGCTGCGGAAATCCGTCTTCGATGGCCGTTACCATGCCACCCATTTCGTCAATTCGACGGATATATTCATTCGCCTTTGCTTCAAGTTGGTCTGTCAACGACTCAATCGCGTAGCTACCACCGAGTGGGTCGATGATATCGGCAACTCCCGTCTCATGCGCGATGACTTGTTGGGTTCGAAGCGCAAGTGTTGCCGCAGCTTCGGATGGAAGTGCCAATGCTTCATCTCGACTATTCGTATGAAGCGATTGGGTTCCACCAAGAACCGACGCCATCGCCTGAATAGCAACCCGCACAACATTGACGTCTGGCTGTTGTGCCGTGAGCGTGGACCCAGCTGTTTGACTATGGAAACGTAAAAGTTTCGAGCGCTCACTTTTTGCATTAAAACGCTCGGTCATTATCCGCGCCCACATTCTTCGAGCTGCTCTAAATTTCGCGATTTCTTCTAAGAAGTTGTTGTGCACGTTAAAAAAGAAGGAAAGGCGCGGAGCAAATTGATCTACATCAAGACCGGAATCAATCGCCGCTTGAACGTACGCAATTCCGTCACTCAAGGTAAAGGCCAGTTCTTGCGCCGCAGTAGAGCCCGCTTCTCGGATATGGTAGCCGCTGATGGATATCGTATTCCATTTCGGCCACTCAACCTGAGCATAAGCAAAGAGGTCCGTAATGATTCTCATGGAAGCTTTTGGCGGATAAATATAAGTGCCGCGAGCCATGTACTCTTTGAGGATATCGTTTTGGACTGTACCGCGGAGTTCTTTTTGAGCAACGCCCTGCTTTTCAGCCACACCTGCATAAAGCGCCAACAACATCGTCGCAGGCGCGTTTATGGTCATCGAGGTTGAGACTTTATCCAGAGGTATTTGGTCAAAAAGGGTCTCCATATCTTCAAGCGAATCAATAGCGACACCGACTTTGCCGACCTCACCTTCTGCTAAAGGATGGTCGCTATCGCGACCCATTTGAGTAGGCAGATCAAAGGCAACTGACAACCCGGTCGTCCCACGTTCGAGTAACATTCGATATCGTCGATTACTTTCAACCGCGTCACCAAAACCTGCATATTGACGCATCGTCCATAAACGACTTCGGTACATAGTTGGCTTCACACCGCGGGTGTAAGGATATTGTCCCGGAAGCCCGAGTCCATCATCTTTTTTTTCCTGCTCAGGCAGGTACACCCGATCAAGAGTGATACCACTGGTTGTTTCGAATTGCTCCCGCCGAGCTTTCGAACGAGGGTCTTTTGCAATTTCCAGCTCCTGTTGTTTGAGCTGCTCTAGATATTCTTGATAACGCGACATCGCCTCAGAGATTATTCCTAAGGACGACATGAGAGCAAGGGACGAACATATGTTCTATGGAGATTCGTCCCTAAACATGTCCTCAATGACCCTTACTCGGTCGCAAAGTTCATCAACGCGATTCTGATTTTTCTCATGCAGAAGTAACGCCTTAGAAATGCTCCATTCGAAGCGAAAGCAGATTCGTGGAAATGCTTCGGAGAATTGAGGTAAGAGCAATAGAAGATCGTTGAGGTTTTTTATGCCTTGCTGGGATTTTCCTAATAAAGGCGGAAGCGCGAGGTGAACCCGAGCGGCAAAATAGTGATGACGGAAAGACTGCAGATCCTCAATCTTTTCCTGAGTTATTTCTCCGTATTTATTCAAATAAGACAAACCGTGAATGAGGTCCTCAATGATTTCAGAACTGGAAACCAGATGCTCACGTTGCTGTTCTGCGTCATCTACCGCCGAAAGCAATAACCTGTCCCGAAGACGACGAAGGAGCGCTGCAGATAAAAAAAGATATTTGCCACTCGTGACCGCTGGTTCTTCGTCAGAGATCTGGTTCAAAACATCTAATGCTTCGTCGTGCCGACGAACCTCAACCAAAGCTTCTGCGTATAAAAGTTGAATCCTAAAATCTTTTCGAAGCTTAGAGTTCAGATTGTCACACAAACTCGCAGCTTCAATGTCCAGTCCGTGATTGAGTAAAAAATTCAGAACCTCGATGTGTTTTTTGGGACTCCCGGGTGAGTCAGACATTGCTTTTTGAAGCTTTGCGGATTCGGATTTTATTTCCGTAGAGAACGGCAACTGCTTAGACTGGGGACGGACATCAGGACCGGACGCAAAAAGAACTCCTTCAATGTTGCCCAATAATTGGTCAATCTCATATCGCAATCTCCGTACTCGGGATAAGGCAAGATACTTGCCAACAGTTTCACGACCACCTTGCAGCACGCTCAAAGCGATAGAAGGGTCATGCAAAGTCGTGAGACTCGAAAAGAAATGAGCCGCTTCATCTTGGACCAAGTCCGACATGTGTCTTTCCATGATTTTGAATCGCTCAACAATAAAGTCGTAGGCCTCTTTAGGCATTTCGCTCTCTGCAGCATTGAGCAATTCAGCAATTCTTATGTCTTCCCAGCCATATTTAGACTCACCACTTCGAGTAGAAGGTAGTAACAAACCGGCTTCTTCGTATCGTTTCAATTGGTCCGCATTCAAAGATGTCGCATTGCCATGAGTCACAGACGACTTTTTAGATTTCGTTTGTTCCGAAGAAGGGGCTTGATAGAGCAACTCTTCTGCGAGGTTGATGCGAGATTCGGCAACAAGGATTTCTCCGTTACGTATCATTTTTTTAATGACCGAAAGAGGTAGATAGTTTTCGGTACGTAGCTTCCTTATAAGGCTCAACTGCTCCACATGACTTTCGTCGTAGTAAGCCATGTTCCTACTCGTCTTTTGCGGTTTCTTAAGAAGTCCGATTCTGAGGTAGTAATGAATCGTTTCTTTTGAGGTATTGGTACGCTTTGCAAGCTCAGCAATGCGAAAGCGATTCATGACTTACATGCTCCAGGTGTAGCCAAGCTGCACTCGATCATTATGACTAAAGAGTGCTCCATAACCTCGATCTTTACCCTCAATGACAAAAGCGCTGAGACTCACCTTTTGACTATCACTGAGCTTATAATTGAGGGCAGGTAAGAAAAACCAGTCCCCGCGATTGAGCGTGGTTACTGCCACCAAATCGAGGTTTAAGTCGCCGTCAAGCATATTATACCGAATGGCCGCAATCGCTCCGCCGAGGGCAACAGAGCGTTCCTCACCCGCGATATCCATTGTGGATGGTGGGGCCGAAATCGGCTCAATAAGCTGTAGACGTTCATTCGAGCGAACGTCCATAACCGTCAGTGCAAACACTTCGGTCAAAATCTGAAGCTCGTCACCCATAATGTATTCAAGACCGATGGTGCTATTGAGCCAAGGCCGAGTTACCGGGAAGAAATCCTGAGTGTAGAGCGTTCGCTCGAAAGTATATGCGACATCGAGTTTCAATATGAACGGGTCAAGAGCAATTGACGCATCCATACCGACCAACGTTCTCCTCTCATAACTCCCTTCTAACAAAGGACGCCCTGACTCAATGGCTTGATTGAGCTGATCAAACAATGGG
This sequence comes from Myxococcota bacterium, assembly GCA_036337945.1. Lineage (GTDB taxonomy): Bacteria > Myxococcota > Kuafuiibacteriia > Kuafuiibacteriales > Kuafuiibacteriaceae > JAYZDF01. Next base: position 52,730 of record JAYZDF010000047.1, read on the forward strand.
GCGGCGGCAAAAGGATCAATCGGCTGACCGGTACCAATACTATCAATCAACTGAGCACCGACCGCAGCAAGCGCTGGCTCAAACTGAACCCTTGGTAGGTTCTCCCAGCCGTGTACAGCGGTCATAGATAAATCAACAGTATCCAGTTGCAGAGTTGCTCGCGCAGCGAACGTGGCACTGTCCGGGCGGTCTTGGGGCCGGTCCGTTAAGAGCAGTTGATCACCAATATGATCAGAGGTGGCAGGACCAAGAATAGATGACAAATCTGGAAAAGCGAAACTTCCGCCACCTGCAATCGCTCCAATTGAGTCGTCCCAACCACTAAGGAAAAATCGAGAAGGAGTAAAAAACGGCTGAATCACGCCTTTGATCGTAAAGGGACCAATCCCTGTCACGCCTTCAACTGCGAGTACCGGAATTTTGTTCGCCGTTGGATCGGTCCCTGCGACCAGACCTCGTCGTAGATCGGTAGGATTGAGAACATCTGCGGGTGCTGCGAAATCACTGGTTCCCCAATTGAAAACCTGAGTGCCGACGCGTAAGTATGTTCGACCACTGCCCCAGGTAATATAAGCTTCAGGGATCTGAAGAAACAAAAAACCTCGATCATCGAGAGACTCTGTCCACGCCGCTTGATAAGCAAACCCCGGTGCGATGTAGGCAGACAACTTATCTGCAAAGTCTACATCGAGACTAAATTTCCCTGACAAACGGAGCTCGAGTACGTTTTCGTTTTCTTTATCAAAAGCCGTATCAACTCGAGCTTCCGAAAAAAGCTCTATGGTACTTCGAACTTTCGGTTGAAAAGAGGCCGGAAGCGCTAAGCTTGCATCTTCTTCAAAAGGCGACGTGGACGAAGGGACCTCTTCATTAGAAAAAAGTCCGCCGCCTGAGGAGACTTGGTCCGGAATCTCTTCATTAGAAAACAAACCGCCTGCGCTGGTCGAAGAAGAAACAAGCAACAAAGACAGTAAAAGTTTCACTAGCGCTCCAGAGCTTCGCGGGTCAGTGCGTCATCAGGCACAATGGTTTTTAGGTCTGCAGACAAAACTCTCATTCTTGTTTGGGTTTTCTTGAGTAAAGTCTCCATGACGGAGTCCATAATTATCCATTGTCCGTCTTTTTTGGCCAACTTCGTCACGGTCAATCGTTTGAGGACTGATTCAGTCTTTCGGTCATAAAAGTCACTGCGAAGCGGTATCTTGTTTTTCTTGTGAATCCACATCACAGTTTTGCCATATTCCTCATCAGCCAGTTTTTTGGGTCGGCCTTCGATGACGAAACAGTCTTCTCCTTGAATCTTAGCATCTTCGAGTTTTTTCCAAGTCGTTTGAGATGCGTCCCGTCCCTCAAGATCAGAATATGAGAAGTCAGTTCCCATGAAGCTTTTCCCTTTTTGTGTACCAACAATTCGCTTCGTCTTTTTAAAGGCAGGCAAGTAAATGAATTGTTGTGATTCACCGGGCGACATCTCGGCCGACAAAAATCGAGTGCCAGAGACGTCCGCAGGTTTTTGAAATTCTACAAAGCTGCGAATCAAACCATCCTTGCGTTTGACGAGGGCCGTAATCTCCCTCTTACGGATAACTTTTCCTTTCTTGCTAATTTCAAGGAGAACATTGAACCTCGCATTCTCATTCGAAAACATATTGTTGTCGAACGCGTCGTTAGCAAGTTTCTCAGGGTTTTGAGCAAAACTTGGAATCGATGTGAAAGTCGTCGCACAAATGGCAAGACAGCATATACGGAATAAAGCTTTCATTTTTCGTCTCTCTTCTCTGATGAAGCATCTAGGTCGATAATGTTCGTTTTTTCAAGATAGGGTTTTGTTTCGTATCGAGTAATTTGTCCAATTTTAGCCAATAATTCAGCCATTCGTTCGCTTTGAACGACAATTCTGCTCAGGAGCTTATCGTATTTCTCGTCAAACGGTAATTTGAGTCGTAATAATTCGGCAGATCCCATAATGGTTGTCAGCGGTTGGCTGAGTTCGTGCGCGGCTGCGCCGGCTAGCTCCATAACCGCTTTTTGGCGTTCACTCATTTGGAGCTTTTGCTGAGCGGTCGTGAGCTCATTTTCCATTCGAATACGCTCTCGTAAATCACGAAAAATACCAACAGAAGCAATAGGTTCATTTTGATGAAAAATAAGTGCTGCAGATATACTTATGGGCACTCGCTGGCCATCTTTTGCCAGAATCTCGTGGCGACCACCGTCGTATTTTCCCATTCCGCCGTGCTCTTCAGACCAAAATGCTCTCATGATTGTAGATGCGGCGTCATCGACATAGAGATCTTTCACGTTGAGCTTTTCAACAATTTCTTCAGGGAGATAACCTAAAATCCGCTCAGCGCCGTCGTTATAGATCAGCACAGTCCCCGTCATATCCGTGGCGATAATTGCATCCACACTAGAATCGATGACGTTTTCCAAAAATTCCTTGGTTCGTTTGAGTTCGGTTTCAATCACTCGAGTCTCAGTGACATCTCGCATAGATATGATAGCTGCAACTTCTTGCGACTGATACTCTTGAGAGGTTTTCTCATGAATAACCTTCTCCTTCTTTATGTTTGGATCTAAGGAAGCAGTCGATATGGATAATGTTTTCTGATGCCCGTTGGCAGTCAGAACACATAGGTCGAGTGTTGATTTGTATTCACCGATACGAAACCCGTTCAATAGCTGTTTAACATTGGC
>JAYZDF010000048.1:0-35963 GCA_036337945.1 Myxococcota bacterium
AACGCGCAAAACCGCCGTAACGCGTCGTTTTTTTTGCGACTGGGGGAGCTGTACTGGAAAAAATAAAAATTCAATTCCGGTCTTTAAATGCGCAAGCTTGAGAAAGACTACACGATTTGGATCGACTCTGGTCGTAAGGGTCGTGAACCTACGCAACGTGATTATACGCGTCAGTCTGAGTTGATTAAGCAGAACGCTCTCAAACTGTACGAGAAGGTACTAAACGAGTACCCGCGTTACCGAAGAAATGACGAGGTTCTTTTCTACTTGGGCTACAACAACTACGAAGCCGGAGACAAAAAGAAAGCGGTGAGCCACTACTGGACACTGATCAAGCAATTCCCAAGCAGCCGTCTTGTTCCGGATTCATACCTGCAGCTCGGCGAGCACTTCTTCAACTCCAACAATGTCGGCAAAGCTCGAAAGGCTCTGGAGAGAGCTTTGGCTACCAAATCTCCAAAGATTTACAATTATGCGCTCTACAAGTTGGCATGGTGTGATTACAACGTTCAGGAGTACGCAGCTGGTATCAAGAAACTGAAGGAAGTCATTAGCCGCAGTGAGCGACTCAGAGGAAACAAGGGCGTCCAACTCAAAGGCGAGGCCTTAGGCGACTTGGCTCGTTTCTTCTCTTTTGTAGACGAAGTAGATACAGCGTTCGCTTACTTCAAGAAGAAGGGTGGCGAAGAGATCGCGCTTCGATACACAACCAAACTGGGTGAACTCTTCAACGGGCAAGGTAAATGGGACCTCGAGATTCAGACGTACCAGATGTTGAATCAGAAGTACCCGATGGCAGCAAAAGCTCCGGCTCTTCAAGCTCGCATCGTAAGTGCGTACTCGAAACTCAATAAAAAAGAACTGGTTCGTCAGGAAGTGGAGCGTCTTGTTGACCTCTATCGACCCAACACTCCTTGGTACAAAGCTCAGGAACGCAAGAAAGATACGCTTGCACTTGAATACGCGTATGACCTAACTGAATCCCATCTCCGTGACCTCGTAACTGAGTATCACCGAGACGCGCAAAAACGTAAGAACATCGAAACGTACGAACTCGCCCGCGATATTTATCGAAAGTATCTAGAAGCATTCCGTGACTCTGAATCTGCGTACCAGATGAACTTCTTCTATGGAGAAGTTCTTTGGGCGCTCAAAGAGTGGAAAAACGCCGCTCTTGAATACGACCGAGTTGCTCGTTGGGAAGCCAAGGAAGGTAAGCGCGGTCGTTTCGCTCGAACTGCAGCCTACAATGCGATTCTTGCTTGGGAAAAGATTGCAGCCGAAGGCGAGAAAGGTACCCTGAAAGCGAACGTCAAAATTCGTGAAAGCAAGAAGAAGGGTAAAGTTACACGTAACACTCGAATCAAGATCAAAAAACTTGAGCAAGATAAGACCTACGATGAAGAACCAATACCTGAAGTCGAATTGAAGCTTTCTGCAGCTTGCGATTTGTATTTCAATATCGCGGATCCGAAAGACAAGGATCTTCCAGCGATTAAGTTCAAAGCTGCGTTTATTTACTACAAACACAATCACTTCGTTGAAGCTGCGAAACGCTACTTTGAGATGATTGAACGTTGGCCAGGAAGTGACCTCTCACGAAAGAGCGCCAACCTCATCCTTGACTCACTCAACGTCAAAAAGAATTGGGACGAACTCGAAAAATATGCTCGTGCGTTCCGAGGAAATAAGAAACTGGTCGGTCGAGACAAGAAGTTCAAAGAACAAGTTCAAACGTTGGTTGAGGGTGCAGCATTCAAGTCGATTCTCAAGGCTGACGGAGACGCCAAAAAGATGGCGGACGCAATTGCTCAGAAACAAGGACGTGCTGACGCGGCAACTCGTTTCCGCGGTTTTCACACTGAGTTCCCTAAATCTGTGTTTGCCGAAACGGCCTTGTTCAATGCGCTTTTGATTTACGATAAAGCAGATGAACTCGACAACGCGATTGAAGCTGCTGAACTGCTACTACGTTCCGACTCAGTCGACTCAGACAAAAGCAAGAAGAAGAAAAACAAGAAGCGTGCGAAGAAACGCCGAAAGAAAGGTAAGAAGAAAATCGCGAAAGCGAATGGAAATAAACCTAACCTCAAGGCTCGAACCGCGTTCTTGCTGGCTGGCTTCTACGAGAGAATTGCAAACTTTACGAAAGCTGCGAAACTTTACGAAAGCTTCTACGGAAAGTACGAGAAAGAGAAGAGAGCAGCAGATGCGTTGTTCAACGCGGGCGTTTATTATCAAGGAATTGGTCGCTGGGAGAAAGCGGTCGAGTTGTTCAAGATGTACGTGTCTGAGTTCAAGAGCGCTAAAGATGCTTCAGAAGTATATTGGAGAGTCTGCGAAATCTATGATGCCGAAAAAGACGCGAAAAAAGCTTCTGTTTGTTGGGCGAAGTTCCGAGACAAGTACAAGAAAGCACCAAAGGCGAAAGTTTTCGAGTCTCGTTACCGATTGGCTCTCAACTACGAAACCTTGAAGCAGCGGCCTAAGGCTTTGAAAGAATACAAGTGGATTCTCAAGACCTATCCAAAACTGGTCAAGAAAGCTCAAGAGGCCGACGGTGCTCGACTGGCAGGTGCGCACGCGGCATTTGTAATGTTGGAGCCTGAATTCAAGGCTTTCAAGAAGATGAAAGTCACGCTCAAAAAGAAAGTTCTCGAGCGCAAGGTCAAAGCGGCAGGCGCTCTCGCGGCGCCGGACGCAAAGAGTGGGAAATCAGGTAAGTACCTCACCGTTCTTCAGTACGGTAATGGTGATTACGGTATCGCTGCGTTGACTCGCATGGGTATGGTCTTCCGAAACATGGCGAACTCGATTCGAAATGCGCCTGTTCCACGTAGACTGAGTGAGGACCAAAAGGAAATCTATCGTGCTGAGCTTGATAACTTCGCGCTAGGGCCAGAAGAAAAAGCACTCGAAGCATTTGAGCGTGCCTTAGGCAAAGCCTACGAGCTGAACATTTACAACGAGTGGACACTGAAGGCCCAAGATAACCTCAAGGAGCTAAATCCCAATAAGTTCCCGGAACCGCAAAAAATTGGTTTCCGTGGTGCTGAGGGCTTTTATGTCGCGGACCTCGATGATGGCAGCGCCACAGCAGCAGCGAACGATAATGAAGAAGAAGCAGAAGAAGAAGAAACTGAGGAAGAAGCCGAGGTTTCCAAAGGCGCTTCGAGCTAGGAATTAGAACGATGAATAAATTATTACGAACCAGTTCGGCAGTGCTGACTGCAGGTTTTGTATATGGATGCGCGGCGGCACCACCACCGCCACCACCAAAGCCAAAAGTTGTTAAGAAAGTCGCACCAAAGAAAATCGACTACCTGGCAAAGGCCCAAAAAGAAGTTTCTGAAAAGAATTTCGATGCGGCGATTGCCTCCTACGGAAAGTATTTGGCTGAGAAACCTGACGATGCGATTGCCCACTATAACCGCGGTACCTTGCTCCTGAAGGCAAATAAACTCGATGAGGCCGCAGCAGAATTTCAGAAGGCGACGGAGCTTGCTCCAAAACATACGGACTCTGCAGTGAACTTGGGCGTTTGCTTGCGCTCAAAAGGTGATTTAGACGCTGCGGTAGCTGCCTACCGAACGTACCTGAAGAATGATCCCTTCAATAATCGTGTTCTAAATAATCTGAGCGCTCTGTACCGTGAGCAAAAGAAATTCAAGAAAGCGATTTCATCGATTCGAACTTTGTTGATGCGTGACCAAAAGAACGTGGATGCTTACAAGAACCTGGCTCTTATTTACTACGATCAGGGCAAGTACAAACTTTCGATGACCATTCTTCAAAACGCGATGAAGATGTCAAAGGAGCAAAAACGAAAGGATCCAGACATTCACGTAAATATGGGAATGATACACCTGGCAAATAAAGAAAACGGCAAGGCCATGGCGCAGTTCAAGTTTGCAAAAGACATGGATGCTTCGAATATTCTCGCCAATTACAATATCGGTGCTCTGGCTCTTTCTCACCGTGATTACAACATGGCCGCGAAAACACTTTCTGTCGTGTTGAAGAATTGGCCAAACGACTTCGAAGTCAATGCTGCGCTGGGATATGCGCTTCAAGGACAAGAGAAGTTCAATGAAGCGGCGGCACAGCTAGAAAAAGCATTCGGAATCAAAAAAGATGAACGCGTTCTCACGCAGTTGGTTGTCGTATGGCAGTCGGCTGGCGACGCGAACAAAGCGCTCGCTTATGGTGATCAGTTGTTGGCTCTTCAGGGCAAGCAATGCACCGACGAAGACTTTGACGGTTTTTGCGGTCGCTACAACGGGATCAAAATGATGATCGCGATGGAAAAGGAAAACGCAGCACCACCCCCCGAAGAAGAAAAAGCGAAGCCAAAGGCTGGCCAAGTTGATGTCTTTGAAGAAGGCGGTGAAGAAGAGGTAGCTGCTCAAGAAGCCGAAGCAGCCGCAGAAGCCTCCGCAGAGAGTGAGGGTAATGCCGGTGTAGATGCAGTGAAAACTGGAACGACGGCAGCGGCGGGAAGCATTTAGGTAAGAACTTTCCGAAGATTGGTACGTTTTAATGAGAAATTACGTCATTTTTCGGAAAAGTTACCCATTTGACCGATTGGTGATGAACGGCGCGGATGAGACATTCCGTGCGCAAGGAGTTATTTGATGTACAGGGGACTATTGGTAGCTGGAATTTTGGCAATGACGCTCGGAGCGTCTTCAGCCTACGCACAAGATGTGATCCAAGAGCAAGATAAGACCGTTTTCAAAAAGAAGACGATTATCGACTTCTCAGATGTAACGATTCAAGGCGAGCTGACGAAGCCGGAAGGTTCCTACTTGTTGAATCGCAAGAAGACCAAGTTCAATTCATTGTTGAAGATTCGAGGGAACTTTCTCCCAGAACTTTTTAACTCAATTGATAACTTATAGAAGAAACGAAACCTTATAAGAAAACTGCTCTTATAGCTTGGTCAAAGATTGAGTGATTTGGGCGGAACTAATTTAGAAATTATTCGCCGAGGAATGAAAAGACGTGGCGCACGATAAAGACAACGAACAAACTGAAAACGAAAACGCTGAAACTGAGAATGCTGAAACTGAAGCAAACGCTGAAGTAGAAGCAGCAGAAGCGGCATCAAACGACGAAGGTGAAACATTGCTCGACGCTGAAGCAGTATCGGCTTCTGATGGCTCTGGTTATGTCGATGAAGACCTCGACATAGCACTGCTTGAGGAAGAACTGGTCGAAGAGAACCGACCAACGAGTAGCCAAAATGCTCTTGAAATCAAGATCCTTTGGGGAAGCACAATTCTCGACTCGGCCCTGATTCATGAGCCGCGTGATGTCATTGTTTCCGGCCTCGGCAGTAATAAGGCTGGTGTTGATCTCACCGTCGACCTTCCGATCGAAGGTTTGGAAGCAGACCAATACGCGATTGCTAGTAACTCAGGGACGACAGCATCCATCGTAGTTCCAAAGGCTGCCAAAGTTGGGCTTCGAACAGATAGCGGGAAGGTTTCTCGCGATGTTTCGATGTCGTCTACGGACGCTTCTTTTGCTGCGAATGCATACAGCTTGAAGTTCGGTGAACGTTTGGCGTACAAGGTTGGACCCTTGACGGTAATATCTCAGTTCGTCCGCGGTGATGCTGAGAACGGAAAAGGTGCACCGACCGATTGGCACTTCCCGAAGATTTTTATCATCTCTGGTCTGATTCACATGTTCTTTATGGTAGCAGCGGTTGTTACCCCTCAGTACGAAACCAGCCTGACCGATGACCTATTCAAGAATGAGAATCGGTTCGCGCAAATGATTCTTAAGGCCCCAGAAAAAGAAAAGAAGCGTAAAAAGCTCGACCTTTCTGGCTCCAAGGGTGGCGCGAAACATAAGGGCGAGGAAGGTAAGTTTGGTAAAAAAGACAAACCTAAGCGTGACGCTTTAGCGTCTAAAGCTGGTGCTCCTCGAGTTGACCCAAACAAACGTGAAAAAGACCGTAAGATCGCGATGAGCTCTGGTCTTCTTGGAATGCTTGGTAAGGGCAGCGGCGCTGTATCGAACGTATTTGGACCCGGTGGTCTGGGAACTGGTATCAACAACGCCATGGGCGGTCTACGTGGTTCATCGATGGGCGATGCTGGCGGTGCTGGTGGTCTTGGTACTCGTGGTGCCGGCGCTGGTGGTGGCGGTAACTCGCTTGGTATCGGTGGTCTCGGTACTCACGGTCATGGTCGCGGCACTGGCGGTTACGGTAATATCGACCTTGGTGGTCGAGGGAAGGGCGAAACTCGAGTTGTTCCTGGCCGAACCATCATTAAAGGTTCTTTGAGCAAACAAGAGATCAACCGAGTCATCAGACGTAATCTGGCTCGTTTCAAGTATTGCTACGAGAAGCAGCTCAACGCGAATCCAAATCTTTCAGGTAAGATTTCAGTCAACTTTGTCATTTCCCCGACTGGCGGCGTAGGTAAAGCTAGCGTTCGCGAATCGTCGATGAACGATAGCACCGTAGAAGGCTGCGTCACGAAGGTCATGAAGACCTTGAAATTCCCACGTCCGAAGGGTGGTGGTATCGTAGTCGTGACCTATCCGTTCGTATTTGCTTCGACCTAGTCGAGAGCATACCGTTCCTATCGAGGCGGCACCGGAACAAACATTCTGGATGTCGCCCACTCAATTCTCTCTGTCCCCCAACAAAAATTTGAAATTGTCTGTTTATAACAGACGAACCGCCGTGTGTGATCGTCTCGAAAACTGCATCCTCGCTTCTCAAGCTTGGGTGAGATCCTGTCCGCGAACAATGAGAACTCACTGATTCATTCAAATCCGCAGTTTGTCGTACACGATTATTCGCGACGACAGACTATTCGTGTGTTAGCGTCGCCTCGAAATGCGATTGGTCTATGTATCGATTCTGACTACCATGATGATGTCCAGCGTTGCTTTTGCTCAGGACGAGGGCGCGGCAACAACCGCGGTTGATCCTGCGGCGGCGGCACCAGCAGAAAATAACGAAGCGGCGGCGGAGGCTTTTCCGATTCGTCGCGGGCTTTATGCTGAAGCGGATCTCGGTGTGTTTCTGACAATGTTTGGACGCAACACCAATAAACCCGGTTTGCCTTCAAAGCCTATCTCCAATGTTCAGCCTTATTTGGGTGTAACTTTCGGCTATGACGTTCTTCAACAGGATAAGTTCTCCCTTGGCTTGGGTGTTCGAGTTGGTGCCGGTTACTCCTCCGGAGCAGGCCGCGTCAGCGACGCGGATATTGCGACCTTCAGTGAAGCGGAGTTACTCACTCGACCGAACGACTTCGCTGTGTACGAACTAGGACTCGCGGTCGCAACCAGCTACTTGGTTCACGAGCGTGTGGCACTGACTCTAAAAGTTAATGGTGGCGTCGGTGCCGCCTATGCGAATCCCTATTTGATCGCAGGAACTGCAGGTTCTGCGGGAACAGCTATCGGCGGTTTCGGTGGCGGAAGTTTGGGCGTTGAATACTTCACCCTTCTCAATGACTTTTCAGTTGGTCTCGATATTCGCGGTGCAGCAGTCTTTCTTTCCGGTGGACTAATTCCCAATCTAACCATCACGGCACCCATCAAGTACACGTTCTAGAAGCTGCGACTCTCAGCGCTTTTTTCTTCACTTCAAAACATCACGATTGTTTCTGGCCGTTTAGACTGGCAACACGGGCACACCTATAGCTTGTGGGCGAAAGAAGCTTTCAATGCTGAAGCTCCACGCCCAGGACCGATTGCGATTTCAGAGTAGGGTGGAACTTCGAGCTTATGCACTCATCGCAGTTCGTTTCGGGCGAATATTGCAAGCAAGAATCTTTTTGCGAATGCGTAAACTTTCTGGAGTGACTTCGATGAGTTCATCCTCGTCAATGAACTCAATGCATTGCTCTAACGACATAATTCTAGGTGGTGTAAGAACGATGGCATCGTCTTTACCCGCTGCTCGGATATTTGTGAGCTTCTTTTCCTTGGTGATGTTTACGTTAAGGTCTGTCTCGCGTTTGTTTTCACCTAGGACCATCCCTTCGTAGACCTCAGTATTTTGTTTGATAAACATCGCACCACGGGCTTCGAGGTTGAACATTGCGTATCCAGTGGCCTTACCTTGTCGGTCGGCGACGAGAGCACCGTTCGGACGACGAGCGATCGGCCCCAAAAAGGGTGCCCAACCATCAACAATACTCGTAATGATTCCAGTCCCACGTGTTTCGGTCAGAAACTTAGAGCGAAAGCCTATCAGTCCCCTCGAAGGAATCTTGAACTCCATGCGGACTCGACCGCCTCGTGGCGTTTCCATATTCGTCATTCGTCCCAAGCGTGGCGACAACATCTCGGTTACCGTACCGATAAACTCTTCGGGGACATCGATATGAACGGCCTCCATAGGTTCTTGGAGTTCACCGTCAATTTCACGGGTCACAACTTCAGGCTTGCTCAGTTGAAGTTCGAAGCCTTCCCGACGCAGCGATTCGACCAGAACAGACAATTGCAGCTCACCACGCCCAGACACCTTGAATTGGTCTGGCGATACGCCGTCTTCGACTTGGATAGCGACATTTTGGGCTGATGCCTTCATGAGGCGCTCGCGAATTTGACGAGATGTTAGGTATTTACCCTCTTTGCCCGCGAAAGGTGAATCATTGACCATGAAAGTCATGCTCAGGGTTGGTGGGTCAACCTTAAGGCGAGGAACCGGTTCAACATCTGGACTCCCCGCTAAAGTGTCCCCAATGGTCACTTTGTCCAAGCCAGCAACTACGAAGATATCTCCGGCCCCGATTTCACTGGTTTCTTTTCTTACGACGCCGTCGAAGCTGTACAGCCGCATGATTTTGCCCTGCTTGGGTTGACCATCCTCTCCTGTTAGATAGATCGGTTTCGATTGCTTCATCACGCCCGAGACGACGCGCCCAGTGGCCAGTCGTCCTACGTAATCGTCGTAGTCCGTATTTGAAACGAAGGCTTGTAGCGGCTCTTCGCGGCGCTCTGGAGGCGCTGGGATATGTTTGACGATTGCTTCAAATAATGGCTCGAGCGTATTTGATTCCTCGTCAAGGCTCGTTTTGGCAATCCCATCTCGAGCAATAGCATAAAGAACGGGGGCTTCTAGAATATCCTCATCTGCCTCGAGGTCGATAAAGAGGTCGTAGACTTCGTCCAGTACTTCGTCGGCTCGAGCGTCTTTACGATCGATTTTGTTGATGACGATGATCGGCTTGAGATTGGCCTCAAAGGCTTTCTTCATAACAAATCTTGTCTGCGGTAAAGGGCCCTCTGATGCATCTACAAGCAAGATTACGCCATCTGCCAAAGTGAGGACTCGCTCTACCTCTCCGCCGAAATCCGCATGCCCGGGGGTATCCAAGATATTGAGGCGAATGCCCTTGTAATCAATGGCAGCATTCTTGGCAAAGATGGTGATTCCGCGCTCGCGTTCTTGGTCGTTTCGGTCAAGTACGCGGTCTGGGACAACCTCGTTGTCCCGAAAGATTCCGGCTTGCGATAACATTGCATCCACCAGCGTTGTTTTGCCGTGATCAATGTGCGCAACGATAGCGAAATTGCGTAGGTCTTCCCGTTTGGATTGGGGTTGAGAGTCGCCCATAGTGAGCTGCCCATGCGCTTGTGGTTGTCTGTGGTCAACTCGAATCGATAATAAGTGACTTTTCTCGTGAAGAACGCTCCTCAAATCGGACTTCTGACTAGACGCGAAGTGCGTTTTTGGCCAAAACTTGGAATTGAGTGGAACAAACAGATCGGGAAATTACTGCCTTGGCACGAGCGATAGCGGCCCGTGAGGTCGTCAGAAATCGTTCAATACTGGCAGATACGTATGAAGACCTCGTTGAGCAGGTGAGGTCGCAAATTGTTGACGGCGATCCACTCGAAAACTACACGCGCGAATCTACAGAAGGAGCCTACTTGGTAGGCCGCTACGTTCTGAACTTTATCTACAAAAATGAAGGCGAGGAGTTTCTAGAAGAACCGAGAACTCGGTCTGAGGTATTCGAAATCCTTGGGCAGTCCGCTGATTTGGCTTGGGCCAAAGTATTGATGAGAGATTGGTCAGAGTTGGAAACGGATGAAACGATTCCAACACAGTCCTTATCTTGTGCAACCTTGTCAGGGTTATCTGAGTTGTCTCTTTCAAAGTCTGAAGTCAGCTCTGCGCTCAATCAGCTGCGCGTCGCTGATAGGTCCTTGAATCAATTAGTCATTCTTCGACGAACATTGCGGGATGTTTGCGCGATTATCGACCTATTACCTGATGCGGATGAACATCTCGGTACCGGTTATATACTCGTAATGGCCGCCATGGCGTTGCGTGCGCCTGAGCGGGCTCTTGAACTCGTTCAACAAGTGCCGCCCGATGCTGACTTGGGTAGTGTGCTGCGTGAGCTTGCTCGATGTGCTTCTCTGCTCCAGCGGGGAGAGCGTGTGGACTTGGCTCGTGATGAAGATTTGCCGGTTCTTGATTATGAGTTGGCAATCGCCTCCGAAGAAACGAACCCGGCCGATGCGGACGAACCACTTAGTGATCTTGCAGAAGACGATTATGATGAGCCGATAATGGAAATCGTCGAGCAGATTGTCGTTCCAGATGAAGTTCGCGCGACACCCAGCGCGCCACTGGTTCGTCCACCAACCTGGCCAGGTGCGAATGGCCTTGCGGTAGAAGTTGACGAAACGACCCTTCGGCTATGGTTTGAAGGTCGAGCAACCCGTAAAGGCGCTTGTGCGGTCAACGGGTCAATACTCGGCCTTAAACCCAAATATGAAAGTCGAGATTTCTTACAGATTCCGCCTTCAATGACTGTGATCATTGAAGCGATGGAGTACAGTTCATCACCACCAGATCCGAGTACGGCTGAAACAGAGCGCGTCGATATTGCGGCATTTATGGCTTCCGAAAAAGAGAGGCTTGGGCTTTCTTCTATTCGACCTCTATATCCGGTGGTGAGGACGTGCTTGCGCGTACTCGCTCAAGCCCCAGAAGGTGAAATTCCTAACAGCCGAATGATGACTCTATCCGGCGATGCACACGGCTATCTTGCGAGAGCTCGACGGCTAGGCTTGTTGGTGGAGGGCGCTTTAGAGAAAAGCCAAGAGGTGCTGGGTGCATTGAATCTGCAAAATGATCTCGAGCGCAGGGTCGAGATTATCGCGAAGCAAAGGTATTCGAGTGTGAATGTTCTGACGCCGTCTAACCATTTCTTGTCGAAAGAGGAAGCCCGGAAAGTCTGTGCGAATATCGTTTTTGAGCTTTGTGAGAATTTTGGTCGTACCGTTGCGGGAACGTCCTGAAGCATAACTTTTGGGGAGATGAAGTGTTAGCGAAACTCAATCGTCTTCGAGAGAAGGCCTTTAGTTTGCATGAAGCGGGTGAACTTCGTGAGGCACTCAAGTACTTCGATCGCATTTTTGTTCTTGCTCCCGAAGAGATAGAGTGTGTTCGTCGTGCCGCAGACATATATATGCAGTTGGATGACCTAGACGAGGCTGTTAGACACTATCATTTAGCGATCGAGAACTATATTCGTGACGGTTTATTCCTCAAAGGAATCTCGCTGTGTAAAGAAGTACTGACAATTTTGCCCGAACATTCTTCAACCAAAAAACTACTTTCTAAAATTCATGACCGACAAAAAGAAGAAAAGAAGAATCTTCGAAAGTCACGACTGCCGATTCCTTTGGATACCAAACCCAAGGTGTCTCTTGGCTCTGTACTGAAAAAAGATCGTCCTTCACGACCGCCTGCACCACTGGATATTCCAGTAACGCCGCTGTTTTCTAATTTACCAAAGTCCGCTTTTTTGGATTTCGTTGCTGGAATGAAAAAGCACACTGCTAGGTCTGGCTTTCAAATTATTAGAGAAGGAGACGAAGGGACTTCATTTTTTGTCATAATCAGCGGCCGAGTTCGGGTGGAGAAGGGCAGGCGAAAGAAGCGAACCCTCGCGTTCTTGAGCGATGGAGCATTTTTCGGAGAGATGGCACTCATTAATCGCTCGCCAAGAACGGCGTCTGTCGTTGTGGTCTCAAATGAATGCTTATACTTCGAATTTGATCAAGAAAAGTTAGAGGAAGCTTCAGTGAAGCACCCCTCTATTCATCGAGTGATGGTCAAATTTTGTGAAAATCGTTTACTTGCGACGACAATGACCGTTCATCCTTTGTTTCGAGCCTTTCATCGCTCTGTTCGCCGCGAACTAATGTCTTTGTTTCGGTCGAGGACCTTTGATCAAGGTGACGTTCTGATTGTGGCCGGTAAGAAAACAAAAGGACTGTACCTTGTTTTGTCTGGAAAACTTGAGGTCGTGACAGCGATGAACACGGCAGATGAGCAATTGGCGGGAGAGCTTTCTCCTGGAGATATGTTCGGAGAGATGTCTATTCTCTCAGGTGAGCCTGCAATGGCATCCGTGAGAGCCTCGGAGGAGACCCGAGTTCTTAGGTTACCAGCGTCTAGTTTTAGGAAGGTTGCTGAGGTTTATCCCGAGGTTCTCGATCTTTTGGACTCATTGGCACATGAAAGACGAGTTTTGAATCAAACGATTTTGAGTGGTTCCTCCCCTCTGGTTTAACAGTTTCAACCGATTGAAGGCAGCCCTTCGGCTGTAATCGTCGAAAAATTGTCGCTTTGCATTGACTGTTGACGATCGCTTTGTCAAAGCAGTGAGAGTCTGACGGGGCGTAGCGCAGTCTGGTTAGCGCACTTGACTGGGGGTCAAGGGGCCGGAAGTTCGAATCTTCTCGCCCCGACAGCGAAAGCCCGCGAGCACTTACTCGCGGGCTTTTTTTTCTCTCTCTTTATCGTTGATTCTATCGGTTTTGGTCTTTAACGGGCCTATAGAATTCCGTGCTGATGATTCGGCATGGACAGTTGATATTGAAGCTAAGTAGTTGGTAGCCGGATACGAATTGGATTCCGTCAAAAAGATTAGTCGCGCTACCCCAAAGGCTAGGGTTGTTGAAAGAACCTGTGCTGGTGCCGTCAGAAGTATTATATCGCGTGATATTTCCGGCAGCATCTGTTTCGCTCGCGTAGCTCCCCGGCTGTAGAGCAGAAATACTCCAGCTTGTTGCACTAACTAAAGTTCGCAATTAGCTGTCCGGTCTGGTCGAAGCATCTGAAGGTGAACTCAGTAATTTGACTCTTTCGCTCACGTTCCCGTTAGAGTCACTCAATACGCCACCGAGATGAATTCTATCTGCTGGATCCGCTCCAATCGCGAGTCAGTACATTTCGTAAAGGTTACTTGCATGAACTCCTCTGCGCTTGATTTCAACTTGACCTCTGAACCAAAAGATAGCGACTTGATCTTGGCTCATCGGGTCTCCAGTACAGAGTTGGTCGTTGCCGCGACGAAGCAGGCCATAGCGTTGTCCGTAGAAACCGGCTTCCATATTCGCACCGTTACAACGAAGTAATTGTGGAATATCGTATTCGGCGTTCGCGGTTCCTGCTGATGAAAGTGCCGTACTTGCAAGGGCGGCGATAGTGGTATTGGTAATAATGTAATTCATAATAGATAGTCCTCGTAAAAACTTTTTTCAGCGGAATTGCTTCGTGATTAGGTCTCGGCCGTATTTGTTTTTGGTCTAGTCTAAGTGCATGAATGTTATGAGTTTTTGGTGTGTTATGGATATCTCCTTTGTCCTCATTAGGACTCATGTTGAGGCGTTCGCGGAGTTCGGAACTGCCAGTATAGAGGAGTTCAGACAGTGAGAAAAACGAGTATGTTAAGATGGTCTAGTTCAAAGGAGGAACATTATGCCAGTCAGGATGACGCAACCGACAACACCTCTTGCAGGAAGCCTTAAGCCGCATAGCCCAAAGGCGAGGGAGGCGTCTACGTCGATGCCTCGATCGAAACGAACTTCAGAAGCGAACGACCGCACCGCGGAGGCGGGAAGTGCTTGGCGCAAATTCACAAGCAGCCTTTCTTCTTCTCGAGCTTTATATGGTGCTGCGGGCGTTGCTGCATTGGCCCCTACGATGCTCATGGCACCAGGTGCGGGTGACGTGACTACCCGCGCTGAGGAGCCTGAACGGGACGTTACGGTCGAAGCTGATACAAGTACTCCAGTTTCAATCGCTGCGGACACTATTGGAGATGACACCCGCCGTGACGGGGATGAAAAGCCAGCTTTTCCACCGCCCGGAACTTTCGCCGAACGCGCCTGGAACCGAGTTGACCGCAACAACAGCGGAAGCATCAATGGAAGTGAAATCAAGAATTACCTTGGTCGGGTTGGTGTGTCCGCTGGTTTTTTGGGAGGCGTGCATAACCAAGCCGTATCAACCGCAATGAAAGAAGCCGACCTCAATGGTGATCAAAAGATATCGAAAAAAGAAATTAGTGGTCTGATTGCGAATATCGATTTTGGCGACGTGCTGGATGAGAACGGCCATATAAAACCCGAGCTTTCAGACGAGGCCTTTGCAAAAATTGATGTGAACGCCAGCAATACGATTTCTTCCTCCGAGCTTGAGAAGCACATCAATAAGGCTTTGCCCCAGGATTCGTGGTTCAAATCAACGGTGGCTTCGGCAGCTCGGAAAATTGGGATGGATATCTTTGACACCGACCGTGACAAAGTAATTTCGAGGGTGGAATTCGACAAAATTGTCGAAGATCTTCAGAAAATAAAAGCCAGCGTATCTTCAGATTAGACGATTCCGGTAATCCGAGACTCAGAAAGCCTTACTTGTTCGATACCTCGAATATGGGTAGCCTGATTCCATGGTACGAGAACAAACCAAACAAATCTTTGATTTGAGTGGTGACCTAAAGCTCGAGTCTTCGCTTCAGCGCGCGAGAAAACTGTTTGTCGAAGGGATACTTCTGTCAGGCATGTCTTTTTTGGTAGCGGAGTTTCTTGGCTTTAAGGAGTCTGGAATATTTGCTGTCTTTTTGACCTCGGCGGCCCTATCTCATCGCCTCGACCGTTTGCTGCAAGAAAACCGAGATAATATTTGGGTGCATCATGCAACGCCCTGGAAAGCGAATCGTTTGACCGCCGTGAGCGTGCTTACTGTGTTTTTGGCCGTGACAGTTGTGTTCTCGGGGATGGCCGCTTTTTTCGATAGAAATGAGGTCTATCAGAATTTCGCTTTTGTTCTCGAAATGGCGGGCTTTAATGCGGAGATCGAATTACACCGACGGTTTCCGACTATTTCTGGCATCATTATCCATAACCTGAAGGTACTCGTGACCGTGGTTGCTCTGGGTTTTGTGTATCGCTCCTATGGCGCTCTACTTGCACTCGTATGGAATGCCAGCGTTTGGGGAATTATCATCACGCTCTTGTTGAAGGATGCATATACCAAGACATCCATACCTGCTTTCAAGTACGTTACCTTTTCGCTCACTGCATTTTTGCCGCACTTAGTGCTTGAAGCGTTCAGCTATATTTTGGCAGCGCTTGCTGCTATTTTTGTGTCTCGTGGACTATCTAAATATGGTTTCCACGAGAGGAAGCTTAAGCAGGTCCTTAAGGCTGCCTGCCTCATGGTGGCGGTTTCTACTGCTGTACTCGTGGTCGCAGGCTTAGTTGAAGGCACACTCGCGCCAAACATGCTCAAACGGATTCGCTAGACGGTCGGTGACCGATACTGGTTTAGATATCCTCGATATTTGCCCGATAAATGACATTCCGCTTTGCGAGCTCGTCAAGCATGAACCGCACACATTCTTCGTGTTTTCCTAAGAATTCGGGGGGGCAGACGCCTGGCTCGTTATATAGTTTATTGGCGAGAAGTCGGACGGCCGCGGTTGCTGTATAGCCAGTAGTTCTCGCCATAGAATGCGTTTTAGTTTCGGAGTCATAATGGTCGAGCAGGTCGTAAGTGAAGCGTTTTCGTTCGCCATCTCGGATGCCTTCGATGATCACTTTCATAACCGTGAGGTCCGCTTCACCTTCTTCGAGTTTCCAAGACCTGAAGAGCAGTTTGCAGGTCAGGTCGATTGGACGAATCCTTTGGCCTTTGATTTCGACGGGCTCCGTGTCGAAGAAGCCACCATCACGTAAGACCTTCATCTTGTCGATGTGTCCGATATAGCGCAGCGTCTTTTCTTTCATGTTGGGACAATCAATGGTGTCGGCCATACTGCGAAGTCCATCGCTGTTAAAGGCTTCGAGAGTTCCGACGCCCGGAAAGTCTAAGTACTCTGAATCGGTTAGGGCGGGGCGTGTAACTAAGGCTCCGTTTTCGACGTAGCGGGCGGGGCGTGTGTACTCTTCGATCACATCAATTGGAGAGAATACTGCTTTATATTCGTATGGCCACTTGCGCTCGACTGGAAGTCCACCGACGTAAGTGAGGGCCAGTTCGGTGGTGTCGAGTTGATGGTGCGCGTATCCTGTGAGGACATTATTCATCCCCGGAGCAACACCGCAGTCCACGATTGCGGTGACGCCGTGTTCTTTAGCGAGGACATCGAGGTCCATTGCGTTCTCAGGACAGAAGGCAATATCAACGATATTCACTTTCGATTCAATGAGTGCACGAAGCGTCTGAAAACCCAAGAAGCCCGGTACCGCACTCAAAACGATATCGAAATCTCGCGCGATAGCCGAAACTCGTTCGGGATTAGAAAGATCTTCATGAAGCGCGGTGATGGTGTTGTCCATCTTCTTAACTCGTTCCAGGGCGGCTTTGTCGATGTCAGCGACTGAGATTTCAAACTCCTGATCTTTGGCAAGATCTAGTGCCATCGGCCTACCGACTAGCCCTGCGCCCAACACTAATATTTTCATGTTTCCCTCCACGCTCCAGCGCGAGCGTGCTTCATTCGGTAAGCGACGATGATATTGGTGTCAAACCGACGAAGAGGGTTCTTTACTGCGCGTGTACGTTTCGATTGAACTGTTCATTCAGGTCAATCAGAGCTTTTTTTCGTTGGTCGCTTCCAGGCTCGGTATCACGTAAGAGTTTCTCTAAATCCCTCGCGTAATCTGCGCCATATTCGTGGGCTCGATAGATTTTTGATACGGCTTGTTGCGTCGTATGCATCGACGCAGCAAGTCGAGCTTGGCCATCATAGTTGAGCGATGCCATGGTTACGAGATACTTCGCCTCGGAAACGGGGTCCAAACGCCCGAGTTGGTGCACATTTTCTTCATGCCTACGGCCCAGCTCTTTGTGCGTATCCGTTGAAAGATAGGCTTGCCCGCTTCGGTTATTGGTCAAGTGCTGCTCCACCTCCGTGCGAAATACGGTTTCATGGCCGGCTGAGGTGTCGACGGATTTTTGCCGGATGGCTGGCCGAAGGGCAGCGTTTATTCTCATGGTCAACGGCTTAATCATGGTTTCCGATCGGGGTAGGGACTTATGCACGCCCTCATATAGCTATTCGGCCGTATGAGAGAAATCCTGCGGTGTGTCTTTTGTCCCTTGCGATAAATCGTTATTGGAGTTTTACCGAGTGTATGCGCCCCCTCATTTTGGTTACGAACGACGATGGCATTGAAACAGATGGCATTAATGCCTTGGCACACGCTCTTCAGGACATAGGTGATGTAGTCATTGTGGCCCCGCTACAGAATCAATCCGGCGTTTCACACAAACTGACTCTTCATCATATCGTGCGAGTGAAGCGCTTCAGCGAAAGCCGAATTGGGGTGAATGGAACTCCAGTCGATTGCGTATATCTGTCAACAAACGGATTACTTGACCGAAAGCCAGATATGGTTGTTTCGGGCATCAATGCAGGTCCAAATCTTGGGACTGACGTCCACTATTCAGGAACCGTGGGCGCAGCGGTTGAAGGTACGCTTGCCAGAATCCCGTCGATTGCCGTGTCGTGCGTGAGTCGCCGAGAAGCAAATTACGAATACGCAGCGCTTGTGACTCGAGATATAGCGAAACAGGTATTTGATAACGGAGGACTGCCTTCCGGGATCACGCTCAACATTAATGTTCCGAAAGGTGAGCCTCGCGAGCTGCAATGGACGTATCTTGGACATCGTCCGTACGACCACTCAATCGAGCATCGAGAAGATCCACGCGGTGGTGAATATTACTGGATAGGCGGGCATCCTCTTGTTGATATTGAGGAAGATGTTGGCGGTGATGGATACGCAGTTAAGAATGGTCGCGTCTCCGTGACCCCTATGACACTCGATGTGACGAGTTATTCCGACATTGATTTATTCTCTCTGCAATTTGGAGACTTTAGCGAACAGGGCTTTATACAACCTGCAAATGGTCATAAGTTAGGGTCGTGGTCTCCAAAGGACAATTAGCTTGCGTTGCCATAGCCTTTGCGCTGGCTGCTTGTGGACATCACCGATCATCACGTAACCGGAGAGTTCATACAGTTATTCAAGGTGACACACTAACGGCCATAGCTAAGAAGCATAATGTCGATTTAGACGCGTTAATGCGTGCCAATGCGCTTTCATCTGCGCATCGACTTTTTATTGGTCAGGAGTTATCTATTCCACGCCAGGATGAAATATTTCGTCCATCGAAGCCGATCGAGGTCCCCCTAAAGCGGATACCGGTCCTCAACAGAAAGTTACTCAAAAAAATGAAGGAACCCAAGTGGTCCTCTAACAAACAGAATGTTCCTTATCTTTGGCCAGTTGATGGAGTAGTTACAGCTCTTCACGGCCAGAAAGATGGGATGCGTCAAGACGGGATAATGATTGCGGCCCGAGTCAATACAGTGGTTTGGGCCTGTGCTGATGGAAAGGTTCTATATGCGGGTCAGCAGTCAGGTTACGGCAATATCATTATTCTTAAGCACTCGGACGACATCGTCACGATCTACGCACATAATGACAGTCATCTTGTGAAAGAGGGCCAAACAGTAAAGCAGGGACAGCCTATCGCGTGGGTCGGGCGCTCAGGGGGGGCTCCTTCGCCCGGATTACACTTTGAAATCAGGAAAGGAAAGAAATCGCTCAACCCTCTTCGCTACTTGCCGTGAGCTTAGGAATGGGCGAGTTAGCGTCTTGTGAAAGACTTTCCGATTGAAATAACCGAGCGCGTCGCAAACCTTGTAAGAGATGTACCTGATTTTCCGAAACCAGGAATTCTTTTCAAGGATCTGACCACCGTTTGGTCTGACGGTGCCGCCCTCACAGCCCTGAATTCAGCCTTTGTTGAGCGATACAAAGACCAGAGTATTGATGCCTTCGTCGGCATAGAGTCTCGTGGCTTTATTTGTGCTGCGCCGGTAGCTACATCTTTGGAGAAAGGCTTGATCCTTCTACGTAAGCCGGGGAAACTTCCTGCTGCGACTGTGTCGGAGTCGTATGAACTCGAATACGGCACAGATACCCTGGAAATGCACGCCGATGCGATCAAGCCGGGCATGCGAGTGGTCCTCATGGACGATCTATTAGCAACCGGCGGAACGATGGGTGCAGCGATCCGTTTGGTCGAAAGCCAAGGCGCAACCGTCGTTGAAGCGTCCTTTATCATCGAGCTCGGTTTTCTGAATGGTCGCGACAAGTTTGGGACCACATCCTGCGCCTCGATCTTAGTTGTTTAGGGTTAATACTGGTTTTTCCCCGTCGGTTGACAGTTTTTTGCGTTCGGCCTACACCGGCGGGGCAAAATAGCTGATTTCAGGCCCCGTAGCTCAGCTGGATAGAGCGACGGTTTCCTAAACCGTAGGCCACAGGTTCGAATCCTGTCGGGGTCGATCAACTATTTTTGGTCGTGAATTTGACACCAAGTCAAAACACGAGTAATTCTTAGGCGTTAGCGAGGTATGGGGGATGAATAAGTCTGAACTCGTCGAAAGACTAGGTGAAAACGCGAAAATAACTAAGAAACGTGCAGAACAAGTAGTAAATCTGGTGTTCGAAATGATGTCCGATGCGCTAAGCGTCGGCGATCGCATCGAAATTCGAGGATTTGGGAGCTTTACGTGTAAGTCGTATGACGCTTATACGGGTCGCAACCCGAGGACCGGAGAAACGATTCATGTTCCGTCGAAACGACTGCCTTTTTTCAAGGTTGGGAAAGAGTTGAAGGAACGGGTAGATTACCCACCTGGCTCCGACACACCTGGAATAGATTCCACGGTCAAGACTGAACACGTTGACAACGTGGGTCACTCGGGCGGAGACAGCTCGGGTGAAAACGTCGGTTAGCGGATCACATAATTTATCTAGTGTTGTAGACGCATCTGAGTATGGAGCTTCGCCTCCAACCCAAGATGAGGTTGTCCGGCAATTAGAAACATATCGTGGGCAGCGCGTCGCCATCGCCATGTCAGGTGGTGTCGACTCTGCTGTGGCTGGCCTGCTTCTCAAAAGAGCAGGGGCAGACGTGATCGGTTTGTCTCTGCGGTTACATGATGCCGATCCTTACAATCCCCTGGCGCCTCGCGCCTGTTGCGCGCCAGATGACTTGGCTGATGCAAGATATGTTGCGGAAGGATTAGATATTCCGTTTTACGTACTTGATTCTCGAGAAGAGTTCGAAGCGGGTGTCGTAAAGCCTTTCGTAGATGAATATTTAGCAGGTCAGACACCTAACCCCTGCGTCGGGTGCAATAGCTTTGTAAAACTAGGTCTACTCTCGAAGCGAGCGAAAGCTTTAGGCTGCGCTGCTCTTGCAACTGGTCATTACGCTCGACTACGTAAACGCCCTCAAGGTGGCGTTCATTTATTTGCAGGCGCGGACAAGAATAAAGATCAATCTTACTTCCTGTTCGGAACATCACCAGCAATTCTTGAATCTCTACTATTCCCCCTAGGAGCCCATAATAAAGATGAAGTACGAGAGGAAGCGTTATCGTCTGGATTACCTGTAGCTCATAAATTAGAAAGCCAGGAGGTATGTTTCGTAGGCGGAGCTGGAGCAGGCGATTACGTGTTGGGACGACCGGAAGCGAGCGGAGACCGTTCTGGAGAGATGGTTGATGTGACCGGTAGTGTGCTGGGTCGACATGACGGTGTAGCTAAATTCACCATTGGTCAGAGGCGTGGTCTTGGATTAGGTACTCACAAGAGACTTTTTGTTCTGAACATCGATGCGGAAACTAAAAAAGTTCAGGTGGGTGATGAGGAGCATCTCTTCAAAACATCACTGATAGCATCGAACGCATCGTGGCCGGCGGGAACTCCGCAGAGTTCGTTTCGTGCAGCGACAAAAATTCGTTATCGTGGTCATCCAACCTATGCAAACATACTACTGAAGGAAAATGGCAAGATTCACGTAAAATTTGAAGAACCGGTAAGGGCTGTAGCACCGGGACAAGCGGTCGTATTTTATAGCGGTGAAGAGGTTATAGGTGGGGCCTGGATATTGGAGAGCGGAAATGACTAACGACTCAAATGTACCCAGTGACTCGCCTAAAGTTCGAGACCCAATTGTGAGACTTACTAATACACTCGATTATGTTTTCAAGAACGAACGCTTACTACTCGAAGCACTGACACATCGGTCATTTGTCAATGAGTCGACGGATAGCACCGTTAAGGACAATGAGCGTCTAGAGTTTTTAGGTGATGCAGTACTCGATCTAGTTGTTTCTACAGAGCTTGTGCAGCGATTCCCACATGCGCGCGAAGGCACAATGTCTCGTATTCGAGCATCCATGGTCAGTGAAGGCAGTCTTGCAGATTTAGCACGTTCAATTGAACTGGGAGATTGTCTAAGACTAGGCAAAGGCGAAGCTCTATCGGGTGGACGCACCCGTAGTTCATTGCTTTCAGATGCGTTCGAAGCTGTAATCGCGGCCGTGTATTTGGACTCAAGCATTACAGAAACGGCGAGAGTTTTGTCTGGATTGCTAAAATACCCTGAGAAAGTGGAACTTCGCTCCTTCGATGCAAAAACGTACCTCCAAGAGGTGATGCAATCAAAGTGGCACCTCACTCCGCATTACCGACTGGTCAGTGAAAGCGGGCCAGATCACGAAAAAACGTTTGTGGTCGCGGTGTTATGTGGTGCTGAAACTTTAAGCCAGGGGTCTGGTCGAACAAAAAAAGAAGCGGAACAAGCGGCTGCCGATTCTGCGTTATCATCAGTAGACTGGGAAAAAAGCCCTAATAATCAATCACATTGACGCGAACGTACGAAGTAGTATCTAGGTAAGGGTATGCGAATTTCAACTCGTTCCTCTAGCAGCTTTGTTTGCACAATCAGTCTGCTCATGTTCGTCGCCTGCTCTGAGTCTAAAGGGCCGTCGGATTCGCTCGAATCAAATCCGGCGCTACCTTCAGCGGAAAATAAAGCTCAGACCTCTACGACAGCACAGGTAGCAGAGGAGCTTTTGCGAGTTACTAAAGGGATTGAAGGCGAGGGGAAGCTTCGGGCGAAGTTCCTTACAACGCAGGGTGACTTTGTAATTGAGTTATTTGAGGACAAAGCACCACGCACCGTCGCTAATTTTGTTGGTTTGGCAAGAGGATTAGTAGAATGGGTAGATCCGACGACAAAGTTGAAGGTTCGCAAACCATTCTATGATGGGCTGACTTTTCACCGGGTGATTCCTGGTTTTATGATTCAGGGTGGATGTCCACTAGGCACCGGAGTCGGCACGCCGGGGTATCAATTTGACGATGAGTTTCATTCTGAACTTACGCATTCAGAGCCAGGGCGGCTTTCAATGGCCAATGCCGGACCAAACACGAATGGTTCACAGTTTTTTGTTACCGAACGGCCAACTCCTCAGCTCGATAATATTCACACTGTTTTTGGGCAAGTCAGTGAAGGCATGGATACTGTCCGCAAAATTGCAAGAGTGCCTGCAGATCAGACACGTCCAAAGGTTGCGCAGATAATTAAGTCCATAACTTTTTTGAGAGGTGACTTATGACCAATTCGACCAACACAGAAAAGACTAAATTTCGGTCAGGCTATGTTGCGTTAGTCGGGCGGCCTAATGTTGGTAAATCTACATTGCTCAACCAATTGTTGGGGCAGAAGATAGCCGCGACGACTCATAAACCACAAACAACACGAAAGAATCTTCTAGGAATTCTTCATCCCGAAGGAGCACAGGTCCTTATCCTTGATACACCAGGCCACCATCAGGCCAAAGGAGCTCTGAATCGATTTATGGTTGACCAGGTCAGGCGGGCAATTGGTGATGCAGATGTTGTCGGTTTCGTAGTTGAAGCACGTGAAGACGACAAAATAACAGACGGGACTCAAAGAATACTTGATGCGGTGACTCGCTCTAAGAAACCAGTGGTTCTCATTTTGAACAAGGTGGACCTGATCAAGCAAAAAGACGGGCTTTTGCTGCAAATCCAAAAAATGACCGAACATTTAGGCGAACAGTTGGTTGCAGCCGTCCCCATTTCAGCCACCAAGAAGAATGGTCTTGACCGAGTAGCTGATGCATTCGCCCAGGCATTGCCAGAAGGACCGCAATACTTTGGAGACGACCAAGTCACAGACATGTCTGAAAGAGCTATCGTCGCTGAGATGATTCGTGAAAAAGTCATGCTCGAAACTCAGCAAGAGCTTCCTTACTCGGCCGCAACGACGGTTGAACTTTTTGAAGATGAACGACCTCGCTTGATAAGGATTATGGCGACAATTCATGTTGAACGAGACTCTCAAAAGGGAATTGTTGTCGGCAAAGGTGGAAAACGCATCAAGGCGATAGGGCAACGTGCCCGGCAAGACATCGAATACTTTCTCGACTGTAAAGTGTTCTTAGATCTCAATGTTCGGGTTACCGATAAATGGTCTGATAATCCACGTCGCTTAGCAGACCTTGGCTATTCTCTCGAAGCACCAACGATGCAGATTGAGCAACCTTCGACCTTCGACCTTAGTGATTTAGGTGAGGATTACGAATGAGCCTTCCTGTTATTGCGATTTGCGGTCGGCCCAACGTAGGAAAGTCGACGTTATTTAATCGGATTGTCGGACGGCAACGCTCAATTGTTGCCGATGAGCCAGGTGTAACGAGAGACAGGATTTATGCCGAAGCGGAGCTTCGAGGCATTCAAGATGACCGACAGGTCGTTGTGATAGATACCGGTGGATTCGACCCAAAAAGTGATGATCCAATGACACATCGAGTGATCGATCAGACACAGCTCGCGATGGATGAAGCCGATGTCGCGGTATTGGTTGTTGATGGTCGTAGCGGCCTTTTGCCTGAGGATGAAACGATTGCACAGATGTTGCGCAAATCAGCAAAAGCAGTCGTTGTAGCGGTCAATAAAGTAGATGGAAGTAAACAAGACCCTCTGGTTGGTGAGTTCTATGCTCTCGGGATGGGAAATGTCGTTGCAACAAGTGCTGCTCACGGCCGTGGCCTGATGGATTTAGAAGAAGAAATCGTGAGTTTGCTGCCCGAGAATGAGACGAGTGACGAAACTGCAGGTGAGCAAGAACCTGATTTCTTTGATGACTTTCTTAGCGTAACTCCAGAAGCGGAAGTTACCGAGAACTCTGAACAAGCGGAAAACGAAGACGTCGAACAAACGGGCCCGATTCGTATTGCGGTTATCGGTCGGCCAAATGTTGGTAAATCTTCCTTAGTCAATCGACTCCTTGGAGAAGACCGACATCTTGTCTCAGACATGGCAGGCACAACGAGAGACACGATTGATTCGTTGGTCGAACATGGCGGTCGGGAATATCTCTTTATAGATACTGCTGGAATTAGAAGGAAGCGTTCGATAGCGCACCGTGTAGAGAAATTCAGTGTGTTCGCAGCGCTCAAGGGTTTGGAGCGGTCTGATGTTGCAATACTTCTTCTCGACTCCTCTCAAACGATAGCGGAGCAGGATGCGAAAGTTTCTGCTTTTGCTTATGAAAAAGGTCGAGCGGTTATTTTGGTGATTTCAAAGTGGGACACTCAAAAAGGCGACGTAAAGCTCAAGGAGCATATTGAGAAAGTACGGCAATCGTTAAAGCATCTCAACTATGCGCCTATAGTGTTCACGAGTTCAAAAAGCGGTTTTGGTCTTGAACGTCTCTTCCCCACAATTAGAAAAGTGTACGAGCAATACGCTCAGAGGATACCTACTAGCGAACTAAATCGATTCGTTGAAACGGTAATGGAACACCATCCTCCTCCAACGAAGGGCGGTAAGCGCGGTAGGATCTATTACATCACGCAAATCGGAGTAAAACCACCTCGTTTCTTGGTCTCAGTAAATGACCCGAAATTGATACACTTCAGTTACCGTCGCTACCTGCTCAATGAGCTTCGTAGTAAATACGGTTTTAGTGGAGTCCCTCTGTACGTTGGTTACCGCGCACGAAGCGTTGACCCCAATCGCAGGAAACCTAAAAAGCGGTGACTTCAGTTCACGATATGGGGCGCAAATCTGACGTGGACTCTACAAGAGGCATGACGGATAGGTCACCGGTAAGTGGTTCTGAGAGAGCGCGAATGACAAGCTGCAAGAAGTCCCTATCGGTGATGAGGCCTACAATACGGTCACCCTCTACGACAGGTAGGCAACTATACTCGTGTGTCGCGAGGAGACGTGCGGCATGCAAGGCCGTCGTACCTGGTGTAACAGTGGTGAGTTGACGAACCATGATGTCTTTAGCGAGAATTTCTCGCTTTATGGCGCGATCTTCTGGTTCTGTAAGGTCCGCGAAGCTGCTTACAGAAACTCGAATAATATCACTTTGAGTGATGATTCCCAGCATTCGTCCAGCCGGATCAACCACTGGTAGATGGTGAACTTTGGCAAACCGCATTGTCTGTTCTGCAATATCTAGACTGTCCTCTTCCGACAGGGTTACGAGATCTGTCTTCATCAAATCTGCAACTGTAATTGTATTGATCATGGTCCGTCCTCCCGAATACCTATTACCTTCAGGGTCATCTGATTTTTCGTCAATCGGGATTGCCCCAATCTCACTGACCCCGTTGATTGGCCGAAGAAAGCATTTCGGCAAGAATGACGAAAATGCTAAACTGAGAAAGTGAGACCAACAATTGAATATTGGTTCGATTTTTCCTGTCCGTTTGCCTATTTGGGCTCCGCGGTCGTTGAGGATATGGCGGCACGCGTCAACGCAAAATTAGTTTTAAAACCTATGCTTCTGGGAGGGATTTTTCGAGCTTTAGCCGTCCCACAGAACCTGGCCGCCTCGGTGGGTGTGAGCAAAGCAAGGCACAATTTGAACGATATGTATCGGTATGCTCGCCTTTGGGATCTTCCGTTTGTCATGCCGGCAAACCATCCTATAAGAACGGTCAATGCTCTTAGAGCAGTACTTGCAGCAGGCGAACCTTACAATACATTGATGCACGCATTCTTTCGTGCGTACTGGGTTGATTCTGTAGATGTCTCAAGCGACGAAAACATTGCTCGAATCCTGACGGAAAATGGATACGATGCAACTGCTATCATTGCCAAGAGTCAAACTCAGGAGATTAAATCTCGTCTTCGAGAATTGACTGACACCGCACTTTCGAAAGGCGTGTTTGGCGCCCCCGGGATTTTTGTGGATGGGGAACTTTATTGGGGACAGGATAGAATTCAAACTGTGGAGTCTTATCTGAGTGGAGAGAACCTTGAGGTGACGTACGCCGATAAGCTTGAGACCCCGGTTGAGTTTTATTTCGATTATTCAAGTCCGTTTGCCTATCTGGCTTTTCGCAGACTACGCGGCTTCTTCGGTGATGCAGTTCTTTATCGGCCTATGTTTTTGGGTAGCGTTTGGAAGGCCGTCAATCCTCGTGCCCTTTCTGCTTCTGATAATCCCGCCAAGTATAATTATATGGGGCATGATTTTCGAAGACAGGCGGCAGCTTCTGGAGTTCAGCAAACATGGCCGTCAGTGTTTCCTGCGCGAACAGCCTTACCGCTCAGGGTGACACTATTGGCAAATAATGATCGGGGTCTGATCGAGTCAATATTTGAAGCGTATTGGCGGCACGGGAAAGATATATCTCAGCCTGAGACTCTCCAACAAATCTGCGATATCAGGGACTTAGATGGTAAAGCCCTCGTCGAGAAGGCGCAGTCAGAACCCGCAAAGAAACGCTTGCGTGAAGTGACCCAGATTGCCATTGATAACGGTGTATTCGGAGCACCAACTGTTATCGTCTCTCGTGACAACAATGAATCTTCATTGTACTGGGGAAGCGACCGATTGTGGATGGCAGCACGTGCAGCTCGAGGAGATTCTCGAGTGTTCTGAGTTGGAGGTCACAAACTATGAGTTTATTAGAACGAAAGTGTCAACCATGCGCCGGCGGCACAAAAGCGCTCGGTGCGGAAGCTATATCCCAACTTTCTACTGAAGTTTCCACTTGGAAGGTTCTGGATGAAAAATTTTTGAGTAAAGAATGGAACTTCCCCAACTTTGCGGAAGCGCTTGCTTTTACAAACAGGGTCGGAGTCCTTGCTGAAGAAGAGGGTCATCACCCCGATATTTATCTCACTTGGGGCAAGGTCAAGCTGGACATCACGACTCACGATGTCGGTGGTCTCACCGAAAACGATTTTATTTTGGCCGCAAAATGCGACAACCTTTAGGGAGAAGATTGCTTTGCTACACCTTGCATGTGAAACCTCACCGGAATGGACGCAGCGAGCCCTTGATTGCGTAGATGAGATACTATTAGACCATGCTCATTGTGAACGTAAAGCGGCTTCAACGGCACTGAGCCTCGTTTTTCGCTATACCGATGAGCCAGCGATTGTTCAGCCGCTTAGTGAGCTGGCTCGAGAAGAACTTGCACATTTCGAACTAATGCTGAAGCACCTTGAGAAAAGAGGTATTCCATTTCGACGGCAGAAACCTAGTTCATATGCTGGTCGACTCATGACTGTTGTTCGAAAAGATGAGCCGCACCGTATGCTCGATATGCTGCTTTGCTGTGCGATGATCGAAGCTCGTAGTTGTGAACGCATGTCGCTCTTATCTGAAGCTTTCGAAGAAAAAGAGTTGAAATCTTTGTACAAGAGCTTGCTGGCTTCCGAGGCACGGCATCATCAATCATATGTTGGTATTGCGATGAAAGTCTTCGATGAAGAAACAGTAAAGGTTCGACTTGACGAGGTAGCTCAACACGAAGCAGACGTGATCCGTGAAGGTCATCCGGAGGACCGACTTCACGGTTGAAGTATATGTCCAAGACGAAGTACTGGCTTTTCAAGTCTGAGCCGAACGTATTCTCGTTCGATGATTTACTAAGTTCTCCACGGAAAACGACCTGTTGGGATGGCGTAAGGAATTATCAAGCTCGCAATATAATGAGGGACGAGGTCAAGATCGGAGACGTCGTTCTGTTTTACCATTCGCGGGTTGAGCCTATGTGTATTGCTGGAACAGCGGAGGTCACAAAAGAGGCCTATGCTGATCCAACTCAGTTCGACTCTAACTCTAAATATTTTGACGATAAAGCAACGCGGGATAAACCTCGATGGGTCGCGGTGGACATCACAGCACACCAGAAATTTGAAAAGCCTTTGACACGTGAACAGCTCAAAAGCATGCCGCAGTTGGCGGATATGGTCTTGCTGAAGAAAGGAAGTCGATTATCTATACAGCCTGTGACTGAAGCTGAGTACAGGCTCATACTTGCTGAAGCTAAGTAAAGACAACTAGTCTCTTTGCGCCGAGTGTCGCTTCGTTTGTATTTCACGGGCAAAAATATCTTCCAGTTTTTTCATCGCGGGCTCCCAAGCGTACTGCTCTTCAACCAGAGTACGAGCTTCACGTGCAAGGTCTGCTTGTTTGTCGGGATTTTCAACTAATTCGATGAGAGCTTTAGAATACTTTTCTGCTGTGTCGCACACGAGAGCATGCTTCCCCGGTACGCCTTCTATCCCAGCAAATGCTGCGGGTGCAGCGACAACTGGAATCCTTGCAGCCATAGCTTCGAGAACTTTATTCTGAATCCCTCTCGCAATCCGGAGCGGTGCAACCATAATCGTCCCTTGACCAAGATAGTCTCTGATGTCGGGCACGCCGCCAGTAACCTCTACCCCGTCGATGTTCTTCAATTGCGTTACTTCGGGTGTTGGAGCTCGCCCTACGATTTGAAACTTCGCTTCGGGAAATCGGCGCTTTACCGCGGGAAAAACATCTTCCGCAAAGTATTTTACTCCGTCGACATTAGCGAAATAGTCCATTTGGCCAACAAAAACAAAAATCGGCGAACTCTGCTCCGAGGGAGTTCTTACTGTCTCACCGAAGAAAACGGTGTCCACACCGTTAGGAACGCTTTCAATGAAGTTTGCCTTGGGCGCGACCTGTCGAAATGTTCTCGCTTCTTCCTCTGAAACGAGGGTAGACGCATCAAACTCTTCGGCAATCGTTCTTTCGTATCTGGCCAGAAGTTTCGCTTCAATCTGGTAAACCGTTCTCATGGGTTGAGTCTTCCGTTCTGCGTATTGTTGCCATTTGTCAGAGTCTACATCGACAAAGTCCATCACTCGTGCCGGAGCAGGGAAGGGGAGGTGTCGATTACGTACAAACTCGGCCATCGGTGACGAGTAGCAGAATATGATGTCGTAATTATTCCGACGTAAGAGGTCTCGAACAATAAAGGACATTCTTACCGAACGGTAGAAGCCAACAGAAAGAGGAAGAGCTGTTGGTAGTGCACCAATCGATCTGACTGTATTTAGTTTCTTTGGTTTTGAGACGATACGCACTGTTCGGCAATATTTGAGAAGGTCACCGTGATATTTCATATCTTCGGGATCATCCGCAAATGTGCATAGGTCGATAATATGCCCTTGTTCTCGAAGAAACTTAAGTTGATTGAAGGCACGTATCTTTTCTCCTTTGTTTGGAGGAAATGGTACGCGATGAACGAGAGCAAGTATTTTCAACGTAGTTCGATTCCTTTGTCAGCTAAGGCCTAAAACCGTATCCACCCGAGAGAAATGGAGTGTTTTGAGAAGATATTCAAGCTTAGACAGCATTTTATTTATCCCCGTATAACCTCGAAAATCCTGAAAGAGCCCCTGTTTGAACTTTGGAATGTCGCCGTCAATTTCCCAGGGGTGAAGATATATGATTGCCGGTTGTTTTTCTCTTTTATTTATTGAAGCAAGTGCACTTGCGACAGTGCGTACCGGAAGCAAACGCATGTAACCACCCCCCGAAACGGGTAAGTTTTTTCCGGCGACCGGAAATGTCGTCATTGGGAATTCCCAAAGTTGCCGGCCATTAACCTCGACCTGGTGTGGAAACCTCGGATAATCGCTGATTCCGTAGCGGTCGTGGTG
This sequence comes from Myxococcota bacterium, assembly GCA_036337945.1. Taxonomy (GTDB): domain Bacteria; phylum Myxococcota; class Kuafuiibacteriia; order Kuafuiibacteriales; family Kuafuiibacteriaceae; genus JAYZDF01. The sequence continues at coordinate 30,139 of JAYZDF010000048.1, forward strand.
AATTGGGAAAATTGATGACGAGTAAAGAAAGCCTTCTTCCGCTAGAATTTCATGGGCCCATAATGAGGCTTTTGTAATGGAGTACGTTGGGGCTCGGTAACCGATGACACTCTGTCCTGTTAGATCTTGCAAAAGGTCTCTGACTTGGATCAGGTCTATTCTGAAATCTTCGGGTGTCATATCGAACACGAGTTTGTGCCAGTAGGAATGAGCAGCGACTTCGTGGCCTCGAGCGTGAACTTCTCGGATGAGCTCCGGGTGGCGTTCAGCGACCCACCCTAGGGTGAAAAAGGTCGCGCTGACTTTGTGCTTATCGAATAAATCCAGCAGTATCTTAACCTGCCTGTCGCATCTAAGCGGTTGGTTGGACCAGCGCCTTCTCGGTACACGATCATCTAGAGCTTGTACGGTGAAATATTCTTCGAGGTCTACGGTAAGTGCATTAGTCGTGGAAGACAATTTCCTATCACCCGTGAGCAAGGCTCTCGCTTGCGAGATGAGTTGCGGCATGTGTCTAGCTCCGTTTTTTGGAGCCGGGAATGTCAACGAATACCGTGCCCACAATTTTTTGTGCACCGATAGCAGAGATGGCTTGATTGAGCATGCCGGCCTTTGTTCGACCTTTGGCTGTGACCATGACTACGGCGTCTGTATTTTGCGATAATAATGCTACATCTGCGTGCGGCAATGCAGGTGGTGCATCAATGAATAAATAATCTACGTTTTGTGAGAGCTGAGAAATAAGATTTTTGAAAGCCGGCTCAGACATGAGCTGTCCTGGATTCGCATGTTCGCCTCCAGATGTCATGACGATCAAGTTACGTCCGGTGACACGGGTGACGCTCTCGGATACGGAGTAATGACCGGTCACTGCGCCGAGTAACCCTCGAGAATTGTCGAGATTGAATAGGTCAGCAACTCGAGGGTTTCTAAAGTTTGTATCGAGTAGTGCTACTTTTCGATCAGAGTCTTCACTCATTGCGAGAGCTAGGTTTACGACGGACACCGTCTTTCCCTGTTCTGTTCCAGGAGAAGTGAAAATGAAGCTCTTGTACCCATATGTTTCGTTGATCTTGCTTATTCTCGTCGCCAATATTCTTACGTTTGTAGCGAAAGAGCCGTCACGGTCGTGCAAAACCCATAGGTCTCTAGAGCTTGAGGGCATCGCGGAAACAGCGGTTTCTGTCAGCGAAATGAGCGTCGATTTTTGTAGTGCTCTGTGATTCGGATTTGATCGCCCATTCGGCGAAATTGCCTCAAGTTCTTCTGTGAGACCACGTTGACTCTCGCGTTCGGCTGAATCTGTCGTTGATTGAGAACTCCAACTTCGACGTCCACTTCTTGCACTTTGAGGTTCGTCACCGGGAGGCATCTTGACAGCGCGTCCTTTCGCGATGGACTCAGGAAGCGCCATCATCCCGCCCACCGAGTCCATCAGAGAGCTGAGCTGTGGTGCTTGAGGTGTACGCGGAGCTTCTGTACTGCCAGGTGGCTTCTTTGGTGGTTTACGCGTGCTCATTGTTTATAAACATAGGGAGGATTCAGCCTCCGGTAGGACTCTAACTTATCTCACTTTTTTTTTCGACGGCTCAGAAATCCCAGAAGTCCCTTTTTCTGTTTACCTTCTTGAGCTCGGCGGTCAACTTCGACAGATGCCTGCATAGCGAGGATCTTTTTGAGATTGTGTTGATAGGTGGCGTTGGCCGCATCCTTGCGAATCGCGGTTTCTATTAGCTCACGAGCTTCTTTATACTGAAACTTCCTCATGGCGAGAAGAACCCCGAGTCTGTTGTAGATAGGCGCATCTTTTGCGTATTTCAGGGCTTCTCGTAAAAGTTCCACGGCCTCATCGACCCGTCCATCTTTCTCCGCGACTGTTGCTTTCTGGTAGAGCGTCATCGCCTTACCATTTCGGTTGGGCGCCTCGTTTCCCGCGGCAGACAAGCTATCGAGCGTCTCTTTGTATAAGGGATTGTCCGGATCGAAAGTGAGTGCCAGTTTGATCTTCATCTTAGCTGATCCAAAGTTCTTTGCTGCCCGATCGGCGAGTGCCTCTGCAAAGAGTTTTTCGGCCTTAGCTTGTTCCGCTCCGGTAATTTTGTTGTCCGGTCGGGTGGTTTTCGGGGAGGTAAAGTCTTGTTTCTGCTTCGGAGAGTTGCTTTCTTTCGCTTGAGTTACTTGGTGACGACGGTCGACTTCTTTGATGACTCCACGTCGCCGCAATTTTGGCGCGGAGTGTTTTTGGGGCGGCTCCGTAATGGCTTTAATAAACTGAGAGTCTAACCGCATCGGCGCGAGAGGAAGTTCTTCGATTGGCTCCAACTTTATACTCGGCTTGCGTTGAATGGGTGTCTTTATACCTTTGAGTCGTTGTTCGAGCGAAGAGAAATCATCGCTTAGTTCAAGTTCTTCGTCGTCCGAGAATAGTTCGTGGCTTTCGGCTTCTGCGTCCTCTAGAGAAAGTTCGTCGGCGAGTTCGTCCATTGCGAGTGCCACTGCATCGTTCACTTGCGAGAGAGAATCGTTTTTTACATCAAGCTGCGAATTGGGTTCCAGTGGCACATTATTCAGGAGCTCCAACTCTGAGAATGCTTCTGCTTCTTCTGACAAACCAAGACTGAGTGATTTTTCATTTTCGTCTTCGCCAAAATCGTAATCAAACGAGTTGCCAGCTTGTCCCACTGAATTGCTAACATATACATCACCAAGTTCTGTTATCGCAGCGGGTATGGAAATATTCTGACTAGGAGGTAAGGGTACGGGCGTTTCATTGCCAGTTGTAGGGGGAGAATCAAGATGTAGAGGTGGAGCCTCTTGCATAAGAGCCTCTTCTGTCGGAGCTGCCGAAGTAACTTTTTCAATGTGGTTGACGACCGTGATTGCTTTTTCCTCGTCACTTTCTCCGTCTTCCACGAGCATGTTTCTTGAAGTGCTGGTGAGCAAAGCCTTTGCATCGACAAAACTCACCTCATTTTCGAGCTCCGTACGTTGCCGGGCTGTTACGTCTTCGAGGACCAATTTCTTTGGCGCTTTAGCTGTCGGTTCGTTTGGGATATTCGGAATCTGCTGAGCGGCAGTGTCGCCGAAACTATCTTCCTCAAGACCAGTCCCAAGACCTAACGAATCAACAACGTTTTGATCCTGATCTATAGTTGGCGGTGGATCTGGTATTAGCTCGGACTCGTCGGCGGCGAAGCAAATAAGAGCTTTATCTGCAAGCGTCAGCATTGTTGTCATCATTTCTTGTTTTTCAAGTCCTGCGCTTACCCGAAGTTCTTCTACGGTATGCTGACCATCGACCATATCCAATATGAATCTTTCGTAGGGCGTCAGATTTTTGGGTTCGACTGAAGTTCTAGGGTCTCGATAAGGGACGCTATCTTGTGCCAGACCACGCGTTGTCTTTCCACCCGCGTATAGTAAGAAGGAATCTGTTCTTCCGGAGGCGCCAACGTTTGTCCCTTCGAATAAATCGAATTCATCGGGTTCGATTGTGGTATCACCCAGGATCATTGCGTCCACAAATTCCAGCTCAGCGTATTCCTCTTCGGACATCGATTCATCAGGGGAAGGTAGCGGCATCGTGGGCGCTTCCAATATTTCGTCATTGTTCGCCAACGTTCTGCGTAACCATAGAACTTAGAAGACTGCAGATCTAGACCTACTAGGAGAAAGTCTGCCTGCTTTTGAGATGTCTCAGAATCACCGTTGTTTTAGGCGAAAAAAAGTTTGACCGTCGAAGGTCAAATCGTCGGTCTTGTTCCCAAATTTTGTGTGTAATCGTAGTGTATTAGATTCAAAGCTCAAACTTTGAGTGATTTCAATATCCTGCCCCTGTGAGTCCTCAGCTTCACCTTCCCAAAACAGTTCGACTCCAGATTCCTCTGCGTCCTCCATTTCACTCTCTATATCTGGAACCCAAATATCCCATCCTTCAGTGAAGAGGCGCCAAGGGTAAGCTAGTCTTTGATCCGATAGTCCAAGCAACAACGGACCGGGCTCGTCTTTCAATATATTATAGATATCTCGACCTACTCTTGATTCTGCATTTCTCCGTAATTCGTCCGTGAGATGAAGCTCTTCCAGCATGCGAATAAGGTCCTCAAGATCGGGGCCTTCCAGGAGTTGTAAGGTCTTTGGTGACGCTCTTCCATGAACTTTGAGGTAAACATTTTTCATTGATTCGAATCCAGAAAGATAGGGGTCTGGTTCGAGTTCATTGTCTTCATTGCGTTCTTCGTCGTCGGGAGGGTCGTTGAGAGCCTCTAGAAAATTGTGTCCGGTTGAGACTTCCTGGCGAGACAACAGGTAATCGTTTGACTCTTGAGATTGTTGTGCGCCTCGCGAGCGGTCAAGATGGACGTTTTGTTTGGCGGCGAGTTCGGAAACACTTAGAGCTTTTGCTTCTTCGTTTGGCTTTTGGGTAGTCTGCTTCGGCGTGTTCTCTTTAGGAGGCGCTTCTTGAGGTTTGTCGAGCTTCTTATCAAGCCCGCTAATTTTTGCGCTCAAGGCTGGATTCAATGATGGAGGAGGGCGACGAATTGCCATGATTTACTACCCCTTGAAAAGAATAAATTTCGATAAATCTACGCCGAATTTCTGATTTGTTTTTTTCAGGTAGTCTTGGTGTTCGTTGATCATATTCATCAGATATTCCTGAAATATATCCGTGAATAAGCAGACGGCGTTGTAGGTTGTCTCTTCGAATTTCTCGACTGCGATATTAAATTTGTCGCGTGCATCCGCAGCATCGTTCCCCCGAAACTCTTCCTGTAGTCGCTCGCGCAGGGCGGGCGGAATGAGTAATAAGGAACGTAAGACATCAGATAGACGGAAACTCTGCTGGGCCCTTACCTTCGTGATGTAACGTAAGACACTCGTCATTGTGTCAGGCTCACCGGTGACCAGATAATCTCCATAGGCCTCCATGAGGTGTTCAAGAGACTGTCGAAGCTCCGTTTTTGGTATTTTTCTATAGGCGGGAACCGTGGCTGGAATCCGAACGAGGAGGTCTTCGACTATCTCATTCTTATTACGTTCGAGAAATGTGAATAGTTCAATCACCGTGCATAGAGGCTAACAGATCAAGACCCGCTTCCGAAGAGTGGTTTTTGGTCGGTTTTGCAAAAATTAGTGTAATGCTCAAATCAAGTGATGCAAATGACTATCGATAAGCCGTAAGCGCCTTCGTTCCGGTGCCTAAATTTGACATATTTGCCTTGAGTTCATCGCAAACTGCGCGGATTTTTGTCTGAAGCATTTGATGTTCATTATAGACCTGCCTCAGTTCTGGTTCGGGTAAACCGCCGTTCACAATCTCTTCTACGATCTGATCTCGTCGAGTCATCAAACTGGTGAACTTTAGCGTATCGAAGTCATCTGCTGAGATAAGTGACAGTAAAGTAGCGTGATTTTTCCTAAATGCTCGTAACAAGTTCTGACAGGATACTGCGAGACAAGGAGACATATCAATCACCCAGCTTGCTCGGCAACGTCTTCTTGATTAGAACTCGGCGGATTTAGTTGGACCGTTTCTCTGATCGTGTAGTCGCTTCCTACGAGTGCGAGCTGCATACCGAGTCGTTCGCCAACAATGTACAAAAGCGGCGCCAACAGATTAAGATACAGCTCGTCCGGTTTTTCACTTGCGCGAATAATGACTCGGACCACTACTTTCTCTTCGAAATTCTCTGATGCGTTAATGACCTTCAGCTCTTCTGGTCGAGGACTGATGGCATAATCCGGACGTAATAACGTAGGATCCATCAAGATTACAGCGACATCTGGGTCTGTCGCAGATTGCAACCAATTTACATTAGGATTTT
>JAYZDF010000049.1:0-19810 GCA_036337945.1 Myxococcota bacterium
CCATAATATCCGCCAAAGCTGACGCGGTCACCAACGCGGAAAGGCTTCTCTACTAAGATTGTAACACCAGCCAGAATTGAAGCGGCTTGATCCTTGAGAACAAGCCCTACCGTGACGACGATCGTGCCACCAACGACAGCAAGAACCTCGCTCGAAACATCGAAGATAAGTCTTAGTCCGACGAGAACACCAAGCACATATAAACCAAACCGTAAAAGCGATGCTGTCTGCCGGATTAAAAGCCTTTGCCGACCGAAACTGGCAGCAAGTCGACCAGTCAGGTGAGTCAGGATTCGTCCGAACAACCAAGTTATTGCTAAGACCAGGACGGCAGAAAAGATACCGCTCGGTCGGATAAATTGCAGAATTTGGCTTGCTTGCGTTTCCATACCTTAGAGTTCCTCAATTGCGTGTTGTGCGCCGAGATAATTTACGATGGGGCGATACCAGTTAACCTCGAGCTGATAACGACCCAGTTCGTCACATTTCAAATACCCCTCCTCGCAGCCTTGATTTAGGAAATTTTCACACATGCGAGCCGGGTATCGCAGAACTTCCGATAACTCTGAAACGGTAAGCCTTTGATGAATCACAATAGCGGCGTAAAGAAAGGTAGCTTCTTTCGGCCATTTGTCGAGCCGCGATAACGGCGTGCGGCGAAACAAACGAACTTTGACTTGAGTAGAGCTCACCGGCACAAGAGATTGCACCCAATAATGCAAGGCCACCCAAGGACATCCATCTGAAGAATCCCATATGAGACGAGAATAGCTTTGACCGATTTCGGCTAGACGTTCATTCGTAATCTGTTTGTCCTGCTCGTTGAGTAAACCTTCAAAGGAATGAAAAACACCGGAGGCCATCGCGCGGGTAAAGATCAGTTCTTCGATCTCTTCATCAGACCAACGCGATAGCTCAATAACTCTTCTAAACCAGCTTCTGCGGCGAGCCGCAGATTTCAGATAGTTCCAGGTCATTGTGTCGATGGCACATAACCAAAAGATATGATGACCAGTATGTTCGATGAGATCCATAATTCTTTCGGCCTTACGAGTCCCGCCAATCACTCGAGTGATCACATCTTGGAGGTCATCTACGATAAAGATTTTTCTCGGCCCGGAAAGAAGACTCGTAACAGCCTCTGCCATAGCCTCATCACTTTCCAAATCGAGTAACGGTAGTTTTTTCTCAGAAATCTGTGAGCCAAGATCCACCCACTCTATCGATTCATCGACGAATTCTGCGGCGCGATGAAGCCATGTTGTTTTACCGTAACCTAGCGGGGCAGCGACTAATACTGAGCCCTTCTTCTTATATGCTTTCCACGCATGATACTGCTGCTCAAATGTTTCGATCTCATCAAACCGCTCAATCCGAAAGCTTTCCTGATTCAGAGGCTCAAGCGTAAATGCGTCGAGTAATGGTGCCGGGAGTTTCTTGCCCTGGCCTAACTCAGCGTCATTTTCCTCCGCATGACGCTCTAGCTTCCGCCGGAAAAAATATGCGAGAGTCTTACGCGTCTGCTCAAAGCTCAGTAAAGTATCCTTCAGTAAGGTTAGAAGACCGCGACTACTGACAAATACGAAAGCGAAACACGCGAGAAAAAATCCTTGGGGCTTGTTTTTAGATTTTTCAATGAGGTCCGACAAAAGGGCGTCAGGACCTTTTTCAAGATACAAACTGATAACTGAGGCTCGCCATTGATTAAGAACAATAAGTGCGGCGCCAAGGACACTTACACCGATCAGGTTTCTGACAAGAAAATACAAAGCTCCTTTTCCGATAACAACCTGAATTACAGTTAACAAAAAGCCGCCCACGACAACAAATCGTCCAACAAAGAGGATTGAACCAGCTATACGTTTACGTTTTGTGAGATTTAGCTGGAACTTACGCCTTGCTACACGAAACACGAGTACTTCGATAATCCGTTGAGCAAGCTGGTAATAAGCTATCCAGAAGGCCACAGAGAACGCGACACGCATTTCGATAAGAGGAAGACGGTACTGAAACAAATAAGAAAAGATGTGCACAGCTACGATATTGAGACAAATCGCAGCAAAGTGACGGAGAAACCCAATTAATAATTCACATCGACGAACCGCAGCCACAGATCGGGCGAACTGGTATTCGTAAGTTCTCACTCGCTTAATGAGTCCTGGGATACGAGCCCGGAGCCATAAAAAACTGCCCAGTAAGACCAACGCGAAAAAGAGAACCGAGGCAATCGACGTTAGACCACCGAGCTCCCGGAGAACGCCATCAAAGGTTTGGCCGCTACGAAACATTAACGCATAGTGAGCCCAGGTCATGTAAATGATTGCAGGAATCTCAAGAGATCTCGCTCGATTCAGCTGTGCAGGCGTCTGTAGATATTGGTCTCGCGCTTTTTGGGTAAATTTCTCCAGTACACGTGAGCGAGCAAGGATTATCCAGTGGGTATCAAGGTAGAGTGCTTTAACTCGACTATGAAACTCCCCACCATCAAGGCGCGTCGGACTGTTAAGTCGATGGGATAAAAGTTTGAGATGTTGAGTCAGTTGCTCATCAAGTTGAGACATTATCAAAGCAGCACTCGTGGCAGTGAGAGCAGAGCTGACAGAATCTTTGAGCTGATTGATTTTTTGAGAACGTCGTAATTCAATTCGACGCCATCTGGTTGGGGAACTGGACGACGTTGATGGAGTCGCTGAGATAGAAGAAGTCTTAGAGGCTACCGAAGCGGTCGAGACTTGTGAATCATCTTCAGCGATCGCTTGACGCGAGCAAAGGGCAAACAAACCGCCGCAAAAAACTGCTGCAGCTCGCTGTAGTTTTCTGTCCCTCATTGATCAGGGTCATGCTCGCACGGCAGCCGAAACCCCTCAAAAAAACGGCCGAATTGGTGAATAAAAACGGCTTTATCGAGGGTTATCTATAGTTTTTGCGCTGAAGACGGTCCAAATTGGCGTGCTATCAATACGTTTCTCAAAGAGGACTGGTTTTGAGCGGTAACGAGAAAGGTCCTTTGAATATCGTGCAAACCGGCGTTCGTGGGTAATGATAATCCAATCCGCGGCGCGTTCATTATTCACGACTACAATATCGCTCCTCAAGTCTTTGCCGCGCCTATACCACTTGTACGTTCGTACATATTCCCAGTTGTTGGGAAGAAAGTGAACCTTCAGGTTCTTAGGCCCGTTTTCACTGAGCCAATCCACTAAATCTCTATGCGCTAGATCATAATATTGACGTTCGAAGCCGAGAGCCGTTGCTCCCCTTACCCCGCCCACTAAAGCATTATATTGCGAAAGCTCGTATCCAAAATACCGCCACTGATAAAAGAACCCAGAAGAACAAAATAGAGTGACCAAAGCCAATTTGAGGGTTTTATTTCTGACAACAGACTGAAGCGCTTCATAAAGATGATTGACACCTATCCCTGCCAACAAACACCAAAACGGGAAAAATGGCATGAACAACTTTTCACCACCATAAATTGGAGTCCCTGCGAAGGCGACCAAAGAAATCGTGGTGAGCGAGTTCAAGATGAGAAACAATAAAAGATCGCTGCGCATTCTTTGCTTCTCATCGACTTGAGAGGATTTCGTCAGTCGTGACTGAATCAGTGGCCAGGCGCGTATCACCGCAAAAACAGCAAAGGCCGAGGTGACTAAAGGAATCGTACTCGCAGCCATCACAAATGGAGCATGCCAAGGTGCGTACGGTGCGTCGGTATGTACTTGGCCGAAGTATAAAAAGTGGATTCCGTAATGATTCGCGTGAAAGGCAATATATTCTTTCACTCGGGCAACTGTGTCTGTCCACATCCAGGGCCAGATAGCGAAGAAGACGAGAGGACCTAAGGTCGCCATCGAGAGCAACGCGGCTGGAAAGGGAATGAGACGAAGCCCGCTAGGAATAGTTGCCGGTCTCGGGCTTGATGGTGAATTTCTTAACTCTGATACTCTAGTGAAGATTATAAACGGTATGTAAGCGAGCAACAAAAAGGGTGCATTGAGTTTTGTAGCTGTCGCCAGCCCAAACACCGGCCCGGCCCAAATGGCCGCTCTTTTGCTTCTCTCGGCGTAGAGAACCATTGTCGCGGCGAAAAGATACATCGCAGCCACGGGCACGTCTAAAGTTGCAACATGAGAATGCAGATTGAAGCGAGGTAATGCCAAGAGCATGAGGGACGAAAACGCAGCAATGCGTAAGCCGGACTTTGTGCCAAAGTGAAAGACCGCAAGAAAGCACAACAGTGCAACAATCAAGCTTGAGAATAAAATCGCACCAAATCGAGCACTATCGCTTGGACCTAAAACACCTCGAAGAGAAAAATGAGAAAGTCCAAACACATATTTAGCAAAGGGAGGATGCTCTTTATTAATTTTATAAGCGGCATCGATAGTCTTCTTCTTAAATGCTTCCGGCTGAAAAGTAACCGCTTTACCAAGCCAAGCTACGTAACTAATACCCGCAGGAATATAATAATCGTCATCATCGGTCAGGGCCGCATTTTTATGTGTGAAACACAAGCAAACGAAATATACGGCGACTATCGCCAGGCTGCCTCTTATCGCGCTCATCGCTTGGCCGCCTCCACAGAAGCCATAACGCAATGATGACGCCGGCCATCTTTCGGACTTGTTATGCGTAATTGAACTTCTTTATCTGACGTAATACTCACCGTCTTTTCATATATGCCTATTCGGTTCGGTGCGGTCACTTTTGCTAAGACCCGGCCGTCCTGTTGCACCTCAGTATGAACTTTGGCACCTCCCGCGGTTGTTCGAACAGCGTCATCGGTGAGGCCCGTTTGGACCTTGAGAATTAAAGTCTTTAGCTGGGTCTGATCTCTGAGAGGAGGGATAGTCAGAACAATCACTCCGTTATTCGTTGGATGAGCCCAAACACATTCTTGTGACTGACCGTCTATCACGAGCTTTCGCCGATCAAGATAAAGCCATTCTGGTTGACCGGGACAAGAACGTCCTCCCGCAGCGCGTTTCGCGGTACACCTAGAAACAACCTTTCCCGCCGGTTTCTCAATGGACATCTGTACCTGATTGATATCGGTATATAGATCAAATACTGGGCCAGCGTGGGCGGCGTCAGGCTCATAAACCTTCACGACAAGATCGCTCTGGTCACTGACGCGAAACGTTGTTTTTGGCGAACCGAATCCGTGCATTTCGGTATGGGCTTTATCCAAGACGAGTACCCTTCTTGAATTTGTAACGCGCGAGGACGGTAACGCCGGCGCAGCATCGAGCCCTCCCAGATGAACCAATTCGATTGGGCTGAGCAGCGGTGAGTGAACCACGATATCCCCAGGTTTCTTATTTTCCTTGATAATTTTCAGCGCAGTCTGGACCTCTTCAGGTGTCGCCAGTGATGTATTAGGTCGAAGCGCAACGTAGCTGTCCATCAACCACAATGTTGACACGAGAGCGATGCCAGCTTTGAGACCGAGGTTTTTGCTCATTAGCAACGAAGAAATCCTTTTTGATCGGGCGATGACCAGTTAGCTGATGCATCATCCATTGCTCTCGAGGTTCCGGGTCCATAATGATTGTGCCAAGCGGCAAACGCCAAAAGAGTCCAGAGCGGTTTGCGGTGATCTGCAAGTCCATCTTGATGCTCACTGAGCATTTGCTGAACGGCTTTCGCATTGAAATACCCGGCATTAAGGAATGAATGGGAGTTCAATAAATCATGAGCGTAGGACTTCAACGGTCCGCGCAGCCAAGCACCAACAGGTATTCCGAAACCTTTTTTGGGTCGGTCAATAATCTCATTTGGCAACCATTCTCGTGCCGCTTGTTTTAGAATATATTTCGTCGTCATTCCGCGAAGTTTAAAATGTCCCGGCAATGCGGTGGCCCAGTTCACAACATTTGTATCTAAAAGAGGCGCACGTACTTCCAAGCCACAGGCCATAGACGCGCGGTCAACTTTTACCAACACACAACTCGTCAGATAAAAGCGCGCATACTGATAGCTCAGTCGATCATGATGGTCCCGAAAATCTCGGTCTGTGCGCAATGCCGGAATCAAACTATACGGAGATTGAGTTTGCGCTCGCTCATAATAATCAGAGGCAAAGATATTTCGCATTTCTTCGGGTAAAAATGAACCCATCCATGCTTGATGACGGTGTTCTGGTTGAAAGCCTAGCCCTTGTGCAAAACGCTTGATCTTGAAATCAAGACTGAAGTTTTGATGAGAAACAGGAAGCTGGTTCGCCAGGCCACCTAATTTTGAACCAAGCCATCTTTGCGACGAACGAGATAAAAACCGATCTAACCGTCGTGCTACGCGGTCGGCCTGAAACGTCGGATAACCAAGGAAGAGCTCATCTCCGCCGTCTCCTCCCAATGCAACTGTCACCGAACGGCGAACAAAACGAGACAATAGATATGTAGGTATTATGGACGCGTCACCAATCGGTTCGCACATGAAAGCAGAAACCTCCGGCAGTATGTCGATCATTGTCTGGGGAGAGAGTCGCTCCTCATGGTGTTCGGTACCGAGATGACGTGCAACGAGACGCGCATGAGAGCTTTCATCAAAAGATTTATCTTCGAACGCGATTGAGAAGGTCTTGACAGACTTCGATGGTTTTTCTTTGACCATTGCCGCTGCGACAATAGACGAATCGATACCTCCAGAAAGAAACACGCCAAGCGGGACATCACTAATCAGCCTAGCCCGCGTCGCTAGTTGGATGCGCCTTCGAAGTTCGTCGGCGATCTCGTCTTCATTCATTTGATTGATCTGACGATCAAGTTCTGAATTCTTGAAGTTCATTCGCCAAAATTGGTAGAAGCGCGCTTGTCCAGTTTGGGCTTGATAAACCATTGTGGTCGCCGGGAGAAGCTTTCGAACTTTGGAGTAAAGCGCTTGATCTTCGGGTAAGCATTCATAGGTGAGGTACGATGCAAGACTATTTGGATTAATATCTCGCACCAAAGCCGGATGTTCTGCCAAGGCCTTGAGTTCAGATGCAAAAATAAGTGATTTTTCCGCTTCGCCAACAAAAGCATAATACAGTGGCTTTTTACCCATGCGGTCGCGAGCGAGAATCAATGTTTGATTACTAGAATCCCACAGAGCAATCGCAAACATTCCATCAAGTTTTTCTACAAAAGAGGTGCCCCACTTTTCATAGGCGTACAGCACGACTTCAGAGTCAGAGTTCGTTCGAAAATTATAACCTTCTCGGATGAGACCTTTTCGCAATGCTTGAAAGTTATAGATTTCTCCATTCACGACGGCATGAATACAGTTGTTCTGACTCGACAGAGGCTGGCGCCCGCCGCTCAAATCAATAATTGATAGTCTTCGATGACCCAATCCACAGCCGCCTTTGGGGTCGATAAAAAATCCTTCTGCATCGGGCCCGCGGCGTGAGAGAGTTCTCGTCATTCGAACAAGAATTGACGCGTTGGGTTCTTGACCCGGCGGAGTAATTATTCCGGCGATTCCACACAAAACAAGTTGCCCACCTAAGCAAAAATCAAGACTTTAATTTCCGACTGCATCCTTGATGGGTTCATCCTCTTCAAGATGAACAACCTCCGAAGATACGCCCGTCTTTCTGAGTCGTCGTTCACGAGGTGGAGCCATGTTGTGGCGTTCTTTGACGACGTAGATCGGCCTACGCTGACTTTCGTGGTAGGTTCGCGTTCCGATTTCAGCGAGCAAACCTAAGAAGACACTCTGAACGCCCAAGGAAAACAAGAAAACAAAAATGAGTAAGAATGGGTTTTTGTGAACCCAAACATCATGAATGACCTTCTCATACGCAGTATAACCAGCCGCTACGAGGCCGGCCGCACAAAGCAAAAATCCTAAACCACCAAAAAAGTAGATCGGTTTGGTTCCATATGAACCAAGGAATTTGACCACGATGAGGTCTAAAATAACCTTAAAGGTGCGGCCGATGCCGTATTTGCTGGCTCCATACTTTCGAGCTCGATGGTTGACAGGAACTTCGGTGACTTTCGCACCATTCCAAGAGGCATAAATAGGAATGAAGCGATGCATTTCTCCGTAAAGGTTTACAGGGTCCAAAACTTCGCGGCGGTATGCCTTGAGCGAACACCCATAGTCATGAAGTCGAACTCCGCTCACATAGGAAATGAGCGCGTTTGCGATCCAAGAAGGTAGCTTCCTACTCACTAGCGCATCTTGACGATCTTTCCGCCAACCTGACACCACGTCATAGCCTTCGTCACATTTCGTCAACAGTAGAGGAATCGAGTTCGGGTCATTCTGTAGGTCCGCATCCATAGGGACAATAATGTCTCCCGATGAATAATCAATGCCAGCTACCATGGCGGCCGTTTGCCCAAAATTTCGACGAAAACGAATGAGCCTTACTCGAGCGTCTCGATTCGAATTATCGACCAGTTTGTCCCAAGAACCATCAGAGGATCCATCGTCAATCACAATGAGCTCACCACTGATATCGTTCTGATCGAAAACGTTGAGTGCTTCAGCAACCATTTCGTCCACACTGTCGACCTCGTTATAAAGTGGAACGATGATCGAGACTTTCGGTCTTTGAACCATGACTTGGCTCTGCTACCAGTGAATGACCCTGGTTTACTACTACTTTTTATAGTCGCGCAGCCTAGTGCTGACACAAGGTCGCGGCAGTAGTGAGGGCTTTTGCTAGGCTGTCCTCGGAGAGTTTGGTTTTGAGCAACGCGATAAGTGGAGGTAAGTCGTTGATATCACCATGTTTTGCTAGGTATCTGAGCGCAGCACGTAAGCCGGGACCGTCCTTTAATTGAATCCGTTTACGCGCGATATTCAAAGCCACATTAGGCTCTAGAACAGCAAGAGAATCAATAACGCGGGTCTCGTACTCTTTCGTCAGCAAATCCGTTTGCATCCACGCCTCAAACCGGCCGCCGAGTCGTTCGGCCTGTACAGTGGAAATCTTTGAACGCCTTCTTCCAGCTCCCACGTAGGCCGCGAGAACACCGATGGAACGCTCAAGTTCGTCTTTGTCTAGCGTATCAAGCATAATCCAACCGTCTTCTTGATTGTAAAGCGCGAGGGTCATCGCCAACTCTGGAACAATGTCTTTTTTGAAACGCTTAGTGATTTTTTTCTGTATCCGCTTGAATTCTCGGTAAGAAAGAATGTGCACCATCGCAGCTAGACTCGCACTCCGTTTCAATCGGTCACTAGAGAAAACATCTGACTTGACGACCTTCTTCATTTTTCGAGGATGTCGACTTGCCGCACTCACATAGAGCTGGCTCCGCATCGGTTCAGGAAGTTGATTGAGTATTTCGAGGTCAAGGCGATGGCGACCCTTTGCAAGCAACTTTGAGGCTTCTTGACGAACATGAACTTTGTCAGACTTCGTCAGTTCTAACAAAACCTCGCGAGTCGCTCGTACCCGAGAGCGACCGAGACGACGAATCGCGTTGAGTCTCACTACATCATCACCATCACTCAATGCTTGCTGGAGAATTTTTTTGGGCCTGACCTGACGCATGGTCGCAAGAACTCGACTCACAAAGCGACGTTCGCTCACTTTTCCAAGCACTAGGCTTCGAGTGATTGTCCCTGTTTGAGAGCTATTTCCCAGGGCCAGTAACGCTAAAGAATGCGACAATCGATCTTGAGGATCTTCACCTGGCTCCGTTTCATTGAGCCATTTCAGTCCGATGGAGTGACGCGCTCGACCTAAAGCCTCATAGATCGCGCGGCGATTTTCGATATTCGCGGCAGGAAGATGAGAGAAAAGATCTTTCATAGCCGAGTCGGTCAGATAGCTGGAAACACTTAGTAATATATGGGGATCAGGCAAGGCACGTGCGTATTCGTCGATTCGGTTTTGGGTATAAATACAATGATTACCCTTGGATAACGCGGAATTTACCGAGAAATGGACACTCAAGGGCTCGAAAAATAAACTTACGAGAAAACCAGCCAATATCAGGAGTTTGCGCGTGGCAAGTGCTAGAGTACGACCGTAAGAGTTCAGATCAAATATGTTTCTCTTCGGAGAACTTGCTGATGGTAGCCATCGTTGTCGGTGCATGAAAACGGTCAAGCTGCTGAGCTTCGATTTGGTAGGAACGGAATTTTGTCGATGGCTGCTCACGATCGTAGCAATTTTGGAAACTACGTACTGGAGGAAAGAATCGGTGTGGGCGGAATGGCCGAGATTTTTCTCGCTTCCGCTGACGTCGGGGACACCAGACAACGTCTCGTCATAAAACGTATCCTCTCTCATCTTTCCGACGACGAATCGTTCGTTCGAATGTTCATCGAAGAGGCTAAATTGTGTGTTCTCCTGCGTCATTCGAATGTTGTCCAAGTCTATGACCTAGGGGTCGTCGATGATCAATACTTCATCGCTATGGAATATGTCGAGGGTCGTGATTTACTGAAGACTCTGGCAGCTTGCGCGAGGCAACGGGTGGCATTTCCCACTGACCTGGCTCTGCACATTGTTTTACAAGTTCTAAAAGCCCTCGAATACGCTCACAATCTGAGAGGTAGCGATGGGCAACCTATGAATATCATCCATCGGGATGTCTCTCCGCCCAACGTACTTCTTTCCTATGATGGAGCTGTAAAACTCTCAGATTTTGGAATAGCGAAAGCCAGTTTCCGGGAAAAAACCCGAACAGGAATTTTTAAAGGAAAATTTGGCTACATGTCTCCTGAACAGGCCATGGGCGAAGAACTGGACCAGCGCTCAGACCTTTTCGCTGTAGGAATACTCTTGTACGAACTGCTCACTGGCCGACGTCTTTTCACAGGGCCAAATGAAGTAGCAATTATTGAGAAAGTTCGCACGGCTACTATTCACCCTCCTCTTCTTCATCACCGCCCAGACATCAGCAAGACCTTGCATGACATCGTAATGAAAAGCCTCGCCCGACGTCGTGACGACAGGTTTAGCTCGGCAGCTGAACTGCACGAGGCGATATATAACTATACATTTCATAATGGTGTTGTCCTTTCCCCAAGATCATTGACGACCTTTATGAACAGAATCTTTCCTGTAGAGAAAAGAAGTGCAGGAGAGCCCGTGCTGAACGAACCATCTTGGTCCAACGCAAGTTCGCTACTTTTCTCAGACAAAGGAAGACGAAATGGTGAGTATTCATCCGCAACCCCTCTCGTCAGCTCAGATGAAGAAGATGAACTACTCACGCTAGACGGAACCGAAAGCGAGGAGGAGTATATACTTTCACAAGAAAGGTCGATGACTTCAAAAATCGGTGACTTTAATCAGAATAAACATTCTGCCTCGGATGAAGATGCATCAGTCGACGATAACTACACCCATGACCGAACGCCTTTTGGTGGTGTACCCGTTCTAGAATTTGAATCAACAGCCCAGAAACTTGAGGTCCTCGATGACCCAGAGAAATCAAATATAGAAACCATTCAAGGTGACGAAGAAGATATACTGGAAGAAATTCGTTCTTTTTCGTCTCAAGCCTCATCAGTTCAAAGTAATCTCGAAATTTATCAAGAGCTTGATGAAAATGATGACAATGCAGAAAACACAGCAATAAGCCTTGATGAATCGAACATAGAAAGCACAGACGCAGAAAGCCAAAGCGAACTCGAAGTCACCGGCTATATTCTAAAACCTGAAATCAATGAACCTAATAGCACAGGGGACGGTAGCAGCCCCTTTTCTAAAGGGAGGTTCGACGCAGATTCTGACTTTGTCGAACACACCAAAGCGGAATCACTCCCCAGCTCAGTCCTCGAATTGCTAGAGTCTGCGGTCGAAAGAACCGAACACGAACCAACGAGACCCCAAGCCCCAGCCGAGGACCCAACGGACCTTCAACCGGTCGTAGATACCGGTGATGAAAGCGATCTTCCTACATCGATGGGAATGCTTGAAGAAATGGGATCGCCAGAGGAAGTAGCTGCGATTCTAGGACTTGAGGCAGACGACGATCCGGCCGAGTCAACAGGCGTAAGAGAAGCATTGTCCGAGGCCGCTTTAGCAGATGAGGAGATAGAAGAAATTCGTCG
Organism: Myxococcota bacterium; assembly: GCA_036337945.1. Taxonomy (GTDB): domain Bacteria; phylum Myxococcota; class Kuafuiibacteriia; order Kuafuiibacteriales; family Kuafuiibacteriaceae; genus JAYZDF01. The sequence goes on from JAYZDF010000049.1 coordinate 12,016, forward strand.
GGCATCACTCATAGAAGAGCCCGGAGTGCCGCCCGAACGAACCGCACTCGGAGCGCTCATCGATGTAGAAGAAGCGCTCAGTATTTCGAGCCCGAAAGATGATATTTGGAGTGCTTCGAGCTCAAATCTAACAGGCTCAGACTCGCCATCTGAAGCAGAGCCCTCAACAGCTTCAGCTTTCGAGAACGATCCGTATTTTCAAAATGATGAAACCATTGAAAGAAACCTGCTCGATGAAGAAGGCAAAAAAGATGTTGAGGCGCTTGCTGTAAAAGACGAGGGGCGGCTTAAAGACCCAGGAGCCTCGGGGCTTTTTGGCGCGCTCGATCTCCTTGACGATGAAGAAAGTCTTGGCGCATTTCCTTCATCTTTCGAAGGAACAGATCTTTCGATCACTGATTTTTCTGACAACGTAAGTGCTATCGTTGCTGACCCTGCGACGAACGGTTCGATTGGGTCACCAAGCCCACGTAAAGAGATTTTAGCGCCTTCGGTAATTGCTGCTCGAGAACGAAACATTTCGTTTGTAAGTGACTCCGATGACGAACAAACTGCAAACTTTGAATCCGTTGCGCCGGTGGCAGTACGAGCCAGATCTGCGCCTTCACGCCCAGAGTCCTCTCGAGTACGCCCAAAAACCTCTGAAAGCATGGACGAAGACCGAACGCCTTATGCTCCAGGCTCTTTGATTCCACCCGCAGAACCCGTATCGAGCGAGTTACCAGGCTTTGTTCCGGATTCTGAATCGAGAGACTTTAAGAGCTCAGGTGCAGGGTTATTATCAGACAGTTTTGATCTTGCTTCGAAACGAAGTAATCCGCAGAAACCACAAGTACAAGATTCGACTCGGGCCCCATCTGTTCGTGCGGACCCCAAACCACCTCCCGACCTTCGAGTAAGAATGAGTGGAGAAATAAGAGTTGAAAATGGCGCTCCTGTCGTAAGGCCAGTATCCATTCGAAACGCAGATACGAGAACACTTCCAGGTCAGGCGAAGCCTGCCATAGAAAAGGTCAATGTCGGGTTCGAAAGAGACGAATTTTCGGAATCCTTTAGTGCAGGAGAACAGTTAAGACCGTCGCACGAAAGTGCTATTCACGGAGAGGATTCAGGGAGCCGTCTGCCTTATATCTTCGCCGTAGGAGCGCTCATTTTTGCAATGAGCGCAGGCCTTCTGTACACCTTCGATGCAACTGGCACGGGAATTCGTAGAGCGATCGGAATACTCGGTGATGAAGAAGGACGGGTCATTCGACCAGGGGAATCATCTTCACAATTAGATGGTACACAATTGAGAGCCAAAGCTCCGGTACTGACCTCAACCCCCGCAAAAGATTCTACGGTCCCTCCATCTTCATCGATAAAAGCTCCTAGTCCTGCTGAGAGCCAAGCAAAGAAACAAACCACTACCACTTCGGTGGAAGACCAGAAACAAGAACCAGCGAAAACAGAGCCGGCAAGCAGCCCTAAAGAAACTGTTACACCAGCAAAATCTCGTCCTGAGAAGAAGACGATAAAAAAACGTTCGAGCACGAAGAAGAAAAGAAAAGTTTTAACAAAGAAGAAAAGGCCAAGAAGAAAATTTCGTAGACCCAAAAAGAAAAAAATCACGCGAAAATTTTCTAAACCGCTCGCAAAAGGTAAAGGTAGTATTCGATGGGAATGTAGAGAGGAGGTCACAGTCAAAATCCGAAGGATTGGCGTATTCAAAGCGACAAAACGTGAACGAGTTCAGGTCAAGCCGGGAAGTTACCGAATCTCAATTCAGCAAGCAGATGGATCAATGGCAAGTAAGTTTATTCGGGTCATTGAGGGACAAAATACCAAACTGCCTTGCGATTAATTCATGAATTTTCAGCCTGCTAAAATCATTTTTTTCGGCCTGGATAGTCTTTTCTCGGACGTCTTGCTGAGGGCAATGTGTCACGCAGACCTGAAACCTTCTCTGGTTGTTGTGGGGACAGAAACAGATTCGTCAAAGCGGGCTGCCTTCAACTGTTTTCTCCCCGTTGCACCTAATCTCAGGCAACGGATAATTTCTTCTCTTCTTGATAGCCGACACAAGTACTTTGAAACATCGGTTGGGCAAGAACACATCCGACTCTATGAGACTGCTCATGACTTCGGTATCGACGCGCTAATTACGTCGGACACTCATTCGGTTCGAACTCGCGCGCGATTGTACGAACAAGAGGCAGACATTTTTGTGGTCGCCGGATTTCATCAATTACTATCGAATGAAGTCCTTGGCTTAGCGAAATACGACGGGATCAATGTTCACCCGGGTCGATTGCCTGAGCAGCGCGGCCCCGCGCCTCTTTTTTGGACCTTGAAACAGGGAAATTCTGAAGTTCATTTCAGCATCCACATCCTAAACTCAGGAGAAGATGCAGGAGACATCCTCAGCTCTGGTCGCACAGAGTACCCGGCCGGTGAGCCAGGTCGAGATATACTCAAAAGAATCGGTCAAATGGCTGCTCCACATCTCATCCGGGCGATTCGAGGCGTAATTTCAGGAGATATTGTTAGAACCGCGCAAAACGTGTCGCTCGCGGCTCGTTGCCCACGCCCAAAATACCGGGACTTCTTAATTGATGTCGCCAAGTCCGCTGAGGAGGTATTTCGGTTTGTTGGGGGGTGCGCTGGGGCTTATCCTATCTTCGCGGAGTGTGGAGGAGACCGTTTCTTTGTTGCAGAGGCCATTTCTTTCAATATGGACGAGCGTTTGCCCTGTGAATTTTACCTCAGCGGCGACCGATTAATGCTTCAGTGTGAACCGGGAATCATCGAATTGGGGCTCAGAACCGACGGTGGAGCAATATTTTCCGCAGAGTATATTGAACGCAAGAAAGAGTCGTGATCTCTACGGGAAAATGTGGCAGCGTCCCCACCGTGGCACGAAGCGCAAAGATCATATGTACTCTCGGTCCGTCTCTAAATGACGAAGATAGCTTAGACCGACTTGTCGAAGCGGGAATGGATGCAGCCCGTCTGAATCTGAGTTTTGGGCAAATTGATGACCACCTTCGACGGCTTACATTGCTGAGAAAAGTCGCTGAGCGCAGGGGCAAAAATATTGCCGTGATTGCAGACATCCCAGGACCGAAACTTCGTCTCGGTCGGATTGAGAACAATCGATGTGTACTGCAGGACGAGGCGATGGTTAATTTCACGTACGGCAGCGACTCTGAAGCAGGGACAAGCGATTCATTAATCGTCGAAGAAGACTTTTTCCAGTGCGAATTGATTCGCGGAGATAAAATTCTGCTCAGTGAAGGACTGGTTGAACTTGAAGTGGAGCAAACTTCAGCAAACATGATCGCAGCCAGAGTACTCAGTGGTGGAGAAGTCGTACAAAGGACTGGCATTCACGTACCTGGCCAGAATTTGAAGGATGGCCCAATTTCGGAGGACGATATCCCTTTTCTGCGGTTCGCCGTAGACAACCACGTTGATTACATAGCGCTTACCTATGTTCGAGATGGGAGCGACCTGTTACACGCTAGAGACAAATTAGAATCTATGGGTGCCCATATTCCGCTCATAGCCAAAATTGAAAGACCTGAAGCTTTTGCGCGGCTTGATGGTATTCTAGAACGCGCTGACGCAATAATGATGCGGCGTGGAGACCTAGGAGCGAATATCGAATTGAGCCAAGTTCCTTCGGTACAAAAAGAAGTCATTCGGCTCGCAAACGCACACGGTGTACCAGTTATCATTGCAACCCAAATGCTTGGTTCAATGACTCAAGCACCTCGGCCGACTCGCGCGGAAGCTTCAGACGTTTCTAACGCGATTATGGATGGCGCAGACGGAGTACTCCTCAGTGCTGAAACCGCCATCGGTCAGTTTCCACACCACGCTTTCGATATGATGGCAAAGATCATTACTGAGACCGAAGAAGAAATGCGCGCTGCGGGAACCGGCCCTTCTGAATTCAGCGTTCCCGATGGCTTTGCAGATACGGCCGCCGCAATGGCTTGCCATGCAGCTCACCAATGCGACGCATCGCTTATCGCTTGCTTCACAGCTTCCGGCAAAACAGCGGGACTCGTGGCAAAATACCGGCCCAACGCGCCGGTAGTTGCATTTTGCAATTCCCAAAAAACCCAGCGGTTTTTGGCACTTCGTTGGGGCGTCCAGACAATGACTTTGGACCCAGTCCATGACGCGGAAAAGATGGTTCGGCTCGTCGACGAACAAATTCTTCAAAAAAACCAAGTCAAGACCGGTGACCCGATAGTCGTCGTTTATGGGGCCCCTATTGGGGAAATGGGGCATACGAACGCTGTGCGGCTGCATACAGTGGGTTCGCCCTACTAAATCAGGAGGAATAGGCCTGCCCTCTTTTCAAGGCTGAGCAGCTGCGCTACGAAGAATGCAGCATGGAATTCACACAACAAGCCAATGATGCCGTCATCGTGCTCGCTCACCGGAGTGCGATTGGACGAGCCAAAAAAGGCAGTCTCACTCTTACCCGGCCTGATGATCTCGTGACTCAGGTTCTTGGACATCTCGTTGAAAAGAGCAAAGCACTCGGGCTCTCCGAAGATCTCATAGAAGATGTATTGATCGGATGTGCAATGCCCGAAGGGGAACAAGGCCTCAACGTGGCTCGCATTGCTGCTCTGGGTGCTGGACTGCCTCACTCAACAAGTGCTGCGACCGTCAATCGATTCTGCGCATCTGGAGTAGAGACTGTTGCAACGGCCGCTGCCAAAATTTCTGCAGGACATGTTGACGCGATTATCGCGGGCGGAGTCGAATCAATGACCATGGTACCGATGACCGGGAACAAGCCATCAATGAGCCCCGATATCAGTGCAAAGCACCCTGACGTCTACGCTCCAATGGGTATCACCGCCGAGAATGTCGCAGCTAAATTTGAGGTAAACCGCGAAACCCAAGACGAGTTTGCATATCGTTCTCACCAAAAAGCGACTGCGGCGGTGGAACACAACCGTTTCTCTGACGAAATTGTCGATGTCAAAGCGGTCTCTTACAACGCCAAAGGCGAAAGAGACGATAAGGTATTCAATCGCGATGAATTGATTCGACCAGATACAACCTTGGAGGCTCTCGCGGGTCTTCGAGCATCATTTAAGGTTAAAGGCTCAGTCACGCCTGGCAATTCTTCTCCGCTTTCCGACGGTGCAGCGGCTTGCCTGATGACATCACGTTCTTTTGCAGAAAAACATAAGCTACCAGTCCTCGCTACAGTACGAGGATACGTAACGACAGGTGTAGACCCGGCCATCATGGGCATCGGACCCGTTCCAGCGATCTCTAAACTTCTCGCAAGACATAGTCTGAAAGTCTCGGATATTGATATCTTCGAAGTGAACGAAGCCTTCGCTTCGCAGGCTGTGTACTGTCAAAAGGAACTCGGTATCAGTGATGAACAGCTCAATCCAAACGGAGGAGCGATTGCACTTGGACACCCATTAGGCGCAACGGGCTCAAGAATGACCGCTACACTGCTACACGAAATGAAACGTCGCGAAGCAAAATTGGGCGTGGTTAGCATGTGTATCGGTGGCGGGATGGGCGCTGCTGCCCTCTTCCAGTCCGCCTAAGCCATGAAGCGAAAAAGAAAAAAGCGAAGAACCATAAATAACTAGAATCTTTTCTTGATGGAGAAGTCGTCAGGCATCCACAAGACGCGTCATCTACTGCATTTGACATCATAGTTTCATTGGACGCGTCCGTCGCTAAAGCCACACCACCATCATAGACACCTGCATCAGGGTTTCCTTCTTTGGCGTCACACAACCCTGTGGTGAAATTACAGAGAGTCGATGAACAGCCCGTCACTTCGCATCCGGGTTGGCAAATGCCGTCTAGGCAAACCAGCGCAGCTTCACAATCTGTAGCGTCGCCACAAGCCTCATCAACGGTCGACGCACCAAGGGTGCGTTCAAATTGAATTCGAATCGCGTCAAACGCAACGGCTTCACAGCAACTATCCTTTTGGCTTGAGCTTCGAACTTGATAGGTTACATCGGACAAAAGTTTCACGACTCCATGCTTATAAAAGAATCCGCCTGGACTTGTTTGATCGAGACTCGCTGCAAGTGTTCCACCTCGAGCCATTATGGAAACCGGCCCTTGTGGCGACAAGGCAATGTCTGAGTCTGGTAAATAGCTAGACACACTATATACGGCTGCTTTCGGAACCTCGAAGCTCCAGATTGCTTCGGTATTCGGTTCGGCCGGAAACGCGTATTGGAATTGTTCTTTATATCCGCCTTCAGAACTGGTTCGCGTAACCCCTCGCGAGACTTCAAAGTCATCATCTGCGTCATCAATAATTCTTTCAAAGTCGCAATCCGTATCGATACAAGGAATCTCACAGTCAGACCGATGTTCAGGAACAAGTTTAGGCAAGGGTCCGGGGTCTAAGCCTACTTGTCCAGGGCTTGGATACGTAACTGCAACAGCCTCCCACTTGGCCTGAGTTTGCCAAGCCAGAGGAAAGTGAAGATATCCCCATACAATTTCCTGATAAGGATAATTTCTTCTAGAGATCGAGTTAGGCCCATTGAATGGCGGCCGATTGGGTGGAAGCTGTGGATTATCTGGATTATTGCCAAACACAAACCCGTTATAGGCCCAAACAGCATAGTACCAATTTTCGAGAATCATGGGGTCACTGTCACCAATTGCTCCACCGCGAAATTCTTCATTCCACTTTTTGATAAGAATTTGAGTCCCCGCACCAACATTCCAAGTGGTATCGGACGCCAACATGGGTCCGTAATTCGCCGCTCCACTGGTCACCTGCATGACCCCAAAACCACAATCAAAACTAATTACTGTGTTCCCAGTATCAGGACAAAACTGCTGCCAAATGCTTTCGGCGGCGGCGATGGGCTTAAGAATTTGGCAAGCAATCTTGGGAGGAACCTTTGTTCGGTTTGGACCTGATTCGATCTCTGGGAGTTCTGGGCTCGCGGCACCAAGCTTATTTTCCGTTGCAGCTTCGAACAACTCGTTCCATTGCGCGTCAGTCGGGTTACTGCCTTGCATCGGAAGAAATGCGCATGTTGTATACGAAGGACAAGTTGAGATACTAAGACCTAAGGTAAGAGCTAAAGAGACAAGCATTACTTATCCTCACCTTCAAACTGAATTGATTCGAGTAAGTACTCGCCGTCATTACCTGTGGGTAATTTTATAATTTGGTTCGTTTTCTGATGCCACAAAAGATAGCTTTGCTGATCTTTTTGTTGAAGCCGAAACGCGACAAAACCTTGATGTTTGGTAATGGGAATGGGCGCCCCTGCACCGAGCGATGGACCATCAATTTTGGAGTGTTTGCTCAGGATGTGTAAAGAACCCGCGACAGTACTTTGAGTATCGGTAATTAGAATACCGCCATTGATGAACATCGGTGTTAGCCAAGGTCGGTTCGATTGATAAGCAACTCGGTTTTTGTTTGAGACCAGATCTAAAACTTCTACCGAGAAACGGTTGAGGGCCTGCTGGCTTTGGTAAACAACCTGATGTCCTTTAAACTGAAAATCTCTAACTGGAGTCGATTTCCAGTTACGAATGATCCTCGAAGTCCCACTTGAAAGATCGAGTCGGATCATCTTCATCATCCGGTCAGAATACACGAGAGAATAAATTGAATTGTCTCGAAGATAGAGAGGCCACCACATTGCGGCGGTTTCACGTAAGAGCTCACGGTCGCCCAACTGAATAACCCTGTCGCCTTTTTGTACGGTCACATACAAAGGACCTTGCGGTGTAAATAACGCTTTTTGGCGAGGCTCTACATGCTTGGCGACCA